>DULG01000058.1 GCA_012840485.1 Clostridia bacterium | reverse complement strand
GTATGTTCTTAAGGGTGTAGATGAGTATGTACTCATATCTCAAATAGAAATGGCTTTTAAGCTCTATGAGGCTAAAATGCAGCTAAAAAAGAGAGAAGAGCTGTTCCGCAATATGTTTGAAAATCATGACGTAGCAATGATACTTATTGATCCACAAGCCGGACGCATCATTGATGCTAACAAAGCTGCCTGCCACTTCTACGGTTATTCCAGAGAAACTATGCTGCAGATGGACATAGAAGCTGTTGTTGGCGTTTCTACCATAGACGGTGGTCAAAAGTGTTCGGAAGCATTAAAGAAGGGCTGTAATCCCTATCTTTGCTTCCAGCGGTTAGCTAACGGAGAAGAGAGATTAGTAGAAGTATATTCATCCCCTGTAGATTATCAAGGAAAAACATTGATGCATCTGATTATCTTTGACATTACCGAACAATGGAAAGCAAAGAGAGAGCTTGAATTTTATAAAAATCTTTTTGAAGACTCACTCAATGAAATTTACATATTCCATCCACAGACACTGAAGTTCATCGCAGTAAACCGTGGAGCAAGGGAAAACTTGGGATATACTGAAGAAGAGCTTAAAGAAATGACTCCTGTTGACTTAAATCCAGAGTTTACCCTGCAAAGCTTTAAAGAACTTCTTGATCCCCTTTTAAAAGGTGAACAGAAGCAGCTTATCTTTGACACAATGCACCGCAGAAAAGACGGTTCTTTATATCCTGCAGAAGTTCACCTGGAACTTGCGGAATTTGGGAAAGAAAAAGTATATGCAGCACTTGTGATTGATATAACGGAGCGCAGAAAAATGGAAAAAGAACTGAAGGAAAGGAATGAGATTTTAAGCACTATAATGGAGTCTGCAGGAGATGCCATTATCATGATTGACGATAAAGGAAACGTAACTTTTTGGAATCCTGCAGCAGAACGCATACTTGGTTATTCAAAAAAAGAAATAATAGGTAAAGATTTGCATGCATTTGTAATCCAAGATGAACGACTATACGAGGTCTATAAAGAAGCATTTAAAAAATTCCGTTTAACCGGAAAAGGGAATGTCGTAGGTAAGACAGTTGAGATAAAAACAAGACACAAAAATGGACATGAAATTGATGTAGAACTTTCACTTTCTGCTGTAAAAATTAAAGATGCATGGCATGCAATAGGAATTATTCGCGACATAAGCGAGCGCAAGAGATTGGAGGAATTGCTTTATCGTCAATCCATTACCGATCCACTTACGAATATTTATAACAGGCGTTTTTTCATGCAGATGCTGGAGCAGGAAATAGAGCGAACAAAAAGGAATAAAAAAACCTTTTCACTTATTATGTTTGACTTAGATCACTTCAAAAACATAAATGACCGTTTTGGTCATGCTGCGGGAGATATTGTTCTTAAAAGTGTTGCTGATACGGTAAAAAGAAGGATACGCAAAACAGATTATTTTGCGCGCTGGGGAGGAGAAGAATTTATAATCCTCCTGCCTGAAACTTCCTTGAATAATGCAGTTGAATTGGCTGAAGAGCTTAGAAAACAGATAAGTACAATGGAACTAAAAGGAATAGACAGGGTAACGGCAAGCTTTGGAATAACTGAATATAGGGATACTGATACCACTGATACGGTTCTTATTAGAGTAGACAACATGCTTTATGAAGCAAAGGGTGAAGGAAGAAATTGTGTAAAGAGCAAATAGAAAATGGAAATAAAAAATATAAAGTGAGAGGAGGATAAAAAGAGGGGGGGTGTAATGAAGCCTCATTAAAAGAACTATGGAGGAAAGGGAAAATAAAAAGAATATTCTAGTAGTAGATGATTCTGTATTAATACGGCTTATGGCTAAAAATATATTAGAGGCAGAAGGATATGACGTTGAAACTGCAGCTACTGTTGAAGAAGCAATATTGAAAGTAAGAAATAGGAAAGAATTATTTGATTTAATAATTGTAGACATTAATCTGCCGAATCAGAATGGTTTTGAATTTATACAGAAACTAAAATCGCAGGCGGAATACAAAAACATTCCGGTGATGATATTAAGTGGAAATGCTACAGCACCTTCAATTACACAGGCAATACAAATTGGTGCAGCAGAATATCTCATTAAGCCTTTCAAAGCAGCTGAGCTTGTAAAACGTGTAGTAAAACTAATAGGATACATTAAAGAGGAAGATCACTATCCGAAACTTAAAGAGCTGCTGAAAAAAGAAATAAACCGTGCCCGAAGAAGCAATGTAAATCTTTCTTTAGTTCTGGCACAATGGGAAGGAAAAATCAGAGTTGAAATTTCAAAAATAGCAGATCAGGTAAAGGACAAACTTCGCGATATAGATACAGTATTTGAGGTTGATAAAAATACGCTGGCTTTAATTCTTCCTGTTACAGGAGCTGATGGTGCAGCGGTTGTAATAAAGAAAATTAAAAGTGAGCTGCCGGGTAAGTGGCATTTTGGCATAGGTACATACCCCGATAATGGCAAAGATGAAGATGGGCTAATTAATTTTACAAAAGAAAGCTTAATGAAGGAAATATCGAATTTAGGTCAAGAAAGGGAAGAAGCAAAAGAAAAATAAAATTATTTAAGTAGCCAGAAGAACTTGCTTGTTTATTATTTTGTAGACATTAAGAAAGATTTCTTAGTACCAGAGCGGCGTGCTTTTATTTTTTGTTTTTTTATAAAGAAGGAATTTGAAGAAATGTGTAGAAATAAATAATACAAACTGTGGAAATATGACTCTATTTTAGGCCAAGTCCAAATTTTTGTGTAAAATCCCTTATTCTGATGCCTACTTTTGTTAGATTGTTCTAACCACTTTCTATTATAGCAGGCATTCAGAATAAGTGCGCTATTTTTTTATGGGATGTTTTTTATCCACCCCAACATTTATTATAGAACGAAGATGGTAAGGAGAGGGGACTTTTCTAATTTTTAAATAAATAATTTAACATAAATAAAAATATATAACATAAACACTAGAAGAAATAGTAATTAGCGGGGAGTTAATTTAGAGAATCAGCTAGAATATTTAGTTAAAAAATTTTACATACAGAATCTTGACATGGACAGACTTAACTAACGTCTTGACATTATAAATTTATGTTTATATAATTAGAAAGATGAAGCGATATATGACTAATTATAAAGAAACAAAATAAAATGACAACAAGAAAAAGTTATTAAAAAATAAGGCTTTGTGGCAAAAATTTTAGTGAATTTTTGACTACATTTGACTACATGAGAAAAATTTTTTATAAAAAAGATGAAAAAATAACAATAGGTATAAAATAACATTTTAAAAAATGCAGTAAAATAGCGTATTGACAAAAAAGATAAAAATATTTATAATTAAATAGCAAGCGTAGTCTGGGAGTCGGGTTCTAGTGCCTAAAGTGGCATATGGGTTCAAGTCCCTTCTCCCGCACCATAAAGATGCGGACATAGCTCAGTTGGTAGAGCATCACCTTGCCAAGGTGAGGGTCGCGAGTTCGAGTCTCGTTGTCCGCTCCATTGAAATTTTTTATGCGCCCTTAGCTCAGTGGGATAGAGTGACAGGCTTCGAACCTGGAGGTCGTGGGTTCAAATCCTACAGGGCGCACCAAGGGAGAAAAAATTAAAAGTACACATGAAAATAATAATGACTTAGTGAATGAGAAAAGAAAAATAGTAGGGATTTTACGTGCGCCATTAGCTCAGTTGGTAGAGCAGCTGACTCTTAATCAGCGGGCCTGGGGTTCGAGTCCCTAATGGCGCACCATTTTAATATGCGCGGGCATGGCGGAACTGGCAGACGCGCCAGACTTAGGATCTGGTGGGGTTACCCGTGGGGGTTCAAGTCCCTTTGCCCGCACCAAATAACTATATAAAAAATTATGTTTGCAAGCATTTTGCAAACATAAAACCTTATAAAAGACGGGGAAATAATGCAACAGGCATTATTTTTTTTGCATAAAATTACAACAACTTGAGTTTGATTCACCGTTTTTTTATGTTATAATATTATAAGTTTAGAAAAGAATATACAAAAGAAAGGAATAGGAGGATTTACTTAATGAGTGCTAATCTTAAGAAGGTTGAGAAGAGCGTTGCGACTATTGAATTGATAATACCCAGCAACAAATTCGAAGAAGGATTAAATTATGCCTTTAAAAAGAACGCAGCAAAATTTAATATACCTGGCTTTAGAAGAGGAAAAGCACCAAGAGCTATTGTGGAAAGATATTATGGAGAAGGCGTTTTATATGAAGACGCGATAGAATATGTTTTTGACGAAGCCTATAAAGAAGCCCTTAAGGCATTTAATTTGGAGCCTCTGGATTATCCGGACATTAATATCTTACAAATAGGAAAAGGTGAAGACTTAGTTTTAGAAGCGACTGTTCCTGTCATGCCAGAGGTGGAACTGGGAGAATACAAAGGTATAGAAATTGAAAAAATAGAGTATGATGTATACGATGGCGATGTGGAGTACGAATTAGAAAAATTAAGACAGCAAAATGCAAGACTTATTCCCGTTGAAGGAAGGCCAGCAGAGGGAGGATACATTGCTGTAATAGATTTTGAAGGTTTTATAGATGGAGAACCTTTTGAGGGTGGTAAAGGAGAAAATTATGAATTAGAGTTAGGCAATAATACTTTTATTCCCGGCTTTGAAGAACAAATAATTGGACACAATGTAAATGATGTTTTTGAGGTAAATGTCACTTTCCCTGAAGATTATAGAGTAGAAGAATTAAGGGGCAAATCAGCACTCTTTAAAGTCACTCTTAAGGCTTTAAATAAAAAGGAATTGCCTGAATTGGATGACGAATTTGCAAAAGACGCAAGTGACTTTGATACATTGGATGAGTTAAAAGCAGATATAAGAAAAAAGTTAGAAGAAAAGAATAAATTAGATGCAGAAAATGAAATGAAAGAAAAAGCTGTAATTAAAGTTGTAGAAAATGCGAAAGTGGATATACCAGATGTGATGGTGGAAAGACAGATAGACATTTCTCTAAGAGATTTAGACTATAATTTGAGGTATCAAGGGTTAGATTTAAATAGTTATTTATCAATAACAGGTAAAACATTAGAAGATTTGAGAAAAGAAATGTGGGAAGGTGCTTTAAACAGAGTAAAAACTCAACTTGTTATAGAAAAAATAGCGGAGATTGAGAATATAGAAGCTACGGAAGAGGAAGTAGAAAACAAATTAAAAGAGATGGCAGAGAATTACAGAATAAATTTAGAAGAATTGAAGAAAAGCTTGACTGAAAGCCAAATAAACGGCATTAAAGAGGATGTAGCCTATTATAAGACGATTGACTTTATTTTTAGTCAGTGTAAAATAGTAAGTAAAGAGGAGTGATTTGTATGAGTTTAGTGCCTATTGTCGTTGAGCAGACTAATAGAGGCGAGCGTTCTTACGACATATTTTCGCGACTTTTAAAAGATAGGATTGTCTTTTTAGGGGAAGAAATAAATGACACAACAGCAAGTTTAGTCATTGCTCAACTCTTGTTTTTAGAAGCTGAAGATCCTGATAAAGATATTTGGCTTTATATAAACAGTCCAGGGGGTTCAATAACTTCTGGATTTGCGATTTACGATACAATGCAATATATAAAACCGGATGTAGTAACGTTATGCGTTGGAATGGCTGCATCTATGGCTGCATTTTTACTGGCAGCAGGTGCAAAAGGAAAGAGGTTTGCACTTCCTAACAGTGAAATAATGATTCATCAACCTTTAGGAGGAATGCAAGGCCAGGCTACAGATATAAAAATTCATGCAGAAAGGCTTTTGAGGTTAAGAGATAAATTAGATAGAATTCTAGCAGAAAATACGGGACAGCCTATAGAAAAAGTAAAAGTAGATACTGAAAGAGACTTCTTCATGAGTGCAGAGGAGGCAAAGGCTTACGGCATTATCGATGAAGTGCTTATCAGGAAGAAAAAGTGATGTCCCAAAAGAGGTGAAATTAATTATGGCTAAGTATGATAATCAAAAACAATTGAAGTGTTCTTTTTGTGGGAAGACTCAAGATCAAGTAAAAAGGTTGGTGGCAGGGCCTGGTGTATACATTTGCGATGAATGTATTGAGCTTTGCCAAGAAATAATAAATGAGGAATTTGAAGAAGATATGGATATGGGCATTGGGGAACTTCCAAAGCCAAAGGAAATAAAAGAATTTTTAGATCAATACGTAATTGGGCAAGAAAAGGCAAAGAAAGCCTTATCGGTGGCTGTTTACAATCACTACAAAAGAATAAATGGTAAGATAAGACCAGATGACGTTGAGCTTCAAAAGAGCAACATTTTGCTTTTAGGTCCAACAGGTTCGGGGAAAACTTTATTAGCTCAAACTTTGGCTAAGCTTTTAAACGTTCCTTTTGCAATAGCTGATGCTACTTCTTTGACTGAAGCGGGATATGTGGGTGAAGATGTAGAAAACATTCTTTTAAAGCTTATACAAGCGGCAGATTATGACATAGAAAAAGCTGAAAAAGGCATAATTTACATTGATGAAATTGACAAAATAGCGAGAAAGTCAGAGAATCCTTCTATTACCCGTGACGTATCCGGAGAAGGAGTACAGCAGGCTTTACTAAAAATCTTAGAAGGAACTATTGCAAATGTACCGCCACAAGGTGGGAGAAAGCACCCTCATCAAGAGTTTATACAGATTGACACAACTAATATACTCTTTATATGTGGTGGTGCTTTTGAAGGAATAGAAAAAATAATAGAATCCAGAATTGGCAAAAAGACCTTAGGATTTGGTTCTGATGTGCAAAGCAGAAAGGAGAAAGACATAGGAGAAATTTTAAGCCATATAATGCCGGAAGACCTTCTTAAATTTGGTATGATACCCGAATTTATTGGAAGAGTGCCAATAGTAGTAACCCTAGATCCTTTGACTAAAGATGATTTAATAAGGATATTGACAGAGCCAAAAAATGCTTTAGTAAAACAATACGAGAAGCTATTTGAGCTAGATGGCGTAAAACTGGAGTTTGATAAAAAAGCCTTAACTCTCATAGCTGATAAAGCCTTAGAGAGAAAAACTGGTGCAAGAGGCTTAAGGGCTATTTTAGAAGAGATAATGTTAGATGTAATGTATGAGATACCTTCCAATGACAACATAGAAAAATGCATTATAACTGAAGAAACTGTTTTAATGAAAGCTCCTCCAACTTTAGTCTATTCAGAAGCTCAAAAAGCTAAAAGGAAAGTAAAAAAGACGGAATCTGTCTCGTAAAAATGTGAATTTGCTACATTAATCCCCCTTCTCCTTCACATACTAAAATAGTGAATGGGAAGGGGGTTAGATTATATGGCAAAAGAGGGTGACAATATGGCAGAAAAAAGATATGTACTTCCCATGATTCCTTTACGGGGACTCACAATTTTTCCTTATATGGTACTACATTTTGATATAGGGAGAGAAAAGTCTATTAAAGCTTTAGAAGAAGCTTTTATGCGAAATCAATTGGTGTTTGTTACCACACAAAAAGATCCAGAAATAGAGGACCCTTCTGTTGATGACGTTTACAAGGTTGGTACGATTACAAAAGTCAAACAGATACTAAAACTTCCTGGTGAACTTATAAGAGTTTTAGTAGAAGGAATAAGTCGTGGAAAGATTCAGCAGGTTTTAAGGGAAGATGAGTTTTTTGAGGTGGAAGTTGTAGAAAAAGAGGAACAAAAGGAAATTGAAAAAACTCCTGAACTGGAAGCATTGATGAGAAGTGTCATTTCTGCTTTTGAAGAGTATGTGAATATGACCTCAAGGCTTCCTATAGACAGCTTATACAGTGTTATAACAATAGAAGAACCTGGGAGACTTGCAGATATCATTGCAGCTCATATTTCTTTGAATACCAGTCAAAATCAAGAACTTCTTGAATGCTTTGATGTAACTAAAAGATTAGAAACTCTCTTGGGTTTTTTAATAAAGGAGTTAGAAATACTAAATATTGAAAAAGAGATAAATGCAAAGGTTAAAAATCAAATTGACAAGTTGCAGAAAGAGTATTACTTAAGGGAGCAATTAAAGGCTATAAAAGCTGAATTAGGGGAAACAGATGAAATTGACCAAGAAATTGAGGAATATAGAAAGAGAATAGAAGAAGCAAATTTGCCGGAAGAGGTCAGAAAAAAAGCTAACGACGAATTAAAACGATTGTCTAGGATGGCACCTGGTTCAGCAGAGGCTTCTGTTGTCAGGACATATCTAGATTGGATATTAGATTTGCCGTGGAACTACGAAACGGAAGACATATTGGATTTAAAGAGGGCGCAAAAAATATTAGATGAGGACCATTATGGTTTAAAGAAAGTAAAGGAGAGAATTATTGAATTTTTGGCTGTGAGAAGTTTTTACAGCAAAATGAAGAGCCCAATCTTATGCCTTGTAGGACCACCAGGGGTTGGTAAAACTTCTTTAGGCAGGTCTATAGCGCGAGCTATGAACAGAAAATTTGTTAGATTGTCTCTTGGAGGAGTAAGGGATGAAGCAGAAATAAGAGGTCACAGGCGGACATACGTTGGTGCAATACCGGGAGGCATAATAAATTCAATAAAAATAGCTGGTTCAAAAAATCCAGTGTTTTTATTGGACGAAATAGACAAGATGAGCTCAGACTTCAGAGGAGATCCTGCTTCTGCAATGCTTGAAGTTCTTGACCCAGAGCAAAATTCCACTTTTAGGGACCATTATTTAGATTTACCCTTTGACCTTTCAAAGGTATTGTTCATAACCACTGCCAATACGGTAGATACGATACCAGCTCCTCTTTTGGATAGAATGGAAGTTATATACGTTTCTGGCTACACAGAAGAGGAGAAACTTCACATTGCAAAAGATTATTTAATACCCAAAATTTTAAAAGAACATGGGGTGCCAGATAACAGGATAATAATCCAAGAGTCTGCAATCAAAGGGATCATTTCTGAATACACACGGGAAGCTGGAGTAAGAGGTTTAGAAAAGAATTTGTCTCAAATTGTGAGAAAGGTCATAAAAAAGATAGTTGAAGAAAAGGCACTGGTAGTAAAGGTTGGGAAAAGAAATTTACAGTCTTATTTAGGGAAACCCATATACCGCTTTGATAAAGCAAATCAAAGAGATGAAATAGGTACTGTCATGGGACTTGCCTGGACAAGGGTAGGAGGAGAGATTTTAAATATAGAAGCTTCTGTTATGCCGGGAAGTGGCAAACTAAATCTCACGGGGCAATTAGGGGATGTCATGAAAGAATCTGCGCAAGCTGGACTCAGTTATATAAGGGCAAATGCTGAAAAATTAGGAATTGCTAAAGATTTTTATAAAAATGTCGATATACATATACACGTGCCTGAAGGAGCGATTCCAAAAGATGGGCCCTCTGCAGGGGTTACCATGGTGACAGCGATGGTTTCTGCTCTTAAAAAGGTCCCTGTAAAAAAGGATATTGCCATGACAGGTGAAATAACTTTGACTGGCAAAGTACTTCCTATAGGAGGGGTAAAAGAAAAAGTTTTAGCAGCTCATAGAGTGGGAATACGAAAAGTTATACTTCCATTAGAAAATAAAAGAGATTTGGATGAAATTTCTCAGAGTGTAAAGAAAAAGTTAGAGTTTAAATTTGTTGAAAATATCGATGAAGTTTTAAAATATGCCTTATTTGAGGAGGGCATATATGAAAATTAAGACGGCAGAATTTATAACAAGTGCTTTTAATATAGAACAGTACCCTAAAGATGATTTTCCTCATATAGTAATTGTGGGGAGGTCAAACGTAGGCAAATCTACTTTAATAAACACTGTATTGAATAAAAAAAATCTTGCAAAGACCAGTTCTAAACCGGGGAAAACCAGAGGTATAAATTTTTATCTTGTAAATAACTCTTTTTATTTAGTGGATTTGCCGGGCTATGGATATGCAAAGGTTTCTAAAGAAATGAAAAAACAATGGGCATACAATATAGAGACTTTTTTAAATACCTCTAAAAATTTACGCTATGGTTTATTTTTGATAGATATACGAAGGACTCCTGATAAAGATGATTTTTTAATGATAGATTGGTTCAAACAAAAGGAATTGCCTTATACAGTGATATTGACAAAAGCCGATAAGTTAAATAAATCAGAAATTGCCCAAGCAGTAGAAAATATTTGTAAGACTTTTAACATTCCGCAAGAACAAGTAATAGTGTTTTCTTCTCTAAAAAAAATGGGCGTATCTCAGGTGCTAACCATCTTTGAAAAATACGGTGGCAAGTGATTTTTATGCGTATATTTATTCATTTTAGATAAAAATTTGGAAGAGGAGTTGAGAAAATAAGCAAAAATTAACCATAAAATTTGAAAATTTTTTATCAGAGATATATAATTAAAGATGTTGGGGTTGAAATAAGGAGGTGAAATGATTGGAGATAGGGTCTTCTGTAGTATTTACCATACCATTATTTGGTGGTATCCCTGTTACAGAGACAGTAGTAGTAGAGTGGATTGTAATGGCTGTATTGATTGCGGTATCTGCTTTTGTTTCTATTTCTATTACTAAAGGGTGGAAGTTGGTTCCGGAAGGAGCCCAAAATGTTGTAGAGATTGTAATAGAAGGATTTAATAGTTTTGTAGAAGGGTCATTGGGAGAACATTGGAAGGATTATGCCCCTTATTTAGGTAGTGTAGCAGCTTTTTTGATTGTAGCAAATACAATAGGTATTTTTGGGTTTTCACCTCCAACAAAAGACTTTAGTGCTACCTCTGCTCTTGCTATTATGTCAATAATTACAGTGATTGTTGCCTCAATGAGAGTAAGAGGATTCAAAGGGCAATTAAAGTATTTTTTCCGTTCCCCCATATACCTTTTTATAAACATTTTAGACCTTTTTATAAGGCCTTTGTCGCTGGCAGCCCGACTTTTTGGTAATATTTTAGCTGCTACTGTAATAATGGAACTAATTTCTAATGTGGTTCCAGTAATTTTACCTGCATTTTTTAGTTTGTATTTTGACATTTTTGATGGACTTTTACAAATGTTTGTATTTGTCTTTTTGACAATGCTATATATTGAAGAAGCTATAGAAGATAATGAAGTGTAAAAACTAAAATTAAAAAAGGAGTGGTTTTGATGAATACTTTATCTATAGCTGCAGCTATAGTTGCTGGACTGACAGGAGCAGCAGCAGGTCTTAGTATTGGTATTGCGACAAGCAAAGCGGTTGAAGCAACAGCAAGACAACCAGAAGCGGGTGGAAGGATTATGCAGATTCTTCTATTAGGAGGAGCTCTTGCAGAGGCAACTGCTATATATGGTTTGCTTGTTGCAATAATGTTGATACTGTTAAAGCCATAATATTTGAAGGAAAAACTTTTTACTGAAAGAAGGGAGGAAATTGAATCTTTTTAATGGTTGGACCTTTGTTTTTACAATAATTAATATTTTGGTCCTCTATTATATATTAAAAAAGCTTTTATTTAAACCTGTAACCCAATTTTTACAAGAAAGGCAAGATAAAATTAAAACCTCTTTAGAAGAAGCAGATAGAGAAAAGAAAGAAGCTTATGAACTAAAAGCCAAATATGAAGAGATTCTTCAAAAGGCTGATAATGAAGGAAAAGCTATTATTGACAAGGCAGAAAAAATGGCAGAGATTAAAGCGAATCAAATTATAGAAGATGCTCATAAAGTAGCAGAAGAAATGATAGAAAATGCAAGAAAAGAAATAGAATTAGAAACAGTAAAAGCAATGCATGACCTCAGGACAGAAATATCTCATTTAATAGTAGATGCTGCTTCCCGTGTTATTGAGAAAAAGTTTCCTATTGAGGATGAAAATATCATTAATGAAGTTATAGAGGAGGCAGGGGGTTCATGGTACAAATAATTGCGAAAAGATACGCCTATGCTCTCCTTGATGTGGCAAAAAAAGAGGATAAAGTAGAAGAATACCGTAAACAATTGAAGGAAGCTATTGAGATTTTCCAAATTGACAAAGTAAGGAAGATTTTAAGAAACAAAAGCATTGATAAAATTGGGAAAATGCGATTTGTAGAAGAAATATTGGAAGGATTTAACAAAGAATTTGTGAATTTTATAAAAACTATTATCTTAAAAGATAGAGAAAATTTAATAGTCCCTATAAGAGATCAATTTGAAGCTTTATATAAAGAATATTTTAATATTATGGATGTTAAGGTAATATCAGCATATCCTCTTAAAGAAGAAACAGTGCAAAGACTTAAAGAAAAGCTAGAGGGAAAATTTAAAAAACAGGTTAATGTTATTCTTATAGTAGATAAAAACATATTAGGAGGATTAAAACTAATAATTGGGAATACAATAATTGATGGTTCTGTGAAGGCAAGACTTGATGCACTTTTTAAAAACCTACAACAAGCTGTCTAAAATGAGCTTAAGAAGGTGAAAAGTATGGGCATAAGACCTGAGGAAATAAGTTCTGTGATAGAGCAAAAAATAAAAAATTTTGATTTTAACCTTGAGACTCAAGAGGTAGGTTATGTCATCCAATCTGGCGATGGCATAGCTAAGATATATGGTCTTGACAATGCAATTTACGGTGAAATGGTGGAATTTGAAAGTAAAGTTGTGGGAATGGTCTTAAATCTAGAAGAAGACACGGTTGGTGTTGTTGTATTAGGGGATCCAGAAAAAGTTAAAGAAGGAGATGTAGTAAAAAGGACAGGCAGAATAATGGAAGTACCCGCTGGAGAAGCAATGTTAGGAAGAGTTGTAAATCCTTTAGGAGAGCCTATAGATGGTAAAGGACCCATAAATTATAATACTACAAGACCCATCGAATATCCTGCTCCTCCGATAGTGAGGAGAAAGTCTGTTGATACGCCTTTGCAGACAGGAATTTTAGCTATAGACTCCATGATCCCGATTGGAAGAGGACAGAGGGAACTGATAATTGGAGACAGGCAGACTGGGAAAACTGCTATAGCTATAGATACTATAATAAACCAGAAGGGAAAGGGAGTCTATTGCATATATGTAGCGATAGGTCAAAAAGCTTCTACTATTGCCGGAATTGTCAACATGTTAGAAAAATATGGTGCAATGGAATATACAACAGTTGTTGCATCAACTGCCAGTGATTCTGCGGCACTACAGTACATTGCTCCCTATGCAGGTTGTGCAATGGGAGAACATTTCATGTATCAGGGGAAGGATGTTTTATTGGTTTACGATGACCTTTCAAAGCATGCTATTGCTTACAGGACGATTTCATTACTTTTGAGGCGTCCACCAGGAAGAGAGGCTTACCCTGGCGATGTCTTTTACCTTCACTCAAGGCTTTTAGAGCGTTCCGCGAGGCTGGCTGATGAGTATGGAGGAGGTTCTTTGACAGCTCTTCCTATTGTTGAAACATTGGCAGGAGATATCTCCGCTTATATTCCTACAAATGTCATTTCAATTACCGACGGGCAAATATACCTTGAATCGGAGTTGTTTTACTCAGGAATAAGGCCAGCGATAAATGTAGGATTGTCTGTATCCCGTGTTGGCGGTGCTGCTCAGATTAAAGCCATGAAAAAAGTTGCTGGTCGATTGAGATTAGAACTTTCCCAGTACAGAGAATTGCAGGTTTTTGCCCGATTTGGTTCTGATCTAGATAAGGCGACTCTTGAAGTATTAAAACAAGGGGAGAGAATAGTTGAACTAACAAAGCAGCCTCAATACCAGCCTATGGCAGTAGAAGACCAAGTAGTAGCTATATACACAGTGATGAACAAATACGTGACGGATATCAAAGTAGAAGAAGTTAAACCATTTATAAAAGGTCTTTTAGAATTTTTGGATACAAATTATCCTGAAATAAAGCTGTCTATCAAAGATACAAAAGATTTAACTGAAGAGACAGAAGAAAAATTAAAAGCTGCAATTGTGGAGTACAAAGAAAAGTATGTCCCAAAGGGTGAGAATTGATGGGGAAAAGAGATATTGCTTTGCGGATTAAAAGTGTAAGAGAAACCCGGAAAATCACTAGAGCAATGTATTTAATATCTGCCTCAAAATTTCAAAAAGCAAAAGTAATGTTAGATAATGTAAGGCCTTATTATCATAAAATTCAGGTTACAATGAAGGACATACTGCTCCACAGTGGGGAGGTAACTTCCTATTATATAAACAATAACAAACAAAAATACAATATAGACAACAAAGAAGAGGAACAAAAGCCCAAAAAGAAGTGTTTAATAGTAGTCACAGGAGATAAAGGCCTTTGCGGTGCTTATAACCACAATGTTATAAAAAAGGCAGAGGAAATCATTGGAGGAGAAAAGGTAAATTTAATGGTGGTAGGAGAGGTAGGAAGGCGATATTTCATCAAAAAAGGCTATGATGTGGATATAGAATTTTTGTACACAGCTCAAAACCCAACAACTACTGCAGCAGGAGAAATCAGCGATGTTATATTAAATGCTTATAATAGAGGGCTGACAAATGAAATTTCAATTGTGTACACAGAAATGGAGGGCCTCATTCAAAGAGTTAAGGTTTTAAGATTACTGCCACTGGATATTGAGAATTTCATGGCGTTAGCCAGTGAAAGAGAAGAAGGAACGGAGAATAATGGGGTTCAAATAGATGATGATATGATATACGAGCCTTCTGTTACAGAAGTCTTTGATACACTTGTTCCTGAGTATATAAAAGGACTCGTATATAGTATTTTGGTTCAAGCTTTTGCTTCTGAACATTTTGCGCGAATGATGGCAATGGACGGTGCTACCTCCAATGCTGATAAAATGATAAATAAACTTACATTAGAATATAACAAAGTAAGGCAGGCATCTATCACTCAAGAAATATCCGAAATAATTGCAGGGGCATCTGTATAGAAGGAGATGATATTTTGAAGAAAGGATATGTTACTCAAGTTATTGGTCCGGTTGTTGATATAAGGTTTGAAGGGGAACTTCCCCCGATAAACAATGCTATAAAAATCCCTATGGAAGAGAGGGAGTTAGTTGTAGAAGTGTCTCAACATGTAGGAGATAATGTAGTAAGATGTGTTGCAATGGCTTCTACTGATGGTTTGAGAAGGGGAATGGAGGCAACAGATACAGGTGGGCCTATAATGGTCCCTGTTGGTAAAGGTGTTTTAGGCAGGATGTTTAATGTATTAGGTCAGCCTATAGATGAATTAGGGGAAGTAAAAGATGTGGAATACATGTCTATTCACAGAAAAGCTCCTTCTTTTGAAGAACAAAGCCCTGCCACTGAAATTTTAGAGACGGGTATCAAAGTCATTGACTTACTCACTCCTTATCCAAAAGGAGGCAAAATAGGCCTTTTTGGCGGTGCAGGTGTGGGGAAAACTGTCTTAATAATGGAATTAATACGAAATGTTGCCATAGAACACGGTGGCTATTCAATTTTTGCAGGAGTTGGAGAAAGGTCTCGTGAAGGAAACGAGTTATGGCACGAAATGCACGAATCTGGGGTTATAGACAAAACGGCCTTTGTGTTTGGACAGATGAATGAGCCACCAGGGGCTAGAATGAGGGTTGGTTTAGCAGGTCTTACAATGGCAGAACATTTTAGAGATGTAGAACATCAAGATGTTTTGTTGTTTATCGACAACATATTTAGATTTATTCAGGCAGGTTCTGAAGTTTCAGCACTTTTAGGAAGGATGCCCTCTGCTGTCGGTTACCAACCTACATTGGCGATAGATTTAGGCCATTTGGAAGAGAGAATAACCTCTACTAAAAAAGGATCTATTACTTCAGTTCAAGCTGTTTATGTGCCTGCAGACGACTTGACAGACCCGGCGCCAGCTACTACTTTTACCCACTTAGATGCTACGACAGTTTTATCAAGAAGTATTGCAGAAATGGGAATTTATCCTGCGGTGGACCCATTAGATTCTACTTCCCGCATACTAGAGCCCCATATAGTCGGAGAAGAACATTATTATGTGGCTAGAAAAGTGCAGGAAATTTTGCAAAGGTATAAAGAACTTCAAGATATAATTGCTATATTAGGTATGGAAGAACTTACAGAAGAGGATAAACTCATAGTGTACAGAGCGAGAAAGATACAAAGGTTTTTATCGCAGCCGTTCTTCGTGGCAGAAACTTTTACAGGTACGCCTGGCAAGTACGTTCCTTTAAAAGAGACTATTAAAGGGTTTAAAAAGATTGTAGAAGGAGAAATGGACGACATCCCAGAAACAGCCTTCTACATGGTAGGTAATATTGAAGAAGTATACGAGAAAGCTGAAAAAATGAAATGAGGTGAAGCAAATGGATAAAAATTTTCACCTCGAAGTGTTGACTCCTCACAGAAAATTTTATGAAGGCGATGTAGAAGAAATAATTGTCACTATAACCACAGGCAAAATAGGTATTTTAAAAGGACACATTCCCATGACAGCAGCTATTGCACAGGCAGGGACTTTACAGATAAAAAGGGACGGTCAATGGAGAGAAGCCTTCATCTCTGGCGGTTTTATGGAAGTAAAAAGAGTCAGTGTAACTATTTTATCCAGCGCAGTAGAATGGCCTGAAGAAATTGATATAGCAAGAGCACAGGCAGCTAAAGAAAGGGCGGAAGAAAAATTAAGACAAAAAAGAAGTAGACAAGAACACCTATTAGCAGAAGCTGCTTTAAAGAGAGCATTGATGAGACTTCAGATTGCAAGCAAATACAAAAACATGTAAAAAGGCTTTCTACTGGACTTTTACAAACAGTAGAGAGCCTTTTTATCTAGCTACTTTTTCAGGCAACTCTGAAAGCACAATACCTGCCAGCATAAAAATTCCACCTATTATAGCCCTAGGAGACATTACCTCTTTGCCGATTAAAAAAGCGGCTATAGCTGCAAATACTGGCTCCATAGAAAATATTAAGGCTGTGTGGGTTGCAGTAGTATAAGCTTGCATTTTATTTTGGGCAACAAAAGCAAAGGCCGTTGCCAATACTCCTGTGATTATAATAGCTGACCAGACTTTAAGAGAAGAAGGTATAAAAGGTTTTTCAAATATAATGCTGGTAATACCGCTTAATAAAGCGACTACTCCAATTTGCATAGTAGCTAGCAAATATGAGTCTAAAGTAGAAGCATATTTTGATATCAATACTATGTGTATTGCAAAAGCAAAAGCGCAAAAAAGGGTCAATATATCTCCTATATTGACAGATAAATTTATATTTGTAGTAAGAAATACAAGGCCTATAAAAGCGTGGAAAACCCCTATAATTGCTAATTTAGTTGGTTTCCTTTTAAGAAGAAATGTCTCTAGAAGAGGCACCAGCACTACACTAAATCCTGTTATAAATCCTGATTTAGATGCAGTTGTATATTTGAGTCCCATTGTTTGGAAAGCATACCCTGAAAAAAGCATCACCCCTATTATTGATGAAATAATCAATACCCTTTTATTTAGATTCGTTAGTTTTTTCCAAAAGATAACTATTAAAAGAAAGAAGGCTAAAAAAAAACGAAGAAAAAGAAAATTGTATACAGGAAGTGTCTGAATTGCATTTTTTACAATTATAAAAGTAGTTCCCCATACCATCGTAACCAAAGTGAGAACAATATCGCTTTTTAACTGTTTAGACAAAAAAATCTCCTCCTCAGAAATTCAATGGATGTCACAGCTTAAAATTATGGACAATTGGCATTCTTCTCCCGATTCCAAAGGCTTTACAAGAAATCCTCAATACAGGGGCTGCTTGTTTTCTTTTATACTCTGTTCTGTTTACTTTGTTTATGATATCTTTTGTAAGATTTTCATCAAAACCTCTTTTTACTATTTCTTCGACTGACGCATTTTCTTCAAGATATAATCTTAACACCTCATCTAATATTTTGTAGGGGGGCAGCGAGTCCTCATCTTTTTGATTGGGTCTTAGTTCTGCAGAAGGAATCTTTTCAATGATAGAAATAGGTATTATCTCTTTATCCATGTTTATATATTTTGCTAATTCGTATACTTGAGTTTTGAATAAATCCCCAATTACAGCAAGACTGCCGCTCATATCCCCGTACAAGGTACAATAGCCCATTGCTAGCTCTGACTTATTTCCTGTTGCCAAAGCGAGGTACTCCTCTCTATTAGATACAAACATCAAATAATTTCCTCGGATTCTAGCTTGTACATTTTCTTCTGCCAAATCTCCTAAAGGGTCATTGCCTTTATTAAAAACAGACAGGTAACTTTCAAAGACAGGTTCTATAGGTATTATTCTAAGCTTAATCCCTAAATTCCTTGCCAAAACTTCCGAATCCTGTACACTTCCCTCTGAGGAATACCTAGATGGCATAGAAATGCCTAGTACATTTTCTTTTCCCAGAGCTTCTACTGCAATATAAGCTACCACAGCTGAATCAATTCCGCCACTTAAGCCGATTACAGCCTTTTTAAAGCCTAACTTTTTGAAGTAATCCCTTACTCCTACCACAAGGGCTTTATATACCCAAGATATATCTTCTTTTATTTCAGGCAATTCTTCATAATCATTTAATTTTTCGACTTCTACTATTTTAAAGTCTTCCTCAAAAGCCTTAAGTTCCTTTACCTTTTTGCCTTTTCCATTTACTACAAAACTACTACCATCAAATATCAACTCATCATTTGCCCCTACCTGGTTTACATACACAAAAGGTATTCCATATTTTTTTATCTTTTCTTCTATCATCTCAACTCTCATACTTTGTTTTCCTAAATGGTAAGGAGATGCTGAAATATTTACAAAAATGTCTGGTTTCAACTTATACTGTTCTGCCAAAACATCAACGGAGTAATCTACATTTGGCTCAAAGACATAATCTTTCCACACATCTTCACATATATTTACTCCTATTTTTAAGCCTTTAAAGTTAATTATTTTTATTTGAGAAGAGGATTTAAAATACCTCTTTTCGTCGAATACATCGTAATTAGGGATAAGAGTTTTATCAAAAGTTTCTATTATTTCGTCATTATAAATAAAAAAAGCAGAATTGTATAGATTTCCTCTTATATCTTGTCTCACTGTACCAATGATTGCAGCAATTCCTTTAGTGGCAGGTAAAATCATTTCTTCTACGAGGTTTTCGTTGGCTTTTATAAAATCTTTCATAAATAAAAAGTCTTTGGGAGGGTAGCCTACCGTAGATAGTTCAGGGAATACTACAACATCTGCATTGTGAGATTTTGCCTTCTCTATATATTCTGCTATTTTTTTACAGTTATATTTTATATCTCCTACAATAGGATTTATCTGTGCCAGTGCAATTTTCATTGGTTTTCACCCCGTGTTTTTATTGTATCACAAACATATTTTAGCACATGTCGAAAGAAAAAGCACCTTTTTTATCTCCACCTTATCAGTTTTTTTTCAAGGTACACTATAAATACGTACATCAAAGCAGAAAGTATAGAAAGTATGAGTACACTTGTCATTACCATGTCCAATTTAAAAATTTGTCCTCCATAGACTATCAAATATCCCAAGCCGGCTTTTGACACTAAAAACTCTCCTGTTATAACGCCCACCCAGGAAAGTCCTATATTTATCTTTATTGCGGACATAATAGTCGGAACACTGGCAGGCAAGACGCATTTTGTAAGTATTTGCATTTTAGTAGCTCTAAAAGTCTTCAAAAGCTTTATTTTCTCTTCATCTACTTCTTTAAACCCTGTCTGCAAACTTATAATTGTCACAATCAAGGAGATAGCTAGAGCCATTGTTATAATAGGGGCTTCACCATTTCCCATCCAAACTATAAATATAGGTCCTAAAGCGATTTTAGGAAGGCTGTTTAGTACTACCAGATAAGGTTCTGCCACTTTTGAAAGAAAATCTGACCACCACAAAAGTATTGCCACAAACATTCCGATAAGTGTCCCTAGTGTGAATCCTACTATAGTCTCACTTAACGTTACCCATATGTGAGTCAAGAGAGTACCATTTTGATTTAAAGTAAGTATAGTTTTTAACATTCTTGAAGGTTGACTTACTAGAAAGGGATCTACAATTTTATATCTTGCTAAAATTTCCCAAACAACAAAAAATATTATTAAAAAGGCTAACTGAGTTACTCTTATCATCAGATTTTTCCGCTTTACCTTTTTTAAAAATTTCTCATGTTCTTTTGAAATATAAGAGGATGCTGCTTCATACATGTATATCTAACTCCTTCCATATAGAATTAAAATACTCCCTAAACTCAGGTGCCTTTCTTCTCCCTATGGGAGAATAATCATCACATGTGAGAGAAATTGTATAAATCCTTTTTATATATGCTGGCCTTTTTGAAAGTACTACAATCCTGTCACACATGGCTATTGCCTCGGAAATATCATGAGTTACTATTATGGCTGTTTTTTGTTCATTTTTTAAGATTTTATACACTTCATCAGATATAGCAAGTCTTGTTTGATAATCCAGGGCTGAAAATGCTTCGTCTAACAAAAGTATGTCAGGCTTTAATGCCAATGTCCTTATAAGTGCTGTTCTTTGTCTCATTCCACCTGACAATTGATTAGGATAATAGTTCTTAAATTCCCTCAAACCGTATTTAACTAATAATTCTTCCACATACCTTTTGGATTCTTGTGTTAAAATTTTTTGTATTTCTAATCCCAGTATCACATTTTGCCAAATAGTGCGCCACTCAAAGAGGTGATCCCTTTGAAGCATATACCCTATTTTCCCATTCACTTCCACACTTCCTGTTGAAGGCTTCAAAAGACCAGAGATGATGGAAAGAAGAGTTGATTTGCCACAACCGGAAGGACCGATAATTCCAACAAATTCTCCTTCGTATACATCAAAAGATATATTTTTTAAAGCCTCTGTTTCACCTTCCAATGTATGATATTGAAAGGATATGTTTTTGAGACTGACCATTATTTTGTGCATAAAGGCACTCCCTCCTACTAGTAAGTCAAAAGATGGGGGACTTGTGCCCAAGAGATTACTCTTGAGCACAAGTTAAAAATTTACTTTTTAATAGTTTTTTCTGCTTTTTCGGCAAAAGTGTTATTTATCAAAAGCTTAGAATCGACTTTTTTCTTTATCACTCCTGCATCCAAAAGTATAGTTTGCAAGAAATCAAAATCCTCAGTTTTCATCTTCAGAGTGGTTCCCCATGTATTCTGGTTTTTATACCTTTCAATTGCAGTTGCCATAAGGTCTACATCAGCATCTGGGAAGAAAGGCTTGATTGCTTCTGCTACCTCTTTTGCAGAATGGGAATCTACCCAAATCATCCCTTTATACACTGCATTTGCAAATTTTTGTATTATATCTGGGTGTTTTTCTATATAGCTCTTTTTTGCATTAAATGTAGTGTAAGGAACTTCGTGGCTAGATGCCCCTACAGAGGCTACAATATAACCTCCTCCCTGTTTTTCTACTAATGAAGCAGTAGGTTCAAACAAAGCTACGTAATCTGCATCTGAAGACATAAATGCACCGGCTGCTGCCGTAAATTGAAGATTAGTTATTAAAGTCAGGTCTGTCTTAGGATTTATTCCATGTTCTTTTAAAATGTATTCTAAAGTCATTTCAGGCATTCCACCAGGCCTTCCACCTATGACTTTTTTTCCTCTCAAGTTTTCCCACTTAAAATCTGGTTCGGATTTTTTACCCAAAAGGAAGGATCCATCTTTTCTTGTCAATTGCCCAAAGTTTACAAGATAGTCTTCTCTTCCTTCTTGAAGTACATAAACAGTTGTTTCAGGCCCTTGAAGCCCTATATCAGCTGTTCCAGATAAAACAGCAGTTGCAGCTTTATCTGATCCTTGAGCAGTAGCAATGATAAGTTCCAGTCCTTGTTCTTTGAACAATCCCTGGCTTATTGCTACATAATAAGGTGCATAGAATATGGAGTGAACAGTCTCTACAAAATTGATTTTTGTAAGCTTTTTCTCTTTACTTCCACAACCTACAAATGATGAAGCAATAAGTGTAAATACCAATACAAACGCTAGTAAGTACTTGAACTTCATACCAATCCCCCTTTTTGTTTTTTCACTTTATTATATTCCTTCAATTAAAATGTGTGATTGAGGCAAAATAACTGCTCTTCTTTTTTAAAATTTTCAATTGATAATTTCAGAAAAAGAAGGAGAAGTAAGATTTTTGGCGAATATGTATATACTGTAGTGTAAATGAATTAAAATACTAGAAGAAAAGGGGATTGAAAATGGCACAAAAGACTGCAGCGAAAAAAAGTAAAACTTATAAAAAAGAAACAAAAAAAACACCTAAAAGCTTTATAAAATTTGATACCGCATTTTATACACTGCTTTTAATACTCCTATTTTATCCCCCGTTTTTTAGAGGCATGTATTTTGAAAAAGAAATGTTTCCCACAATTGCTTTGACCTCTGTAGTATTTATCCTGTGGGCTATATATAAAATTGTCCAAAAAGAACCAGTAATAAGCACTACTTTAGATTATGCTGCTTTATCTATTGTGGGAGCCTATGTTATTTCTACTTTTTTTGCTGTAAATATAAGGGCTAGTATTGGGGAAGTTTTGAGATATTTCGATTATTTGTTTATATATTTTATGGTGAGCAAAATTGTAAAAGACAATAAAAAAATTTTTATACTGCTGAATGTACTGGTTTTAAGCTCTTTTGTAGTGGCAATTATAGGGCTTGGTTCTTCTGTCAATCTTATTCATTACAATGGTTCATGGGTAGCAGGCAGGATAAACTCCACTTTTCAATATCCCAATACAACAGCTTCCTTTTTAATGGCCTTCTTTCTTGTAAATTTAGCCTTAATCTCTAATATTGACAACAAATACTTAAAGGCATTATACGGAGTGGCAGCTTATACACAGTTTTACGCCTATATATTTACACTGTCTCGTGGAGCATGGGTTATGCTTCCCTTCCTAGGTATTTTGCTAATGATTTTAATGCCAAAAGGCAAAAGAATAGAACCTTTTATGTATTTTGCAGGCATTATAATTGCTTCAGCTCTGCCTATAGCGAAGTTTAATTCAGCAGTTGCTAGTGGGTTAGCCATCAAATTAATAAAATGGTATTTAATTGGCCTGTTTTCCTCACTTATTATTACTTATGCCATAAGCTTTATTGTGAATGTTGTAAACAAGATAAATGTAAAAATAGGAATAGTTATTGCTTTCATAATGGTAGTTTTAGTATTAGCAGGAGGATACATAGTTTTTACCAGACAGGTTCCTTTGACTTTAAAACATACTGCAGAGGAACCAGATGGTATCAAGAGTGTTACAAGATTTGTAAATGTGGAACCTGACAGGGTTTATGTTTTAAAGTACGATGTGGTAACAAAAAATCCCTCTAATAAAGACTGGGCTTATGGAATAATAATAAACAGCAGAAATGAAAAAGACCAGCCTTCTAAAATTACAGAATTTTATGATAAAGAGAATTTCATAGGAGAGAAAAAAATAGAATTTACCACTTTAAAAGATACAAAAAGGCTTGCTATAGTATTTATAAATAAATTTCCAGACACCTCTGTTACTTTTACAAAGGCAGAGATTTATCCTAAAAATGATCCAAAAGATGTACAAAATATAATGCTAAAATATAAATATTTGCCAGAAAATATTGCCTACCGAGTGCAGGATATAAATCTTACTAGTCGCAGCAGCTCAGAAAGGATACAGTTTTATAAGGATGGATTTAAAATTTTCAAAGATTATCCCATATTTGGAGCAGGTGGCGGCGCATGGGCATCACTATATTTCAAATACCAATCTTACCTGTATTGGACTACTCAGACTCATAACTATTTCATGCAGGTTCTTTTAGATACGGGTATCATTGGAGCCATCGCTATAGTATTTTTGTTGGTATCCCTGTTTAGAAGCATGTATAGAGTGTATAAAGGATATATGGAAGACAAAGACAGAACTTTAATTGCTGCAATTATAACAGCAATAATAAGCCTTTATGGGCATGCTGCAATGGATTTTGACCTGTCGCTTTCTGCTGTGTCTATAGCGCTTTGGGCGTTGATTGGTACAATAAACTCTTTAGATGGGTTAAAAACTAAAGTAAAGAATAAAAGGATTTACTTAAACTATTTGGCAATAGTAATAGCCTTTATTGTAATGTACATGTCTACCTCTATGTCGTCGGCTTTAGGTTATGCTGTAAAAGGAGATAGCTTTTTAAGGCAGCAAGACCTCCTTTCAGCGGAACAATATTATAGTAAAGCAGTAACCTATGATTCTTGGAACGCAAAATACAGAATGACATACGGGCAAATTCTCACCGCTCTTGGCGACCAGTTAAAGGATGCTGTAAAGCTTCAAAAAGCCATGTTTGAAGAAGAAAAAGCCGTGCAATTAGAGCCTTTCAATTCTCAACTTAATGCTCAACTGGGGGCTTTTTACCTTGCTCATGGAGAAATTGACTTGGGACTTAAATACGTAGTAAAAGCAGTGGAAGTACAGCCTTTCAGGCCAGAAAATTACCAGCAATTAGCCGATGCTTACAACAAAGTAGGTATGTATTACTTAGGTAAAGGAAATAAAGAAAAAGCAAAAGAATTTTTACAAAAAGCAATAGATGTAGACAAAATGTATGAGGAAATAAATTCCAAATCACTAGAGCCCAAGCCTATGACTGAAGCTACAAAGCAAATAATAGAAGAATCCCAAAAGACGCTTCAAGAGATACATTAAAAGTGTATCTCTCTTTTTTATCTTGATTTACCATAAAAGGAATGGTATGATGAAGCTAGTAAAAGGTTTTTATATGGGGGTTATGAAATGACAAATGAAGAATTTATGAATTTTATTGTTGACAAATTTAATAGTTTTGAAAAAAGGTTTGACAACTTTGAAAAAAGATTGGATGGATTTGAAGAAAGACTTGATAGTTTTGAGAAGAGATTAGAAAGAGTAGAGAAAAGGTTGGACGGATTTGAAAAAAAGCTTGAAAATGTAGAAAAAAGATTCGACAGTTTTGAGAAAAAGCTTGATGGTTTTGAAAAAAGGCTTGAAAATGTAGAAAATTTAACTAAAGCTACATTTGAACAAACCGCTTCAAATTCCGAAGCTATTACAGAAATAAAGATGAAGTTAGATAAAAAACTAGATGAATATGATAAAAAGATTACTGAATTAAACCAAAAATCGCAGGAAGCAAAGCTGGATATACAGCTTTTAAAAAAAGCAGTAGTAAATTTGTAGACATCGAGATACACTATAAAGTGTGTCTTTTTTTGTAAAGTGTAGTAATAAATCCCGAGGCGTAGCGTGGCAAAGCCCTGAGAGGAGCAAAGGGTCTCTGAAGCACGACGAAGAATCTTTGTCTTCTGTCATTCTGAGGCGGAGCCGAAGAATCTCATGCATAAAGGAATGCGAAAAAATGCAAAAAAGTATTAAAAAAGAAAGGTAGGAGGGTGTAGAGATGATGAAAATACCCTATGGGATGTCCAATTTCAGAGCGATGAGAGAAGAAGGATACCTTTATGTGGACAAAACGATGTATATAGAGAAGATAGAGAACTTAAATAGCAAATACCTGTTTTTCATAAGGCCGAGGAGATTTGGGAAAAGTCTCTTTCTTTCCACATTAGATAACTACTATGACATAAACAATGAGAAAGACTTTGAGAAACTATTTGGCGACTTATATATAGGGAAGAACCCAACAAGGCTAAAGAACAGTTATATGATACTCAAGCTGAATTTTTCAGGCCTAAACACAGAAAACAAAGACCAACTAAAAGAGTCCTTTTTGTTAAGTGTGAAAAATTCAATAAATGCTTTATTAGGCAGATACGAGGGTATATTAGGAAATACGGAAGAAATAAGGGAGAAAATTGACCAAATAACTGATATAAATGCAGTTATAATGACGCTAATAAATGAAGTAAAAAAAGTAGGTAAAAAGGTATACCTAATAATAGACGAATATGACCATTTTGCTAATGACATAATAGCGATGGGGGACAATGAATTTTACAGAGAGATAGTGAGGGCATCAGGTTTTGTAAGAGATTTTTATGAGACATTGAAGATAGGAACAGAGAGTGTAATAGACAGGATATTCATAACAGGGATATCTCCAATAATGCTGGACGACTTAACGAGTGGATTTAACATAGCATTAAATGTCACAATGGATTTAAGCTTAAATGAGATGCTAGGATTTACAGAAGAAGAAGTGGTGAAGATACTAGAAGAAGTAGGGATAGAGGAAAAAGAAAGAGAAAAATCATTAGAAGAATTAAAAGAATTATACGATGGTTATTTATTTAGTGCAGAAGCGGAGAAGAGGATATACAATCCAGACATGGTATTGTATTATCTTGACAGCATAGTAAGATACAAAAAACCGCCTAGAAATTTAATAGACGACAATGTAAAGACAGACTATGGCAGGCTAAACAGGCTTACAATGAATGAAGAGAACAAGGCATTGCTAGAGAGGATCATAAAAGAGGAAGGTATAGTAGCGGAGATAGTAACAAAATTTTCATTTGACAGGATGTACGACGAAGAATACTTTGTATCACTGTTATTCTATATGGGATTACTCACGATAGAGAGGCAAGAAAAAACGAGATTATTTTTAAAAATACCCAATTACGTAATCAAGACAATAATGTGGGAATATATAGAAACGAATTTAAAGAAAGAATACAAAATTAATCTTGACCTAAATGAGTTAAGGAAGACCATAGAAGAGATGGCGTATGAAGGGATAATAAAACCATATATAGAGTATATAAGCCAGAACGTGCTAAAGGTGCTTTCGAACAGGGACATAATAAACTTTGATGAAAAATATATCAAAGTGATATTAATTACGTATCTTGTAAACAGCAAAGCCTATAGGCCAATAAGTGAGAGGGAGACAGAAGGAGGGTATATAGACATATACTTGGAGAGGGACATAAGGATACCAGATATAAAATACGAGTGGTTGATAGAGCTAAAGTATGTAAAGAAGAGTGAGAAAGACAAGGTAGACAAGATAAAAGAAGAAGGAATAAAGCAGCTTAAGAGGTATAGAGAAAGTAAAGGGCTAAAAGAGAGAAAAGATGTAAAGCAGGCGCTAATCATATTCATAGGCAAAGACGAATACCAAATAATAGAAGTTTAGTTTAAAAGGTGAGCATGCCGCTTTTAATCTTTCATCTTTATCATTCTAAGCCGAAGCCCTGAGCCGAAGTGAAACGAAGCCTTAAGCCGAAGTGAAGGGTCTCCGAAGAATCTTTGTCTTCTGTCATTTTGAGGCGAAGCCGAAGAATCTCATGCGGTATTAAAAAAGAAAGGTAGGAGGGTGTAGAGATGAAGAAAATACCCTATGGGATGTCCAATTTCAGAGCGATGAGAGAAGAAGGATACCTGTATGTAGACAAAACGATGTATATAGAGAAGATAGAGAACTTAAATAGCAAATACCTGTTTTTCATAAGGCCGAGGAGGTTTGGGAAGAGTCTCTTTCTTTCTACATTAGAGAACTATTATGACATAAACAATGAGAAAGACTTTGAGAAACTATTTGGCGACTTATATATAGGGAAGAACCTAACAAAGCTAAAGAACAGTTATATGATACTCAAACTGAATTTTTCAGGCCTAAACACAGAAAACAAAGACCAACTAAAAGAGTCCTTTTTGTTAAGTGTGAAAAATTCAATAAATGCTTTATTAGACAGATACGAGGGTATATTAGAAAATACGGAAGAAATAAGGAAGAAAATTGACCAAATAACTGATATAAATGCAGTTATAATGACGATAATAAATGAAGTAAAAAAAGTAGGTAAAAAGATATACCTAATAATAGACGAATATGACCATTTTGCTAATGACATAATAGCGATGGGGGACAATGAATTTTACAGAGAGATAGTGAGGGCATCAGGTTTTGTAAGAGACTTTTATGAGACATTGAAGATAGGGACAGAGAGTGTAATAGACAGGATATTCATAACAGGGATATCCCCGATAATGCTGGATGACTTAACGAGTGGATTTAACATAGCATTAAATGTCACAATGGATTTAAGCTTAAATGAGATGCTGGGATTTACAGAAGAAGAAGTAGTGAAGATACTAGAAGAAGTAGGGATAGAGGAAAAAGAGAATTTAATAAATAACTTAAGGGAATTATACGATGGCTATAAATTCAACAAAAATGCCAAGACAAGGGTATACAATCCAGACATGGTACTATACTTTTTAGCACAATACAAAAACACAGGAGGATATCCAGAGTATCTAATAGATGACAATGTAAAGACAGACTATGGTAGGCTAAACAGGCTTACAATGAATGAAGAGAACAGGGCATTATTAGAGAGAATCATAAAAGAGGAAGGGATAGTAGCGGAGATAGTAACAAAATTTTCATTTGACAGAATGTACGACGAAGAATACTTTGTATCACTGTTATTCTATATGGGATTACTCACGATAAAAGATAGTGTATACAACGTAACAAAACTTACCATACCAAACTACATAATAAAGACAATATTTTGGGAATATTTTGAGAAAAAATTAAAAGAAGAGAATAACATAAAATACGAGACAGAAGAGATAGCGAAAGCCACATGGGAGATGGCATTTCAAGGAGATATTAAACCTTTTGTAGAATTTATTAGCACGAACATATTAAATAGATTATCAAATAGAGACATAGTAAAATTTGATGAAAAATACATAAAAGTAATACTGTTTTCTTACTTAACCATAAGCAATGTTTACAGGCCAATAAGTGAGAGGGAGACAGAAGGAGGGTATATAGACATATACTTGGAGAGGGACATAAGGATACCGGATGTAAAATACGAGTGGTTAATAGAGCTAAAATACATAAAGAAAAGTGAGAAAGACAAAGTAGACAAGATAAAAGAAGAAGGTATAAAGCAGCTTAAGAGGTATAGAGAAAGCAGAGGGCTAAAAGAGAGAAAAGATGTAAAAGAAGCACTGCTTATATTCATAGGAAAAGATGAGTACCAAGTAATTGAAGTGTAGATCAAAACGTATGTTCCAATTTCTCATTAAAATTTCATATGATGGCGTGGTTTTTTTTAAAAAATATAGTAAAGAAAAATAATAAATGGTTTTAAATGTATTAAAATTTTTAATAAAAGGTATTTGTATTATCTTGTGAATTATGTTACAATATTTACAAAGTGATGTAAATATGAAAGGAAAAGATGTTTTGGAATTATTAAAAATATCGAGACCTACATTAACCAAAGAAGAAAAGTTCAAAGAATAAAAAAGCACACTGTGTTGCGAATCCGTCTTGTGTCACAAAGAAAATAGAAATTCCGGAGGAAATACTTATAAGCCTTAGAAAAAGTGAAGATGAGTTTATAGCTGAGCTGAAAAGAACAGCAGCAGTGAGATACTATAGGGAAAGAAAGCTTTCTCTGGGGCAGTGCGCAGCACTTGCTGAAATGAGTGAGGAAGAATTTATAAAATACCTTGCAAGCTTTGACACAAGTATTTTTTCCTTTGATGATAAGGAAGAACTTTTGGAGGACATTAAAAATGCCTAAAGCCGTTGCTAATTCAACGCCAATCATAGTTCTTTCCAATATAAACAAAATTGAAATTTTAAAAAAGCTTTATGAAGTTGTTTACGTACCTTATGGTGTTTTTGAAGAAGTAAGTGACTGTCACTGGGACGTTAGGAGTATTAATAAAAGCAAAAGAGAAAGGCCTTTTAAAAGAAATAAAGCCTTTACTGGATGAGATAATACAGAAAAAGTTTTTATTGATAAAAAATTGTATGATGAAGTTTTAGAAATTTGTAAAGAAAAGTAATGCATCGTCAGATGTTTTATTTTACAAAATTTGAAATGAAAGCAGATCTTCCTGTGGCATTTTTATAATTTATATCTAAGATGATAAAATGCTAGAACCGAAAAAAGTTGTTCGGGAAAGAGGGAGTTTTATCTCTACAACAGTTAAAGTTTTCCATTACTATATAGGTTTAAATTTTGGGATAAACCAGCTTTCATCTCCCCACTGAATTGGTGGGGATTCCCGCGGGTTTATCCTAAAATTTTGCTAAAAATTTATAAAAAATTTCCTTAAAAAAGAAGGAAAATAGTATTTTATGTCGAATATATATTAATTGGATTGGTTATCCATTTTTTTTGACATGATCCGATAGGACTTATGAGGCTGTTTCGGCGCCCATAAGTTCTATTGGTGGTAATATAGATACAGAAAGCGGAGGCGGTGCTTTTTAAGCACTTGCGCCCGCACGGCGAAGCATTGGCTTTTTTAATCTTTAAAATGATATAATAATAGGTGAAGTATAATGGGGAATGGTGAAAATAAAAAAACTTTAAACAATCAACATGATAAAGGCTATAATACCTACTTTCTCATAAAAAAGTATTCATACAGCTTTTAAGAAGTTTTGTCAAAAAGTTTGGGTAAATGAAATAGATGAATCCAGTGTAATGCGCATAAACAAATCTTTTATATTGCAGGATTTTAAAAATAAAGAAGCTGATCTGATTTATCGAGCGAAATTGAAAGATAAAGATGTTTTCTTTTACATATTGATGGAATTGCAATCAAAAGTCGATTTTCAAATGCCTTACAGATTGCTTCTATATATAATTGAAGTTTGGAGAGAAATCCTTAGAGATATACCGTTGAAAGAACAAAAAAGAAAAGATTTTAAATTACCGGCTATTATTCCAATTGTATTGTATAATGGAATCAATAAATGGACTGCTTCTTTAAGCTTTAAGGAAACGATAGACTCATACCAATTGTTTGGCGAAAATATAATAGATTTCAAGTATATTCTAATTGACGTAAACAGATATAATGAAGAAGAACTTTTACAGCTGTCAAATTTGATAAGCAGTATATTTCTATTGGATAGAAAAATAGACAAGGAAGAGTTGACAGAAAAATTGGGGAAATTAGCAGATGTTTTAAAGGACATATCGGAAGAAGAATTCATAATACTTAGAAATTGGCTTTTCTCAGTTGTATCGAGATTTTTACCAGAGGATAAAGAAAAAGAGATAAAAGAAATTTTAGTACAAAGTGAGGGGGTGGAAGAGATGATTTCAAATTTAGAACGAAGCTTAAGAGAAGAGTTTAGGAAAACGAGAAGAGAAGGATTAAAAGAAGGACTTAAAAAAGGGAAGTTGGAAGGCTTAAAAATAGGAAAAATGGAAGGGAGAATGGAAGGCAAAATAGAAGGAATACGCATGGTAGTGTTTGAGCAACTCAAGGAAAAATTCACAGATATTCCAGCAGAATATTTGGAAGGTATTGCAAAATTGGATGATAAAACTTTACTTCAGTTAGCAAAAGATATTTTAAAGATAGAGAAATTAGAAGAGTTGAAGAAATATATATAAATTGAGATGAGTTTGAATTATTTTCTCTTACCTAAGGGAGAGAAAGCGAGAAAGAGAAACTAATTATACGAAATCATAATTTAGTATAATTGGGTGGATGGGGGATTTTTTATTTTCGTGGAAATCAATTTAATAATCTGACGAAGGAGAGAAAAATTGAACACAAACAAAGGAAATGAAAGAAGCTGGTTTAAACCCTAGGGATGACGATATTAATTAAAGGTGTACGTAGGGCTATGTATTATAAACCGACACATTACATTAAGTAATAAACCTTGGAAATAATCAAACTGTTAGTTTGTTGGAAGTGGTAAAAACTTAGAGGAAGCTTTAGAGATAAAAACAAAGTTAGAATTTTTACCTCCTCAACCGGGAGATGTTCTACAGACCTGGGCAGATATAGAGAAAGCGGGGAGGCTTTTGGGTTTTAAGCCGGAGATGAGATTTGAAAAGGGAATAGAGGAGTTTGTGAAGTGGATTAGGTAGGTTTGTTAGGTTAATTTAAATAGTTGAAAGGAAATTGAAAAGAAAAATAATTTCATCTTTCTATAGGAGCTTGAGAATCAAGTTTATGTGGGAAAAATTGTATAAAATAGTTGTATTGTAGAGATTAAATAGTGTCGATAAGGAGTAGTTATAAAAATATGATTGAAAAAATAAAAAATATGTTTGGCTCTCAAGAAAAAAGAAGATTGTTAGAAAATTTTATGTCTTTGAGTATTCTTCAAGTAGCTAATTATATTTTACCGCTAATAACTTTACCTTACTTGGTTAGAGTTTTAGGCCCAGACAAATTTGGTTTGATATCATTTGCACAAGCTTTTATTGGTTATTTTTCAATTCTTACAAACTATGGTTTTAATCTATCTGCTACAAGAGAAATTTCTATAAACAGAGAAAATCAAGAAAAGGTCTCAGAAATTTTCAGTGCGGTTATTACAATTCAGCTTCTTTTGACTATTTTGTCTTTTATAATAATGACGCTGATTATGTTTAGTTCTACTAAGTTTAGCAAAGATTGGTTACTTTATTTTTATACTTTTGGTATGGTGGTAGGGCAAGTGCTTTTTCCTGTTTGGTTTTTTCAAGGAATGGAGAGAATGAAGTACATAACGTTTTTGAATATTACTGCTAAGCTTATTTTTACAGTGGCCATCTTTATATTTATACACAAAAGTTCTAGTTATATTTATGTACCTCTTATAAATTCACTTGGTTATTTGATAGCTGGGGTAATAAGTCTTTGGATAATTTTCAAAGATTTTGGTGTAAAATTTACATTGCCTTCCTTTGAAAATATTAAATATCATCTAAAAGAGGGATGGCATATATTTATATCTACAGTTGCAATTAGTTTATATACTATTAGCAATACCTTCATTTTAGGTTTATTTACAAACAGTACAATTGTTGGGTATTATTCTGCTGCGGAAAAGATTATAAGAGCGGTACAAGGACTTTTGGGTCCTGTTTCGCAAACTATTTATCCGTATGTTAGTAGATTAGTCAACCAATCAAAAGAAACAGCAATAGTATTTATAAAGAAGACAATCATTTTAATCGGTAGTTTTACCTTTATTTTATCCTTAGTAATATTTGTATTTGCAAATTTAATCGTAAAAATATTATTAGGAAATCAATATATAGAATCGGTTGTAATTTTAAGAATTATGTCCTTTTTACCTTTTATAATAGCTTTAAGTAACATATTTGGAATACAAACGATGCTAACATTTGGTTACAAAAAAGCTTTTTCAAGGATTTTGATATTAGCGAGTGTAATGAATGTTATTTTATCTATTATTTTGATTCCAATGTATCAAGCTAATGGTACAGCATTTTCTGTGTTGATTTCAGAAATCTTTGTTACAGTCACGATGTTTATTTATTTGCAGAAAAAAGGAATTCTTGTATTGGAGGGGAAAAATGTTTAGTTTCATTATAGTAGGTGCTGGTTTATCAGGCTCTGTTATTGCAGAAAGGATAGCGAATGTCTTAAATCAAAAAGTATTAATAATAGAAAAACGAAACCATATTGGTGGCAATTGTTATGATTACAAAAATGAAAATAACATAATTATCCATAAATATGGTCCCCATTTATTCCATACTGATTATAAAGAAGTATTTGATTATTTATCAGACTTTACTGATTGGCAACTTTATCAGCATAGAGTGTTAGCTTTTATTGATGGTAAAAAAGTTCCAATACCCTTTAACCTTAATACTCTTTATGAGGTTTTTCCAAAAACTTTGGCTGAAAAATTGGAAAATAAATTACTTGGGAAGTATCAATACAATTCTAAAGTTCCTATTTTAGACCTTTTAAAAGAAGAAGACCAAGATTTAAAGTTCTTGGCAAATTACGTATACGACAAGGTATTCAAAAACTACACAGCAAAGCAGTGGGGATTAAAGCTAGAAGAAATAGATCCACAAGTAACGGCAAGAGTACCCATTTACATAAGTAGAGATAACAGATATTTTACTGATAAATATCAGGCAGTGCCAAAACAAGGATATGCGAAAATATTCGAAAGAATGCTAAATCACCCAAACATAAAAATTATGCTAAATACAGATTTTAAAGAAGTGGTGAGTATAGACTTTGAGAACAAAAAGATTTATTTTATGGGACAAGAGTTTAAAGGCAGGTTAATATTTACGGGAATGATAGATGAATTATTTAACTTTAAATATGGATATTTGCCATATAGAAGCTTAGACTTAAGATTTGAAACCATAGAAAAAGAATATTACCAGGAAGCCCCAGTTGTAAATTATCCAAATGATTATGATTTCACAAGAATCACAGAATTTAAGCACATACACTCAACAAAATCAGAAAAAACAACAATATTAAAAGAATACCCCAAAGGCTATCAGCCAAATAGAGACATACCATACTATCCAGTATTTACAAAAGAAAGTCAAGAGACTTACAACATGTATAAAGAAGAAGCAGAGAAATTTGAAAATCTAATACTTGTAGGTAGGCTTGCAGAGTATAAATACTACGATATGGATGATGTGGTAAAAAGATCATTAGAAGTATTTGAGGAGGAAATAAGATGAGCGATAATGTTTGTGCGGTAGTTGTTACATATAATAGAAAAAATTTGTTAATAGAGTGTTTAGAAGCTTTACAAAAACAAACAAGGCCTATACAAGGAATTTATCTAATAGATAATGCATCTACAGATGGGACGCCAGAACTACTATTAGAAAAAGGTTATATAAGTGAACTACCACCACAAAATTTAAAAGAACCTTGGGAAAAAGAATTTAGCATATCAAACTTTACAGATGGAAATTCTATAAAGTTACATTATGTAAGAATGTATGAAAATACGGGAGGTGCTGGTGGGTTTTACGAAGGAGTTAAAAGAGGATATGAGAAGGGGTACGATTGGTTGTGGTTGATGGATGATGATGCAGAACCGAAAGAAGATGCGTTGGAAATATTAAGTTTATATTTTAAAAATAACGATGTTGTGGGTTTAGCTGGCTCAGTTTTGTTGCCGGATGGTAATATAGCAATTTACCATAGAGGAAAAATAAATTTAAAAGATATATTCCCTTTAATTCAAATTCCATTGAACTTAAAAGAATACCAAAAACAGGTTATTGAAATTGATATGGCATCATTTGTAGGTTTATTAGTAAAAAGAGATGCCATTGAAAACATAGGTTTTCCAAAAAAAGAATTTTTTATTCACCATGATGATGTAGAATATTGCATACGACTTCGTACTATTGGGAAAATTTTTCTTATACCTAATAGTGTAATACTTCATAAAGAAGCCGCAAAAGCAAGAATGGAAAAAAGTTTTTTAGGTAGGAAAAGTATGAGAATAGAATTTAATAAATTTTGGCTGTCATACTATGGCATGAGGAATCTTGTCTGGTTAGGAAAGCAATACTCTGAAAATGAATTGTTGTTTTATATGCAAATGATAAAGAACTTGATAAGATTACTCGTTGGTGTCATACTTTTTGATGATAATAAAACATTACGTATACGCTTAATTTTAGAGGCTTATAAAAATGGATTAACAGGAAACTTTGATAATTTAATACCAAAAAAAATACTTTATAGAGGTGAAAAATGAGTACCGTTAAAAATCAAGAAGCTTATATTTTGAAGACAAAAATTAATATCAAAAATTTATTCATTAACCCTTATGGACCGACTATATTCTCACTTTTTCTTTTATTTGTTTCTTTAATGTTTCCACCATCACTATATGAGTCCTATGTTGGTGAACCTGATTACATGTTTTTAAATATTAAAATGTTAGCTTTTGTGCTTTTATGTGCGTTTTTCTACTATATTGGGGTTTTCATTTCAAATTATAAGCCTTTGTTTAGCTTTAATTTGATTAAAAAGAAGGTCAAAGTATCATTTTTTGCTTACATAGAAACTATATCAGCATTAACTATAGTACTTCAATTAATTTTTGTTTTTTTGATGTTTATATACTTTAATAAAACTCTTCACTTGAATTTATTAGAAATTGTTCTTTCTGGTAAAGGGCAATTAATTAAAGACTATTTAGGTAAGGAGGTAAGAATACCATTTGGATTGGGTAATATACCATTATTTGTTACGGGTATTGAATTTTGGCTATTATATAAATTGTATACTTTTCAAGCAGATCTGAATGATCTCAAGAAATTTAGGGAGTTGAAGTACTTAGAGATATCTATTGTAGTATCTTTGGTTTTATTTATAATCTCGAATATTATAACCCTAAATAGACCAACTTTGATGATTTTTTTAATAGGGTGGTTCGTTATTTATTCTTATTTCAACAAAGGCTCAATATTTTATAGAGTTGTAAAACTTTTTATTACAGTTGTTTTAATATACGCCATTACATCAATTTTAAGATGGGGAAGTGGTAGTGAAAATTTAACTGATTTAGTTTTAGGTAGATTGCTTGGGTATACTGTTGCAGATTTTAACAGACTCGCTCTTATAATTGAAGGAAAATTGAGCTATGTAGATGCTGGAGTACCACGAATATTTTATATCCTACCCATTCTTAAAATACCATTAACTAATATAGAATTTTTTGATCTTCGAGAAACTTCACCTTTAGCTCTATCCGCAGTTGGTAGTGCTGGATTAAATTCAGATTACAATATGGCAACATTATTTGGTGGAATTTATCAATCTATAGGAGTAGCAACACCTATATACTTTACTGTTTTAGGTTTTATTGGAAGTCGTCTGTATATTTCCTTTAAAAAGGGAGAAACATTTGGGATAATGTTGTATCCACTGTTTTATGCTTCTGTGGCTTTGTGGATGATCGATGTCAATGTTTTCTTTATGTTTTTCCCATATTTTTTCTACGCATTTGTGTTAATGATGTTCTATGATAATTTTATAGAAGGTTCATTAGTTAATAGGTAGGTATTCAGAGGGAAGTTGATACCATGAAAAACGAAAAAGTTTTACAAAAAGTGCATGGTGTAATAGTAACTTATAAGCCAAATTTGGAGTTGCTTAAGCAGTGTATTGAAAGTTTAGTTTATCAATGTAAAAAGTTACATATAATTGATAATACACCAAATGGCTGCTTAGAGTTAGAAACATTTAAAAATTATGGCAATGTGGAAATAATCTATTTGAAAGATAACTATGGGATAGCTTACACACAAAATGTAGGAATAAAAAGAGCTTTAGAAGAAAATGCAGATTATATATTACTTTCTGACCAGGATACAGTTTATCCACCTGACTTTGTAGAAAAGATGCTGGAGTGTTTTAAAGAGGAAAAAGTAGCTGCGTGCGGGCCATTATTTATAGATGCAAATACTGGTAGAAAACAATTTTTTATAAAAAAAGGGTTATTTGGTTTTAAAAGATTTTACCCAACTTCAGGGAAGTATGAAGTTTTACAACTAATTGCATCAGGGACAATTTTAAATTCTCGCTATCTCTCTTATATTGGTCTGATGAAAGAAGATTTATTTATTGATTGGGTTGACATGGAATGGTGCTGGAGAGCAAAAAAAAAGGGGTACAAAATAATTGGAAACGCTGATGTGATAATTAATCATAGATTAGGAGATAATGTTAAGAATATTGGATTTAAAATACTGACTCAGAGGAGCCCTCTACGACATTACTATATTACAAGAAATGCTGTTTACTTAGCTTTTAGATGTAATAGTTTGGGTATTGTTCTCAGAGTTACATTATTTTTGAAATCTTTCAGATATATATTAGGCTTTTCAATATTTATGAAACCACACACTAAAAACTTAAAATACACTCTCAAAGGCTTTTATCATGGAATAATTGGGAGGTTAGGTAAACTAAATGAAGAATCTTAATGTATCTGTAGTACTATTCAAAAACAATCCAGATGCAGTTAAAAAAGCAATTAATAGCTGTCTGTCATCAAAATTAATCTATAGGGTTTACCTAATAGACAATTCTCCAACAGATGAATTAAGCGAATTGTCCAAGTTAGACCATAGAATTATCTATATTTTTAATAACACTAACCTTGGCTTTGGTAAAGCTCACAATATAGCCCTTAGGAAATCAATTGAAGAAGATATACCATATCATCTCGTTTTGAATCCAGATGTATATTTTGAAGAGGGAGTTTTAGAAGGACTTTATAATTTTATGGAAAATAACCCAGATGTAGGGCTTGTAATGCCAAAAGCGTTGTATCCAGATGGAAAATTACAGTATTTATGCAAATTGTTGCCAACACCAATAGATTTGTTTGGAAGAAGATTTCTAAACTTTGGTCCATTTAAAAAGTTCATAAAAAAAAGGAACGAAATTTACGAGTTAAGATTTACTGGCTACGATAAAATTATGGAAGTTCCATATTTATCAGGATGCTGTATGTTTTTGAGGACAAACATATTAAAAAAAATTGGTTTATTTGATGAAAGATTTTTTATGTATTTAGAAGATACAGATTTAACGAGACGTATTCATAAAGTTGCTAAGACTATTTACTTCCCTTATGTTCATATATATCACGAATATGGAAAAGGTTCATACAAAAATTTTAAGCTTCTTTATTATAACATTGATAGTGCTATAAAATACTTCAATAAATGGGGCTGGTTTTTTGATAAAGAAAGAGGCTTTATAAATAGACTTACGCTTCAAAAATTAGAATACCGTTAAAGAGTAAAGTATAGTTTAAAGTTAAAATTTTTAATAATGAGAATTTAAATGGTTGAACATCAATTGCTCTTTTTAATTTGGTATGTATAGTTAATTAACTCAAGGGGGATGAATTAATTAAAAAGGGATAATACTGGGAGGAGGTTTATGAACAAGATTGTACTTATTAACATTAATGACCAGCATGCAATTAATGCCAGTATATGGTAAGCCGATGATTTACTACCTATTATCTACTCTTATGCTCGCTGGAATAGGAAATATCTTGATAATTATTTTGTATGATTTATCGAATTTCAAGAAACTTTCAGATAATGGAAGCCAATTTATCATTGGTTATATTTTCAGGAAAAATATTTGAATGATAAACTAGTAAAAGCTTTAAATAAAGGAGCTTTTGATGTAACAGAGAATTTTAAGGATAAGATCCGTATTTTATAAAAATGAACGAAGATTATTTTTGGTTTATCTAATATTTTGTATTAACATCTTTACGGGAAAGCCTTCCAAGAGCTGTAATGGAAGCAATGGCAGCAGGTAACTCCTATTATTTGCTACAAATGTGAGAGGAAATAAAGATTCAGTTGTAGATGGTGTCAACAGATACTTGGTTCCTGTAAATGATATAGAAGCAACAGCTAAAGCAATTACAAAATTGACCGAAAATAAAAAATTGAGGGCTAAAATAATAGGAGAAAAAGAGGAGAAAAATTATACAGGATTATGCTATTGAAAAAGTTTTGAAAAAGATGGATGAGATATATAGTGTGTATTTGGAACCATAAAATTTTCCAAGAAGGTAGTTGGTATAAATTTTAATGGTAAAATGTGGGAGATGGTGTCTTTATGCATACTCATTTTCATAAATTCTTTAAATTAAGCAAATTCATTGTCTTCATTGTAGATTTATTATTAATTCATACAGGATTTATACTTGCTTATATTATTAAATTTGGAATAAGTCCTCCAATTGTAAATCTTCAGCCTTATTATGAATTAATTCCCGTAATTACATTGTCTGCTATTATTTTGTTTCATGTTTATGGTTTATATACTATATCGCGAAGGACTTATGGAGATATAGTATTTTCTTTAATTCTTTCTTTATTGCTATTACAGGTTATAACAGTAGCTTCAACATTTTTTATAAGACAGTTTGCATTTCCGCGGAGCATATTTTTTATAGCTTTTGGAATTCAGCTTGTATTATTATCCCTATGGAGATATTTAGTACAAAATGTAAGAAAATATGTGCACGGCGAGAAGAAAGTAATGATTATAGGCGAAAAAGAAGTAGCAGAAAAATTGGCGAAAAAATTAATTTCAAGTTCAAGAGGTTGGTTTGATATAAAGTACATAATAAGTCCTCAAAGATATGACGAGATTATCAATCACATTAGTGAGGTGGACGCAATATACATATGTAGCGGTGTTGATGAGGATCTTAAGACTCGTCTTTTTTACGATTCAATGAAATTTAAGAAACATCTTTTTATCGTCCCAAATTTAAGAGATATTCTTTTAGTAAAATCGCAATTTGTGCAATTTGACGATGTTCCTGCTATAAGCGTGAATTATCCTTCATTGACCAGTGAGGATAAATTGATTAAAAGACTTTTTGATGTTATTTTTTCACTAATTGGTATACTTGTTACTTTACCGCTAATGCTCATAATTGCCATATTAATTAAGATAACCTCACCTGGTCCAGTGATTTACAAGCAATTAAGAGTAACAGAAAAGGGTAAAGAATTTAATGTATATAAATTTAGGACAATGGTCAAGGATGCTGAAAAAATGACAGGACCTGTTTTAGCTACAAAGGATGATCCAAGGATTACAAAAGTAGGGAAAATATTAAGAGCAACTAGACTTGATGAACTGCCTCAATTATTTAATGTTTTGAAGGGCGATATGAGCTTTATAGGTCCCAGACCTGAAAGGCCGTATTTTGTAGAACAATTTGAAAAGCAATATCCCTCATACAAATACAGACATAATGTAAAAGCAGGAATAACAGGTCTTGCACAAGTTTTTGGGAAATATGCCACAGATGTGGATGACAAATTGAGATTAGACCTTATATATATCACAAATTATTCTTTATGGCTCGATATTAAGATAATATTATTGACATTAAAAACTATATTCATAAAAGAAGCATCTTCTGGTGTAAGAAGGGAGATGGAATTAGAAGAGCTGTTGAAATCTTTGAACTATAATGTCTACAGTGAATTAGGAATCACAAAAATAGATAAGTAAGGAGATATATACGATGAAAGTTTTAGTCACAGGTGGTGCAGGGTTTATAGGCTCGCATATAGTAGATTTGCTGATTGAAAATGGATATGAAGTCGTAATAGTGGATAATCTTTCAACAGGAAAAGAAGAATTTATAAATAAAAAGGCTGTTTTTTATAAAAAAGACATTACAGATGATGACTTGTATGAAATTTTTGAAAAAGAAAAGCCTGATTATGTAATACATCAGGCAGCACAAATAGATGTACAAAGATCAATTGATGATCCTGTATTTGATGCGAAGGTAAATATACTTGGGACAGTAAATTTGCTTGAGAGTTGTAGAAAAAGTGGTATTAAAAAGGTTATATATGCCTCATCGGCAGCAGTATACGGAAACCCTGAGTATCTTCCTATTGATGAAGGACATAGAATAAATCCCATATCCTCCTATGGCATATCAAAACACACTGCTGAACATTATTTTGAAGTATATAGTCAATTGTATGACTTAAAATATACGATTTTACGTTATGCAAATGTGTATGGGATAAGACAGGACCCAAAAGGGGAAGGTGGAGTAATATCTATTTTTACAGATAAAATGCTTAAAGGAGAAAGGCCTGTTATTTTTGGGGATGGAAACCAAACAAGGGATTTTGTTTATGTGAAAGATGTGGCTAAAGCCAATCTTTTGGCATTGGAAAGGGGAGATAATGAGGTTGTAAATATAAGCACAGGTAAGCCTACAAGTATAAATGAGCTTGTTGAGATAATGAATAAAATCATGAATACTTCTTTAAAGCCCATTTATACAGAGCCACGAAAAGGAGATATAATGCATAGTTATCTTGATAATAAAAAAGCATTAGATGTCCTTGGATGGAGACCTGAGTATAGTTTGGAAGATGGATTAAAGGAAACAATTGAGTATTATAAGGTGAGATATGTGGGGTTGAAATTGCTTTAATATATTTACAGTTGATTATAATAACAAAGAAAGGATGTGGAAATATGAAGACAATACTAGTTACAGGTGGAGCAGGCTTTATAGGAAGTAATTTTATCAAGTATATGCTTTCAAAGTATAAAGATTACAAAATTATAAACCTTGATAAACTTACATATGCAGGAAATCTTGAGAACTTGAAAGATGTAGAAGATAATCCAAATTACACTTTTATTAAAGGAGACATATGTGATAAAGAGCTTGTAGAAGAAATATTTTCACAAGATATTGATTATGTAGTTAATTTTGCGGCAGAATCTCATGTAGACAGAAGTATTATGGACCCTGAAATATTTGTAAAAACCAATGTGCTAGGAACAGTAACTTTGCTTAATGCTGCAAAAAAAGCGTGGGAGCAAGGAGATGGGTTTAAAGAAGGAAAAAAGTTTTTGCAGGTATCGACAGATGAAGTTTATGGTTCTTTAGGTGAGACAGGCTATTTTACAGAAACTACACCACTTGACCCTCATAGTCCATATTCATCAAGTAAAGCAGCGGCTGATTTAATAGTCAAAGCCTACTATGATACATATAAAATGCCTGTAAACATAACGAGATGTTCAAACAACTATGGTCCATATCAATTTCCTGAAAAATTGATTCCATTGATGATAAATAATTGTCTAAATAAAAAACCTCTTCCTGTTTATGGAGATGGACTTAATGTAAGAGACTGGCTTTATGTTGAAGACCATTGTAAAGCAATAGATTTGGTTCTTCATAAAGGAAGAATAGGGGAAGTGTACAATATTGGTGGCAATAATGAAAAGACAAATATAGAGATAGTAAAATTAATTGTATCATATATTCACGATAATGTAGATCCAACTGTAGATGAAAGCTTGATTACATATGTAGCAGATAGAAAAGGACATGATAGAAGGTATGCTATTGATGCGACAAAGATTAAGGAAGAGCTGGGATGGTATCCTGAAACTAAATTTGAAGATGGCATCAAAAAAACGATAGAATGGTATCTTCAAAACAGAGAATGGCTTAAAAATGTTACATCTGGAGAATATCAAAAATATTACGAAAAAATGTATTCCAATAGATAGGGGGAAATGCAAATGAAAGGTATAATTTTAGCAGGTGGGTCAGGTACAAGGCTTTATCCTATTACAAAGGCCATATCCAAGCAAATTTTGCCTATCTATGATAAGCCAATGATATATTATCCTTTGTCCGTTCTTATGCTTGCAGGAATTAGAGAAATACTGATTATATCTACTCCTAGGGACATAAACACCTTTAAAGAGCTTCTGGGTGATGGAAGCCAGTTAGGATTGCACTTTGAATATGCTGTGCAGGAGGCACCTCGTGGGATAGCAGAGGCTTTTATCATTGGAGAAGATTTTATTGGTAAGGATAACGTTGCTCTTATATTGGGCGATAACATTTTTTACGGCTATGGATTCACTGAAAGACTTGAAAGAGCAGCAAGCAGAAAAGAAGGAGCTACTATATTTGGCTATTATGTGAGCAATCCAAGTGATTATGGTGTTGTGGAATTTGATGAAAACTTTAATGTTATATCAATTGAAGAAAAACCAAAACATCCCAAGTCCAATTACGCTGTACCTGGTCTTTATTTTTATGATAATGAAGTGATTGAAATAGCCAAAAGCATTGAACCCTCTGCAAGAGGAGAACTTGAGATTACCTCAGTTAATAATGAGTATCTAAAGAGAGGGAAGCTCAAAGTTGAATTGTTGGGTAGAGGAATGGCATGGTTTGATACTGGTACGCCGAGTGGTCTTTTAAATGCTGCTAATTTTGTTGAAGCGATTCAAACGAGACAGGGACTGTATATTGCCTGCATTGAAGAAATTGCCTATAGAAAAGGCTTTATAGATAAGGAACAGCTGTTGAAACTTGCTGAACCTTTGAAAAAGGTTGAGTATGGGAAGTATCTTTTGAAATTAATAGATGAAGAAGAAAATGATGCAATTAAAGAAGTAGCAGTTACAAACGAGATCTTTTATTAAAAGGAGTTGATTTGGCAGAATGAGGCTACTTATTACAGGGGCTAGAGGGCAATTAGCTTTGCAACTTCGTTCAATTATAGAAAAAGGCAGAAGTGAAATTGGGGAAATAGATCCCATATATAAAGAGGCTGTGATAAAGTATACATCTCATGATGAACTGGATATTACTGATTTAAAGAGTGTTTTAAGATTCATAGATGAATACAAACCAGATATTATAATAAATTGCGCAGCTTATACTAATGTAGATAAATGTGAGAGTGATGTTGATGCTGCCTTCAAGGTAAATGCTATAGGACCAAGGAATCTGGCAATGGCAGCTCAGAGAGTTGGAGCGAAATTATTACATATAGCTACAGATTATGTTTTTAATGGAACGGGAAATGTTCCTTTTAGGGAATATGATATTCCACAACCGATAAATGTATATGGAAAAACGAAACTTCTTGGAGAACAGTATGTAAGAGAGTTTTGCGATAGATATTTTATAGTAAGAACAGCATGGCTCTATGGGAAATACGGAAAAAATTTTGTGTACACTATCCTGAAAGCAGCAAAGGAGAAGGGATATTTAGAAGTTGTGAACGATCAAAAAGGAAATCCAACAAATGCGGAGGATTTGGCTTATCATATTTTAAAACTGGTACTTACAGAAGAATATGGGATATACCATTGCACGGGAAAAGGCGAATGCAGTTGGTATGATTTCGCATGCAAAATTGTAGAATACGCAGGAATAAATTGCACTGTAGTTCCTATTACTTCTGATAAAATAAATAGACCTGCAAAAAGACCTTTTTATTCTTCTCTGGACAATATGATGTTAAGATGTACTATTGGAGATGAAATGAGAAACTGGGAAGATGCGTTAAAAGCTTTTATTGAGGATTTGAAAAATACAGGACAGGAGGGCTGATATGGGGAAGTTTAAGTTCGTAGAGACAGAAATAGAAGGGCTGTACATAATAGAGACAGGAGTTTTTGAAGATAATAGAGGATATTTTATGGAATCTTACAATTACAGAGATTTTAAAGCGGCAGGGATTGATGCGGTTTTTGTTCAGGACAACCAGTCAAAATCCAAAAAGGGTGTTTTAAGGGGATTGCATTTTCAGAAGAAACATCCGCAGGGCAAACTGGTAAGAGTCTTAAAAGGAGAAGTTTTTGATGTAGCAGTTGATTTAAGAAAAAACTCCAAAACTTATGGTAAATGGGTAGGGGTTATTTTGTCTGACAAAAACAAAAGGCAGTTTTATATTCCAGAGGGTTTTGCACATGGTTTTTTAGTTTTGTCTGATGAAGCAGAGTTTTTCTATAAATGTACCGATTTTTATTATCCTGACGATGAGGGCGGGATAATATGGAATGACCCTGATATAAATATACAGTGGCCATTGGAGGGTATTGAAGAAGTAATTTTATCTGAAAAGGATAAAAAATGGCCGAGATTAAGAGATTTGGAGGAATGGACATAGAAGTGTGTAAAAAATATTAGGTAGAGGATGATGCAAATGATAACAGGAGTTATTATGGCGGGCGGCAAAGGCGAAAGATTTTGGCCTAAAAGTAGGATAAAGATGCCAAAACAGTTTTTGAATTTGTATGGAGATAAAACAATGATTCAACAAACAGTGGATAGACTGAAGAGAATCATGCCTGTAGAGAATATTTTTGTTGTTACTAATATCGATTATGCAGGAATAATTAGTGACCAAATTCCTGATTTGCCAACAGAAAATATTTTAATAGAGCCTATGGCTAAAAATACTGCAGCATGTATTGGTCTTGCAGCACTTCATACAGAAAGGCTTGATAAAGAGTCTATAATGGTTGTTGTTCCTTCTGATCATGTCATAAAAGACGAAGAAACATATATTGAAGTATTAAAAACAGCGATAGAAAAAGCAAAAACAGGGGATAATCTTGTGACAATAGGTATAAAACCTACACGTCCTGAGACAGGATATGGTTACATAAAATTCAAGAAGGTAACGAGAGAAATAATAAATAAAAATCCTGTACATAAAGTGGAAAGATTTGTAGAAAAACCTGATTATGATACAGCATTAAGATATGTAGAAAGCGGAGATTATCTTTGGAATAGCGGTATGTTTATATGGAAGACATCATCAATATTAAACGCTATACAAAAATACATGCCTGAGTTACATAAAGCATTGGAGAATATAAGGAAAAATTTTGATTCAGATGATATAGAAAAAGTGTTATACGATGAATACTCAAAACTTGAAAGCATATCAATAGATTACGGCGTAATGGAAAAAGCTAAAAATGTCTATGTCGTGCCAGGAGATTTTGGCTGGGATGATGTGGGAAGCTGGACATCTATAGAGAGATTATACGAAAAAGATGAGAATGGGAATGTAATAAGAGGCAATGTAGTAGCTGTAGATACAAAGAAATGTATCATAACAGGCGGTGAAAAACTCATTGCAACGTTAGGGATAGAAGATGTAATTATAGTTGACACTGATGATGCTCTCTTAATTTGTTCAAAGGATAAGGTACAGAATGTGAAGGAGATATTGAAGGAGTTGAAAGAGAAAAAGAGTGAGTATTTGTAGGAGGGGATTTATGGAAAACCAAAATAAGTATTGGCTTATCCCTTTTAGTTTTGCTGTAATAATTGTTTTTGCATTAGTAGTTTATGTTTTTTATGAAATAGGGATCGATAAAAGGGTAGAGGAAATGAGAATAAAAGCGGAAGAAATGGCTTTAGAAGGGAATTTTGATGCTGCTTTAAATCTTGTTAAATCAGGTTTAGCTTTGCGTCCTAACCATAAGGTATTGCAACAAGACTTGACTTTAATAAATTTTGGGAAGACATTGTATCAAAAGCTAGAAATAGCTAAAAAGGATGCAGATGATAAAGAATTTGATAAAGCATTGGAAACTGTTTCTACCGTTGAGAAAGAACTTGAAAATCGAAATGGCGAATATTTTGATATGCTTCGAAAGCTTGTTAATAAATATAAAGGAGAGATAGAAGTAAAGCAAATTTATTACCTTGTTGCTGATAAAAATACGATTGATGAATTAGCTGATGCATTATCTAGATTAGCCTATATAGACAATCCAGAAGCAAAGAAGGTTGATAAATTAATACGTGAAAAAATAGTTAATATAGCTTATTCCACTGCTAATGAAATGTTAAAAGATAAGCAGTACAATAAGGCTTTAGAAGTGATAGAAAAAGCTTTGCAATATGATAGCTCTAATGATAAGCTTATTTCATTTAAAAAAACTATAATAGAACAAAAAACTGCTTTTGAAAAAGCAGAAGCTCAGAGGATGGAGGAAGCTTTGATTGCTGCGGCACAAGAAGAAGCTATAAATAGAACTAATGCTGTTCGGGTATTGAGTATCAAAGGTTATACCAACGAATATGGAGATTTAATCATAGAAGGAGAAATTGAAAATGTGGCCAAAAGACCTATATATGCGGTGGAGGTTTATTACAATATATATGACGCTGATGGTAATGTTGTTGGTTATGGAAGTGCTTATGTATATCCGAGTTATCTGATGCCTTTGCAAAGAGGTAGTTTTTCTAATATGCATTATGGAATTTTCAATGCAGCGCATGTTACAGTAACTCGAGTAACATGGTATCTCGACTGAAAAAGGGGTAGTAGATATGACACGCTCTAAGAATTCTCTGATTTTTTACCTAGCTCTCACAATTATAGTAGTGGACATTGGACTTATTGCTTTCTTTTTTATTAATAAACAGTTTCATCAACAAGTAATTACAGGAAGCTCCAGATTAGGTTCTCTTATTGACGAAAATCCGCAGGTAGAAAACAGTAAAGGGAATAATATAAAAGCTATAATAGCTGAGAATCAGGAAAAAGTTATGTATATTGAAGTAGATAATGGAGGGGATGTGGTTTCAGGCTCTGGTTTTTTGTATAACACTAATGGTGACGTTATAACAAATGCTCACGTGGTTGGAGATGCTGGTGAAGTGAAAGTAAAAACCTATGATGGTCATGAATATATCGGTACAGTAATAGGTAGAGGGAGAGACGTGGATGTGGCATTAATACGTGTGCCTGGACTAGCAGGAAAGACTCCCGTTAAAATTTCTTCTAGGAAAGCGGAAGTTGGTGACCCTGTAATTGCTTTAGGAAGTCCATTGGGATTACAGAATACAGTTACAACAGGGATAATAAGTGGTGTGGGAAGGACTTTCACGATTCCTCCTTATGAGTACAAAGATGTGTATCAAATATCTGCTCCTATTGCTCATGGAAGTAGCGGAGGTCCCTTAATAGATCAAAATACAGGAGAAGTTTTAGGTATAAATTCAGCTGGTGCCAGTGAAGGGAGTGTAGGATTTTCGATACCCATAGGTCAAGTATTACCTCTTGTTGAAAATTGGTCGAAGAATCCATCAAAATCTCAACCAAATGAGTATGCTGTTAGTGCTCAAGATCAATTTAATGAGGGGCAAAGTATTAAAGACGAAGCGATAGTTTTAATTGAGTATTTTTATGAATGTATCAATTCTCATGATTATGTTAGTGCTTATGCACTTTTAGGTAGTGACTGGCAAAGTAGAATTTCTTATCAGAATTTTCGGGATGGTTACCTTAGAACAAAATATGTCAGTATTCTAGATATTATGGCTAATGAGAAATATAATAACCGTGTAGAAGTTATTGTAACCATAGAGGCTTTAGAAATTACAACAGAAGGTACTGAACGAGTAAGTCAATATTTGTGTACATATGAAGTGGGTTATGAAAATGATCAGTTAAAAATTTTAAAAGGAGAGTTTAAGAAGATTTAAGAACTTGTACAAGAAGTGATGGCATGTAGTTATAAGCTAATTCTAGTATTTCAAATATAAAGGGTACTTTTAATTTATTTGAAGAGTAAAGTATGGAAGGAAAAGAAGTATGGAAGGAATCGAAAGAGAAAAAGGGTGAGTATTTGTAAGGCTTTAAAGGCAATTTTAGCAAACAGGATTATTCCTGTTTTTATTTTTGTCGATATATGTCGAAATATTTTTAATGTTTATATTGGTTTTCAGAAAAGGGAATGGTAAAATAGAACTGGATAGATTTATTATATCTTTAAAGTTACTTTTTACTGAGATGTCCTTTGTAGCAATAATATAAAAATAAATTATAAATTATAAGATATTCAAAAAGAGGAAAGTTGGAAAGTATAATTATAAAAAAGTTCAAGTGGAGGGTTAATAATAATGATAAAGTCAAAGAGTATGTTAACTTGTATAAGTATAATTGTTCTAATAATTATTTTAACAGCATTAACCGGATGTTCCATCTCTGATAATAAAGAAGTAATGCAACTGAAAAAGGAAATAGATAGTCTTAATAAGCAAATAAGCCAACTTAAAGAAGAAAATGAAAAGATGAAAAAACAGTTGACGAATAGAGAAAATATAAATCAGGATATAAATGAACAAAATACTAGTAATTTAGACAGTACTATTAAAAGTTTTTCTCTTGGCCAGAAATTAAGTTTTGATGATACTGCAGAAATTGTTATTGAAAAATATGACTTCACAAATAAGGTTTTACCTTCTAATCCAGGAAGTTTTTATAATTATTATCAATTAAAAGACTCTGATAAAACATTCTTTCATGTGGTAGGTAAATATAAACATTTAGGGACAGAAGAAGTCAGTTTTTTAGATATTCCAATAAAATTTTATGCAAAATATCAAGACAAATATATTTATAATGGTTTTCAAGTTGCAGAAGTAAGTGGTGGAAGTGATCTTGATGCTTTTGCATATGCGAAGCCGCTAAGTAATCTTAAATTTCATGTTTTAATTGAGGTGCCAAATGAAGTAAAAGATAATGGTAAACTTGAATTGTACATCAAAAGTAGCAATGATGAATATGTTTTAAAAGTAAAGGATTAAGTGTGGAATGAAGAAAGAAGCAGAAAATATTGAGAAAATTTTAAATTTTATAAAGCAGATTATTCGGTTATAATAAGTAAACTCGGAGAGACAGTTTGTAATTACGATATTTCAAATATTAAACTTTGATCATTTCAACAGGAATTTATAACAAATATACCATCTTTTATTTGTGATACTTCTCAGTATTTTTTATTCATTTATTATACTACAGAATAGTATGAGGCGATAAAAATGCGTTTGAGAGATTTACAATTAAAAATTAGATCTGTAGCAAATGTCACAATAAATTTTCCTCTAAATAAACCTGTTGTACTTTTTGGACCAAATAACTCAGGAAAATCAAATATTTTTAGGGCTTTAGAATATTTCTTAAGAAAGATATACTCCTAATATAGAATTTTTAGATAGTGATTATTATCTTGGAGATAAGGAAATTGGTGATAAAATTGCTCTAATAATTGATCAAAATGAAATTTCTGAAATTGAAGAGGGGTTATTAAATGCTCAGAAAAACAAGTTCGAAGGAGTACACACTCATTTAAAAGCTTCTTTATCGATGCTTACTGATAGGAAAAAACCTGATTATAGAAATTCAATTAAAGAATCTATCTCAGCAGTAGAATCACTAGTAAAACTAATTTCATCTGATAAAAAAGGAGATTTAAATAGGGCAATAAGAAAATTAGAGGAGAAAATTTATATACATCCTGCCCTTAAAGAAGCTTTTATTAAATTATATGGTTATACAAGTGATGAAGGTGGCATTCGTCATGCTATGTTAGAAAGCAATAATATTTCGTTTGAAGATGCTAAATATATGTTGGTATCATGTTCGGCTTTTCAATGAAAAGGATTAACCCTTACCTTCGAAGATGACCTTATGGATTTGGCAATCTATAACTATAATAGAAAAAACTTATTCCATGCATTGAGGTAAAAAAGAAAGTTAAAGATATTCAGAAATTAATTACCGAAATAATGAATCGTGATAATGCTCCTTTGCGGAAAGCTAAATATATTGTAATTAGAAGACCAGAATATTTTTGCGGATTATCCCTCGGTGCAAGATTTGACTTTTAAGTAACATATTTAAATAACAATGCATTTAGATTGAAATTTCTTGGATGTAAAGATTTTCTGAATAGTTTAAGATGTTTAAAATGGCTAAAATAACTTATAAGTAATATTTTTATTGAAAAGAGTTGTCTTTATTACTTATAAGTAATATAATATAAGTAAGGAGACACGAAATGAAAGTGTTGCACAACATAATATATCCAGAACAATTTTATAGTGCCAAAATTTATACACATCCTAAATTTGAAGAAGAATTAAAAAATCTTTTGGAATATAGCGGATATGAGGAAAAATTTATTAGAATGTATAGACAAAGACTTAAATTTTTAGAAAAGTATCACACTAGATGTTATCAAAAAAGAGATTGGTTTGAAATTTTAAAGAGGACTGATGGGTTATATTCGATGAAGTTTAAGGGGCCCAAAAATATAAGAATAATTTTTAAGTTTGTTGGGTATAATAATCAAAATATTGCATTATTGCTATGCGCATTTGAAGAAAGTAGTAAGAGTAGTTATAAAGAAGCTATACATATAGCACAAAAAAGATTAGATGAGATAAGAGAGCTTTTGGACTAGTTTTAATTATATAATTAATGTGATTACAAGGAGGAGAGTTAGTATGGGCAATAAATTGGAGTTGGGAGATGCATGGAAGCTTATTGATGAATTAGCTGATGAATCGACAAAGGCAAAATTTGAATTAGATGATATATTATATGATATTTCTATGAAAATATTTGAATTTAGGGTTAAAAACAATTGGACACAAAAACAGCTCGCTGAAAAATTGGGAATTACACAATCAATGGTCTCAAAACTTGAAAGTGGTCAATATAATCCTACAGTTGAACAGTTGTGGCGGATTTCAAAAAAGTTAGGTTGGAATTTTAAAATAATTTTTGGAGAAGAGGAGAATAAACCTCAAATTTGGGATACAGTCAATATTGATGAGAGTCAAAATGATGAAACAGATGAAACATTAGAAAACGAATTGGCGGTGGGTGCATGATTAATTCAAATCAAGTATTAGCGGATTTTCAGTTTGTTGGTAATAGGGTATCCAATTTTAAAATTGAGACGAGGGATATAAAAACAAATGAGTTTAAAGTAAAAGTTACTTACGATTTTGATTATGAAATAAAAGAGATTAAAGAGCTGGAAGATAGATATGTGGGATATCTTGAATTTATAACTCTGATAAAAGCAAAAGTTAAAAATGCAATATTTTTTAAGATTGATTTAACTATGGAAGGAGCATTTATCGGAAATATTCAAAAACTAAAAAAAGAGGATTTTGCTAATATGTTAGAGTTAAACGGGTTAACAACGCTTTCACAATTGTCAAGAGCATATATTTTAAGTGTCACTGCTCTTTCCGGAATAACTCCCCCAGTAAAATTGCCAATGATTAATATTTTTAAATTAAGGCAACAGAAAAAGGAAAAGGAAGTAAATGATAATTATAATTGATAACAAAATGCGAGTTTAATTTGCAAAAAGATAAAGTGTAGAATGTGGAATGAGATATTAAAGGATTTAAAGAGAAAAAAGAGTGAGTATTTGCTAGATTTATTCTTGTTTTTATTTTTTTGATATATAGTCTAAATATTTTTAATATTTGTGTTGGTTTTTGAGGAATAAATGGTAAAATGGAAATGAGATACCTTAAAAAGATATTGAAGCAGAATTTACCTTAGGTATTTTTTTGGATGTAAGAGCTTTGCCATTTTGGTAAATAAATTATAAAAAGAGGTCAACGCAAAAAACGCTGTTAAAAATTTATGCACCCAAATAGCTTATATCCGGTACACGCTCTTTTTTTATAGGGGCTGCAGCATTTTTAATGTCAATATACTATAACAATTATTTTTAATGTTAATTTTTGTTGCATTTATGGGAATACTGCTTAGGAATTACCGGAGAAGAGGGAAGACCTGCTAATTCATGATGTGGAGAGTGTACAACAGTTATACTATTCATTATTATCTCTATCTCTTCCTCATTATCTTTTATCTTTTTTCTAAGCTCAACTCTTGGGACTACCACTGTTACTTCATGTGGAATATTGATATTTGTTTTTCTCTCGACACTTATATTAAGACCATAAAGGCTCAGTGTTATTTTATCACTGCCCTCATTTTTATTTTTCCAAATACCTTTTATGATGTTTGCTAATTTACCAAAACACATTATAGATATCCCCCTACATACATATTATGCATCAATATATATGTGTGCTTCACATATGGGTCAAGTCCAAATTTTTGTGTAAAAATTTCTCTGGATAAAAGTAGATAAAACATTACGCTTGATAAAATACGAGTTTTACTTTGTATTGAAGAAATTGAAAGAGAGAATTTTTATTTTTAATAACATATGTCGGAATATTTTTGATATTCATATTGGCTTTTAGAGGACAGAATGATAAAATTTTATTAGCTTTAATTTATGGGAGAAGAGTATGGGAGGAGAGGTTGATGTTAATACAGTGTACCAGAAAATTATTAAATGAGTTAAAGATAGATCCTTTACCTTACTCTGATGAAGACCCGTTATTTTGCTGGCATGCCAACTTGATAACTTTGAATCGAAGAAAGAGTGTGGTTCTTGTAAATGACAAAAACAGATATGTTGTAGTTTTATATAATCTTAAAGCAAAAGATTTTAAAAAGCTGGATGAAATTATACAAGAAGGTATACGTAAAACCTTTTTAGCTGAACACATAAAAGAAGAAGTTGTAGAAGAGTATATGAGAAAGGCTAATGGCATTATATACGCTAAAACAAAGGATAAGTTTTCCGTAGCAAGAATGAATAAGTCTTGTGAGGTTGTAGGTTACGGTGAGGACTTATTGAAGGACAGATCTATTTTTCAAACTATTGTAAGTCGAAAAACAAATAGATATTTTATAGGGGATGGTAGAGGCGGATATATAAGACCTAGTGAGGAGATGTTTAAAGATTTGCAGGAATTTTGGGGTAAACCTATTTTTGGCAGTAAAGCTGTGAAAGTGAAAGCAAAGCTTGAGTTAGAACGACATAATGTATGGAGAGAGTTGATAATCCCACTTAATATGACATTTCGTGAATTTCATAAAGCTTTACAAATAGTTTTTGGATGGAGAGATTATCATCTCCACGAATTCTATATTTATAGTGATGAGGCTTATAAGAATAGAGATTATAGGCCAGTTGTGCGATTAGTAGGCAATGAAGAAGCTTTTGATGTTCCTACAGAGATAGAGACAAAACTTGAAAGGGATATAGTGTTGTCAGAATATATACCCCAATACAGGAAATTAAAATATATATACGATTTTGGAGCTAACTGGCAAATATATATTGATGTAGAAGATGTTACAGAAAATTATGAACTAAATCATCCCGTCTGTCTTGACGGCGAAGGGGATGCCCCTCCTGAGGATATAGATAGAGAAACTGCTTATGAAAACTTTCTTAAGGCTCTGGAGAATGTAAAGGCTCCCCAAAACTTCGTGGTCAGAATAATAGCAGCAGCTAGAGGATACAGGGAGTTTGATATTGCCATAGTGAATAATGAGCTTAAATGGTATTGTGTGTAGTCTTGATTTTTTAGACCTTAAACCCCTAGTTGATGTTTATTTTACTTGTGATACTTTTAATATAATGCTCGAAAATGATAAACTTCAAGTATCAAAAGAAAGCAATTTATATTTTCACAGAAAGTAAGGATTTGAAAGGAAATTTGTTAAAAATATCCGCATGAGAGTACCAAATTTTTTCAATAGTGCAACATTGCCAAAAGAAGAATGTAAGGGGGAGAAAAATGTTAGCCCGTTTTGTAGAACAAGATAAAGAAATAAAAAAGCTTTTTTATCAAAAAATCAAAGAAAAAGAAGAAAGAGAAAAACAAAAACATCTAGACAAGATTAGTGAAGGCTTCCTTGGATGGCTTTTAGAACCTATGGCAGATGTTGCTTATACATGGAGGCGTATTTCCGAAATAGAACAAGGAAGTAGTGGTGAAAATTCAGTGGGATGGGCATTGCATCTATGGCTTCCAGGTAGTGCAGTTGTTATAAATGATCTTGTTTTAGAAGTAGAACCTGACGAATTTATACAAATTGACCATCTTGTATTAAATACGAACGGAATTTTTGTATTAGAGACAAAATCATGGGATGGGGCTTTTTTAGGGGCAAAAGATAAATGGCGTATGAAACAAGGAAATAAATGGGTTGAAGTTCAAAGTCCTACTAAGCAAAATGAAAGGCATGTTAAATTGTTTAAAAAATGGTTAGAAGAAAATTTGCCTGATTTACATGAGAGAGTTAAAGATCATATATATCCAATTGTAATATTTAAACGGGCTAAATGGGTGAAAGCTAAAGATTGCAGCATGCCTGTTGTTATTGGCGGAATGGAAGCTGTTGGAGAAATTAGAAAAGTAAAAGGAGAAAATATATGTGAAGAGGATATTAATTTGATTATTGAAGCTGTAAAAAATGCTAAACCGTTAGATCATGAAGAATGGAAGAGAAAGCATAGTAAAAGGAAAGAAGAGGATGAAAAAAGATACCAAGTTACAACAGGGAAAACTTCAAGTGGTAAAATGTATGTAAGGATTTTGGGAACAAAGGAAGATGCCCAAAAAGTTGCAGAGGAGTATAAAAACCAAAATTATACAATAAGCGAAATAAGGCAGGATAAAAAAGATAAAAACGTGTGGTTTTTTTATTATTGTTAAAGCTTGAAAAATAGTAAAGATGTTAGGTGAAGCTAAGTTATTAATATTATCCTCAGGGCTTTGCTGTGTTACACATTTTCATTTTTGTCGATATATGTCGAAATATTTTTAATATTTGTATTGGTCTTTAGGAAATAAAATGGTAAAATGAATACAGAATGAAAATTATTTAGAGACTTAGTAACAGCAATTATAAATTGTTATTCAAAACTTATGATTTATGAGATATAATGATATTAAGAAGGAGCAAAATGTCATGGATGATAAAAATGTAAAGGAAGCTATTCACAATCAGCATGACAAAGGGTATAAATTTTTGTTATCCAGTAAGCGAGTGTTTATAGAGTTATTAAGAAGTTTTGTAAAGCAGGAATGGGTAAATGATATAGACGAGGCAAATGTAGTTAAAGTAGATAAGTCATTTGTATTACAAGACTTTGCAGATAAAGAAGCTGATTTGGTTTATAGAGTAAAATTAAAAGATAAAGAGGTTATATTTTATATATTGATGGAATTACAATCAACAGTTGACTATCAAATGCCCTACAGATTACTTTTATATATGGTAGAGATATGGAGAAGCATACTAAAAGATACACCAAGAAAAGAATCAAGAAGGAAAGATTTTAAATTACCAGTTATAGTGCCGATAGTATTATACAACGGAGACCATAAATGGACAGTAAAAACAAACTACAAAGAAACACTAAATTCTTATGAAACTTATGGAGAATATGCAGTAGATTTCAAATATATACTAATAAATGTAAATATGTATACGAAAGAAGAGTTATTGAGGTTGGAGAATTTGATAGCGTCTATATTTTTATTAGAGCAAAAAGTAGAATTCGAAGAAGTGGTGGTAAGGCTTAAGGAATTATCAAATACGTTAAAGAAATTGGATAAAGATAAGATTTTGCTATTTAAAGCATGGTTTAAAAAGATATTACTAGCTAGATTGCCGGAAGAAGAGCGAGAAAATATAGAGAGAATAATAGATGAAGACAAGGAGGTGGAAGAGATGATATCAAATCTTGAAAAGACCATATTGCAAGAGATGAAAGAGCGTGAGAAAAGGGGTATTAAAAAAGGGATAAAAAAAGGAATAGAAAAAGGAATAGAAAAAGGAATAGAAAAAGG
>DULG01000057.1 GCA_012840485.1 Clostridia bacterium | reverse complement strand
TTTCAATTGTTTGTTGAATGATGATTAATTTTTGTAATTCCCTCTTTGTCATATTAATTTCTTCCCTTCTCATACTGACATTATCGCAGAATACTTTTAATATGACAATATCACAGAATAATAACACTTATATGGTGCAAAAAGTTGACAAACAAATCAAAACATGTTAAAATTTTCAACAAAGAACATATACTTTCTTAATTTAAGGGACGATGAACTTATGCACGAAGGTTGAGAGCCCCTGGTGGGATTCGCTTACTGCAAGACTGTTCTAGTCCTGCATAGTTAGACGCCAAAATAATGGCGTGCATAGTGGAGTTAACCAATCAAGAATTAGAAAGTATTCCCCGAAGCATTTGCGAAGGGGATAGAGGGTGTGGGGTTACACCCAGTTAGGCTAAATATAGCCTAGCAAAGAATAGTGTTTAACAAAATTTTGAATGGTTTTTAATATGTTAAACACTATTCATAACCTAGAGGGAGGTTTATGTCTGAGACAAAAACCTCCTTCTATTCATTTCGGAAATTATTAACTTGATTTTACACTATGACGACGGTGATACTATTTCCTCTGCCGGAATTGTAAAAAGCTCACTTTTATCTATTTCAGGGTGCCTTTCAATAAAACTTTCTATAAGGCGCATTCCAATATAATATCCTGTGCGTGGAGGAATACTCTCATCATATCCACTAAAATATCTAAAATACTCTTCTTTACCTGGAGATTTATCCCAAATATTTCTTAACCTACTCACAAGTTCTTTTTCATTATTCACACACCAGTGGTAAACATCCTCTGTATATCCTAATACTTTATGCAAAGGCTCTTGAGGAAAAACCCATCTGGTAGTCATAACTGCCAAGCCTTCACCAATTAAAAATTCAAAAAGCGGAAGTTCCTCCACTGCTTTATCTAATTTCATACCATTTTGGTAAAGCCATTTTGCCAAAGGATGTGAAGGATTTTTATAGTGAAGTGCATGGCCTATTTCATGAGAAAGCCATAAAGGTATATCTTCATAAGGCATAGGTATACCAAAAAAAGTTGTCCCATGAGCCTCTACTGCTAAACCTACAGCAGGTCGACCTTCAAGAAAATATTGAAAAGCATTGCTACTGTAAAGTCCTATAAGCACATACACATCTATATCTTCAGCTTCTGGAAAAACTTCTTTAATTTTATCTATCCCCTTAGATACATTAAAGCGTATTTTTTCTTCATTAAACTTAGAAAACAAATCTTCCCTATTTTTACTTTCTTCAAACCAATGCTTTTTATACTCTTCAATGCATCTTTCCCATGGCACCTCTTTTGTGAAAAAGAAATTATTGCAATATTCCTTTATAACTAATCGATTCTTTTCAAGATAATTATTTAAAAATGCCTCCCAATTTAACTCTTTAAGTGCATTTATACCATCAAGATAAATATAATGTATCATTTTTTGTAACCCTCCTCTTATATGCAATTTCCTATAAAAAATTCATTCTTCAATTTTTTCTATAAAATCAGTCACAATATCAATATATTTGTCAACTAACTCTATAAGATTTTTATAATTGTCAAAAATTATCTTGTGGTTTACATCTTCATATTGGTGAACAATTCTATTTCTCATGCCAGTAAAAGAAGCTAGCTCTCCTGCAACTTCTTTAGGCAAAATCTGATTATCACCAAGCATTATGAAGGATTCATAATAACTTTTAGGAGGTTTAAAGCCTTTATATTCTGCAATTAAGGAGTTTATATCCATACAAGTTTCTATTATGAGCTGTATAAGCCTTTCTCCAGTGTAATAGATAAAATAATTGCTTATATATTCCTCATAAGTATATTCCGTTATTGGTAAAAGTTGTTTCACATAATTAGAAAGACTTATTAATTTGCGGCGGATGACATCTTTGTAATTCATTTTTTATCCCCTTTTTTAAATAATTTTCTTCTAACTTTTTTAATTTCCTCATATCATCATAGCTTTTTACAGAATATAAATAAAAATCCAAATAAGCTCCAGAATAAGCCTCATATAAAACCTTGCAATTGTTTATGATTTCAAAGCGCAAAAGAGGATCTGCATAATTTAAAATAACAACATCAATGTCATCTCTTTTAAAAATTTCTATAAGCTCTTTTAATATTGAATTACACAAATTCATATCTATCTTTTTAGTAAATTTTATTCCAATATCTAAGTCACTCAATTCATTTGCCTTTCCTCTTGCATAAGAACCAAATATCAAGATTAAAGATACATCGTATTCTTTCACAAACTCACTTAATTTTTCTTTGTCATAAAAGACACCATCTATTTCATAAAACATAAACTTTACCCTCACATAACAAACTCATCTTTACTTGTAATTTAAACTCCATTTATCAATAAACAAAAGCCTTAATATCTCAAGTCCCGTACCTTCTAAATTGCTCTTTGCCCCGCTTCCAAAAAGTATACTCAAAGGGTTTGGAGTTGTGTAATATTTTAACACAGGTTTGCCCTGTATGCCAGCCTCTTTGGCTGCAATGCCAACCGCATCATAGAAATCCCCTAATTTATCTACAAGACCAACTTTAAGTGCCTGCCTTCCTGTGAATATCCTGCCATCTGCTAATTCTTTTACTTTGTCTATAGGCATCTTTCTCCCTTCAGATACAATCTCTACAAACTGCTCATAAGTATCATCTATGACTCCTTGTAATATTTTCTTTTCTTCCGGAGTTAAATCTCTGGTAGGAGAACCCATATCTTTATAAGGACCGCTCTTTATTGTTATCTCTTTTAATCCCAACTTATCGTAAAGCCCTTCATAATTTGTATACTGCATTATAACTCCAATACTTCCTGTTATTGTGGCAGGATTTGCCACTATTATGTCTCCGCCACAAGCTGCCATGTATCCTCCTGACGCAGCCGCATCCCCCATTGAAATTATCACTTTTTTCCCTGTTTCTTTTAACCTTTTAAGCTCTGTGTATATTTCTACAGATTTTGCTGCAGAACCTCCTGGACTATTTATCTCGACAACAACCGCCTTTACACTGTTATCCTCTTGAGCTTTTCTTATCTGCTCGACTGGATCCCCTGTAACTTGCGGAATCCCCAATATGTTTGTCTCCCCTATAACTCCTTCAATTGTTATAACGCCTATTGTGTTTGAAGTCGATGGCACACTTTTATTCTCTTGGGGCATTGTAAGAAAAATGGAAGCAATAACAGTACTAATTATCAAGACTATAACAATTAATCCTATTAACGCTTTTTTACTCATTTTTTTCTTCCTCCTTCATTCTCCTTTGTACAGCTTTTTTACAGCACTTTTTGCCAATAAATAAACACCTAAGTTTAATAAAATGAGCAAAATCCCTATTATTAAAGTTATTATTATTTCAGAAACATATAATTTCTTTAGTAACAACACAATTCCAACAATGCACCCTATCAAAATAGTAGTCAGTATAAGACTCAAAAGCACATTTAAATTCCCCTTCATAGCCTTTTGAGGATTCTCCCATTCAAAGGAAGGCTTCATGGCGTCTATCAAAAGGCTTAGTATATTTACTGCGGAAATGCCTATAAGCATTAAAACAATCAGTATTACTATACTTAAAAGGTGTATTTTAAAAAGATACCAGCCCAATACATATGTAGGAAGTATAATCACTATTGTAATAATTATGCCAAAAATCCATTTTGCTTTTAACTGTATTGCAGGGTTTACAGGCATCAATTTTGATATGTAAAACATTTTTCCTTCCCTTGAAAAAGAAGTAGAGGAAAGGCTGTTACTTCCTGCTACAAAAAGAGAAAAGAAAAGCCCTATCATCGAAACCCAAAACCAGCCGTCAGGAGCTGAGGTGTATTTTATAGCCATTTCAAGCCCAATTTGTGGATTCCCCACAAAAGAAACAAGAAATACAAAGGGAATTATTATAGCCACAGGCAATACATTCATAGCATATACAGGAACTCTTATAAAAAGCTTCCATTCCCTTAACAGCAATGCCTTCAATAGGCTGGACCTCACTATTTCTTTTTTCAATGAAACTTCTTTTCTTTTTGCTTCAACCTCTTGCCCTGAAATTACAGCTTTTAAGTACATTTTTTGAGCAGAAACAGCCAAAACGGCTGTAAATATTATTGATGCAGCGATAAACATCAAAAGATTTAAAAACCCTGACAAAGTATTATAATCCGTCATAGAAACTGCTCCCCATAAAGCAGGAGGAAAACTTCTAGATATCATCTTTGCAAGGTTAGCATTTTGCAAAATAAAATTTTCTATTGCCTGTTGTTCTCCATTTTGAGGAATCCGATTGATAAAAAATTGTATTGTAAAGAAGAAAATTAGCGCTAATATACTCACTATAACTGTATACAAGTCCTTTTTCCTTTTCAAATTTACAAATCTCATAATTAAAACAGAAGCAATTGCCGCAATAGAAAGAGGTATAATAGGTGTAAATATAAATACAATAAATGAAACGAGATAGTATAAAATTCCTGCCTGCGTACCAATGCCATATATAAAGATTGCTGGTAGCATTAAAAATGCCAATGTAACATATTCATTCAATAAAATTATGCTATATTTTGACAAAACTATTTTATAAGGCTGTATAGGAAGAGGAAGCAAAATATTTATATCATCAGAAAAATAAAACACAGAAATAGTCCAAAAAAAGCCGAATACCAATGTCAAGAGCTGAGCTAGAAGAAGTACTGTCACAGGCATAAGCTGAGGCTGGTTAATTAACATGCTTGCTGCATACATGCTGTTTAAATACATTATGTACATAAAAAGCAATGTTCCACCGCCAACAGCTATTCCAAATGTAGCAAGCACTATTTCCCATAAATCTTTCTTTCTTACAAAATATTTGTATTTCATTGCGGAAATGCCATAATAAACTTTCATTTGTGTTCTTAAAAGCGATAAAAACTCCCTCATTTTTCTGTCAACTCCAAGAATATTTTTTCTAAAGATTCCCATTCATGTTGGCTCTTTATCTCTTCCATAGTACCATAAGCTATTATTTTGCCTTTGTTTATTATTGCTATTTTATCACAGAGCTTCTCAGCAACTTCCAATATATGAGTTGAGAAAAATACAGTAAAACCTGCTTTTGTATGCTTTGACATCAACTCTTTGAGTAAAAATGCTGATTTCGGGTCTAATCCTACCATTGGTTCATCCAAAATCCAAACAGAAGGATTGTGAATAAGTGCGGCTGTAAGGAGAATTTTTTGCTTCATTCCGTGGGAATAGGTCTGTATTAGGTCTCCAATAGCATTCTTTAGCTCAAAAGCTTCAACAAAATATTCAATCCTTTCTTTCCTTTCTTTTTCAGATACCCCGTATACGTCTGCAATAAAATTGAGATATTCTATGCCTGTCAGTTTGTCATAAATATCAGGGCTATCTGGAACATATCCTATGCGCTTTTTGACCTCTATAGGATTTTTGTCGATATCAATTCCGTCTACTTTAATTTCTCCTGTATCATGGGACAAAAGGCCTACTATCATTTTTATCGTGGTAGTTTTGCCAGCCCCATTAGGACCTAAAAATCCAAATATTTCACCAGGATTTACAACAAGGTCAATGTTGTCAACAGCTTTTATTTTACCTTTGTTATAAGATTTTGAAACACCTTTTAATTCTATCAAGTTTTACACCTCCATTTTCTCACTTTTCTATTATAACATAAAATTGTTTAAAATTTGCCAATAAAATTAATAAAAAGATAGTGTTAAAAAACTTTTAACCTTCATATTATTATTTTGAATTACATTGGCAGGGAGGAGAGCAATTGGACAGCAAAAAATATTTAAAACCGTTGTTATTATTGTTAATGCTCATTCTATTGACTCACTTTTCTATCTCATTTTTTAATCGAACAATAGAAGCAGTTTCAAATAACAAAGAAGAAATAAAAGCGGTATTAGACGACTTTTTTAAAAAAAGAGGAAGTGTACTTTTAAGTGGAGATTTGAAAGAGATAGAGAGCTTTTACGACAAGTCATCTACCTACGGCAAATGGGCATTAGATCATGAAAGGAGGCGCGTTGAATACGTTAAAGGATGGTCTGAAAAAAGAAATCTCAAATTTACAGAGGTAGAGTCCTTTTATAGGATAAAAAGTATAAAAGCAGGTGAAAATTCTGTATGGGTATATCTAGTAGAGACAATGAAAATGGGATATGCCTATAACGCAAAAAGCGACATAGCAAACCTAATGGGTTTAGGAATAAGGCATTCCATTCAACTTGTAAAAGTAGATGGAAAATGGTTAATAAGAAGAGACTGGTATTACGACCCTTTAGATGAAGACTCTGCCTACATAGATGCAACTCCTGCAGAAGGAATTGTACCAGAGACTGCACCTGCTATTTCCACTCCACAAACTGAAGAAGAGACAAAAACAAAAAAGAAAGGAAAATATGATAGAGAAGGAGCAGTAGCTTATGCTGACAAATACGCAGGAGCTGCTTGGGGAAGTGGAAATAACTATGAGTACAATCCAAAATACAGAGACTACAATGGTATAGGAGGAGACTGCACCAATTTTGTCTCTCAAGTATTACACGAAGGAGGAGGCCTTCCAATGGACAATGTATGGCATTTCAATGGAAAAGACTCCTCTACCGCTTGGGCACAGGCACCAGCCCTTTTCAATTACCTCATCTACAGTGGGAAGGGAAAATTAATCACAAAAGGATATTATCTAGACCTGATAAAACCTACAGACCAACATCCCCAAGGAGTTATAAGGTCTCTTGAAAAAGGAGACCTCATATGTTATGAAGAAAAGGGTGAGATAGTCCATTTCGGTGTAGTTACAGGCTTTGACTCTATGGGAATACCTGTTGTAAATACACACACCTCTGACAGATACCATGTTCCATTTGACTTGGGATGGGATAAGAGGGTTATTTACAGATTTATACACATAAATGATTAAAGATAGAGAAAACTCTCTATCTCAGACTGTTGACAAAATATCGGGAACCCGTTATTATGAGAAGGGTTCCTTGTTTTTTTTATGAAGCAAAAGAAGAGAGGAGAAGGAAGATGTTATCAAAGAAACAGGATGTTAGATATCAAATAGAATTTGTAAGCATAGATCAGTTAGTTTCAAAAGATCACCTTTTAAGGAAGATAGAAAGAGTTATAGATTTTAGTTTCATATATGATTTAGTAAAAAACAAATATTCCGAAGATCACGGCAGGCCAAGCATAGATCCAGTAGTATTAATAAAAATCCTGTTTATTCAGTATCTTTTTGGCATACCCTCAATAAGGAGGACAATATCAGAAATAAAAACAAATGTAGCGTATAGATGGTTTTTAGGGTATGGGCTGACAGAAGAAATACCTCATTTTTCAACATTTAGTCAGAACTACATAAGAAGATTCAAGGGGACGGATATATTTGAAAAAATATTTACGAAAATTTTAGAGGAAGCAATAAAACATGGGCTAGTAAATGCGGAGGAAGTATTCATAGATTCAACTCATGTAAAAGCAAGCGCCAACAAGAAGAAATACACAAAAGAGATAATAGAACAAGAAGCTAGAATTTATCAAGAAAAACTAGAAGAAGAAATAAACAAGGATAGAGAGGCTCATGGCAAAAAGCCATTAAAGAAAATCAAGAAGATAAAGACGAAAGAAGTGAAAGTAAGCAAAACAGACCCAGATAGTGGAATGTTAAACAAAAACGGAAAAGAAAAAATCTTTGCATATTCTTTTCATACAGCCTGCGATAAAAATGGATTTGTATTAGGAGTAAAAGTTGAAGCAGCAAATGTACACGACAGTGTGATGTTTCAAGAAGTATTAGAAGAAGTTGAAAAGAGAGTAGGAAAACCAAAAGCAATAGCAGTAGACGCAGGCTATAAAAATCCGTACATATTAAAGACAATATTTGATAAAGAAATAATACCGGCAG
>DULG01000056.1 GCA_012840485.1 Clostridia bacterium | reverse complement strand
TCATGTTTGAAAGCTGTCAACCCTGATAGGGACTGCCTAACAGAAAATAGAGTGGAACTCGAAGATAAAGGTTAGGAGTGCTTAGTGAAATCTACGCCTAATATATGGAGGTAATCTCACTTATTTATTTACCGAACCGCCGTATACCGAACGGTACGTACGGTGGTGTGAGAGGACGGCGGTTAGTCACCGCCTCCTACTCGATTTTCAAAAAGTAGACAGTCTCCCTAAAAAAGGGAGAATATATAACTGTCTACGAAGTAGAAGAAAAATCGATGGATGCAGCAAGATCTACCCTCCATCAAGATGCAAACAATAAATAAAAAAAATAAAAAAGGTACCTATTAGAATTTTTTTTACCTGCTGGTAGGACGGAGAATTTTAAGCAGGAGTTTTTCCCTCCTGCTTTTTGTACATAGGGTTTCATCTCAGCATAAAACACTTCTCCTGCAAATTCGTTCCCCTTCCGTCTGCGGTGCAGGAGAAAACGAAGAAGGGGTTGTTGGGAGAGACTCACGGCACAATGCCCTCTGCCGTAAAAAGCGGTATTAAAAATGTCTGAAACGTACAGAGCCTTTTTCTGTACGTTTTTTAATATAAAAATCAAAAAAGGGAGGAATTTGAATGGCATCAAAAAGGAATATTGAAAAGGCCAGAAAGGCGATCAGGGAGTACATGATGCAGAACAGGGGCACAAGGTATTTCATGCTTTTCACTCTCTCATCAGTTGCTGACAGTGCAGTAGGGAAAGAGTTGTTTCCATCGCTATACGACTATGAAGACCTTGTGCCCGGACATGTGGCATGGATAGATGCTGAAACTCTTGATGAAAAAACATTAGCCAAAGGTCTTGGTGGTCGCTTTTTAGCAGTAGAAAACCCTTATTACTCTAAAAGTTTTTAAAAATTTAAAAAAGGAGGAATATATATGCCAATTAAAGGTTTGACAGACAAAAAAAGTTTAGCCCGGATAGGGAAAATACATCTGGGGAGAAAGACAAAAAACGAAAAAGGGACAATATATCCAACACCTACAGACTATTTTGTAGTATACGAAGATGGAAACACAGCGCCGGAAATAATCAAAAAATTCAAAGAGCTTTACGGAGAAAAGCCAAAAGAACTGGATATTATGTTTCCAGTAAACGACCCTGAAATATTTTTCCCCCAATGGCTTAAAAGGTATGGGGGAAACAGACTTCTCTGCAAAGGGGACGGAGAAACAGCACTCGAAACAAATCCGCAGACAGGGGAAATAAAACAAATAGAATGCAAATACAGAAACTGCCCGTACTACCAGAAAGCTCAATGCAGGGAAGTGGCAAACTTATTATTCTATGTTCAGGGAATACCTGAAGGCGTATTCCAGATAGACACCAGCTCTATTAACAGCATAAAAAAGGTAAACACCGCAATCGAAATAATAAAAAGCACCAACGGAGGCAGGATTGCAGGAATATCTCTAAAACTTGCCTTACGTCCGTTAAATGTCACTGTACAGGGGAAATATAATAAAACAGTGTATATCCTTCATTTATACCAGCCTGATGCAGAAATAATTCCTCCAACAGTCCCTGAAACGGAGGAAGATATTCCGGATATTCCAGAAGATTTACAGGAGCCTGTTCCGGAAGAAATTTTTGCGGACGTAATTGACGACGTGCCAGAAGATCTTTTCCCTGAAGAACTTCAAGAAGACCAAAGTAAATACGGTCCTCTTGAAGTTTTGAACGTAAGAGGTTTTTATGACAAAAATAAAAAGGAAATATATATTGCACAACTAAAAGATTTAAAAGGAAATGAGTACAAAATGATTGTTCCCAAAGAAATAAAGGAGTTAAAAGGCATGGTGATAAAAAATTACAACATTAAACAAACCAGTTTTGGAATCGGAAAATTAGAAGAAATTGAAAAATATGAAATAGCAATGTAAAAAGGAGGGTTTTACCCTCCTTATCTTTATAAAAGGGGATGATTGTTATGGATGATCTAAAAACTATTGAAAACAGACTTAAAAAAGCCTATTCTCTGCCCATACAGGAGCAGTTAAAGTACCACGAACAAATTTGGGAACTTGAAAAACAAAGATTTGATTTTCTGGTTCCCCAATGGGATTACGAAAAAGTATTCCGGTATCTGCAAAATTTCAGAGATAAAATTTCTGCAGTTTTTGCATACAAAACCGTAGGGCTTTTATGGGCAGAAGAAAACGCAAAGGATTTGGACCAAAAACATCAAAAGGCTTTCACTGCAATAGACAGAGCTTTTAAAAGGCAAAACAGAGAAGCTTTTATAGAAGCTTTGCAGGATTATGAAAAGGCTTTGAAAGAAATTTATCTTGCATATAAAAATCAAAAAGTAAGGGAGGAGTAAATTATGCATGGGACAATTTTTCAATTAGAAGAGAAACCTTTGAGATTTGAAGAAGACTTTGCCTGCGAAGAAGATTTTTACGACGATTTTGTAAAGGTTATAGCAGATTATGTAAATGAAGATATTGACAGGGACGCAGAAATACGGTATTTTGTAGAGTATTTGAAGAAATATAAAGAAATAATGTATGATCCACAGGAATATTCAATAATTTTCCCAAAAGGTTTTAGAGAAGAATACTTCAGTGAGAGATTCTTTAATTTAAAAAAATTCGTGCAGGAACTCACACTTGAAGAATTTTCGACAGACAGCACAAAGGTGTGGATTTTGAAAAACCTAATCAATGAAAAATATGGGATATATATCTACAGCAGGCAATCCTCATGGATAACCTTCGACGAATTTGTACGCTGCAATCTGAAGGAAGGGCAAAAGTACTATATTGGCACTGTATTAGACTATCATTTTTAAGAAAGAAAAAGCACGTCTCTGTTAATTCAGGGGCGTGCTTTTAACTTCAAAAAATAAAGGAGGAAGGCAAAATGATAATAAAATCAATAACCTTGAAAAATTTCAAGAGCCACAAAAATACGACTATTAACTTTGACAATAAACACACCATAATCTATGGAGATAATGGGGGTGGCAAAACATCCATAGGAGAAGCAATAGCATGGTGCCTTACAGGAGCAAACCTGTTCGGCACAGAGAATGTAACAAATAGGCTGGTAACTATAGGAGAAAATGAAATGGTAGTAACCTTAGTTATAGAAAAGGATGAAAAAGAATACGAAATAACCCGCTCAAAAAAGAAGAACGAAATAGAAATAACCATAAACGGGACTAAATCCACTCAAATTGACATATATACTCAGCTTATACAGGATAAAGACGAATTTTTCGCCATATTCAACCCTCTATACTTCACGAATCTTGCTCCAAGAGACGCCAAAACTATACTGTACAAAGTTTTACCTGAAGTACCGAACGAAGAAGTTTTCGAAAAACTTTCTCCAGAAATAGCAGAAGCTTTAAAGAAAAACGGATTTAACAATGCAAATACGTTCATTGAAAAGCAGCGGGAAATTCTAAAAGACTGGGAAAACGGGCTTTTAAAATCTGAAGGGAATATAGAGATATTGAGACAGATAATAAATGCAAAAATTCCAGAAATGAAAAGCTTTGACGAAACCCAGCTAAAAGCACTAGAAGAAAAGCTAATGGAACTTCAGAAAAACCAGAACGTAGAAATAGAAAAAGAGCTTGCTGTACTAAAAGAGCAGTATAAAAATCCTCCGGTAGAAAAACCGCAGTTGAAAGATACAACCATTCTGCAGAAAACCAGAGAAGAACTTCTGCAGGAATACAAACAAATTCAAGAGCAAATCAAAAACCTCAAACCGCAGTACATTACCTGTAATAAATGCGGTAATAAAATAGATGTTACTGCAAAAGAAAAACAGCTCTTACTAGCAAAACTTCAGGAGATAAAAGAAAAAGGCACAAAAATTGCTGCAGAGCTAAAAGCTGCAATTGATGAAAACGAAAAGATAAAGAAGGAATTTGAAGAAAAAGTAAATAAATACAGGAAAGCACTTGAAATAAAAATCAAGAGATTAGAAAATGAACTGAATACAAATACAGACAAAGAACAGATCCGGCAGATAATGCAGCAAATAGAAAGGCTCAGGTTTCAAGAAAGAGAAGTAATAGGCCACAACGAAAGTGTCAAAGCACTGCTCAGACAGAAAGAAGAGGCAAAGAAAAAACTAAAAGAAGTAGAAGAAGATATAAAACTGGCCGAACAAAAGATTAATGAAGTAAAAACTCTAATAGAATATGCAAAAGCATTCAATGCCAAAAAATTAGAACTAGAAGCAGCAGAGATAAATAAATACCTGAACAAAGTATCCCTTCAGCTTTGGAAAGTCGTTCAGAGTACAGGAGAAATCAAAGACGACTTCAAGATCTTCTATGACGGAAAAGAATTCAATATGCTCTCCTACTCTGAACGAATCAAAGCAGGCCTTGAAATAGCAAATCTCATAATAGGTTTAACAAATATAAAATTTCCAGTTTTTATTGACAATGCAGAAAGCATAACAACGTATACTGCACCTGATACGCAGATAATCGAAACAAGGGTAAAGGAAGGCACTGCAGAACTTGAGGTTGTAAATAGTTAGGAGAAGGTGCTTTTGCCTTCTCCTTCTGTACATAGAGCCCAGCCTAACATAAAAGTGTAACAATCGTTCCCTCTCCACTATGCGTTAAGGGAGGGTTGTTGGGCAGGCTCAGCGACATGGCGTCCTCTGTCGTTAAAGTCGGCGCTAAAAAATACGTACACATTTGTGTACAGTAAAAGAAAGGAGGATTTTTATGAGTTACGAAAATTTTCCAATAGAAAGGATGAGAAAGGACAGAAAATTTCCAGTAAGAGATCTAAGGAAAGACGAAATAGATTATCTCAAACAAAAGGAAAAAGAATTCCTTGATGAACTTCTTGAAGAGGAAGCAGACATTTTAGCAGAATTTATTTACAAATACAAAAATTATAAAAACCAAAAAGGAGGGGAAGAAGGATGAATGAAAGAATAATAGATATTGTGCATGATTCCCACCTATCTAACAGCGAAAAATGGGAAAAGACTGTAGAAATGTTTAAAAACCAGGAGCACATAAACGTACCACTCATAGAATTTCTGGGGAAATTTTTTGAAGTGCCAGAAGACGAAATAAAAGAAACAATTATAAATCTAACAGTCAATAAAGTCAAAAAAGAGCTAAAAATAATTTCAGAAGTCGAAATAAAGAAAGTAGTAGTTTCTCTTTTATCTATCCTGTATAGCGAAAGCTACAAAAACACAGGAAATACAACAGAACTTGAAGAAATAAAAAGGCTTGTAGATTAAGCGGGAATCAGCATTCTGTTCCTGCTTTTTGCATTTCAAGATCAAAAACGAAAGAAGGGGAAGGAAATGTCAAAAGACATATACTGGCAGGAAAATGAAAACAGCAAATCCATCTTTCTATTAATAGCAGGAAATTACCCCCTGCTATTTCATTTAAAAATATGCTAAAATAAAAGGGAGAGAAAAGCAGTGAAGAAAATATATTTAGATACAAGTGTCATAAGTTTCCTGGAAGCTCATGATGCGCCAGATAAAATGGAAATAACACGAAAATGGTGGAATAAAGGGAGATTAATTCACAAATATACATTTCTGAACTAACTTTAAGAGAAATTCAAAACTGCCCTGAACCTAAAAGAAGCAAACTATTAAAAGAATTAAGCTCTATTAATTTTGGGTATATTAAAATTAATAAAGCTATAAAGAGTCTAGCAGAACATTATATTTCTCAGAATATAATTCCTGTAAAATATAAAGATGACGCACTCCACATAGCAACAGCAACTTTATCCAACTGCGACATAATATTGAGCTGGAACTTTAAACACATGGTTAAGCTTAAAACTATAAGAGAAGTAAACAATATTAACAGACAGTTAGGATATAAAACAATAAACATAATGGCTCCTTCTGAGTTAATAAAAAAGGAGGGATCAGATTGAAAGAACCTAAAACTATGAGGGAACTGCATAGAATAAGAGCAGAGCATTATGAAAAAACAAAAAATATGTCTTTTAATGAATTCATTATGGACATCAGAAAGGATGCACAGAAAGCTCTTATGACCATTCGAGAAATGAGAAGGGAAAATTATTTAAAGGGCAAATAAAAAACAAAAACTTACAAGTTTAGCTAGAAAATCAAAGTTAATTTAGCAAAATCAAAGGCGGGAAGCAATTAAAAGCTCCCGCTTTTTTTGTTTTTCAAAAAAAATATGAAGGGGGAATAAACATGATGCTTTATGAAAGCGAAATAAGAAAAAGCCTTTCTTTTCTTTTAAAATTTTCTCCATTTAAAGAAACATTTCAGTCACTTTATGACCTCAGAGAACTCCTGTTAATGATTTTGGGTAAAAATGAACTAAATAATGTTGATTATAAAGACAAGGATATTTTGAATGAAGATTTCTGGGACTTTATTGATGAAACTTTAAGAAATTACAAAAAGACAAAGGAGGGATAGGAATGTCTAAAGTGCATGACATAGTACTTGAGAAAATATTCCGGCAAATGGAAAAAGGGGAAATTCCCTGGATAAAAGGGTGGGGGAACAACCCACCCATAAATTATGTTACCAGAAAGCCTTACACGGGAATAAACGTACTGCTGCTGTCAAAAGGTGGGGAATATCTCACCTTCAGGCAAATACAGCAGCTTGGAGGCAAAATAAAGAAAGGGGCAAAGGCCGAAATAGTAGTATTTTTCAAACCCTACACCAAAATAGTTGAAGAAGCAGATCCGGAAACAGGTGAAGTTGTAGAAAGGGAAAAGGAATTCCTTGTTTTGCGGTACTATAACGTATTTCACGTAAGCGATACAGAAGGAATTCCTTCCAAACTAAAAAAGGCAGAACACAATCCACTGGAAAAGGCTGAAAAGATTATAGCAGAATACAAAAATGCGCCTGTAATAGGTCATGATGATCCTAACGCAGCATATTATATCACTGCAAAAGATTTAATTAATGTACCGGAGAAAGGACTTTTTTACAACATAAACGAATACTATTCAACGTTATTTCATGAACTTATCCATTCTACGGGCCACCCAAAGCGTCTGGGCAGGTTCAAGGAAAATGAAAAAGATATTTTTGCCTCAGATTCCTACTCCCTGGAAGAACTGGTTGCGGAAATAGGTGCAGCTATGTTGTGCTATCAATCTGGGATTATGGAAAAAACAATAAAAAACAGCACTGCATACATTCAGGGATGGTTAAAACATCTCCAGAATAATAAGATGATGATCTTCACTGCAGCAGGCAGAGCACAAAAAGCAGTGGATTATATACTTGGAATTC
>DULG01000055.1 GCA_012840485.1 Clostridia bacterium | reverse complement strand
TATATAGGGTTTTAAGAGCATTAAAATATGCACAAGTTATATAAAAAGCATGATAAGTTGAAGGCTGAAATTAACTAAGTTTCAGGGGTTGTCTTAAAAAAATCCTACAGTATCTTGACACTATCTTTTGTATTTTACTTTTATGGGAGAGGTTTAAAAGTGTGATATAATTTAAAAAGGAGAATTTTGCGAAAGATGGTGAAAGCATGGCTAAATCGACTACAAAATATGTCTGTAGAGAGTGTGGGTTTGAAAGTAGCAAATGGATGGGAAGATGTCCTAATTGCAATAGCTGGAATTCTTTTGAAGAGAAAGTGATAGAAGATTTTAAAAATATCAGAAATGATAGAAAAATTTCACAAGCTTATCTTTTAAAAGAAGTAAATTTTTCAGAAGAAGAAAGAATAAAGACAGGAATTGAGGAGTTTGACAGGGTTTTAGGAAGCGGCATTGTAAAAGGATCCTTTGTTTTAATAGGTGGTGATCCAGGTATAGGAAAATCTACTCTTTTATTGCAAGTTGCAGGAAAAATTTCTAGAGATATGAAAGTGCTTTATGTATCAGGAGAAGAATCTGCCCAGCAAATCAAATTAAGGGCGGACAGAATTTTAAAAGAGAATCAGGAAATATATCTATTATGTGAAACGAACATAGAAAAAATACTAGATAAAATTGAAGAAATTGAACCTAATTTTGTTATTATTGATTCTATACAGGCCATGTACACCGAAGAAAGTGTTACTATACCGGGAAGTGTATCTCAAGTAAGGCAAACTGCTCAAAAGTTGATGGAGATTGCAAAGCAAAAAGGCATAAGTATTTTCTTGATAGGGCATGTTACAAAAGAAGGAGCCATAGCAGGTCCTAAAGTTTTGGAACATATGGTAGACACGGTTTTGTATTTTGAAGGTGATAGGACCCAGTCTTTTAGAATATTGAGAGCTGTCAAAAATCGCTTTGGCGCAACCCATGAGATAGGGGTTTTTGATATGGAAGAGGATGGACTTGTAGAAATACGCAATCCTTCTGAATTCATTCTTTCTCATAGGCCGAAAGATGTTTCAGGGACTGCTGTGGTGTGTTCTATCCAAGGGACGAGGCCAATTTTAATGGAGGTTCAATCTCTAATATGTAAAACTACTTTTGGGGTACCTCGGAGGATGGCTACAGGCTTTGACTACAATCGCTTTATATTGCTTTTGGCAGTCATAGAAAAAAGGCTGGGAATAAATCTTTCACAATTTGACGCTTATGTAAATGTAGCAGGAGGTATGAAAATTCAAGAACCAGCTGCTGACCTTGGTGTAATTGCCTCATCTCTTTCTGGATATTTTAATGTACCTATTCCGGCAGATGTTTGCTTTATTGGAGAAGTGGGGTTGACAGGAGAAGTTAAAGGGGTAAGCAATATAGACAAACGGGTAAGTGAAGCGCAAAAGATGGGATTTTCTCAAGTTTTCATTCCTGAGATGAAAACAAGGGAGATAAAAAAATTTGAAAATATAAAAGTCAATAAAATAAGGGATATAAAAGAAATTATGGATTTTTTAAGAGGGTTAGAAAAATGAGCGTCTTCATAAGGAAGACGCTCATTTTATAGCATGTTAAATATGCCTAAAGTGTTTAATTCTTTGTGCTTTTTAAGGAGTATATCGTAAAAATTAAGCTCTAAAACATTACACAAAGCGATTATGTAGAAAATATTATTGCCTATTTCTGCTTCTATGACTTCTTTACAATTTTCGCAAAGTTGGCCTTCTACATGAGTTTTGAAATATTTATGGGCTTTTTCTAAAGTTGCATCCGGGGGAGTTTCTTGTTTGCTAGCATTTATCCTTATGCAACCGCATTCGGTTACTGATTTCGCAACGGCTCTATTTATACGGGCACTGCTTTCTTGTATTTTTGTCATTATATCCATAATACTTCTATGGCGCAGAAGGTATTCATCTACTGTGTTTTGAAGGTCGTCTACAATAATATCCTTCATTTTTTTGTCCACTCCCGTTCTATGAGTTTTTAAGATTTCTCTTGCTTTTATTATAGACTTAAACCATTACCATGTCAATATTTAGAATGGCATTTAAATACATTATATAGCATTAATGTAATTTTAATCTTTTGTTAAATTGACAATCCATCTACATAAGTAGTATACTGTAATTAACAACCACTTTATACGTGTAAAAATTGTGAAATATTTTTAATTATTCCCCCAAACTGCTTATAATAATGTGAAAAATAGCCAATAATAGAGATAGGAGGTGAAAAAGTGTTGTATAAAATTATAAGAAGTGGAATTGGATTACTGGGAATGGCAGCGGGTTTTGAATTGACAAAGCTTTTGCTAGATCTTGTAAAAGACCAGAACTTTGTGCCTATACAGTTAAATTATTTTTCAACAGTGATAGCTTATATTATAGGTACTTTAATAGGTGGAATCATATTTTATGTCATTTCTCCTAAATTTATAAAGTGGGGGAAAGACTTTGAACAGTGGTTGGAAGCAAAACTTCAGAATATGCCGATTGATGAAATTTTAATAGGAGCATTTGGGTTAATAGTAGGGCTTATTGTGGCTAATTTGCTAAGCGCGCCTCTCTATTCTATTTTTATTGTAGGTAAAGTAGTGCCAATTCTTTTGAATTTATTTTTGGGGTATTTAGGCATTAGAATTTCTTTAAAGAAAAAAGAAGATATTTTAAATGTGTTTTCCTTTATGAAAAAATTGGGACCGCAAAAGACTGTTAAAAACGAGTATAGTGGAATCCCAAAAATTTTGGATACCAGTGTAATTATAGATGGCAGGATATTTGACATATGTAAGACAGGCTTTATTGAAGGACCTTTAATAATTCCAGCTTTTGTTTTAGAGGAATTAAGGCATATTGCAGATTCTTCAGATTCTTTAAAGAGAAATAGAGGTAGACGGGGACTGGATGTTTTAAATAAAATACAAAATGAGTTAAATATCAAAGTGGAAATTGTAGATAAGGAAATTGATGCGGCAGAAGTAGATACAAAACTTTTGAAACTTGCCCAGATGCTAAAAGGCAAAATAATAACTAATGATTATAATTTAAACAAAGTAGCAGAATTTCACAGGGTCCCTGTTTTAAACATAAATGAACTTTCCAATGCAGTAAAACCAATTGTTCTTCCTGGAGAAGAAATGGTAGTGCAAGTTATTAAAGATGGCAAAGAGGCCGGGCAAGGAGTTGCTTATTTGGACGATGGTACGATGATTGTTGTAGACGGTGGCAAAAAGTTCATAGGTAATACCATAGAAGTGCTTGTTACTAGTGTTTTGCAAACTGCTGCAGGAAGAATGATATTTGCAAAGCCAAAACAAGCAGAACAAGAAAAAGCTATATAAAAAACGCAGGGAAACCTGTGTTTTTTTATGAGAAAATGTTATAATTGGGGTGTGTATTATTTTGGTAGTGAGGTAGAGAAAATGAATGCAAGTGCAGTTGTGGTAGCAGCAGGTAGAGGAATTAGAATGGGTCAGACAGTAAATAAAGTATATCTCCCTATAGCAGGAAAGCCAGTTTTGTATTATTCTCTTAAGGTCTTTAATGAAATTGAGTGGATTAAAGAAATTGTTGTAGTGGTATCTAAAGAAGAGATGGAATATTGCCAGGAAAATGTAATAAAAAAGTATTATTTCCAAAAAGCAATCAAATTAGTAGAAGGGGGAGATGAGAGACAGTATTCTGTTTACAATGGGATTATGAATACAGGAGAAGATTGTGAAATTATATCAATTCATGATGGTGCAAGGCCTTTAATTGACAAAAAGATAGTCTTAAAATTACTAAAAGAAGCTTATTTACACAAAGCAGCAGCAGTAGGGGTACCTGTTAAAGATACTATAAAGGTGGTTGATGAAAAAAATTTTATTACAGATACTCCTGATAGAAAATATTTATGGGCAATTCAAACTCCTCAGGTTTTTGAAAGAGATTTGATTATTAAAGCTCACAAAAGAGCTATAGAGGAAGGATTTTTAGGGACAGACGATACCGTATTGGTTGAGAGAATCGGCTATAAGGTAAAGATGGTTGAAGGAGATTATAGAAATATAAAAATAACTACTCCAGAGGATTTAATTGTGGCAGAAGCTTTTTTAAAAAAATAACGTTTTTTGCAAATCCTCATATAATTTAGTAGAGAATTCTCTACTAAATTATATGAGGGTGTGATTTTATGGATAACCCTGTAGTTTTTGTACCTGGGATATTTGGTTCTATTTTTACCCCAACACCTTTGGGGAAAATATGGAGTTTTGGGCCTGCAGCGTATGTTTACAATTCTTTTATAGAAAATTTGAGCAAATTGGGATTTGTAGAAGGGAAAAATCTATTTATATGTTATTATGAATGGTGGAAAAGTATACCCGATTCTATTTATACTCTTAAATTAACTATTGAGGAGGCAAAAGCTAAGACTGGCAGTTCCAAGGTAGATTTAATATGTCATAGTATGGGAGGGCTTTTGGCGAGAAGTTATATCCAAGGCGATAAATATCAATTTGATGTTGGCAGAGTGATATTTTTGGCTACTCCTCATTTTGGTTCAGCGAATGCTTATTATGGATGGGAAGGGGGTACTGTAGCCCCGGAGGATGATGACTTTGTAAATATACTATTTAAAGGTTTTTTGTGGGTTTTTTCAAAAATTAAAGGAGAGACTGATGCTATAACCATAATTAGAAAATATATTCCATCTATTAAAGATTTAATGCCTTCTCGCGAATATGAAAATTATGTTTTCATGTACCCTAATAGATATGAAAAAATTTTGTTTAAGAACATTAATTATATGAAAGTTATAAATGAATTTTTAAATAATTTAAATAGTCAAGTAGAAGTTTTGTGCGACAGAGTAGATAAAATTTTTGTGTTTTCAGGGGATGGAATATACACTAATAAATTTATTCAAGTAGAAAAACCAGTAAGTGATATAGTTTGGCCAGATGGAAAACCAGTAGGAGTCATAAGAGATGATAAAGGAGATGGTACAGTCTTACAAAAAAGCGCTTTAGGTGTGGAAGGCAAAGATTTTATCCTAAAAACAGGTCACATTGGAATTTTAAATGAGTCTATTCTTTATTTACAGGACATATTAGGTGTTAAAGAGAGGCCACAGGTTTCTATTTTGGAAAAAGTTGTATCTTATTTGAGCATGGTAACAGACAAAAAAATTGTAGTACTGGATAGGAGCAAAAACGCTATTAGCTATGATGTCTTTGGGAAATATACATGGTATCTGAATTTGAAACCTGAAGGAGAATATCGTATTTCTGTAAGAGAGCCTTTTGTTTCAGAAATATATATTGAGACTAATAAGGGGAATTTTATAAAAAAAATTAAGCCACCTCGCTTTGCAAGAGGGGCAACTGTAACTTTGGAAGTTGACAAAGATGGAAATTTCAGAGTAAAGGATGGTTGAAGTGAGAATAGGGTTAGGTTATGATGTTCACAAGTTTGAAAAAGGAAGAAAGTTAATACTGGGAGGAGTAGAAATTCTCCATGATAAAGGTTTGGCAGGCCATTCTGATGCAGATGTTTTGATACACGCATTGATTGATGCTATTTTAGGGGCAGCTGGTTTGGGAGATATAGGAGAACACTTCCCTGATACAGATATGAATTACAAAAATATTGACAGTAAAATTTTATTGGGGAAGGTGCTGAAGTTTATAGAAGGGCAATTTAAAATAAATAATGTGGATTGTACAATTGTAGCGCAGAAGCCCAACTTGTCTCCATATAAAGAACAAATAAAAGCAAAATTATCAGAATTATTAAAAATTGATAAAGAACGAATCAATGTGAAAGCAAAAACAGAGGAAGGATTAGGTTTTACGGGTAGGCAAGAAGGAATAAAAGCCTATGTTGTTGTAAGTTTAGAAGAATTAGGTATTGACAGAGAGAAGGCTGTAAAATAAAATTTACTTAAAAATCATTTACGTAGGAGGAGAAAAATGAGACTATCGCAGTTATTAGTTCCAACTTTAAGAGAAATTCCTGCTGAAGCTGAAATTCCCAGTCATATTCTAATGTTAAAGGCTGCCTTGATGAGGAAATTAGCTTCGGGGGTGTATATTTACCTTCCTTTTGGACAAAGGGTACTCAGAAGAGTAGAGCAAATTGTGAGAGAAGAGATGGACAGGGCTGGTAGTCAAGAAGTTTTGATGTCTGCACTTATTCCTGCAGAGCTTTTACAAGAAAGTGGAAGATGGGATGTTTTTGGACCTGAAATGTTCAAGCTAAAAGATAGGAATGAGAGAGACTTTTGTTTAGGTCCTACGCATGAAGAGGTTTTTACAGATCTCATTAGAAATGAAGTTAAGTCTTACAGGCAACTTCCTTTAATTTTATATCAAATACAGACTAAATTTAGAGATGAAAGACGCCCGCGATTTGGCGTCATGAGAAGTAGAGAATTTATAATGAAGGACGCTTACAGCTTTGATGTGGATTGGGAAGGTTTGGACAAGTCCTTTGACAAAATGTATGAGGCTTACTGCCGAATATTTGATAGATGTGGACTTAAATATTTGGTGGTAGAAGCCGATTCAGGTGCTATGGGTGGAAAAGACTCAAAGGAGTTTATGGTAATTTCTAGTGTAGGAGAAGCAGTAATAGCTTACTGTGACAATTGTGGTTATGCTGCAAATGAGGAAAAGGCAGAATGCCTTATCCACCAAGAAATAGATGAAGAGATGTTGCCAAAAGAAAAAGTATATACACCAAATGTTAGAACAATTGAAGAGTTGGTTAATTTTTTGGGAATTACTCCTAATAAATTTGTAAAAACTCTTATATACAAGGCAAAGGACAAGGTTGTTGCAGCGTTAGTTAGAGGAGATAGAGATATAAATGAGACAAAACTTTTAAATGTTTTAGGTGTAAGAGAAGAGGAGTTGGAGTTGGCAGATGCAGTATTAGTTGAGTATGTAACAGGATCAAAAGTAGGTTTTGCAGGACCTATAGGATTAGATGGGGAAGTGATGGTAATAGTAGATAATGAAATCCCGCAGATGAGAAATTTCATAGTGGGAGCAAATGAGACAGATTATCATATTAAAAATGTTAATTATGGCAGAGACTTTAAAGCTGATATTGTTGCAGATATTAAAAATGTTATCGAAGGAGATAAATGTCCAAGATGTGGTTCTCCTCTTAAAATTGATAGAGGTATAGAGGTAGGGCATATTTTTAAACTAGGCACGAAGTACAGTGAGGCTTTAGGGGCTAAGTATGTAGATGAAGAAGGGAATGAAAAGCCAATTGTGATGGGGTGTTATGGCATAGGAATCAACAGGACAGTTGCTGCGATTATTGAACAGCACCATGATGATAAAGGCATAATATGGCCTATGAGTGTTGCGCCTTATCATGTGATTATAGTACCTGTCAATGTTTCTAATGAAGCTCAAAATCGAGTAGCCGAAGATATATATGCTGCTTTGCAAAAAGAGGGAATAGAGGTTTTAATAGATGATAGAGATTTGAGAGCTGGTGTCAAATTTAATGACGCCGATT
>DULG01000008.1 GCA_012840485.1 Clostridia bacterium | reverse complement strand
CTTTTTCCCAGTTTATTAATGTAATTCTGCTTATATTATACAGATCTTTAATATTTTTTATAGTCAATAGCATTTATTATCACCCAATAAAAATTATATCATTTTTACTGTTTATTTCAACTGTTGTTACTTCATACCTTTTCCTTTGGTAAATTGGATGGAAAAACTCTAACTTGCTCCTCAGTTAAACCCCTGACAAGGGGACACTGGAAGACCCGCTTCTATCCATTCCTTAGTACCTCCTCTATAAACCTTTACATTAAATCCATAGTTAGCCAACAATTCCGCTGCCCCGATACAGGATGTACATTCGTAGCTTGCACAGTACGTAATGATTAGACAAACAGTTCAAACGGTTTGGCAACTCCTCCAGAGGGATTGATAGCGATCCCTTAATGTGAGCCCGCTCATACCAATCGCGAGGAAGAACGTTGAGTACAATAACGTCAGGGTTACTTAGCATAGTCAATAACTCCTCTTTTGTTACCATTTCAATTTGCATATACCATGCTCTCCTTTCTCACTCAGTGAGTTTAAATCTTCTCATTTTAGAATTTACTTTTCCCAAGACAATGATTCTGATAATGCTAACTTGTCCGCGAACAACTGCTTTAAGATCTGCTCTTTCCGTATACCAATTATTCCTTTCTCAACAATTTCTGAAGCAACTTCTTCCAATGCTCGGTTAGTCAGTGAAAGTGGCATTGCTACAACCCCACCGTGAATGCACCAATGAATCTGATAAATCCCCTCATGGATCACTACAGGCATATTATCTCACCTCCTATCTCTATATTTTGTAAGCATTTATATAATTTGAAATATATAATTTGAAAGTTTTAATTTAAGTCACTTTAGAGATGTGTTTTTTTAACTATTACTTTCAAATTTAAATTTTTATCTTTCATTTATAATCCCTTTTGCTTGTCCAATTGTGAGAAATACTTAGGTCTTTGCAGAATCCCAAACTCTTCAATAAAGTAAGGGATTCTGTTATACATTTTCAGAGAAATTTCTCCATTTTCGTCGAATTTATATAAAAGGCCACATCACGGAGAGAAAGAGAGGAATTCCTTTGAGAACCAAAACTAAAAAACTTTCTCCCACTGATATTTACGTTGATGTTCAATCCTTTTTTAAAGATGATAAACCCAAGTTTATTAAATTCTTCGAATCCTTTATTGAATTTACCTGAACTTATTCTTCTTTTTTTACACCCATTATTATTCTCATTTTGGGTGTTAGAGAGATTTTTCTCTTAAAATTTATCAAACAAAGCAAACAAAGGGGACGGTTCTTTCTGTTTGAAGTTTGGAAATCAAACAAAGAGAACCGTCCTTGATGTTTGCAATGGATACTCCCTAATTTTTAAAATTCTAATGCCCAGTTTTCCCAGCAATTCTCAACTCACCCCTACAATATTCTTGAGCCCAACGCTTTGAAGATACAGCAGAGACAGACAGGATTGAGTGCTCTGTAGTTTGTTTAGTGGGCCGAAAACCTGAGGATTTCTGATCTAATAGTGAGAGTCATCCAGCAAGGGAAATATAATAGGTATGAATTGGTTATGGTCGCAGAGAAACTATGGACTTTGATTTATCTGAAAAACTTGTTTACGACAAGCAAAACTAAAACGGGCCATGTTATGAAGGTCATCACTCGCACAAGTCTGAATGGCCCCTCATTTCGGGGACTCCGTCAGAAAGGCTACCAGGAGAGCCAGTGTCCCAATCCCCTGCCTCCAAGTAGATTTGACCCCCGTTCTTGCAACCTACCTGGACGAGCTGGGCTACTCCACCCAGATTTTCACCTGCAGGAAGCGCAGCATAGCAATTTACGTGTGGCATGTAAATAGCATTTTAATAGAAAGCGTACTCTCCTTTTTTCTTAACAACTATCATGGCATACCGGAAGGTTACGATAGAAATTATGGTAATCAATGCTGTATAGATTACTAGACCTACAAGACTCCCGAGAAAACCACCGCCGTTAATTAGGCTGTCAAGTGCTTTTATTCCCCAGATCATGGGCAATATATTAGAAAAAGCTCGGAGTGAAGCTGGCATGGTACTCCAGGGTATGACTATTCCTGAAAAGAATAAAATAAGATATTCCAGAATGGATGTTATTGCTCCGACCCGTTTAAAAATCATACCTAAAGATGCTATGAAAAATCCGAAGGCATAAAGCGTAAGGATTATTAGCATACCGATAACTACCGCCACCGCAGATACCTTCCATGCTGAGAACATATAGCTTAGGTCAGGCTTAAACACCATATAGAGAATGCCACCAACCACAACAGTTGGAATCAGAGTAAACAGGCAATGCACGATACTGCGAGCAATCAGAATGTGAATAAATGGAGTCTTGGTTACAGATATGCGTTCCAACGTTCCCAGGTATCGTTCCTCTGCAAGATGACTTGTGGCATCAGATAACGCAGATGGGGCAAAAAGCCACAGCAGCAATCCAATAAAGGCTACTGCCTGGCCACTCTGCGTAAACAGGACATTCACTGCCCAGTAGAGCCCACTCAAAAAAATAGCGGTTGAAATAAGTCCAACAATGTAGTTGAATAAGTATCGCTTTAGATCAAAGTAAAACTTAAAAAACTCAGCTTTGATTGCCTTCACTATACTCACCATATAACCTCCTGAAAATCGCCTCAAAATCCGGACTTTTTTTCTCCAAGTTTAACACCTCAAAATCAGGGTCGGAAAAAACCGAATAAAACAGTTCCTTTTGACCCAACCGTAAGGTTGTTTTTAAAGTAACATCCGATAAAATCTCAAATTGAAGATCGTATTTACGCAACTTTTCCCTTGCTTTTGCAGAATTTCGCAGATATAAAATATACTCCTCTTCTTTGCTCAAGTTTTTAAGGTCCTCAGTTTTACCTTCTAAAGAAGAGGGAACCTGATTAAGGTACGCAAAGTAGAGAATGTTGGCTTCTCCGGTTAAGTAATGATATACATTTTGCGTGCCTTCCCAGAGAAAAGAAAATCGTCCTCTTATTATCTCAGGCCTTCTTACGAGCGATACTCCCTGGTACAGGATGTCCCCTTGGTCAGGGATTAGCAAAGTTGCAATCTGTTTTATCAAAGTGGTCTTGCCAGCTCTGTTTGGCCCCAAAATTCCCAGTACGTCGCCTTGGTCAACAGAGAAGGTAATATTGTCATTTGCCTTAACCTGACGGCTACCTTTCTTATACACTTTTGATAAGTTTCGCACTTCCAACAACATGACTTTACTTACTCCTTACTCTTATCTTTCAAACTAGAAACACTCAATTTCTCCATTACTCTTTGGTAAATACTTGCTTTTATCGGCAGCCATATCTCACTATAAAAGTTCTGAGAACACACTGTTTCAAAAAGATCGCCTGCTTCAACATACGCATGGTAAAAACATCCACCGGTGCATAAAGGAACAAATGGACATTTTTTCTCTAAGCATCGTGCTACCTTTCTATCTATACTGAATAGAAATTCTGCATACCTGGAGTTAAGGTCCTCCGCTATATCCCCAATCTTTCCCTCCTATCTTTCAACTTTATCCTATCATTCTTACCTCTCCCAGTAAAATGGCAAAAATGTTTATAACCCTTCCCAATATTTCGTTTCATCGAAGTTATTCATCTTTTTCTTTCTTTTTAATTTTTCATATATTACCAGTGAAAAATTTTAATTTTGTAACTGTAAGTTACAATAGGCTAAATTTGTAAAACATCGTCAAAGGCAGTAAAATAAAGCTTTTCAGAGCTTAAGAAGTGATGTTTAAAATTAATTATCTGAAAATTTAAACTTTATATGTTTATTTTGATTCCTTATGTATCCCTTTTTGTGGCTATAAACGTTATACTTACAAAACTTTCAATGCTTTTGTTTTCACTTTTTATGAAATGGTGTCTTCTAATAGGCAATAAAACAAAAAGCTCCCCATCTTCTGGAGAGCTTTTTGTTTTCAGACAAAAAGAACCGTCCCCGGTGTCTGATTATGCACCTAAGAACATTTTTAGGTTGTCTTCTACATTTGTTATGCCACCAATACCAAATTTCTCAACTAATACTTTTGTCACATTTGGTGATAGGAAAGCGGGAAGTGTTGGGCCTAAGTGAATATTTTTTACTCCAAGATAAAGTAGTGCCAGAAGTACTATTACAGCTTTTTGTTCATACCATGCAATGTTATATGAAATAGGAAGTTCGTTTATGTCGTTTAATCCGAATACTTCTTTAAGCTTCATTGCTATTACAGCAAGGGAATAAGAGTCGTTGCACTGTCCGGCATCTAATACTCTTGGAATGCCATTTATGTCTCCAAGGTTTAACTTGTTATACCTGTATTTTGCACATCCTGCGGTTAGAATTACTGTGTCTTTTGGAAGGGCTTTAGCAAACTCAGTATAATAGCTTCTACTTTTCATTCTCCCGTCGCAGCCTGCCATTACAAAGAATCTCTTTATGGCGCCTGTCTTTACAGCATCTACAATTTTATCCGCTAACTGCAAAACTTGATTGTGAGCAAAACCGCCAATTATCTCTCCTTTTTCAATCTCTATAGGAGGTTTGCACCTTTTTGCGTGTTCAATTATTTCTGAGAAATCTTTCTTACCATCCGGTCCTTCAGGAATATGTTTTACACCTTCAAATCCTACAACACCTGTAGTGTAAACCCTGTCTTTATAAGAATCTCTTGGAGGTACAAGGCAGTTTGTAGTCATTAAAATTGGTCCGTTGAATAGTTCAAATTCCTTGTCCTGTTGCCACCATGCATTGCCATAATTGCCTACAAAATGAGGATATTTCTTAAAAGCAGGATAATAATGAGCTGGAAGCATTTCTCCATGAGTATACACATCTACTCCTGTACCAGCAGTCTGCTCAAGAAGCTGTTCTAAATCTTTTAAGTCATGGCCGCTTATAAGTATTCCCGGATTATTCCTTACTCCAATATTTACTTTTGTTATTTCAGGATTACCATAGGAGGATGTATTAGCTTTGTCTAAAAGTGCCATAGTATCTACACCATATTTTCCTGTCTCCATTGCCAAAGCCACATAGTCATCTACAGTTAAACTGTCATCTAAAACCTTAGCTAAAGCTTTTTCCATGAATCTAAATATATTATCATCTTTATATCCCAGCTGATATGCGTGGTACGTATAAGCTGCCATACCCTTTATTCCATATGTGATAAGTTCCCTTAGGGACCTTATATCTTCATCTTTTGTAGATAAAATTCCCACTTCTTGAGCTATCGCTTCTATATCCTCATCAGTACTATAAACCCAATTTATTGCTTCAATAGATTCATCTACTTTCATTCCTGCTTTGTTAAGGTCTGCCTTTATTTCATCTCTTAATGCAACAGCTTCTTTAATTTTTCTGATGAAGAAGTTTCTATCGAAGTTGACATTAGTTATTGTAGAAAATAGCCCTTCAATAAGAAAACGATCTGTTTTATCTTTATTAACTCCACTTTCCCTCGCCTTTAGGTTTAAAAATGATATGCCTTTCAAGGTAAAAATTAATAAATCTTGTAAATTGGCTACATCTGATGTTTTCCCACATACGCCAACTGTTGTACATCCCTTATTCCTTAATGTCTCCTGACATTGATAACAAAACATACTCATTTTTATACTCCTTTCCCTATTGTTTTTTCATAATATATATAATAAACTAAAGGTTTAAAATAGTCTGTGACAAAAATCACAAAAAAGCCTCAAAAGGTATACCCATTTGAGGCAAAATTTTTACAACATTTCTTTTAATCTCTCTAAATTTTTTATTATTATCTTATTTCTATTTAATTTAATTATCCCTTCTTTGTCCATTTGGCTTAAAACTCTTGTTACAGTTTCTCTAGATGTGCCTATTATATTAGCAAGATCCTGCCTGTTTAAATCTAAATTTAGCAAAATCCCCTCTTTAACATTTACTCCTCTTTCCTTAGCAAAAGTCAAAAGCACGGAGGCAGTCCTTCCTATTGAATCTCTTAAAGCAAGGTTTTCTATTATATATGAAACATTTTTTAATCTTTTTGCCATAAGCTTTATTATACTTAAGGCTATTTCACTGTTTTTTATTATTAAGGCTTCTATATCTTGATTTTTAAGCATAATAACTTCGGAGTCCTCTATAGCCTCTGCCGTTGCAGGGTATTCTCCACCGACAAATAGGACAGATTCAGCAAATATGTCACCTTCTTCCATGATTTTAATAATGTGTTCTTTCCCAACAGAAGAGGTTTTTGATATTTTCACTTTGCCGGATTTTACAAAATATATGGCCTCTCCCCTTTCCCCCTCCATAAAAATAATAGAGCCTTTTTCAAAAAATTTTATGATTGAAATCTTGTGTATCTCTTCAAGTGGCTTTTCTTCTAGCTCATTAAAATAAGGGACTTTTTTAAGATAATCAAAATTGCCCATAATAAATTTCATCCCTTCATACAAGTAACCTAAATATTATTCCGTTCTATATTTATCTAGGCTTACAAATTTTGTATATTGTGCAAGCCATAGGAGTTCTACTACTCCTGTGGGGCCATTCCTGTGCTTTGCAATTATGACTTCCGCTATGTTTTTCTTTTCAGAATCTTTATGATAGTAATCATCTCTGTACAAAAACATCACTATGTCAGCGTCCTGCTCTATTGCACCAGATTCTCTTAAGTCGCTCAAGATAGGTCTGTGGTCTGACCTTGTCTCAGGTGCGCGGGAAAGCTGTGAAAGGGTAATTACAGGAACATTGAGTTCTCTCGCTAAACTTTTGAGAGACCTCGATATTTCTGAAATTTCTTGTTGCCTGTTTTCTGCCTTTCCTCTCCCTTGCATAAGCTGCAGATAATCTATCATCACCAGGCCTAAACCTTTTTCCAGTTTGAGGCGCCTGCACTTCGCTCTTATGTCCATTACTCCAATCCCAGGAGTGTCGTCAATGTAAATAGGAGCTTTTGAAAGAGGAGTCATTGCAGCTGCCAATTTCATCCAGTCGTCTTCATCAAGATTTCCTGTCCTAAGCTTTTGGCTATCTATATTGGCAGTAGAACAGATGAGCCTGTTTACCAGCTGCTCTTTTGACATCTCCAGGCTAAATATGGCAACAGGAAGGCCTGTCAAAAGGGCTGCATTTTGAGCGATATTTAAAGCAAAAGAGGTTTTCCCCATTGAAGGCCTTGCTGCGACTAAAATAAAGTCAGAGGGCTGAAAGCCAGCAGTTTTTAAGTCAAGGTCAAGAAAGCCAGAGGGAATTCCCGTAAGCTGGCCTTTGTTTTTGTAAAGTTCTTCTATTTTGTAAAAAGTGCTCATCAAAACATCTTTCATTGAAGAAAAAGCTGTTGTATTTCTTCCTTGAGCTATATCAAATATTTTTTGTTCTGCTATGTCAAGAACAGTTTCTACGTCATCCCCTTCGTAACTTAGTTCCATAATCTCTGAAGAGACCTCAATGAGCCTCCTCAATGTGGCTTTTTCTTTTATAAGTTTTGCGTAGTAGGAAACATTAGCCGTTGTTATCACACTGGAGGTAAGGCTTGCTATATAATCAATTCCTCCTACGGCCTCTAACATGTTTTGCTTTCGCAGTTCATCTACTACTGTCACAAGGTCAACGGGAATGTCCTTTTCAAACATGTCCATTATTATGTCAAACAATTTTTTGTGGGATTCTTTATAAAAATCTTCTGCCCTTAGTATCTCAGAAGCTTCTATTATAGCATCTCTGGACAAAAGCATTGAACCTAAGACAGATTGCTCAGCTTCTACGTTTTGGGGAGGGATTTTACTCCACTCCATCCTCATTCCCCCTTAAATTTTATTCACTCTGCTACAACATCTATCTTTACCTTTGCACTAACTCCTTGATAAAGTTTTATATCAGCGTAATAAGTTCCTATAATCTTTATGCTCTCAGGAAGAACTATTTTCTTTTTATCAATTTCAAAACCCTTTCCTCTCAATGCTTCTTCTATATCTTTTGAGGTTATGGAACCAAAAAGTTTGCCGTTTTCTCCTGCCTTTACTTTTAAAGCTAAAGTTAAGTTTGAGAGTTTTTGCGCTATTTTTTGGGCCTCTTCTAATTCCTGCTGCATTTTTCTTTCTTCTGCCTTCTTCCTTTCATTAAGCATTTTGAGATTTGATTCTGTTGCCTCTATGGCAAGTCCTTTTGGAATTAAATAATTTCTTCCATAACCATCGCTTACATTTACAACTTCTCCTGCTTTTCCTATGTTTTTTATGTCTTTAACTAATATAACTTTCACTTGTCTTCACCTTCCTCTTCAAAATATTCTTTGATAGCTTCTTTTAGGTCTTTTAGCACTTCCTCCATGGGTTTTTTGACCTGTGCTCCTGCAACAGTCAAATGCCCTCCTCCTCCAAGTTTTTCAAGTATTATTTGAACATTTATGTCCCCCATAGACCTTCCACTTATAGCCACATCTTCTTCCCTTTCTAAAAGTACAAAAGAGGCTTTTACTCCTTTAATAGTGAGAAGTTCATCGGCAGCTTGAGCTATTATGAGGTTATCAGCATTTGTAGGACTTACCGCTATTGCAATTCCATTATCTGTTATTTCAGCGTTTTTTACTATAGAAGCTTTTATAATGTAAGAGTTTAAGTCATTCTGGAAAAGCTGTTTTACTGATGTGGTATCTGCTCCTTTTCTTCTCAAAAAAGACGCTGCCTCAAAGGTTCTGGAACCTGTCCTAAAGGTAAAATTTTTAGTGTCTACTGATATTCCCGCCATTAAGGCTTCAGCTTCTATAGGAGTTAAATCAATCTTCTCCACTATATACTGCAAAATTTCTGTAACTAATTCACTGGCCGAAGAGGCGTAAGGTTCCAAATAGACAAGTATAGCCTTATCAATAAATTCTTTTCCCCTTCTGTGGTGGTCAATCACAACAATTCTGTCTATAAAATTGACAATTTCAGGATAATTGAGATAACTGGGCCTATGAGTATCTACCACTATTAAAAGGCTGTTTTGGTCTACAATGCTCTTAACTTCACTGCTTTTTATAAATAAATCTTCATAACCTTTTGTGCTTTTTACTTTCTTCACCAGTTCATCTATAGACACATTGGATTTGTCCAAGATTATATAGGCTTTTTTGCCTAAAGACATGCAGGCTCTGTACATCCCTATTGCAGCCCCTAAGGAGTCAAAGTCCATAAAATTGTGACCCATTATAAAAATAGTAGAAGATTCTTTTATGAGTTCTCTCAAAGCATGAGCTATTACTCTTGCCTTTACTTTTGTCCTTTTTTCAACAGCTTGTGTTCTACCTCCATAAAATGCTATCCTATCTCCTCTTTTTACAACAACTTGGTCGCCCCCTCTTCCTAAAGCCAAGTCTAGAGCAGTTGAAGCATACTCGTTTAGGGTTAAAAAGTCATCAGCCTCTGCCCCTATCCCTATGCTTAAGGTCAAAGGAACTTTTATATCTTCTCCAATTTCTCTTATTTTGTCCAGTATTTCAAATCTGTTTTCTTCTAAATTTTTGAGCCCATCTTCTTTAAAGGCTATAAAATATTTATCGTTATCATATTTTTTTATAAAAGCTTTTATTGAGGAAGCCCATTCTGTCAGCTTTTTTTCTATCTCTGAAGAGATAACCGCTTTTTTGATGTCTTCTACAGACATCATCGCTTCTTCGTAATTATCAATCATCACATGTCCTATGACAGGCTTGTCATATGCCAAAAATTTTTTTAGCTGAATGTATTCTGTATTGTCAAAGAATAATAATGTGCAACTTAGGTCTCCTTCTTTTTTCTTTTTAGAAGAGGAATCTATTTTGAGTACAGAGTAGTATCGTCCATTGAATTCTATTTGATTTTTTCTATCCTCTAATTTCGCAGTGACATATTTTTTTATTGCCTTTTTTATCTCCTCATTTTCATTGAAGATCTGCAAATAGGTAGAATTGTGCCAAAGGACTTCTCCTCTGTCATTTAAAATAACAGCAGGAAGTGGCATTTTCGCTAAAACGGTTTTTGAAGCTTTGTCAACGTTAAAAAATATATTTTCTATATATTTATCCAGTTCTAACCTTTTCTTCTTTATGCCATAGTATTCACTTAAAAGGACATAAAGGAAGACCACCAGTGAAATAGATGCAATTATTTCATTATAGTAAAACATAAAAGCTATTAATAAAGCAGAAAGCAAGAGATTTATCACATTGATAGAAGAAATTATTTTATAAAATTTCTTATCCACAAAAACACCTCTTTTTCTAACTCATGTATTTCCTCAAGTCCAAGCTAGTATCTGCAATGCCCACTATAGCCAAAAGCCAAGAAGTTAAAGGGAAAAGGAGTAAAAATATCAAAATAAAGGCTACTCCTATTGATTTCATCTTTAATTTACGTGTCAAATAGTATTTTATCAAAGCCAAACCACTTAAAGTAAAACCTAAAGATAGCAAAGCTATAACATTGATAGCTATCGGATTGGGTTGTTTTGAAAAATATTGATAAAGTAATGCGATGATAAAAATCCATCCGGTGATATAAGGCATTTTCCATTCTTCAAAAGGAGGAAGCGAATCCATATAAATCTTTTGAGTCTTTAGTATTTTACAGATAAGTATATAATTTATCCAAATTATAGCTAGTATGGTAATAATTATAGAGGCCGGTAATGTTATTTTTATCATTTTCTCAAGGGACAATAGATTGCTTTTTATTGAAGAAAAATTAGGATGCTCTTGATAGATAGTTAGCGCGTTCTTCGTCGTCATGTCAATTGCCTTAAAAAATTGGTCAAGTACGTTTACATTAAAAGCTATTTTTAATAAATAAAATACTATGACAACGCCTAATATGGAAAATATTGAAGTATCTATAATTATTTCACTGGCTTTCCTCTTTTTTGAAATAAGGTATCCCATTACAAGGCCCTGTAAAGCAAAAAATAGACTTGTAAAAGCTGTACCTATATCTGTAAAAATTACATTTACAATAAAAACTGCAAAAGAGGCTGCAATAGCATAAGATTCAGAACTTCTTACACAGGTTATTGCTATAGGGGCAGGTACAAGAAAAAATAATATGAATAAAGGAGGAAAGTAAACACCGATTAATGTCATTACTACAGCCATTGCCGTCATCATTGCTGCATTAGTAAGTTTTCTAGCATTCATCAAATCACTCTCTCTTTCTACCTTTTATGTATCTTTCTAATCCGGAAAAATTGTAATCTTCTTTAAAATTTTTGTCAATAATTTGAATCTTAAGCTTCTTCATTACTGCTTTATCTATTTCATCAAAGTCATAGCCTAATTTTTCTCCCAACAAGTAGGTAGATATTAAAATATCGCAAAGATTATCTAACAGTACTTCTCCACTTTCATCTTCATTAAAAGCTTTCAAAAGAGAATATATTTTCCCTAAAATTTCTATTTTTAAGTTTTCAATGTTTCTTATGTTTTTAGCAATTTCTAAATTATTTTCCATTCTTTCATTCCACCTTTGCTATTAAAAACTTTCTTACATAGTAAACTAAAAGAGGGCATAGCCCTCTTATTATTATACCATTATTCTACTGTATATGGTAGCAGTGCAATTTGTCTTGCTCTTTTAATTGCTTTTGTAAGCTGCCTTTGATGCCTTGCACAATTTCCTGTAATTCTTCTTGGCAAAATTTTGCCTCTCTCTGTTATATATTTGCGAAGCCTTGCCACATCTTTGTAGTCAATTTTATCTATGTTATCTGTGCAAAAAGCACAAACTCTCTTTTTTGTCTTTCGGCCCCTTTTTTTAGCAGCTGCACTATCTTTTGCACTGGTATTAGCTGTTGACATCCTTCAACCTCCTTTTTTAGAAAGGTAAATCATCTTCACTCTCTATAGGTGTAAAACCGTCTAACTCTTCTGGAATATCTTCAAATACACTGTCCAAGTCTTCATCAAATCCTTTGTTTTCATCCGTGCCGCCACTTCCACCAAAGCCGGATTTAGGCTCTAAAAATCTGACGTCGTCTGCAACTACTTCAGTAACCCAATGTCGATTGCCGCTATTGTCATCCCATGTTCGTGTTTGAATACTTCCAGTTATAGCTACCAATCTGCCTTTTTTTAAGTTATTGGCGCAAATTTCAGCAAGTTTTCTCCATGTCACGATGGGTATAAAATCTGTAGGCCTTTCTCCACTTTGACTGACATAATTCCTGTTGACAGCCAATGTAAAAGTCGTAACAGGAACCATGTTACCACTGTATCTCATAACCGGGTCTTTTGTAAGACGGCCTATTAAAATAACTTTATTTAACATTTTTAACCCACCTTTTTATATTAATAAACGATCATTCGTCAGTTCTTATTATTAAATATCTCAAAACGCCATCTGTGATCTTATAAACTCTCTCCAATTCCTGAGAAACCTTTGAGTCGCTATTAAAGTTCATCAGTACATAATATCCCTCAGGCTTTTTGTCAATTGGATAGGCTAATTTTCTCTTACCCCATTCATCAAAATTGGTTATTTCTCCACCATTTTCAATGATGAGGTTTTTAAATCTTTCTATTAAGCCTTTTCTTTCCTCTTCACTTAAATCTGGAGAGAGAATGTACATTGTCTCGTATGACCTCATCTTTTCACCTCCTTTTGGACTAAACGGCCCTAAACGGGCAAGGCGGCAATCTATACACATATTCTATCATTGTCCAGAGGGATTTTCAACTGTTTTTAAAATTTTTTTGATGCTCTTTTCAAATTTAGCTCTTGGCATCAAAACCATTCTTCCGCATTTCAGGCATTTTATGCGAATATCCATGCCTACTCTTAAAATTTCCCATTCGTCAGAACCACAAGGATGCTTTTTTTTCATCTTTACAATATCTCCTACATGGAGTTCTTTTGGCAAAGTAATCACCTCAATTAATTCTTCTTATTTGTCAAGATAATATTAGTGCGGGGATAAGGAAAAGAAATATTTTTTTCATCAAACATTTTTTTCACTCTGTACCTTATGTCCCTTTCTACTGCCCATTTTTGCATAGGCTGTGTTTTTGCATATAGCGTTATTAAAAGTTTTGAATCTTGCATATCTGTTATCCCCAGTATTGAAGGACCTTCTATTAAATCATCTCTTGAATTTTTTATATCATCACATATTTGTTGTAACCCATCAATGATTTTATCCACGTCCTCTTCCAAGGGAAATCCTATGTTGACAACAGCCATCATACTATCTTTTGTGAGGTTAGACACCATTTTTATTTCACCGTTTGGTATTATGTGTAACCCATCTGAAAAACCCCTTATTTTCGTGATTCTAAGTCCAATTTCTTCTACAGTTCCAGATATGCCATTTATCGTAACATAGTCTCCTACAGAAAATTGGTCTTCAAATATTATGAAAAACCCCGAAATCACGTCTTTGACTAGATTTTGAGCACCAAAACCTATAGCCAAGCTGCCAATTCCAGCAACCGCCAATATCGATGTCATTTCTATGTTGAAAATTTTTAGTATTGAAGCAGCTGCTATGAAATAAATGACATATCTCAATATATTTTTGGTAAGGGATATTAAAGTGCCTATCTTTCTTTCAGGAAGCTGTATTTTTGCTTTTCTATGCAATTTGTAAAACCTTGATATAAGTATGTCCCCTACTTTTATACCTATAAAAGCTATAACCAAAATTTTTATGATATCGAAAGTTACTTTTAATATTTTTATATCGTAAAGACTTAAAAATTTCTGGTATAGTTGAACTATTGCCTCCATCATATCACCCGCTTTATTTCCTTTATATTTTATATATTACACAAGTAAGAAAGGTTTTTCAATAATTAAAACCGGAAATTACCTGTATTTAATTTTACATAGTTGACAAAAATATATTTGTAAGACTTATCAACTCAAGAAAGGAGAAGTATATGGAGTTAATAAATATTGAAGACAAAAGTGCTATAAATGACTTTTATAGCTCTTTCTATAGATATATGACATCTTTGTATGATTACCGCAGAGAAATAGTGTTACTATGTATAGGAACTGATAGGTCCACAGGAGATAGTTTGGGACCTTTAATTGGACATAAGTTAAATTCTCTCCTCAAAGGAAAGGCTCATGTCTTTGGCACTTTAGAAGAACCTCTACACGCTAAAAATATACAGGAGGTTTTAAAGTACATAGATTTAAATTTTGGCCATCCTTTTTCTATAGCAATTGATGCTTGCCTTGGCTCTTTAAAGCATGTAGGTCACATATCCATTGGAAAGGGACCTATAAAACCGGGAGCAGGGGTTTCAAAAGACTTACCTCCTGTAGGAGACATGTTCGTTACAGGAATCGTAAATATCTCTGGTTTTATGGAATACATGGTGCTTCAAAATACAAGACTTAGGACTGTAATGAAAATGGCGGATATAATTTCTATCGGAATATTCAAGGCAATCAGCAAAATATATGAACAAAATAGAGTAAGGGCTTAGTTCAAGCCCTTTCTAATTTTATTTCTGTATTTTTTAGGTCTTTATTTTTGATAAATTCCTCTATCATTTTAATAATCGGTTCATATTTTTCATAAAAGACAACTATTAAATCTCCTGCTTCAGCATTGTACATAGCAGTCTTTAGTGCTTCTGTCTCTTTTAAAATAATTTTTATCTTTTTCCTGTCCAATCCTCCCATTATAGCACCTTGCTCTAATAATTTAGCTACTTCTCCCGGTTTTCTTCCCCTTAAATCTAAATCTTCCTTTATATATATAATATCGAATCCTTCGCCACAAATTTCCCCTACCTTTAGTATGCTGGAATCTCTTCTATCTCCAGGTACTCCTATCACCCCAATTAATCTATTTGCATCCAGTTTTTTGGCTGCTTCCATTACACTTTTTATTCCCGCTATGTTGTGGCCATAATCCACTAATACTCGGAAATTGCCTACATTAAACAGATTGAATCGTCCGGGGTTGTGAGTAATATCGCAGTAAAAGGTCTTTATTCCTTTTGCAATGATATTTACAGGCACCTTCGCTCCATAGGAGGCAGCGATAGCTGCAAGAGCATTTTCTACATTGTACAAAATTTTTCCTGACAAAGATGCAGGAATTTCTTCTATTTTTACAACAGGAATTATTTGCCCATTCACTATGACAATAACACCATCTTTTACATATACTGCTATTCCACCATTTTCTATGTGTTTTTTTATTGTAAGATTGTTATCGTACATTGAAAAGTATATTATTTTCCCTTTTGCCCTTTGAGCTAAATAAGGAGTCATGGGGTCATCGGCATTTAAAACGCTGTAACCATCCTCTTTCACCGCTTCCACCACTAAAGCCTTAACAAAAGCCAAGTCTTCTATAGCCTCTATTCCATCAATCCCAAGGTGGTCTTCTGAGATATTGGTTATCACTCCTACATCTGCCAAGTCATAACCTAAACCTTCTCTTATAATTCCCCCTCTCGCTGTCTCTAAAACTGCTGCGTCTATATTTTTATCAGCTAGGCAGGTTTTTGCACTCTTAGGCCCTGTGTTATCTCCTTTATAAACACAGTTGTCATCAATATAAATTCCATCAGTACAAGTCATTCCTACAGTATATCCATAGGTTTTTAAAATGTGAGCTGTCATCCTTGTGACTGTAGTTTTCCCGTTTGTACCTGTAATAGATATGATAGGTATGGTAGCCTTGCTTCCTTTAGGGAAAAGCATATCAACTATTGCTTTAGCTACATTCCTCGGTTTCCCTTTGCTGGGATAGTGATGCATTCTTATTCCAGGCGATGCATTTATCTCTATTATAGCTCCATTTTCTTCTGTCAGAGGTTTTCTTATGTCTTCCATCGTGATATCTATACCAGCTATATCAAGGCCAATAGCTTTTGCCGCTCTTACAGCAACATCTATATTGTAGGGATGAATTTCATCTGTTCTATCTATCGCAATTCCTCCTGTACTCAAATTTGCACTTTCCCTTAAAAATACTTTCTGTCCTTTTTTAGGGATGCTTTCTAAATCAAATCCTTGCCTTTGAAGAGTGATCTTTGAAATTGCGTCTATCATTATTTTTGTAAGGGGTTTTTCATGGCCTTTCCCTCTCAATGGATTTTTATTTTCTATCTCCACTAGTTCCTCAATAGTATGAATCCCATCTCCTATGACATGGGCAGAGATCTTTTCAGCTACTGCTACTACTTTTTCTCCCACTACTAATACCCTATAATGCCTTCCTTTGATGTGTCTTTCTACCATGACAAGGTCACTATAGTTTTTTGCATTTCTATAGGCTATGCTTATTTCTTCTCTACTAGTTATGTTCAAATAAACTCCTTTCCCTTGATTTCCATTGTAAGGCTTTATGACCACAGGATATCCAACCTCTTCTGCAATTGAAATGGCTTCTTCTTCATGGTATGCAACATCACCCTCTGGTACAGGAAATCCCTGATCTTTTAAGATCTGTTTTGTGAGAATTTTATCTGATGCTATATCTACTGCAATACAACTGGTATTTTCTGAAATGGTGCCTTCAATCATTTTTTGATATTTCCCATACCCCAGTCTTAAAATGCTTCGATTTCCTACTCTTGTCACTGGGATTCCCCTTTTTAAGGCTTCGTTTTTTATGGCCATAGTACTAGGGCCTAGTTCTACTTCAGCAATTATGTTGCGTATCCTTTCCAATCTTTCTTCTAAGTCAAATTGTTCCCCTTGTATAAATTTATTTATCATATCGACAGCCATCTTTCCTACCCTTATGCCGCACTCTTCTAATCCGTATTCAAAAATTATATTGTATAAATCTCCTTCTATATTTCTAGCTCTTCCAAATTTTACATCATATCCTAATATGTTTTGTAACTCCAAAATTATATGTTCTGTCACATGGGGTAAATAAGTCCCCTCCTCCAATCTTTTTAAAAATCCCCCTTCATATCCGTAAGAACAAGTGTGCTTTGATAAACCTGGAAGTAGTTTTATTAACCTTTCATTAAATTGGGGTATATCTTTTGTTGGAATGTTCATTCCTTCTACGTCTATTATCATTCTTATCGCAGGTTTGTGGCTGTATATGTTTCTTCCGCGATATACCCTTATATCTCTAATTATCATACTTTATCCTCCTTGATTTTAAGCATTGGCTTCCAATTTTTAAAATCATATCCATAGCCGGAAGGCAATATATGTAATATAACATTAGTAAGCACCAAAATTTCATCAGGACTTGATTCTGAAACATTAGAATGTTTTAGTTTTCTTCCATCTACTACTGTCACAGCATTTGAACCTATCACCCTAAATTCATTTTCATCTACAATAATTCCTGTATCTTCATCAATGCCTATGCCAAGATTGTTGGGGTTTTGGGCAATCGCTGCAAGAAGCCTTCCAATGCGCCCTCTTTGTGCAAAATGTTGGTCAATTATTACGTCTTTTAATAAACCTAATCCAGGAGCCATTTTGATAGTGCATTTCCTGGGAGAATCTTCATCATTTCCCTCCACGATCATAGTTTGGGACATGACAGAAGCACCTGCACTAGTTCCCACAATCAAAACTCCTTTTCTGTGCAATTGTTTTAACAATTCATCTATCCCGCTTCCTCCTAAAATACTCGTTATTCTCAACTGGTCACCCCCTGTAAAAAAAACGCAGCTGCAATATTTAAGAACTTCTCTTGCATAGTTTACTTCTTTATCTTCCCTTGAATTTATATTTACAACTTTTACATCCTTTGCACCTAATTTTTCAAAAATAGAGATATACATCTTACCTACTTCTACAGGTTTTTCTGTCGCTGTCGTCATCACCACTATTTTACTTTCTTTACCTCCTGATAGCTTTACAACCTCCTTGAGTATCTCGCACTTGTCTTCCTTGTCCTCAGCTCCACCGATAATAATCAGTTTTCCTCTTGATCTTCCCTCCATTTACCTGCCTCCAAAAATAAATAAACTCTCAGGTTTCATAATTTATTATTCCTGAGAGTTTATTTCAATATACTTTTAAATTTAAAGTGTACATAATTTTATTGCATTTTCCTCCACTTTTATCTCTAACTTTTTGCCGTACAGTATTTCTCCATCCACAGTAATAGGTATTTCTTTTTCTGCTTCTATTTCTACTTTTTTTGCTTTATAAATTTCTACAAGTTTTTTAAAGTTGATGTGTTTTCCAAAAATAACTAACGGAAGTAACATGAATATTTTTACTTTATTTATATTGCCAACGATCATCACATCCAGGTAACCATCATTTGGGTCAGCCCCCGGCAAAAGTCTTATGCCACCGCCATAATAGCTTAAAACTCCCGCAGCAAAAATTGTTATTTCTCTGTCTATCTCTTTATCGTCCACTTTTATTTTTACCGAATAAGGCTTGTACTTAAAAAGAACATTTAAAAGAGCGGTCAAATACACCAATATTCCTGACAAAAATTTCTTAAACCGAACAGCCAGTGCAGCTGTTTCAGAGGCAATACCCGTACTCGTTATGTTCCCGAAAGTTAATATCCCATTTATAACTGCAGCATCTATGACCTTGATATTGCCTATTATAAGTACGTCAATAGCTTTCTCTATTTTTTTAGGTATGCGAAAAAATCTGGCAAAATCATTTCCCGTGCCTACTGGAATAATTCCTAAAGCTGCCTGCGTACCCTTTATCCCATTCACCACTTCCAGTACAGTACCATCTCCTCCCACTGCCGCTACAACTTTAAATCCATTGAGAGCAGCCTTTCTTGCTAAGATTTTACCCTCTCCTGCATATTTTGTTATATATATTCTGTAATCGATTAATCTCTTCTTCATAATTCTTCTTATTTCCGGAATTTTTCGGTAGGCTCTTCCACCGCCTGCCACCGGATTAACAATAAACGCAATCAAGGTAATCACTCCTTGTTTTTATAAAGCTTTCCTTTTTGCTCTCTCTATAGCTTGTACCTCTTCAGCAGAAAGAGGATACGTAGAATGTCCTTTTTCAATGGGCTTCGCAAAAGTAGCTGTCTCATTTCTGCCGTATATTCCTGATAGTACAATGCCATTGTCATTGCTATCCAATAATGCAATAGAAAAACTTAAATCAGAACCTACATCTGGGAAAGCATTATATCTTACCATTCCTACTTTTTTAATTGCTGTTTTTGTTTCTTTGTCTAGAGCAGTTAATCCCATATTTAATTTATTTAACCTTTCTTTCATTTCTTCATTATCTGCAAGAATTTTTGAAAAAATATCAAAAACATCTTCCTTTTCTAACGATTTAATTAATCTATTATAAGTTCTATTCAATTTCAAAAACTTGGAATTGATAATGAGAATAAAAGCTAATTCTACAATAACTAAAAACATCAATATTAAAATCATAAACGAAGAATTACGCAATATAAACTCTAACAGATTTTGCATATAACTCTCCTCCAATTGTCACAAAGTATTTTGTGAAATCATCTCCATAGCTTTTATGACTTTTTGCACCTCATCTTCCGTATTGAAATACCCTATTCCAAATCTTAAAGTCCCACTTTTTATCGTTCCAATTGTAGAATGGGCTACTGCAGCGCAATGCAGACCTGCTCTCGTTGCTATATCAAAATTCCTATCTAAAATATAGCTTATTTCCCCTACATCTCTATCTTCTAAAGTTATTGATACTACTCCTACTCTATCTTCTATCTTGTGAGGACCATAAATTTTGATACCCTTTATTTCTTTTAACCCATCAATCAACATTTGGGTAAGCTTTTTTTCATGACGATATACAGCATCTATTCCTACACTTTTTATAAATCTTACTCCTTCTTTTAACCCTGCAATCCCCGGTGTATTCGGAGTACCACTTTCAAGTTTGTCAGGCATTAAATCTGGTTGATAAATAGACTCTGACTTGCTACCTGTTCCTCCTTCTTTAAGAGGAAAAACCTCAAGTCCTTCTCTTACATATAATCCTCCTGTACCCTGTGGGCCATAAAGTCCCTTGTGTCCTGCAAATGCCAAAAGATCTATATTATATTTTTCGACATCTATTGGCAAAACTCCTGCCGTCTGAGCAGCATCTACTAAAAAAATTAAATTCATTTCCCGGGCAATATTTCCTATTTCCTCAACAGGCATTATTGTCCCCGTAACGTTTGAAGCATGGGTTATTGCAATCATTTTTGTATTTTTTTTTATAGATTTTTTTATATCTTCTGGGTCAATTTTCCCTTCTATATCTCCTTGTACAAGTGTCACTTCTACTCCCTTATCTTTTAAAGCCATAAGGGGTCTTATCATAGAATTGTGTTCCATACTAGAAGTTATTACATGGTCTCCTTCTTTTAAAATTCCTTTTAAGGCTATATTTAATGCTTCTGTTGTATTGGAGGTAAATACTACTCTTAGAAAATTTTTAATATTGAACATGCTACATATCTCTTGGCGAGCTTCAAAAATAACTCTCCCTGATTCTAAAGACAATTTGTGACCACCTCTTCCAGGATTCCCGCAGTTTCTTAAAACCTTTCCCACCTCTTTGTACACTGCCTCAGGCTTAGGCCAAGAAGTAGCAGCATTGTCAAAATAAATCATAATTTTTATCTCCTCTTCTTCTATATTCCTTCTTTAACTATATTATTATTCAATCCTGGTATTCGTGCTCCTAACTATATTTTATATTTATTTTTCACCATTAGCAACAAAAAACTTACTAAAACTTTTATTTTCCAGAAAAACTTAAAGCATAATTTAAAAGTCCCTGCTTTTATAGATTTGGAACCTTTTTCTGAGAGTTCCGCATCTATTTCCCTATAAAAGCAGAGACATTGTTTTTATTCTTTCTCATAAATTATATCCAAAATTCTTGTTAGATCTTCTTCATTATAATACTCAATTTGAATTAAACCCTTCTCTTTATTTCTTTGTATAATTTTTACTTTAGTGCCAAAAAACCTACATAGATTTTCTTCAATTTCCTTAAAATATGCTTGCAATCTATCCGCTCTTTGTTTTTTAGGAACCTTTGCTCCTTTATTTAAGAGATTTTTTACTAAATTTTCTGTATCTCTCACATTTAAGGATTCTGTAACAATTTTTTTAGCTGCTTCATATTGTAAAGCCTTATTATCTAAGGCAAGAATAACTTTTGCATGGCCTATAGTTATATCCCCTCTTGCTACCATTTCTTGTACTTTGTCCTCAAGATTTAATAGCCTTATACTGTTGGCAATTGAAGACCGGCTTTTTCCAACTCTTTTGGAAATTTCTTCTTGCGTCAAATTAAACTGCTCCATCAAAGCTTTATAAGCTCTAGCTTCTTCTATAGGATTCAAATCTTCTCTCTGCAAATTTTCAATCAAAGCTATTTCCATAACTTTGAGGTCATCAAAATCCTTAACGATGGCAGGTATTTCTGAAAGACCCGCTATTTTGGCCGCTCTCCATCGCCTTTCTCCTGCTACTATTTCATATCTATCTTGTGATCTTCTCACTATGATAGGTTGAATAATTCCGTGTTCTTTTATAGATTCAGCCAATTCATTTAGGCTCTCTTCATCGAAGTTTTTTCTCGGTTGGTACTGATTTGGAAATATATCTGCGATATTTAAAGTTTCTATACTGCCGATTTCTTCTGTTTGATACTCAGGTATAAGTGCTTGCAAACCTCTTCCTAATCCCTTTTTAGAAGCCATTTCCTCACCACCTTTTAGATTACTTATATATTTGCTCTCTCAATAACTTCTAGAGCTAATTCATCATATGCTTCTGCTCCCTTCGAATTTGGATCATACAACGAAATCGGTTTTCCAAAACTTGGTGCTTCCCCTAATCGAATATTCCTCGGTATTATGGTTTTATAAACTTTATCTTTGAAAAATTTTTTTACTTCATCTACTACCTGTATAGAGAGATTTGTTCGCGCATTAAACATCGTAAGAACAACGCCTTCTATTTCTAACGCTGAATTTAAACTCTTTTTTACAAGATTAATAGTATTCATAAGTTGGGTAAGTCCTTCCAATGCATAATATTCACACTGAATTGGAACGATCACCGAGTCAGCCGCTGTAAGAGCATTTATAGTCAAGAGGCCAAGAGAAGGAGGACAATCTATTAAAATATAATCATATTCTTCTTTAATTGGAAGTAAAGCATTTTTTAATTTGTATTCTCGTGAAAGCATAGGAACTAATTCAATCTCCGCACCTGCTAGCTGAATGCTAGAAGGGACGATTGAGACATTTATATCTTCTAAATGTATTATTGCACTTTTAATGTCTTCTTCATCTATCAAAACTGTATAGATCGTATGCTTTAGAGAAGATGGATTTATTCCAAAGCCACTTGTCATATTGCTTTGAGGATCAATATCTACACATAAGACTTTTTTCCCTTGTAGAGCCAATGAATATCCCAAATTAATAGTAGTAGTTGTTTTACCTACCCCACCCTTTTGATTTGTTATGGCAACGATTTTGCCCATTTTTCCACCCCCTTTTATAATATGCGTCATCTATGAAAAGGTTAAGAATTTATATGTTTATTATACCATTCTTTATGGCATTGTTCCACATGGAACATTAAGAGGGTATATATAAAACTTTATAGGTTGCTGACATTCTAATAAAGCTCAGTACTGGAGTACCTGGTACTCAAATAAACTTACTATTATTTCTTTGCTTTTTATATAACATCGTTATTTAAGTACTGAAAAAATTAAAAAAACAAAAGATGTAGGGGGTCGGAAACAAAGATTCTAAGGCTGACCTCTGAAGTAAGGCTTAAGGAACCAAGAACCCTAGCAGAATCTGAGTTGGGCGGTAACTTTACATTTTAGGGATCTTTATAACAAACTCAAGGTATTCTTCACTTTCATTTTCTACATATTCTGCTGGCACACCAGATTTTTTCATGAGGTCTACCGCCTGTTTTACCGTATTGACAAAAATTCGCATATCCTTATAAAATTTCATCATTGTCTTTTTGTTAACTTTTTTTGCCTCCTCTTGCTGCTTAGTGATTTTATCAATTATACCTTGTACTAATTTTTCTGTTTGGCTCACATTTAATTTTTTCTTTATGATAGTCTCCAATGCTTTTTTCTGCAATTCTTCGTCAGGAAGCCTCAAAAGAGCTCTTGCATGTCTTTCTGTTAAATCATTTTCTAACAGCTGTTCTTTTATTTCCCGGCTCAGTTTCAAAATCCTTAACTTATTAGCAATTGTGGATTGGCTTTTCCCTAACATTTTAGCCAGTTGTTCCTGGGTCAAATGGTGGTCATTTATTAAATTATAATATCCTTCTGCTTCTTCAATAAAATTTAAATTTTCTCTCTGCAAATTTTCAATTAAAGCTAAGATAGCAGCGTCTTCCTCTTGAGCATTCACAATTATTGCCGGTATTTCTGTAAGTCCAGCTAATTTTGAAGCCTTCAATCTTCTTTCTCCAGCTACTAATTCATATGAATTGTTATTTAGCATTCTTACAGTAATAGGCTGCAATACCCCATAAGCCTTAATCGATTCTGCTAATTCTTGCAGATTTTTTATGTCAAAATTTTTTCTAGGCTGATATGGATTCGGTCTAATAGAGTCGATTGGCAAATAAAAAATCTCTTGTATTTTACTGGACAACACTTTCATGCACCCCGCTTTTTAAATCCCTATTATCACCTACATAATATATTCGACAAATAATGTAAAAATCCTCCTTAAATTCAAATATATTGTTAGAATTATAAAAAACTTTCAGGAATAGGAATAAAACATTCCAAAAAACTTTTATTTTGAATGAGCTGTACCAGTTTTTGAGGATAAACTGGATAGTTCGTCAATTCTTTAAAAGGTACCCATTTTACTTCTTTTAAAATCTGCTTCCCCTCCGGTAATTCTGGATCTCTCCCTAAAGCTAATTTCCCCCCAATAATAGAAGAATAAAAATATGTCACATAAAAAATATCGTACTCTTGAATGTAACACACTCCGTGTAATTCTACATCATAACCTGTTTCTTCCTTACACTCCCTTATAGCAGCAGCTGCTACCGACTCATTTTCCTCTACCCTTCCGCCAGGAAAAACCCATGCTATCTTATCTCCCTGCTGATGCTTTACTAAAAGAACCTTTCCATCTTCCACAATAACAACTCTAGCTACTAAAAAGCTCGCTCTAAAGTTTGTCATTTTATTTCCCTCATTCCAATTTTATATATAAAAATTATATCATAAATTCTTTTCTAAATCCGTTTCTTTTGTAATAAATATGTGTCAAAACTTAATAGGTTGGTGATGTTTTGTATAGCTTGAACTAATAATTTTACAGTCTAAACTAGCGATCAACCTCTCAAAAATAAAAAGTCTTCTACTTTTATGAGTAAATGAGTTTTTCACAGGACTTGCTATAAAAGTGAAGACTATCATAAAGGTGTTCTTTTTATGACATTTGATCTTCTAGGATATTTTAAAGGGCAAGTTCCTTCCTTTTCTATAATTATTAGGTGATGAATTATATCGCTGAAAGGAAGAGGAATTTGAATTATTTCTTCAATTTTTCCATTTAGTTCTTTCAAAGATTTTCCACTATTTTTGACTTCTTCCTCTATTTCTTTTCCTTTTAAAGCAATAAAATAACCACCTACTTTTACAAATGGAAGAGCATATTCCAATAAAATGTTTAAAGGAGCTACCGCTCTGGCAGTAGCAATGTCAAATTTTTCTCTATATGCAAAGTTCTTTCCTAATTCTTCTGCTCTACCATGCACCAATTCTATTTCCCTAAGATTTAACTCACTCGCAACTCTTTCTAAAAAGTTAATTCTTTTTTGCAAAGAATCCAAAAGGGTAGCTTTTAAGTCTGGAAATACAATTTTTAATGGAATAGCCGGAAAACCAGCCCCTGTACCTACATCTATAATCTTTTCATTGCCTTTTATTTTGCCACTTTTAATCACAAAAAGGCTATCTAAAAAATGTTTTATGACAATTTCTTTTTCCTCAGTAATTGCAGTCAAATTCATTTTTTGATTCCATTCCAGCAAAAGAGAATAATATTTTTGGAAATGTTCCACATGGAACATTTCCAAAAATATCCCTAATTCCTCTGCTCCTTTAACCAAAATTTCAACCGATTTGTTCATCATTTTCTCTGCTTCTCCTTAACTGTTGTAAGTAAATTAAAAGTACAGAAATATCTGCAGGAGAAACACCTGAAATACGAGAAGCCTGTCCAATTGAAGTAGGCTTTATTTTTGTCAATTTTTCTTTGGCTTCATTGCTTAAACCATGAATTTGATAGTAATCAATATCTTCAGGAATCTTTTTATTCTCCAGTGCCTTAAAATGTTCTACCTGCCTTAATTGTTTTAGAATATATCCTTCATATTTAATATTTATATCTATTTGCTCTGCAACACTATCCAAAATATCATCAGGTCTTTTCGGATCTAAAAACTTGGAGGATTTATAATCGATTTCTGGCCTTCTTAATAAGGTATACAAATCTACTCCTGTCACCAAAGGTGTGCTTCCTTTTGAAACAAGAAAGTTATTAACCTCATCAGTTGGTTTAACCATCACACCTGGAAGTCTTTGCATTTCTCTTTCTAATTGAATTTTCTTTTTTAAAAACTTTTCATATCTTTCTTCTGTCACGAGTCCAATATCACGGCCTAATTCAGTCAATCTCAAATCTGCATTATCCTGCCTTAACAACAGCCTATATTCAGATCGGGATGTCAACATTCTGTAAGGTTCATTTGTTCCCTTTGTAACTAAATCGTCAATTAATATGCCAACATAAGCTTGAGACCTGTCTAATACCACTGGAGGCTTTTTTAAAATTTTCATAGCAGCATTTATTCCTGCCATCAACCCCTGAGCAGCTGCCTCTTCATATCCGGAAGTGCCGTTGACCTGTCCAGCAAAATACAGCCCTTCAATTTTCTTAGACTCTAATGTAGCATTTAATTGAGTTGGGTCAATGCAGTCATATTCAATAGCATAAGCAGGTCTCATAACTCTGACGTTTTCAAGTCCTGGAACTGTTCTTAAAAATTCTAACTGTACATCTTCAGGTAAGCTGGAAGACATACCTTGGACATACATTTCATAAGTATCTCGCCCTTCTGGTTCAATAAAAATTTGATGCCTCTCTTTATGAGGAAATTTTACAACTTTATCTTCAATGGAGGGACAATATCTTACTCCAATACCTGTTATATTCCCACTAAAAAGAGGAGAACGGTCAATATTTGCCATTATTATCTCGTGGGTTCTATTATTTGTATAGGTAAGCCAGCAGGGCAATTGTTCTATTTCAAGTTTGTCATGCATATAGGAAAAAGGAGTGACTACTTCATCTCCTGGCTGTATCTCCATCTTAGAGAAATCAATACTTCTTTTATCAACTCTCGCCGGAGTCCCTGTCTTAAATCTCATCAATATAAAACCCAATCTTTTTAAAGTTTCTGAAAGCTCATTTGCAGGAAAAAGGCCACTGGGACCGCTGCCAAAACTTATTTCTCCAATGATTACTCTTCCTTTTAAAAAGGTCCCGGTAGTGATAATGCAAGCTTTGCACTTGTATATGGCACCTAATTTTGTCACAACACCTGTCACTTTATTGTCTTCTACCAAGATATCTACAATTTCTGCCTGCTTTATATCGAGATTTTTTTGTCTTTCTAAAGTGTGCTTCATATTCATTTGATAAAGTTTTTTGTCAACTTGTGCTCTTAAAGACCTAACCGCAGGTCCTTTACTAGTATTTAAAGTGCGAATTTGCAATAAAGATTTATCCGTATTTATAGCCATTTCTCCTCCTAAAGCGTCTATCTCCCTTACCAATTGAGCTTTAGCAGGACCACCAATAGAGGGATTGCAAGCCATCAGAGCAATCGCATCCAAATTAGTAGCAAAGCCTACAGTCTGAAGACCAAGTCTAGCGCTGGCAAGAGCTGCTTCACTGCCAGCATGTCCCAACCCAACAACTGCCACGTCATATTCTCCAGCAACAAATCTCATATTCTCACCTACTTTCCCACACAAAATCTCTCAAAAATTTGATCTATCACATCTTCTGTCGCTGTCTCTCCAGTGATTTTTCCTATTTGTTCAAGGGCACCATTCAAATCTATTGTAATTAAGTCTTCACTATACCCCCTCTCAATTCCTTCAATTACACTTTTCATATATTTTTTTGCATTGATAAGAGCTTCTTTGTGCCTAGAATTTGTAATCAATTCTTCCTCCTTAATATTTACATCCCCTCTAAAAACCAAATTATATATAGTATTCTCTAATTGGTCTAGGCCAATTTTTTTTATCGTAGAAACCTCTATCATTATACCATCTTTGGTAAGATTTTTTAATTCTTTTTCATCAATTTTTTTGGGCAAATCAATCTTATTCAGCACAAAAATTGTATTTTTCCTCGTCAAAATATCAAAAATTTCATAATCCTCTTTTGTCAATTCTCTTGAAGCATCTAATACAAATAAAATAAGGTCTGCTTCAGATAAAACCTCTTTACTCCTCTCAACTCCTATTTTCTCTACCAATTCATCTGTATCTCTAATTCCTGCCGTGTCAATAAGTTTTATTGGAATTCCTCTCACATTTACATATTCCTCAATAATATCCCTTGTAGTACCTGGTATATCCGTAACAATAGCCCTATTTTCTTTTAACAAAGCATTTAAAAGAGATGATTTTCCAACATTTGGTTTTCCGATTATGGCTGTCCTTAACCCTTCTCTTATAATTCTTCCACTCTCAGAAGATGCTATAAGCTTTTCTATATCTTTTACTATTTCCCGTGCAATTTTTAACATTTCATTTCTCTCTAATTCTTCCACATCTTCTTCTGGAAAATCTATCAACGCCAAGAGATGGGCTAACAATCCTATCATTTTGTCTTTTAACTCTTTCATCCTTTGTCCTGTATAGCCTGATAACTGCTTTTGAGCATATCTATTGGCAAGCATAGTCTTAGCAGTAATTATATCTATGATTGCTTCTGCTTGAGATAAGTCAATTCTTCCATTGAAAAAAGCTCTTTTTGTAAATTCTCCCGGTTCAGCTAAACGAGCCCCTTGCTTTAAAATTAATTCTAAAATTTTAGAAGTGACAACTATCCCACCGTGACAATTTATTTCTACTATATCCTCTCTTGTATAAGTATGGGGTTTTTTCATAACGGAAACTAAAACTTCATCGTATATTTCCTCTGTCTCTGGATCTATTATGTGTCCATAGTGTAAAGTATGGCTTTTTACCTTTTTTATGTCTTTTGCCCTATAAGGTTTGAAAATTTTTGAAATTATATTTAATGCTTCCTCTCCACTCATCCTAACTATTCCAATCCCTGCTTCTCCTGGAGAAGTTGAAATAGCTGCAATCGTATCAAAAATCATTTCCATCACCAACCAAAAATCATCTTATAAAATAATATACCATCCTTTTTAAGTTTTCAATCATAAAATACAAAAAACCCTTTATCAGGGTATCATTTCAAAGCTATTATAACTCTCCTATTAGGCTCTTCTCCTTCACTATAAGTCTCTACATAAGGATGATCCTGTAGAGCCATGTGAATTATTCTCCTTTCATTAGGACTCATAGGTTCCAATTCAACACTTTCTTTTGTCTCTATCACTTGTTTTGCCAATTTTTTTGCAAGCCTAATCAGGGTCTCTTCTCTTCTCTTTCGGTAATTTTGCGCATCTAAAATAATTCTTCTATATCTGTCATATTTCCTATATTTACTAGCAACTACATTGACAAGATATTGCAAAGAATCCAATGTTTCTCCTCTGTGGCCTATTAAAATGCCTACATTTTTCCCGTATAAATTAAATTTTATAATATCTCCCTCTTCTTCTTCTACGTTAAATTTAACATCTAAGTTCATCGCTTCAATAACTTGCTGTAAAAAATTTTTTGCACTTTCCTTTATCACATCTTTCAAAATAACTTTCACTATTGCCTGTTTGCTTATAAGACCTAGAAAACCTTTACCTCCCTCATCTAGCACTTCTACCTCTACCATTTCCCTTGGTACTCCTAAATCCTGTAAAGCAAGATTGACAGCTTCCTCTACTGTCTTTCCTGTCCTTATGATTTCTTTCACCTCATGATTCCCCCTTAGCAGTATTGGTCTCTTTCATAAAAATATACTGCTGTACTATCTGGAATATATTGCTTGTAACCCAATATATTCCTACCCCTGCCGGCAAAGAAACAGTTACCCATCCCATAAAAATTGACATCATTATATTCATAGAGTTTTGACTCTTGTCTGTTGCTACCATTGCAGAGGATATATAAGTAGTCACAGTAGCTAAAATAGGAATTATATAATAAGGGTCCTTTTGCGCAAGACTATGCATCCATAAAAAAGAAGCAGTTGAAAAAGCCGGATAAGTTCTAAGCATCATAAAAAGCGGCCACAATATTATCAAAGGCAAAAGCATAGGTAAACATCCACCAAAGGGATTTACTTTCTTCTCTTGATATAATTTCATTGTTTCCATATTTAATTTTTGAGGGTCTTTAGCATACTTCTTCTGAAGCTCCTGCACAAGAGGTTGTATTTCTTTCATCTTTTTCATTGTACTCATTTGCTGTATATAAAAAGGCAAAAGAAGTATCCTTATTAAAATAGTAAAAATAATGATAGCTACTCCATAATTTCCTACATAATGATATATAAATTCTAACAATTGTCCTAAATACATAGCAATAGTTGCCATAATATACCTCCACTATTTTATTTTACAGGGTCATATCCCCCAGGATTGAAGGGATTGCATCTTAAAATTCTCCATATAGAAATAAGCCCTCCTTTTAAGATTCCATACTTAGAAATTGCTTCTATGGAATATTGAGAACAAGTAGGATAAAATCTGCAAGTGCGAGGTTTCATGGGTGAAATGTATCTTTGATATAACCTAATTAAAAAAATAACTATATTTTTCATTTTTCATTCCCCACATACATAGGTGTTTTCACAATCAATTTTTTTATGGAATTTTGTAAAGTATTAAAATCAGCCTCCACAATCTTCCCTCTCGCAACAAAAACTATATCAAAGCCTTTTTTTATCTCCGCCTCCAATAGCCTAAAACTCTCATGTAAAAGCCTTCTAACCCTATTTCTCACTACGCTCTTTCCAATCTTTTTGCTTACCGAATACCCCACTCTATTAAAATGCAAATTATTGGGTATATAGTATATAACTACAAACTGATTAGCAATTGACTTGCCATTTGAATAAATTTTTTTAAATTCGTAAGTTTTTTTAATTTTTATAATTTTATTACCCATTGATACCTCCACATTGTAAAAAAGGCCTCTATGGCCTTACACTGTCAGTCTATGTCTACCTTTAAGTCTCCTCCTCTTTAAAACATTTCTCCCACTTTTATTAGACATCCTCCTTCTAAAACCGTGAACTTTTTTTCTATGTCTTTTTTTGGGTTGATAAGTGCGAAGCATTGCCACACCTCCTAAAACCTAAAAAATGCTATAAAAATTATAACGTTAATTAAAGAAGATGTCAACAAGACTTTTTAAAATGCTGAAAATTATCAACATCCTATATTCTAGCCACAAAAACCTGTAGATAAATTTATTTTTTTTATTGATAATCTGTTAATAATCTGGTATTATAAAATTAAACTGTTGATAACTTAAATAAATGGTAACCATAAAAATAACAACTTATTCACAATCTGTTGATAATTTTGTGAATAAGTTGTTATTTACATGTTAAATTTTTTATTCATTATATTTATATTTTAGCTTTTTAAATGTTTTTTTGCAATCTATTTTCCAAAACATTTTTACTAACAACATTTTAGTAGGTGTTTTTCTTGAATATAACAAAATAAAAAATTCACAAAACTAAATTTAACTTATCAACAAATAAATTATACCCGATAATATATTTTGCCACCCTTTTAATAAGTTATCCACATTTTATTGTTTTGCTTAGGAGGTCATAAGATGTATGGAGATTATCGCCAAATATGGGACAGAATAGTAGAAGTTATAAAAAGTGATCTTACCCCCACCAGTTACAATACTTGGTTAGTTCATATAAAACCTTTAGCAATAATAGATGATACATTATTTTTAAGTACCCCTAATACCTTCACAAAAAATATAATAAATGGAAGATACATAAATATCATTTACAATGCCGCTTCAAAAGCTACAAATAAATTATATGAAATAAAAATACTTTCAGAAGATGAAGATGAATACAAAGAAATCAAAGAATCCCTTGAAAAAGAAAACCTCAACGAAATAGCTACTTTGCCTACTTTAAATCCAAAGTACACTTTTGACACTTTTGTAGTAGGAAACAGCAATAAGCTTGCTCATGCTGCTTGTTTGGCTGTAGCTCAAGCTCCAGCAAAAGCTTACAATCCCTTATTCATTTACGGAGGAGTAGGATTAGGAAAAACTCATTTAATGCATGCAATAGGCCATTTTATTAATAAACACCAAAGCGGTTACAAAATAATGTATGTGACATCAGAAACTTTTACAAATGAATTAGTAAACTCCATAAAAGATGACAAAAATGAAGAATTTAGAAACAAATACAGAAATATTGATGTCCTATTAATAGATGATATTCAATTCATAGCTAAAAAAGAACGAACTCAAGAAGAATTTTTCCATACTTTCAATACTCTTTATGAAGCTAACAAGCAAATAGTCATCTCCAGTGACAGACCCCCTAAAGAAATTCCAACTTTAGAAGAAAGATTAAGGTCAAGATTCGAATGGGGCTTAATCGCAGATATACAACCACCAGACTATGAAACGAGAATAGCAATATTGAAGAAAAAAGCTCAATCAGAAAATTTAAACATCCCTGATGAAGTCTTAGCCTACGTGGCAGAAAAAATTCAATCAAATATAAGAGAGCTAGAAGGAGCTCTAATAAGAATTGTGGCATTTTCAACCCTTACAAAGTCCAATATAGATTTAGAATTGACCAAGCATGCCTTAAAAGAGATTGTATCTAACAAAACAAGAGAAATAACTGTGAAGCTTATACAAGAAGAGGTTTGCAAATACTACAACATAAAACTTGAAGATTTTAGATCACGAAAGAGAACAAAAAACATAGCTTACCCACGCCAAATCGCTATGTATTTGGCAAGAGAACTAACGGATTTATCTCTTCCCAAAATAGGAGAAGAATTTGGAAAAGACCATACTACGGTAATACATGCTTATGAAAAAATTTCTAATGAGATAAAACAAGATGACCTTCTCTTAAGGCAAATTGAAGAACTTAAAAAGCGAATAAAAGGTTTTTAACATATAAACAGGGATAACCCTGTTTATATGTTTTAAAATTTTTTCTTTGTGAATATTGTTGATAATTCAAAGAGGTTGTCCAAAAATTATTAACAGACAAATATTGACCTTTTCTATATTTAACAATACCTTACTAACAAAATAACAGTATCTAATACTACGACTACTAAAGTATTATCTTATTATTATATGTATTCGGTTAAAAAAATATTCCAAAAACGGGAGTGAAAAAAATGAAATTTGTATGTGACAAAAATTTATTATTCGAAGGAACAAATATTGCAGTAAGGGGGGTATCTTCACGAACTACCCTTCCTATTCTGCAAGGTATAAAAATTTCCGCTTCGAAGGGACAAGTTAATTTTTCTGGGACTGACTTGGATATAGGAATAGAATGTCAAATTCCTGCAGTTGTAGAAGAGGAAGGGGAAATAGTGGTACCCGCAAAAATTTTTTCTGAATTGGTCAGAAAACTTCCAGAAGGTGAAGTGACGGTAGAAAGTGATTTACAAAATATAGTAAGAGTGTTTTGTGACAGTATAGATTTTTCGTTAGCAGGGAATGACCCTATAGAGTTTCCTGAGATACCTCAGATATTAAAGGAAAATTCTTTTAAGCTGACACAAAATATTTTAAAGGACTTGATAAGAAAAACGGTATTCTGTATTGCTCAGGAACAAACAAGACCTATTTTGACAGGAGTTTTGTTTGAAATTTTTCAAAATGAAATTAAGGCAGTGGCTTTAGATGGATTTAGAATGGCCATATATTCTTACCAAAGTGAGGAAAAATTCTTTGACGAGGATATAGAAAAATATTCTATAGTAATTCCAGGTAAAACTTTAGAAGAAATATACAAAATCTTAAAAGACGAAGAAACAGACATAGAGATATACCACACTGCTAATCAAGTCCTGTTTCAAATTGAAAATACAAAAGTAATATCAAGACTTTTGGAGGGAAGTTTTATAAACTACAATGCAGTGTTACCAAGAGATTACAAGACCGAAGTGGTGGTAAAAAGGGAAGTTTTAACTGAAAGTATTGAAAGAGCTTCACTGATTGCAGAGAGCAAAAATAATTTGATTAAGTTTGAAATTGGCGATAAGTTTATTACTGTTTCTTCTAATTCAGAAAAGGGTAAAATGGTAGAAAAGATAGAAGTAGATGTAAAAGGTATGTTTCTTGAAATTGCTTTTAATTCAAGGTATTTATTAGATTCTTTAAGGGCTATAGATGAAAATGAAGTAAAACTCTATTTCATAAATAGCATAAATCCGTTAATAATAAAACCAATAGGAAGTAAAGATTATCTTTATATGATACTTCCTGTAAAACTCAACTGATAGAGGTGTTTTTAATGGTAAAGGTTCCTATAAACACTGAATACATAACCTTAGGACAGTTTTTAAAGTACATGAAGATATGTCAAACAGGAGGACAAGCAAAGCAATTGATCTTAGAAGGAAGAGTTAAAGTAAATAATGTGATAGAACTAAAAAGGGGTAAAAAACTTCGCAAAAATGATATAATTGAAGTAGAAGGCATAACCTATATAATAAAGTGAGGAATTTAACTTGTATGTAAAGGAGTTATTCTTAGATAATTTTAGAAATTTACAAAAACAAAGAATAGAATTTTGCGAGGGAATAAACATAATTTACGGTTTAAATGCGCAGGGAAAGAGCAATTTGCTTGAAAGTATAAGGATTTTGAGTATGGGAAGGTCCTTTAGAGGGAGTAGAACTTCAGAACTTATAAGATTTGGAGAGGATTATTTTTATGTAAGAATATTTATAAAATTACAAGAAGGAGATAAAAGAATAGAATTTGGTTATAGGAGTAATGGCAATAAAGTTATTAAGGTAAATGGAAATAAGATAAAATCGATTTCAGATCTTTTAGGACATCTTCTGACAGTTATTTTTTCGCCTGAGGATTTAAACATAATAAAAGAAGGACCTTCCTATCGGAGAAAGTACTTGGATTCTTGTATTTCTGTGATTGATAAAAATTACCTTTACAATCTAATGCAGTACAATAAGGTTTTAGTAAATAGAAATAAATTATTAAAAGATATAAAAGAAGATAGAAGCAAAAAAAGTCTATTAGAAATTTTTGATGAACAACTTATAGGATACGGGTCAAAGATAATTGTGATGAGGCAAAATTACTTAAAGAATATGGAAAGCTATATGAAAAGTTTTCTAAGAGAGATTTCTAATGAAAAGGTAGAGATAATATATATAAACAGTGTTGGATTAAAGGAAGCATTTGAGGAAGCAATTATTAAAAAAAGATTAAAGGAAAGACTGGAAAAGAACTTAGATCTAGATTTAAAGTTTCTTACTACACAAACAGGTCCTCATAGGGAGGATTTTAAAATCATTATAAATGGTTATGATTCAAGGATATACTCTTCTCAAGGCCAACAGCGGACGGGAGCTTTATGCCTTAAATTATCAGAATTTGAAATTTTAAAAAAGGAAACAGGTGAAAAGCCCATCTTACTTTTAGATGATGTGATGTCAGAGTTAGACGAAAACAGAAAAAAATATATTTTAAGAAAATTAGAAGGATTTCAGACTTTTATAACTCATACTACCAAGAAAGATTTAATAGGAGATTGCTACTTTAATATATTTAGTGGAATTGTGACTAAAGAATAGGGGGTTTTTGAATGTATGTTCATTTAGGTGGCAGCATAGTAGTACCTGACAGAGAAATTATAGGTATTTTTGATATGAATATTGTATCTACTTCTTCTGCTACTATTCAATTTTTAAAAATAGCGGAGGAAGAGGGGTTTGTTGTGAAAATTTCTGAGGAAAAACCAAAGTCCTTTATATTAACAGAAAGGGATAAAAAAAGTATCATCTATTTATCTCCAATTTCGACTTTTACTCTTATAAGAAGAACGCAAAAAATAGAAGAATAGGGAGGAGTTAAATTGTATCATAAAACGTCAGAAGGAATCATTATAAAAAATAGCGATAAAAGGGTAGAGGTTAGGGTGTTAACTGGCAATATAATTAATGTCTTTGTAAGTGATAGAGAAGGAAAGAGAAAAGATACAATTGCAATAGAAAAGAAGGAGTATATGGTTCCAACTTTTGATTTAAGAGAAGAGTTGGAGTATATAGTGATTGAGACAAATTCCTTAAAGATAAAAGTAAGGAAAAGTGATATTTCTATAAGTTTTTTAGATAAAAATGGAGATATGATTAATGAAGATTATGAAGGTGGGGTGAAATTTAACGATACAGATATAAGGTGTTATAAAAAATTAAGAGAAGACCATTTTTATGGCTTTGGAGAAAAAGCGGGATATCTCGACAAAAAAGGTGAAAAGCTAGAGATGTGGAATACTGATGAATTTATGACTCATAATCAGACCACAAAATTATTGTATGAGTCTTATCCTTTTTTCATAGGAATGAATGACTGTCACACTTACGGGATATTTTTAGACAATAGTTTTAGGTCCTTTTTTAATATGGGAGAGGAAAGCCAAGATTATTACTACTTTGGAGCTTATGGCGGACAGATGAACTACTATTTCATATACGGAAAAGATATAAAGGAAGTTGTAGAAAATTATACATATCTTACGGGAAGGATAAATCTTCCGCCATTATGGGTGTTAGGAAATCAACAAAGCAGATACAGTTATACTCCTCAAGAAAGAGTATTAGAGGTTGCAAAAACTTTTAGAGAAAAGGACATTCCTTGCGATGTGATATACCTAGACATAGATTACATGGAAGGGTATAGAGTTTTTACATGGAATAAAGAGACCTTTAAGGATTACGAGGGAATGCTAAAACAGCTGAAACAAATGGGATTTAAAGTAGTGACAATTGTAGACCCGGGAGTTAAAAGAGATTATGACTATCATGTTTATAGAGAAGGAATTGAAAATGATTATTTTGTAAAGGATAAGTACGGCATAACCTATGTTGGAAAAGTATGGCCAGGAGAAGCTTGTTTTCCTGACTTTTTGAAGGAAAGAGTAAGACATTGGTGGGGAGAAAAAATTATAAATTTTGTGAAGGACGGAATTGATGGCATATGGAATGATATGAATGAACCGGCTGTTTTTGAAACTCCTACAAAAACTATGCCAGAAGATAATATCCATGTTTTAGATGGGGAAAAGATACTTCACAAGGAAGCCCACAATGTCTATGCAAATTACATGGCAATGGCCACAAGAGATGGTTTTCTAAGGATAAGACCTAATGAAAGGCCTTTTGTTTTGACAAGAGCCGCTTTTTCAGGCATACAAAAGTATGCTGCAATTTGGACAGGAGACAACAGAAGCTTGTATGAGCATCTTCTTATGATGATGCCAATGATAATGAACATAGGTTTATCTGGACAACCGTTTGCAGGAGCAGATGTTGGAGGATTTGAAGGAGATTGCCATG
>DULG01000054.1 GCA_012840485.1 Clostridia bacterium | reverse complement strand
TTATATGAAGCTGGAATAATACTATCAAGCTTTTGAATAATCCTTTCAATATCTTCAATATCGCTTAAAAGTGCAGTTTCTTTCAAAGTATAAGCCAAGCCATTAGTTGTATATGTTCCAGCATCAAAGAACTTGGCAAAATTGTTTTTAAGGATTTCAAGATTATTTACAGCCTTATCAAATAATCCAAGGCTGTAAGTAGTAACATTTAAACCATTTATTTCAGAAAGAACTGCATAAAAACGTTTCATAGTCTGATAATCACCAAAGAATGGCTTTACCAATTCAAAAGCTTCTTCATCTGTAAGCTTGCTACCAAGCAAGTTAATAAATCCAAGTGCATTGGAAATCTGAAGCTGATAATCAGCAGGTTTTTTTATAGTGGAATTCAAAATGGCTTCCTTTTCTTCTGTAATGATGTTTAAAAGCTGTTTATTAAAGTCTGCATCAGTATTTAGCATTTGTGCTTTTATCTTTCTGATTTCATCCTGTTTGGCATCACTGGTATAATAGGAATTACTTTCCTATTTCCTTATTTCTTCCAAGAAAGCATTCATAACTTTTTTGTAGTTTTCAATGAGTTTTTCCACTTTGCTTTTAAGTTCCATTTTCATTTTTAACCATCCTTTCAATTTTTGTATTTTTGATAAATTTTTATAAGTCTTCTTCACATTGCCTTGCCAAAGCCCTTAATTCTTCAACTGATAATTCATCAAACGGATTAGCAGTTGATAGTTCAATTTTGTCATTAAATATTCCTAAATGCCTTCCAAGAAGTTCAAGTGCTTTAAGCTTATCATGAAGCTTAAATGATATTCCACCATTATTGTTTTGTTTTATTTCCTGAATAGCTGATTTTTTATCAGCAGGGATGGAATCAGTATCAAAAATAACTAACCGTTTATATTCAAAGTTTCCATCCTTGCAGGTTTCAATCTTCAAATAATCACCAATATTAGAAAAAGCAATCTTTGCAAGTTCTTGAATTACCATATCCTGTGTGATATTTGTTCTCTTTGCTCTTTCATCCATAAGTTTTTGAATTCTCTTTTGAATACTAACATTTACTAACAACCTTGCACCTTGTTCATTTGCTGTTTTAGGAGAATACCCTGCACGAATAGCAGCTTGTGTTGCGTTTAAGTCAATAAGGTATTCTTCACAGAACTTTCTTTGTTTCGCTGTCAGCTTTGCCAATTCCATCACCTGCCTTTCCTTTTTAGGTGTCCGATATGTCCGAATACTTATCCAATGTCAGCCAGCACCAGGTTCAGCAATGCTTTCAAATCCTCATTACCCTTAAAAGCATTTATATCCAGGGTTACTGTTTTACCATGATGTATTTCACCATCAAGGCTTTTCCATTTAGCCTTTGAAACTTGAAACTTCTTGGCTTCCTTGTAATACCTGAATTCCCCATGCTCTGTAATTACTGCTACCGGCATTTCTGTTTCATAAAATCTTTTCATTTTTTTTATCATCCTTTCTTTTGATTTATTAAACTTCATCAAACCAGTTATCAAAACATTTATTCCTGGTATCTGTTCTGCAATTTTCCCAGGTAAATTGTGGGTAACCAGCTTCTTTAAATGCTTGGTTGATGTTCTTAACAATGTTATTGGGTATCGGTGAACCATGAAGTATAAAATCTTCAATGAAACCAATGTCATCTTCAGAAGTTTCATATAGCTGATTTAACATTCCAGCAACTGCAACTGCATTATTTGGAGGAAGTTTGTTTAGGAAATCAATAAAAACTATACTTCCCACTTCACCACCTGCCTTTTAGGGAAAAATAAAAGAGAACATCCACGCCAGAAATAAGCTTGAAAGTTCTCTTTTAACCATATTTTAAGTTATATAAATTTTAACATCTATAAATAATTATTACCATAGCATTAATTTTGCATGAAATTTGCACTGTTTTTAATTTGCCAAACTAACCATGATACAAGCATATCACTAATAATAATGCATCTCAAGAGTATCAATGTGACATGGTTTGTGACATTTTAATAATAACATTCATTGCATATCTATTTCTATCAATTATCTTGAAAAAGTTGGCTTCACACGATAATATTAATTTAGGGATTTAATATTTACCATGTGAAGCCATTGTGTAATGCTTGTCCAGGTATTATGCAATGGCTTTCCTCATGGTCTGCATACTTCAACATCAAAGAAGTATTCAGGAATTTCTTCAGGCTTAATATCCAACAGTTCAGCAGCCTTTTCAATTTCCGACTGTGTGAAGTCTGTTGCACTTTTCAACTTGGAATTGATTCTTTGCTTGGTCATGCCCATAAGCTTTCCAAAGGCTTCTATGTTGCCATACATGGCATTGATTCTTTGTTCCAACTTCTCATGATTGAAAATAACAAACATTTTTATTCCCCCATTCATCTTACAAGTAAAATTCAACTTCATCCTTCAGCTTGATGGTTTCCCAACCCAGGTATTTTCTTAAAATGTTCATTGCATCAATTAAGGCTTTGACTTCATCATAATAAGGGTTTTCGGAAAACTTCTTATATTTCCCTGTCCTATGTTCTTCCAGGAAACAATCCAACAATGCTTCATAATGTGGTTTGATTGCATCAAGTACATGGTCCACAAAATCACACCCTTTCCTCTATTTTAATAATCTAAAATAATCTTTGATGTTTTAATCTTTAAATGCTTTCCATTTATCCAGCAACTTCTATTTGAATGGCTTCTTGCTTTGCAGCAGCCTTTTTTTATTGGCTTGTTTCTTGAAACTCTTGATTTGTGTATGCTATGAATTTCACCACATTCAGGACAAATGTAATTATAATAACCATCTTCAAAGGTTATCGGTTTAACTATATGAAGTCCTGTTGATTTATCAACAATTGTTCTTTCATCAATGTATCCAGTTTCAGTTATTAAAACATCACCGTCATTAAACATAATTTTTCCATATTCTTTTGCTCTTCTCACCAAGTCTTTCAAATCTCTTTTCATCTCTAAATCATCCTTTCTTTAATATTTTCTTTATTTCTTCTATTGAAGCATTGATTTTATCAAGTTCTTCTATCAATCTTTGGTAAGCATTTTTTGTTTTGTTCTTCATTAAAAATACATCCTTTCTTTTTTTTATTTGTCATATTGTCAGTTAGTTATATGTCATTTATATAGTAATTATCTTTATATATTTTTTTTAAAAAAAAATTATTTTTTTAACTTTTTATTTCATATAAATATATAAAGGTTTTTATTGACAACCTGACAAACTGACAAGCCTTGTTTTATCTATGTTTTAATATGTCAGTTTGTCATTTTGTCATCTAATAAACATACTATCCCTTTCACCAGTCCCAGGAATTCGTTTTTGCTTAACACTGAATCCAAATTCATTAGTAATTTCATCAACAAAGCTTCTCCTACTTGGAGGATTGCAATTATTTCTCAAACACCATTCAGTGAACATTTTATATAAATCTTTTATAAATTCCCTCTGAAGTTGTTCTTCATCAATTTCACATTCATTTATCCAAGTCAAAACATTACTGTTGTTAATTTTAAATTTCTCAAGTTCATTTTGAACTATTGCAGGTTCAGTAAAACCACCGTTCAGATAAAGCCTTTTATATCCTTCAATTCCCCTATTCAATAGAGCACTCATACATTCTGGAGTTGATAAATCTTCATCTATGAAAGGGTTATAATCAGGGTCATCTTTACTAAATTTATGATTAAATGGAATTATAATTGGTCTACGCAACACACCTGATTTATCAACAAAATGTGGTAAAGTGTTACAAGCAAATATTAATTTTGCTGTATTGTAGTAGGTATATGATTTCCCATACTTTTCTTCAACTGTAATACCATCACCAGTAACCAAACTTTTAAAATTTCCGCTTTCAGTTACTGTTATCTGGTCTAAATCTGCAAAAATATTTACAGTCTTATTTACAATATTAGAAAGTCTAAACTTATCGTTTAAATCCTTCAGGCTTAATGTTGACACGTTTTGTTTTCCAACAAAATTAATAATCATTCTTAAAATGTTCGATTTTCCCCCTGAAGGCTTTCCAACAAAGAAGAAACACTTATGGAAATTTACATGATTCATCATAAGATAACCTATGAGTTCATCAAAAAGTTTTATTAAGTCTTCATCTCCACAAAACACTTTATTTAATGTTTCATCTAACAAAGGATATTCAATAGCAGGGTTATATTCAGCATTGAACTGTTTAAAATCAATAATTTGTGGAGAATGTTCCAACAGCCTTACATCAAAACTTTTAGTTTCTTTGTTTGGAATAAATTCAAGAATGCCATTTTTAACATTCACCCTTTTTAAATTATTGTTGCTCACTTTCTTAACACATCTTCCCCTAATGAATTCAATTGTTTCCCTTCTTTGATTAATTTTAAGTTCAGGCATCCTGTTTATTATTATTGAATTCATTTCATCATTATCCTTTGGTAAATAAACGCCATTGGAATAACTGTATATAGTGCCGTTTACCGATATTAAATTCAGTTCTGATATTAATTCATCACCAAATGCAGCATGATTAAATTTACCGTCACCAACACCATTAGGGAAAGCCTCGTCCCTGGTAATAGTGTCAATTTCCCTTTGTGGTAGTGGTGAAGCTAACATATACTTATTAATCAAGTTAATTGTTTGCCTTATATCTTCCTTGGACATCTTTCCTGTCAATTTGAGAATATATCGGTAAAGTGCATCATTTCTTCCCGAATCTTCACCCAATGCTTCAAAATCTTCAATTTGACTTTTACTTATTGGCAATAACCACTTTGGCAATTCATCAATATCACTGTTATAAGGTGAACCTTTTATCCAGTGTAAATCAATACCATCTCTTCTTATTGGTACTGTATCGTTCTTAATTGCAAGCTTCCATTCACAATAGAAGCCACAAGCTGCATACCAATTTATTTTATTTGATTTCAAGCCTATGTTTTTGAAATATAAATGCCCACCCCTGGTTGTTTCAAGAATATTGCACTTAATATTTAAGTCATTCACCATCTGAATTGCCTTTTTAAAATGTTCCATCTTATCAAAATCAACCTTAACATAATCACCATCATAAACACCGGCATAATCTCCATGTTTAGGTGGTTCAGAATGTGGTTTATAATCAGGGTCATTCAGGCATTCACCTTTTAAAGGTTTTTTACCGTTGGTGTAAATGTATCCTTTTATCAATCCTTTTCACCGCCTTTCCTGTTGTTTGTTTAATTTACTTATTAGCTGACTTTGTGCAATTCAAGCTGTTTAATTTGTTCAGGGTCAGTCAAATCATAACCTTCATACTTTTCAAGGAATTCCAGCAATGCAGTTCTTCTTATCTTGTAACTTCCAAGCTTCAAAGCTGGTAGCAAATTCTTTTTTATTAGTTTGTAAACATAAGCAGGATTAGTTTTAATAAGCTTTGCAACTTCTGATACTGTATAAAGAACATCCCTTTCCTGTTCCACATTATTCACTCCTTCCTTAATCTTCAATAAGTTCTTCAGGCTTAATTCCTAATGCTTTTGCTATTTTTCCTATTGTTATTGGTCTTGGTTTTTGTGAACCATTTTTCATTCTTGCAATGGTTACCTGTGAAACACCAGTGATTTTAGATAATTTTTCTGATGTAAGACATTTTTCTGCCATCAATAAATCAAGCTTTTTATTGTCGATTTTCACTTTAACACCTCCCCAAATCGTTATTTAAATTGTCGGTTATGATTTTATTTTAGTTAATTATATTGTCGTTGTCAAGAAAATTTTTATCTTTTATTATAAATACCTTGAATTTTATTGTCGGTAATGTTATTATGATATTAGCATTTAGGAAGGTGGTGAATATGTGAATTCAATTGAAATAGGACAGAACATAAAAAAAGCACGTAAAAAAAGAAATTTAACGCAAAAGGAATTGGCTGATAAAATAGGAAAAACAGAAAGTTCAATCAGAAAATATGAAAAAGGTTTAGTACAAATACCTATTGATGTATTAGAACAAATTGCTCTTGTATTGGAAGTTTCACCCTTTGACCTCATGGGTTCAGCTTATTGGGATGAAAAATATAATAAGAATTGTAAACTTGATGATGAAGTCAAATTAATAGAAATAGTTGAAGAAAAATATGGAAAAGGTTCTGCATCTTTACTTGAAGATTATTCATCCCTTAATGAAATTGGTAAAAGTAAAGCATGTGAATATGTTTCAGATTTAGCAGAACAACCAAAATATCAGAAGAACCCTAAATAAAAAAAAAAAAAATAACCCCTGGTGTTGCAACACCAAGGGAAATTCAAGGATACATTTACCCAAAGGGATAAATGCAATAACCCAATATAATTATAGCATTTAATCACCTTTGGAACAATTAAAAGAAAGGTGGTTTTTACTTATGCAAGGTGGAGTAAGAAAACGAGGCAACAACTGGTATTACTATTTTGATTTAGGTAAAGTTAATGGGAAAAGAAAGAAGATTGAAAGAAAAGGTGGAAAAACAAAAAAGGAAGCTGAAGCAGCTTTAAGGAAAGCACTTCAGGAATATGAAAATGCAGGTTTATTTTTTGAACCAAGTGAAATATCTGTTGCTGATTATATGGATTATTGGCTTAAAAACTATGTTGAAATGAACTGTAAGTATAATACTATTGATGGATATAAAAGAATTATTGAAAATCATATTAAGCCAGCCCTTGGTTCATATAAACTGAAGTCTATTACCCCTGCTGTTCTTCAGCAATTTGTGAATGAAAAGTCCAATATGGGATTTACAAGACATTACCTGGTTAATATTATGTCAGTGCTTTCAGGTTCATTTAAAGCAGCAGTTTTCCCTTATAAATTCATCAAGGAAAACCCAATGCAGTATGTAAAGCTTCCAAAGAATGAAAATATGAAGGCTGAAACTGATAGGAAGGTTCTTTCCCAGGATGAATTCAAAAGGATTATTGAAAGATTCCCCCCGGGAAGTACTTTCTATATTCCATTACAAATTGCATATCATACAGGAACAAGAGTTGGTGAATGTTGTGCTTTGACTTGGGATGATATTGACTTGGATAATAAAGTTATTGATATAAATAAAATCTTGATTAAAAAAGGGAAGCAATGGTATTTTGGAACAACCAAAACAACTTCATCTGTTCGTAAAATTCCCATTGGTGATACTTTGGTTAATATCTTGAAACAACATAAAAAATGGCAAATGGAAAATCGCTTGAAATATGGTCAGTTCTATAATTATTACTATAAAGATAAGAATGACAGGATTTATTCGGTTGATGGTACAAAAGATTATAAAACCACTGATTCACAAATTCATTTTGTTTGCACTAAGGAAGATGGAATTTTAGTAACACCTGAAACCATTAGATATTGCAGTAGGGTAATAAACTATGAACTAATGATTCAATTCAACTTCCATTCATTAAGGCATACTCATGCCACCCTGTTAATTGAAAATGGTGCAAATATGAAGGATGTTCAGAAAAGGCTTGGACATTCCAGGCTTGCAACCACAATGGACACCTATACACACGCAACAGAAAAAATGTCAAAGAATACAGTTGATATATTTGAAAAGATTTGCCACCCACAATAAAATTAGGGTGGAAAATGGGTGGAAAAAACCACCCTTTTTTATTTGCTAAGACCCTGAAACCCTTGGTTTACCTGGATAATTTACAGACAACTTCAACATGGCTCGTATAAGGAAACATGTCAATAGGCTGAACTTCCATCGTTTTGTATCCATTGTCCTCAAGGTATCTTAAATCCCGTGCTAATGTGGAAGGATTGCAAGAGACGTATACAATTTTTTTCGGATTCATTTTTATAACTGCTTCTAAAACAGATGTATCACAGCCCTTTCTTGGAGGATCCATTATAACTACGTCTGCTTTGACTCCTTTATCAGCCAACTCAGGCATTACTTTTTCCGCATCCCCTGAAATAAATTCCACGTTTTTAATGCCATTTATGTAAGCATTTCTCTTTGCGTCTTCCACTGCTTGGTAGACAGCCTCAATACCATAGACAAAGGATGCCTTTTGTGCTGCAAACAAAGATATAGTCCCTATACCACAATACACATCTATTACAGTCTCCTCACCTTTTAAATCAGCATATTCAAGGGCTTTTCCGTATAAGACTTCTGTTTGAACAGGATTTACCTGAAAAAATGACAAAGGGGATATTTCAAATTTTATGTCTTTTATATAGTCAATAATATTATCGCTTCCGTAAATAGTTATATTTTCCTCCCCCATAATCACATTAGTTTTTTTGGTATTAATATTTACTACTACACTTTTAAGCCCCCTTATCTCTTCTTTTAAAGCATCAATCAGTTGTTTTCTATATGGTATGTCCTTTCCATTAATCACAATAGCAGCCATAATTTCCTCAGTTTTAAAAGCAACTCTTGTGACAATATGCCTTATCAGACCTTTTCCTGTTTTTTCGTCATATACAGATATGTTGTATTTTCTAATCCAATTCCTTATAATCCTAGCAATCTCATCACTAATCTCATGCTGTATCATACAACTTTCCACAGGCACAATGTCATGAGAACGAGGAGCGTAAAAACCTGTAACAGCTTTCCTTTCAACCATTCCAACTGGAAATTGTGCTTTATTTCTATACCGCTGAGGCTTTTCCATCCCTATGGTATCGTGGACTCTAGTATACACTTTGCCTATTCTCTCTAAATTGTCTTTGACTTTTTGTGTTTTATATTTTAACTGCCCTTCGTAGCTTAAATGCTGCAGTGAACAGCCACCGCACTTATCTGCATAAGGACATAAAGGCTCTACTCTATCATGAGACTTTTCTAATATTTCTACTACATGACCTATAACATAATTTTTGGAAATTTTATCTATTTGTGCAACGACCCTCTCTCCTGTCAATGCTCCTTCTACAAAGACAGCCACTCCTTCAATTCTTCCAACTCCTTGGCCTTCATGGGCCATATTGTCAATATATACCTCGTATTCTTCCCCTACCTTTATGTTGTGCAATTCAAAAACCCCTCCTTCACAATTATTATACCTTTATATAGCAAAAAAATATAGAGGATAATACATCCCCACAGTTTGTTGACAAAGTCAAAAATTTTTAAATAGGATATTTTGCATCGTCACTCCGATGTTCCAAAGCGACAAAACTAAAGCTCGACCTTCGGGTTCTGGCAGGGTACCCCGTCAGGCGACATTCCTTGTCTTAGTGCCCGCCTCCGCCATCCTTGGCTACGGCCCTGCCTCCACCCTTGGTCTTGCTAAGTTTTGTTGCCGCTTTGTCACAAGTCGTTCCTTATGCAAAATATCCTATTTCCGAAAGTTTGTCTACAGTCTGAGAGGAATAATACACCCCCACTATTTTTCCCCTAACACATATCTATCATAAACTGTTTGAGGCATATCTACAACTTTATGCTCTATATTTGAAACGAACAATACAACATACTCTGCATGTGCCCAGTTAAGAGGCGATGCAGAATCTGTAGGAAGTCCTGTATCTTCCCAAACTTGCTCAGGCCACACATAGCCTTGATTTGCAAAATTCTCCATTGCCTTAAGGTATTCATCAGCACTTTTACCTGCCGCTATTTCATACATACCTCTTTCACCAGTAAGAAGAGGCCATAATCTTCCTTTACCTGTGCCATGATAAAGCTCTGTTTTAGAGGGCTCTCCATAGCCATCATGATTATACCTATACCAACAAGGTCCTTTAGGAGTATTTACTTTAAGAAGGCTGTCCACTATAGAAAGAGTATTTAATATTTTTGGATCATTTGCAGGTTTTACTCCTAATCTTACCAGTTCTAAAAAGCTTGGATCTACAATCTCTTTCTGATCGTAAACTCCTCCTCCATTGGCAATGCTAATCAAAAAGTCAGCATTCGGGTCTGGTAAACCTGCAATTCTTATATAATATTGGCCATTCCCATAGGGGCCTTTTGTCGTATATGTCAATTCTTCGATTAACTTTTGCCATTTATCAGCCTTATCCAAATATTTTTGGGCACTTTCCATATCTTTATTTTGTTCTGCTATGTCCGCAGCACATACAAGTCCCGCAACTTCAGCTGCCATTGTAGCAGGTGAATATCCCCCTGCTTCTTCCCATCTTTCTTGCCCTGTTTTGGGGCCAATTTTTATAATAAAGTCCGCAAGAGGTTTTACCAATTTTTCGTACAAATCATACCGCTTTAGCTGATATGCCAGTATTATAGGGTCTGCTTGCTCATCCATTTGAATGCCATTCCAATAAGGCTCCCCATTTATCCAGGTATTTTGTGGAATAAACCCATTTTTCTCTACTACCATAGTTAAAAAGTCTAAGGCTCTATTAGCAGAATCTTTGTCTCCAGCTGCAATAAAAGCATTTGCAATGTGATATAAGTCCCTTGCCCAAACTAAGTGGTATCCCCCTTTATTTTCATCTCCTTGACCTTCACCCCATGGAATTGAAAGAGAAGCAATGTAGGCACCTTTATTAGTCTTATCTTCACTGGCTTTTAAAATCATCATACTCGTGTAGTATAACTCATTAGCTTTTCCTTTAAAATCTTTAAGCCCATCACAGTATTTATTCCACTCAGCAATGTATATGCCAAGCATTTTATCATAATTGTCCTTTAATGTACTCAAAGCAGTTTTTGCTGCTTCTTCTTCACTTTCTCCAAAAGAAAGCACTGTTTTAAACTCTGTCTTATCGCTTAAATCTATTTCTACCCCTTCAATAATATTTCCTCTCGCTTTGTCAAAATTATAAGTCATACTTTTGTTTTTTTCTAAGTCCGTTATAGGGTCATTTATCTTATGATAGCCAACAGAATATGCTTTCCATCTTACATCAGTTGTCAAAGCTGAATATATATTTTCTCTAGCAGCTATAAAAACCTGTTTGTCATTTGCCTTTATAGCATACCCTTCATTGTATTTACCTTGATTAGCAATATGAGGGTCATACATAAGATAAAGCTTATAATCTTCAGTATCTCCTTTTAATGCTTCAAATTTTGTCTTCATGATGAGGGAATTCCTTTTAGGATCAGTAAATATCTCTTTTGTAATCCTATACCTTCCCTCTTTATCAGTATTTATTAGTTTAAAAGCTAAAGACCTATTGTTGAGTTTTTCTATTTTACTTACTGTATCTTTTGTCTCATCTGAAACAAAGTTTTTACCATCTGTAACTAAAAATTTTAAAAATTTATTATTGGTTTGATCAATTGTAGGATAGTAAACCTCTGAAATTGCCCCTCGTGCTAAACTAAACCATACTTTTGCGGTGTCATTATTTGCAGTGCCAATTCCCTGCTTTTGAGCAGATGCCCATGTATCTTCTTCCCCTGGCGCTTGTGAAGCTTCGCTAGAATTTAAATGATGAATTTTTACATATGAAACATCAGAAGAACACCCTGAAAAAATGCTTAAAGAAAACATTATCATCACTAATGGTGCTACAATTTTTTTATTCACCTATTAACACCTCCATCTCATATTATTATTTTATCTCAAAACCTCTATTCGTGCAAACGTTTGTTATGAAAACAAAAAAAGAAAATACACTTGTAAAGTGTATTTACAAAAATCGGTTACCCTTTATTTATTATATACCACTTTTATAGAATTTTATACCATTTTTGTGAATTTTATTATAAACATTTTATAAGCATTTGATAAACTTCAGGCATGACTTTTTTCAAATTAACAGGCTTTTTTTGAAGGTCAGTAAAGGGATGCTCTGTATAACCTTGTGCTAAAAGTTTGTTCTCCTCTTTGCGTATTATATCATATAAAAACTTAAGTCGTGTACCTTTCACAAATTCTAAACGTGTGCGTATTATTATGAGGTCATCATATAAAGCAGAAGAAAAATACCTGCACTGAGCATCAATCACAGGCAGCATTACATTTTTTTCTTCCAGACTTCTGTAGGACATTCCTAGAGATCGAAAAAATTCTGTTCTGCCAATTTCAAACCAATTAAAATAATTAGAATAATAGACTATGCCCATCTTGTCAGTTTCTCCATATCGTACTCTTATCTCCGCATCCCATACATGCATAGTAAGATCACTCCTCAAAAAAGAAAGATAAGAGATAATTTTGTCTATTTAATATTCACAGTCCCTTTATACACTAATCCTCTAACCGTGTCAACTGTCACAGTCATTCCGTCTTCAAGCTTTGAAGTCGCTCCTTCACAACCTACAATTACAGGAATTCCTAAATTTAATCCTACAATAGCTGCGTGAGAAGTAAGTCCTCCTTCTTCTGTAATTACAGCAGAAGCTTTCTCTATAAGAGGCATAAAATCGCGTTCTGTCTTTGTAGTAACTATTATATCTCCCTCTTTAAATTTATCCTTATCTTTACTAATATCGTTAATCACACATACTACACCTGTAGTAGCTTTGGAACCTATACCTATGCCTCTCAAGAGGACGTCACCGACTATATGTACTTTTAACATATTAGTGGTACCTGTCATAGCTACAGGGATTCCCGCAGATATTACCACAATGTCACCATTTTTTATGAGTCCTGCTTTTAAGGCGCTTTGAATAGCCACATCTATCATTTCATCTGTAGTAGAGACTTCCTCAGTTACCAAAGGATATACTCCCCAAACTATAGACAATTTCCTTGCAACACTTTCATTTGGAGTAGTAGCAATAATAGGCACTGGTGGTCTATACCTTGATACCATTCTCGCTGTATAACCTGATTTTGTACAAGTTATTATTGCAGCTGCTTCTATGTCTCTGGCAGTAGTACAGGTTGCATGGCTTATAGCATTTGTCACAGAAATATTCGTATCGATATTTCTATCATTTATATCTCTATATCCTACATAAGCTTCTGTCTTTTCTGCAATCTTTGCCATTGTTTCAAAAGCTTCTACAGGATATTTACCTTGAGCCGTCTCTCCTGACAGCATTATAGCATCCGTTCCATCTAAAATAGCGTTTGCTACATCTGTGACTTCTGCCCTCGTAGGCCTTGGATTTCTCATCATAGAATCCAGCATTTGAGTTGCAGTTATTACGGGTTTTCCTGCTTTATTGCATTTTTGTATAACCATCTTTTGAACAATCGGGATTTCCTCAAGAGGAATTTCTACACCTAAATCTCCTCTCGCTACCATTATTCCATCTGAAACTTTTATAATTTCGTCTATATTTTCTACTCCTTCGCGGTTTTCTATTTTGGCGATAATCAAAATATGTTCTGCTTTATTTTCCTCCAAAAGTCTGCGAATTGCTAAAACATCAGCCGCCTTTCTCACAAAAGAAGCAGCAATCATGTCTATGCCTTTTTTAATTCCAAACTCTATATCATCTACATCTTTTTGAGTTAAAGCAGGAAGATTAAGTTTAACTCCTGGCACGTTTACTCCTTTATGATCTTGTAGTAGCCCAGAATTTTCTACAACACATATTATATCTTCTCCCTTTACCTCCACAACTTTCAAAGAAATCAAGCCATCGTCAATAAGTATGTGGCTGCCTTTTTCCACATCTTGAGGCAGCCCTTTGTAGGACACACTGCGTTTAGTTTCATCTCCCACTACATCTCTTGTAGTAACTATAAAAGTCTGACCCTCTTTTAACTCTACCCCGCCATTTTTGAATTTTCCTGTCCTTATCTCTGGGCCTTTTGTATCCAGCAAAATAGCAACAGGCAATCCTAATTCTTCTCTTATCTTTTTTATATTGTCAATCCTTGCGCCATGCTCTTTAAAGTCCCCATGGGAAAAATTTAATCTAGCTACATTCATCCCTTTTTCAATTAATTTTCTCAATATGTTATAATCTTCACTGGCAGGTCCTATTGTACACACTATTTTTGTTCTTCTCATAACTTCACTCCCTAAAAATTTTATATAGACAATATCTTACTGAGCTCATAAAGTTTTCTGTTAAACTCCTTTTTCATAGAAAGGGCTTCGTCTATATCGTCGTCTACAATTTGATTATTCCTTATGCTGATTATTCTCTTTGTCCTGTTCTCTAAAAGCAGTTCAACAGCTCTTGCTCCCATCTGACTTGCTAAAACTCTATCCATGACTGTGGGAGCTCCTCCCCTTTGTATATGTCCTAGAATTGTATATCTCAAATCCAATTTAGGGAGCCTTTCTTTAATCATTTTAGCCAACTCTTGCGCACTCATAACCCCTTCTGCAAGGACAATGATATGATGAAGCTTTCCCCTTTTTATTCCGTAGGTGATTTTATCGCAAATTTCATCTATACTCCATTCTACTTCCGGTAGTATTATCATTTCAGCTCCGCCAGCTACGCCAGCATACAAGGCAATATATCCTGAATTTCTACCCATAACTTCTATTATATTCGCTCTTTCGTGGGAAGTAGCAGTATCTCTTATTTTGTTTATAGCGTCAATGACAGTATTACAAGCAGTATCAAAACCTATTGTGTAATCTGTACAAGGTATGTCATTGTCAATTGTCCCTGGAATTCCAATTGTATTAACATTCCATTCCTCACTCAAAAGCTGTGCCCCCCTGAAGGACCCATCTCCCCCAATTACCACAAGCCCTTCTATTCCATGCTTTTGCAGGGTTTCGTAGGCTTTTTTTCTGACCTCTTTTTGTTTAAACTCTTCACATCTAGCAGTTCTTAGAATAGTTCCTCCTTTTTGGATTATATCTCCCACGGAAGACAGATTTAAATCGACTATTTCATCTTCTACCAAGCCTGCAAATCCCCTCATTATACCTTTTACTTTGAGTCCATAATAAATTCCTGTCCTTACCACAGCCCTTATAGCTGCGTTCATCCCTGGTGCGTCTCCACCGCTTGTGAGTATGCCAATCGTCTTCATAGTTTACCTCCTTATTTTATCCCACATGGACTTTACTTGTCCCATTTTCGTTAAAACAGCCCTTTCGGGCAAAAAATTATAAGCCATACTCAATAATAATGCTTTGCGCATCTTGAGCTTCTGCTTTTGGAACTAAAACCTCACAATAAGAACCTTTTTTGTCTATTTTTTTATTAAGTGGACGCAATTTTACCAAAAAGCCTTCTTTCGTTAAAATATCTTTTACTTTTTCTGCAGTTTCTATATCTTGAGCCATGTATATTACCGCCCACATACAACGGCCTCCTTAGTGTTTCTAAAATATATTTTAATCTATTTCTTTGCAGTTATCAACTTAAAAATTTGCAAATCCTCTATTTTTAAATCACCTTCACATTTTCTTCTCCTAAAACAGAACTTAATTGACTAATCAATTCTTTGCTTCCATTTACCCATAAATCTCTATTAGCAGCTAATAGTTTCTTGCCATTAAATTTTAAAACTACTGGCATATTGCCAGGATTTTTAATGAGTATTTGCTTGACAATCTCAACTTTTGCGGAATCTTGTAAATTTAGATAAAGTTTTTTTACTATGACTTGAGACAAAGGCTTAATTTCGTCGCATAAAATCTTGGCTTCTTCCTCCTCTTTTAAACTAACCTTTCCTATTACTACAACTGGGGTATCTTCTTTTATTATGCTGGAATACTTCTCATATACAGCTGGAAATACTATTACTTCTATGGAACCATATAAATCTTCAATTGTGACAAAAGCCATCATATTGTTATTTCTAGTAAACTTAATTTTTTTTGTAACTATGACTCCTGCTATTATCACCTCTTGGTTGTCCTGCAATTTAAGTTGAAACATTTCCTCATTGCTTACTTTAAAATCCAATGTAGTAGCAGTAGTGATCTTCGGAATATCCTCCATATATTCTTCCAATGGATGCCCACTGATGTATAACCCCAAAGTTTCTTTTTCCATAGACAGTAATCTGCTTTTAGGATATTCTTCTAAATCAGGAAATTGAAAGTCTACTCCATGACTGTGTTCTGTTACGCCAAACAGTGAAATCTGTCCACTTAAATTATTGCTTTTATTTTTTTTGATACTCTCTATCAACTTATCATAGGAAGTTAAAAGTTGTGAACGCTTCACCCCAAAAGAAGTAAAGGCTCCCGCTTTTATTAAACTTTCTATCGCTTTTTTGTTTAACTGGCTGTCCTGCATTCTTTCAAAAAAGTCCACTACTGATTTGAATTTCCCATTTTTTCCTCTTTCTTTTACAATTTCCATTGTCATATTTAAACCGACATTTTTCACTGCACTAAGGCCAAACCTTATTTTATCTTCCACCACTGTAAAATAGGAATCACTCTCGTTTATATCAGGGGGTAGCACCTTTATCCCCATTTTTCTACAGACTTGCACATAAAATGCTATTTTATCTAAGTTATCTACAAAACTATTCAAAAGAGCTGCCATAAACTCTACTGAATAATATCTTTTTAAATAAGCTGTTTGATAAGCTATAACCGCATAAGCTGCAGCGTGAGATTTATTAAAAGCATAGTTTGCAAAATCCAACATTTCATCAAACAGCTTATTAGCTGTAGCTTCATCTAATCCATTTCTTAAAGCCCCTGGCACTATCACATTTCCCTCTTCATCAACTATTCCATAGATAAAATTTTTTCTCTCTTGTTCCATTACCTCCATTTTCTTTTTAGCCATTGCACGCCTTACTAAATCTGATCTACCTAAAGAATAACCTGCAACATTCCTTACAATTTGCATAACTTGTTCTTGATATACCATACAGCCATAAGTTACGCCTAAAATTGGCTTTAAAAGAGGATGATCATACACTATATTCTCTGGATGATTCCTATTTGCAAGGTATCTCGGAATCTGGTCCATTGGTCCGGGGCGATAAAGAGAGATTCCTGCTATTATGTCCTCAAGATTTTTAGGTTTTAACTCGGTCATAAATTGTTTCATTCCAGCAGACTCTAACTGAAAAACCCCTTCTGTCTCTCCTTTTGATATAAGGTCATACACTTTGGGGTCATCATATTCCATGGAATCAAAATCTATAGTTATGCCCTTATTCTTTTTTACCATCTCAATAGTATCCCTTATAACCGTCAGAGTTCTAAGTCCCAAAAAGTCCATCTTCAAAAGCCCTAATTCTTCAAGAGTGGTCATAGGAAATTGCGTAACTATTGAATCTTCATTTTTTTGCAGTGGCACGTAGTTGACAAGGGGTTCTTTTGATATTACTACTCCCGCAGCATGAGTAGAGGCATGTCTAGGAAGGCCTTCTAAAGACCTAGAAATATCAATAAGCTGTTTTACTCTTTCTTCATTTTCGTATCGCGCTTTAAGTTCAGGGTTTAAAGATAAAGCTTTATCAATAGTCATTCCCAATTCAAAAGGAATCATTTTAGCTATTGCATCTACCTCTGCATAGGGATAATTTAAAGCCCTTCCTACATCCCTTATAACCGCTCTCGCCGCCATTGTACCAAAAGTTATAATTTGAGCCACATTGTCCTTACCATATTTTTCTACAACGTAATCAATTACTTCCTGTCTTCTCTCATAGCAAAAATCCGAATCAATATCAGGCATACTTATTCTCTCTGGATTTAAAAACCTCTCAAAAAGAAGGTTGTATTTTATAGGATCTACATTAGTTATCCCTAAAGTATAAGCAACCAAGCTGCCTGCAGCAGAACCTCTTCCCGGTCCCGTCATAATCCCGTTGTCTTTTGCAAACTTTATAAAGTCCCACACTATGAGGAAATAATCCACATATCCCATTTGCTTTATCACAGAAAGCTCATATTCTAATCTTTCAACTGCCTCTTTGCTCGGGTTTTTATACCTCTTATACAATCCTTCGTAACATAAATTTCTCAGATATTCATAGGATTCTACACCTTCTGGCAAATCGTATTTAGGCAATTTTGTCTTGTTAAACTCAAATTCTACATTGCACATATCTGCAATTTTCTCAGTATTTTCAATTGCTTCTTTGCAACAAGAAAAAAGACTCTCCATCTCTTCCGGCGATTTTAAATAAAATTCATCAGTTGGAAAAGACATGCGATCCTCATCATCAATTGTCTTTCCTGTTTGAATGCACAAAAGCACCTCATGAGCTTTTGCATCTTTTTTTTCAAGATAATGAACATCATTAGTAGCAACTAAAGGTATTCCTGTCTCTTTAGACAATCTTATAAGTTCTTTATTTGCTTTTTGCTGTTCTAAAATTCCATGGTCTTGAAGTTCTAAATAAAAATTCCCTCTGCCAAAAATAGAGTCATAAAAAAGCGCCACCTCTTTTGCTTTTTCATACTCTCCTCTTAAGATATAGGAAGGAACTTCTCCTGCAAGGCAAGCACTCAAAGCAATTAGCCCCTCACTGTGCTCTTTTAAAAACTCTCTGTCAACTCGCGGTTTATAATAAAAGCCCTCAATTGAAGCCACACTCACTATCTTCATTAAATTTTTATACCCTGTCATATCTTTTGCTAGTAATACTAAGTGATAATTTTCATCGTCAATACCATACTCTTTATCTTGCATTCTGCGAGTGGCAACGTAAATTTCACAGCCTATAATAGGTTTTATTCCTTGTGCTACTGCTTCTTTATAAAAATCTATTACGCCATACATCACTCCATGGTCTGTAATAGCTATGGCTTTCATCTTTAACTCTTTAGTTTTAGCAATTAAATCCTTGATTCTGCAAGAACCGTCAAGTAAACTGTATTCAGAATGAACGTGTAAATGGACAAACATAATATATCACCTAAGCCATCTTTATTCTTTTAGAAAGCCTGACAGACATCAACGCCTTTGCAATTTCTTCTTTTTCATGAATGATTTGAATTTCCAACTTACTAAAATTATTACTAACCTCTATTATTTTTGCGAAAACTTCTATTACTTCTTCTGTGCGCATGGGTTCTATAAAATAAATTGAGAAATTATCCAAAACTGCATCATATCTTTTATTCTGCGTTATAGCAAAAATACCAGATTCACACATTAACATCATCAAGGCACTGCTACTTACTGTACCAAATTGGTTAATCATCATCGAAGGAATCTTACCTTTAAATTTTACTCCATTTTCTATTTTTTCCATATCAAAATCTTTAAAAATTGTATCTTGAATAGCTTCACTAATCTGGGGCTGTTTTGTCGTATAATGTAGGGCCTTAATTACATCTTCCCTGGTTATGAGTCCTATCAATTCTCTGCCACGAGTCACAGGTAGTATCTCTACATTCCACCATATCATCAGATGGGCTGCATAAGAGAGCGTAGTAGTATCCGTTACAAATACAGGGTTAGAAGTCATAATACTCCCAATTTTATCATCATCCGATGCAGTGGCAACATCTCTTGAAGTTACCATACCGACTAACATCCCTTTAGAATCAACAACGGGATATCTGGTATGTTTAGTCTCTATATATAATTTTTTCCAATCTTTTACTGTTTGTTGAGGCGTCATATAGATTGGATTATATGTCATTACATCGCTGACGTACAAGATTTTTTTCCTTGTCATGCTTTCATTGATAGCCTTACTTATGAGAGTAGCTACAGTAAAAGTGTCATAAGAAGTAGATATAAGCGGCAATGAAAGCTTATCCGCCAGTTCTTTTATATGAGGTAAAGTATCAAAACCGCCTGTAATCATTACAGCTGCCCCTACTTTCAAAGCTGCTTCTTGTGCATCTTCTCTATTACCTAAAATTACAAGATCTCCAGGGGTTATGTACTTCACCATCTCATCAATAGTCATAGCACCAATTAAAAACTTGTGGAGCTCCATATCCATCCCGCCATAACCGCCCAATACCGTTCCTTCCACTACATCTGTAATAACCTCATAAGTAAGCCTTTCAAAAAAAGGATCTTTTTGTTTCCTTCTTATAGTACCTACTCTTGGAATCGTAGTCACAAGCATTAAATTTTCTGCTTCTTTTATAGCTTTGTAAGCAGTACCTTCACTTATATGTAAAACCTGTGCAAGTCCTCTTACAGAAATTTTGGAACCCTCTGGCAAATTTTTGATATACTCTAGCACCATTTCATTTTTTGTCATAATCCTCATCCTTTTACACAAAAAAGGTTTCTTAAAAGAAACCTTTTTTGTCATTCCTCACCAAATTTAGATTCAATGAGGTCAACCAACGCTTTTATAGCAGCCTCTTCATCGTCCCCTTCAGCACTCAATTTAACAACATGGCCTTGTGAAACTCCAAGAGACATGATTCCCATTATACTTTTTGCATTCACTTTTTTGTTATCCTTCTCTACCCATATTTGTGAGGAAAATTTGCTAGCAGTTTGCACAAATAAAGCTGCAGGTCTTGCATGAAGTCCTGTTTTATTCTTAATCTCAATTGTGACTTCTTTCATTATTGAACTCTCCTCTCTTTTAATTTCTTTGAAATTTCTTCTATTTTTCTAAGTCTATGATTCACTCCTGACTTGCCGACAGGAGGAACTAACATTTCCCCTAACTCTTTTAAACTGAGGTCTGGATAATTAATCCTGAGTTCCGCCACTTCTTTTAAATTAGGAGGCAAATAATCAAGCCCTACCGTATTTTTGATATAATTTATGCTTTCTATTTGCCTCAAAGAAGCGTTAATGGTTTTCGTTAAATTCGCAGTTTCACAATTTACAATTCTATTTACATTGTTTCTCATCTCTTTGTATACCCGTATATTTTCTAAATTCAACAGAGCACTGTGAGCTCCGATGATATTTAGAAGGTCAACAATTTGTTCTCCTTCTTTTAAGTATACTACATAATTATTTTTCCTTGCAATAACTTTTGAATTTAAATTGAAAGAATTTATCAACTCTTGCAAATCTCTTCCATGCTCATGGCTATGAGTGACAAACTCGATGTGATAAGCTTTTTCAGGATCGCTTATTGAACCACCCCCTAAAAAAGCTCCTCTTAAATAAGCCTTTTTTGCTTTACTGTTTTTTACAATCTTTTGGTCTACCCCATAATTTAATTTTATATGACCTTTTTCATAATTCAATATCTTAACTTTACCCAAAATTTCTTCTACAATTTTTGTATCAGGTATAAAGATGAGGTAGCTTAAGGTTTTTTTGAGATATCTGCCTCTTCTTATCATTGTCTCGGGAATTATCCCAAATAAATCTTTTATTAACTTAAAAACTAATCTCGCTACAGAAGCACTTTCTGTAGTAAAGGTCAAAGAAATTTTCCTATTGCCATAAATTGAAATACTGCCTATCGTCCTAATCAAAGCAGCTAATTCTGCTATTTTGCTTTCTTCCTCTTCAGGATAAATTTTTGCTAATTCATCCTTCGTATCTGAAGAAAATGACATAGTTCATCACCTCGACAGGCTTATCTTTATTATACTACATTATTTTTTAAAAAAAACCCCTTTCAAAAACAAATGAATAAAAGGGGTTTTTACACTTCCATAGTAAACTACAATAACTTTTTCTTTTCCCATTCAATATATTTAAGGGAATTTTTCCAATTATGTCTTTCTTCAGAATTACACCATTCCTTGAATTCTTTGTAATCTTTCCACTCTTCATATTCACTTGCTTCAACTAATTTTTTTAATGTTATAAGCTTTGTAATGTCGTAACTCCCATATAATTGTTCATAATCCTTATAATATTGATAATCTCTACCATAGCGGGATTTATTTTTCATATGCAATCACCCCTGTATTTAAAAAATATAGAGGACTTTTCATTCCCTTTTATTTTTCTATCTTTATATTATTCACCTGTCTCTATATTAGTTACTTTAAAATATATGCAGAATTAGGTTGCAAATACAGCAGATTTCCACTTCGTTTTAGTATTTTCATTTCTAAGATATCTTCTTTACCTCCTGCCTCATCTAAAAATATTACTTCTTCTTTACTACTGTTATTTAAGATTACAACCACAGACCTTCCTTTATATTCCCTTTTAAAAGCAAACACACTTCCTACAGCATACAAAGTAGTATAACTCCCATATCTAATCTCTTCACTCTCTTTTCTTATCGCAATCAACCTCTTGTAAAACTCAAAAAAGCTCTTATTTTGTTTGCTCTCCTTCCATATCATGCATCTTCTGCAATCAGGGTCATATCCTCCTATCATACCTATTTCGTCACCATAGTAAATATATGGGATTCCCATAAAAGTAAATTGAAATACTAATGCCAGCTTCATCCTTGCAACCATTCCATTAGCCAAAGTCAAAAACCTTTCAGTATCATGACTCCCTATTAAATTAAACATAACCCTATTTACACTATCCATATGTCTCATAAGTTGCTCTGTAATCATTGTATTAAAGCAAGAAGCACTTATTTTCCTTCTTGCAAAAAAGTCCACAACCGCATTTCTAAAAGGATAGTTCATTACACTGTCAAACTGATCTCCTCTAAGCCAAGAAGAAGCATCATGCCAAACCTCTCCTACAATTATGGCTTCCGGTTTGGCTGCCTTTACAACCTCTCTAAACTTTCTCCAAAAATGGTGGTCTATCTCATTAGCAACATCCAGCCTCCAGCCGTCTATGTCCACTTCTTTAATCCAATATTCCGCTACTTCCAATAAATACTTCTGTACTTCTGGATTTTTTGTCATAAGTTTTGGCATTCTCCATACAGTATCTGCAAAAGCTTCATAGGAAGGTTTTGGATGAGTTTTAATTGGCCATTCATACACATTAAACCAATTCCAGTATTTTGAATTTGGACCATTTTTAATAACATCTTGAAAGGCAAAAAAGTCATATCCGCAGTGGTTAAATACAGCGTCAAATATGACTTTTATACCATTGTCATGACATTTTTGCACAAGTTCCCTGGCTTTTTGCGTATCTCCAAAATGAGGGTCAATTGTATAATAATCAGTGGTATCATATTTATGAGTAGAAGGTGACAAAAATATAGGAGTCAAATAAATAGCATTTATACCTAAATCCTTTAAATAATCTATTTTGTCTATTATGCCTTGCAAATCTCCTCCAAAAAAAGAATCAGATGTTGGCTTTTCACCCCATGGCCTTACATTTTCAGGGTCATTTGATTTATCACCGTTATTAAACCTTTCAGGAAATATCTGATACACTATGCAATCGATTGTCCATTTTGGAGCAAAAAATATGTCTTTTTCCATGATATATGGATAATGAAAAAATCCCCAAAAAGTATTTTTTGGCCTTTTTTTGTAAAATCCTGCTTCCGTGTAATATAACTTCTCGCCTCCATCAGATACCAAATAGAAAAAATACACAAATTTTTTATTAAGCTCTAAAGTAGTCTCATAATAATCAAACAATTCATTGGTATGAGTTAATACCATTGGTTTTATTTTGAATTTTCCCAGCCAATCATATCTATCTTTGTATAAAACATACACCCTATCTACATCAAATACAGCAGTTCTTAGTACTATCTTTAATTGATTTTCATTCATTGGATATGCATAAGGTATATCACTTTTATGAAATAAGGCCTCTTTTATCATTTCTTTCCCCTTTCTACTTATGAATATCTATAGTGACAGGCGACGGTGTGTCAAGAATTGGCAATTCTTCACCATCTACAATTATTTTAACAGCTGGTGGATATCCCATCAAGATAGAAATGTCGTCTTTTACTTCAAAAGTTTTAAACATATCCTTTGTCATAAGACCTTCATAGGCAAGGTTTCCATCTACTTTTATGCTAAACCAACATTTTTCTCCAGGAATGTTTATTTCAACTCTGTAATTCTCGCCTGCAGGTATAATTTTATATTCTATTCTCTTTGCACTCTCCGCTACTTTTTCAACAGATGTCTTGGGTGCGAGTTGAGGAGCATTGCTTTCCTGGGGAGGAGTTGTTTTTTCTCCTGGAATTGTAGAAACCTCATTGTGATTTTGCTCAGGAAGTGGTGCAAGTCCCTTTTTGACTTGGCTGAAAAAATAATAAAATCCATATCCTATTATGCCAATTATTAGGACAGCAATCACCATTTTTTTTAAAGCTAAAAAAAACGGCGAAAAATCTATGGGCTTTTTCCTATAAATTTTTTTTGGAATTGCTTCTTCTTTTTCTTGAAACAAATACTCATACTTTTTTACCAACTCATTCCCATCCAACCCTAAAGCTTCAGCATAACTTTTTACAAATCCCTTAGCATACACTAAAGCTGGCATTACACTAAAATCTCCATCCTCAATAGCTTTCAAATAGCGTGTCCGTATTTTTGTGATTTCTTGAATTTCTTCTAACGTCATTCCCTTCTTAATTCTTTCACTTTTTAGGAATTCTCCCAATTCCTTCATACCTTTCACCCCTTGCTAACCATCCACTTATTATATATTCCACACAAAATACTTTTTTCCTTCATTATTTTCGGAAAAATAAAAATTACATGGATGTTTCAAACGACAACATCCAACCTTTTTCTGTATAAAAGATCCACAAAAGCTTCCAAACGCGTCTGGTAACCTGCTTGCCCGGTATTTTCATCATATACTAGTGACATCACTGGGATATTGTAATCACGGCTAACTTTCGCAATTATTCCTTGAGCTACTATTTCAGGGGTGCAGGTGAAGGGAAGTATGTGAATCACACCGTCATATTTTAGTTTAGCATATTTTACTGTATTTGCAACAGTGTTGAGACCATGTCCTCCTATATCTCTTTCTAAATATCCTCTTGCGTTTTTCTTAAACTCCATCCTTTGAGGCAATTTAAAAGCGCTGTTAATTAAATAATCTGAAAGATATTCTGTTTTTGTAACTTCTACCCCTAATTCATTTAAAGATTTGCTGATATCCATATTAGTAAAGGGTTCTAGGAGCATATAAATTTCTCCCACTAGTGCTACTTTAAGCTGTATTTTCCTCCGTACATTTGCATTTTCCTTTATTTTTTTCATAGCCTCTGATACTATTTTGTCCACTTCTTTACCATCTTGAGCTTTTTCCAGCTTTTTTATATATTCTTCGTATATTTTTGTAGTTACACCCGGGTTATCTTCATGGGCTCTTAACTTTAATAAAAACTTTTCTAATTTATCAGCCGCTATCATTTTTTTCACTGCAAATACAAAAGATTTCAAGGCTGTTTTTCCATCTACATTAGGAAAATGTGAAGCTAATTCTTTTAAAAAGTCTATTAACCTCCCATGGGGTGGATCAACAATTATCATTTTAAAGTCATAGCCCAAATCTTTCAATATCTCCCTTTGCACCTGACCGTAATACCCAAATCTGCAGGGCCCAATTCCACCTAACATTATAATCGTATCTGCTCCCCTATCAAGAGCCTCAATAAAATTTCCGACATTGATTTTAAAGGGTAAACATGCAAATTCATGAGAATTTCTAACTCCTAAGGTCAAGGTTTTATTAGTAGAAGGTGGTGGGTCTATCACTTCTACCCCTATTCCTTCAAACATCGTTTTTAAAATCATATTTAAAGAACCCATGTGAGGATAAGTAATTTTCATACCATCACCGCCTTTTTGTTAAATCTTAAAAGGTCTGTAAAGGCCTCCAACCTCGTCATAATGCCATCCTCTCCAGAATGTTCATCAATTGTAATCAACATAAAGGGTACCTCCTTCTCTCTTTTAAAAATCCTCTCCAACAGTTCTTCTGTCATAGAATTAGGTCCACATCCAAAAGCAGAAACCATAATTACCCCATCTACATTCTTTTGTTTTAAAAAATACAATCCCGCTCCCAAAATATCTCTTTCATAGTTCCAAAACATTTCTTTTGAAAGCATTGATGCTCCTTCTAATATTAGATCTCTCTCTAACATTTCCATGGTATAAACTTGTGCTCCCATGTTTTTTAACTTTTCAATAATTCCCATACTTATGTATTCATCCATAATATCATAAGGATGAGCAATGACGGCTATTTTAAGGTCATAATTACTTTCTTCTTTTACCAAATTCTTTCCTTCCCAAACTTTTAAAGCTTCTAAATTGGTAAGGCCTTTTTTCAACAAACTCTCGAACTTTTTTTGTTGGTGGGTAGCCTCAAAATAGGCTTTTAAAGATTGGTCTTCAGTCTTCCCAAACATCCTACCAACTTTTATAAATTCCTTTTGAGTAAATTCATCGTTATTTTTATAATAATTAATCTCAATATCTATAATAGGTGGTAAATCACCAATTAAGCTTTTTATAAAATCTGGCAGTCCTAAAAACTTTGAACAAAGGTATTTTTTTCTTTCTACACTTACAATCCTCGGAATAAATATATAATCAACGTTTTTTTCTTTTAAATTTATCACATGTCCTACATAAGTTTTAACAGGAAGACAAGCATCTTCAACACAGTTTTTTACTCCTTCATCAAGAATTTTTTTATTTGTATCCTGGGAAACCACTACTTTTGCTCCCACACCTTCAAAAAAAGTCTTCCACATTGGATAAAAATCGTAATATAAAAGTCCTTTGGGTATTCCTACAGTCTTACTCATTTTTGACACCTCCTTTAAAAGCAAATACATATTTATTCTTGCCATAAATTTTTATTTATATACAAAATAAAAATACCGGAAATAATCCGGTATTTCAGTTTGTTGACAAAGTTAAAAAATATTCAAAGGAGATATTTTGCATCGTCGCTCCGATGTTCCAAAGCGACAAAACTAAAGCTCGACCTTCAGGCTCCGGCAGGGTACCGGGCACATTCGACATCCTTGTCTTAGTGCCCGCCTCCGCCATCCCTGGCTTCGGCCCTGCCTCCACCCTCGGTCTTGCTAAGTTTCCCGGCACTCAAGTAAGCATGCTTGTTTTTTTCTATTTTTGCTTATATCAAACTCTCTTACTTGAGTGCCGGGTCGCTTTGTAACAAGTCGCTCCTTATGCAAAATATCTCCTTTACGAAGGTTTGTCTACAGTCTTAAATACCGGAAATAATCCGGTATTTACAAATTGTTCCATGTGTAACAATTTTTTATCCTTTTACTGCACCTGCTGCAAGACCAGCTTGCAAATACCTCTGCAATACCATAAAGAGTATTACAAGAGGCAAGGATGCCATAACAGAGGCTGCTGCAAATTGAGTCCAGTGGGCCGAAAATTGGTTTTGAATAAACCTTTGAAGCCCCAACGCTATTGTATAATTTTCAGGTGACTTTAATACCGCACTGGACAAAATAAATTCACTGTATACTCCCATAAAGCTAAATAAGAATATAACTACAAGCATGGGAGTCGCCAAAGGAAGAATTATTTTCATGAAAATTTGCCAATGCGTAGCCCCATCAACTAAAGCAGCTTCGTCCAACTCTTTTGGGAGACTATCAATATAACCTTTTAAAAGCCATATACTAAAAGCGCTGCTACCTGCCATGACCAGCATAAGGGCATAGAGATTATCCAGAAGATTTAATTTTGCCATTATACCAAATATAGCAGGTAATGCCATAAATGTAGGAAACATCTGCATTATCAAAAGAGTCTTTAACCCATTTTTTCTTCCTACAAATTTCATTCTACTAAAAGCATAAGCTGATGTAGCAGTCAAAAATAATTGAATAGTTGCCACACCAACACTCAAAATCATACTATTTTTTACCCAAAGTAAAAAATTGGTTTTCTGGAGTACGTCTATATAATTTTGAAATGTCATATGCTGTGGAAAAATAGAGCCAGAGAAAAAAGCATCTCCCGACGCCATAGAGGCTCCTACTACCCAAGCCACAGGAAACATCATTATTGCAATTACAGCCCATATAATAAGTCGGCTAATCCAAAGAGATACTTTTTCATGAGGTTTTAATTTTTCCCTATAATAAATCTTTTTAGTCGTTTTTTTGTCACCAATTTTAGCACTTGCATATTCCACCTTAATCCACCTCCTCAAAGGCATTGGTCATCTTCATATTGATAAGGCTCAATGTACCAATTATCAAGAATATAATTATAGACAAAGCTGCCGCTAAGTCATATCTGTTAAACTGCATTGTCATCTTGTAAGCCGAACTTACAAGCAAATCAGTATGACCTGCAAAAGAAGTATCTGTTCTTGGAGGTCCTCCTCCTGTAATTAAAAACGCTGCGCCAAAATTGTTGAAATTATAAGCAAAAGATGAAATAATAAGTGGCAAAGTGGAAGATGTCAACATTGGTACTGTTATCATTCTAAACTTTTGAAACCATGTAGCACCATCAATATCTGCAACTTCATAAAGTTCAGGTGGAATAGCCTGCAAAGCTCCTAATGAGGCGTTCATCATAAAAGGATAACCCATCCACACACTGACAATTATAATCGCAACCCTTGCCCAAAAAGGATCAAGAAGCCATGGTATCATAGGAATATGCAACTTCTGCAGTATCAGATTTATACCACCATACTGCTGATTTAAAAGTCCTGTCCAGGTAAGAGCAGCAATTGTACCAGGAAGACCCCAGGGAATAATTAATATTGCTCTATATAAATTTGTTTCCCACATATTTTTGTTATTCAAAATAACCGCTAAAAGAAGACCAATAATATAACTCAGTAATGTAGCTGAGAGAGCAAAAATAACTGTCCACACAAATACAGGTGCAAAGACTGTTTTAAAAGGCCCTGATAATATATCAATAAAGTTTTTAAATCCTACAAATTGATAGTTATTAAAGTGATATAGATTAAAATTTGTAAAAGCAATATAAATAGTATACAAAATAGGTGCAAAACTTAATATAGTCATAGATAGTATAGCAGGAGACAAATACGCATAAGGTCTTAATTTATCCCGCATAGTTTTGTTTGATTCCATTCAACAATCTCCTTCTCTAAAAAAAGGGGCTAAAAGCCCCTTTCTGTTATTGCTGAGTTGCAATACCTTGCTTGATTTGATTTACCATATCATCAGCAGCTTTATCAACTGGAACCTTTCCAGATGTAATAAGCTGTAATGCATTTCCTGCAGGAGGCCACACTGCTGCCATTTGAGGTATATTAGGCATCGGAATAGCATGTTTTGCTTGCTCTGCAAAAGCATTTAAAATTTCATTATTCTTAACTTCAGGATTGTCTAAGAGAGATTTCAAAACTGGTATTCTGTTACCTGTTTCAAACAATGGAAGTCCAGTATTTTCAACAAGGTATTTCATTAAGTCCCAAGCCTCTTGTTGATGCTTTGAATTTGCACTTACAAAAGCAGCCTGTACACCTGCAAAAGAAGGTGTGGGTTTTCCATCAATTTGTGGAAGTGGAGCAACTTTAAATGGAACATTAGCTTTCTTAAAGCCATCTACATCCCATGGACCGCTTATATACAAACCAGTCTTCCCACTTTGGAAGTTACCTTTAGCCATATCGCCGTTTATATCTGCAGGCATGAATTTATACTTTGTCACAAAGTCTTTTATAAGTTCTAAGCCTTTCTTTGCACCAGCGTTATTAAGTCCTATATCCTTTGGATCAAGTCCGCCACCTGTATCTTTAAATACATATCCACCATATGCAGCAATAAATGCAAAGCTAAAATAGAAGTTATTTACATCGTATTGGAATCCCACTTGCTTTCCTAGATTAATCAAATCATCTAACGTAGCTGGAGGCGTTTTAACTTTCTCTGTATTGTAGAAAAGTGCATAAGTCTCCATAGAAATTGGCACTGCATACATTTTCCCATCGTAGGATACTGCACTTATGCTCATTGGAACATAGTCGTCTTTGTTTATAACTCCGTCTGGTACCTCAGCTAAAAGGCCTGCCTTCTGGAAAGTACCCAAGTTGTCATGAGGTAAACCAAACATGATGTCCGGGCCCTTACCACTTTGAGCAGCTGTTGAGAAAGCTTGGAAGTCACTCTGGTCTGCCAAAACTTTTACTTTGTTGCCAGTTTGCTCTGCCCACTTATTTGCAATCTCTTGAACTTTTGCTATTTCAGGATCTGTTAAGTGTGACCATACTACAAGTTCTACAGGCTCTTTCTTTTGTTCTGTCTGACCTTGTGATGGAGTATTTTCACTTGTCTTGCTGCCACCACAACCTGTTAAAGCAGCTGACAAAGCAAATACCATCACAGTCAATAAAGCAATTATTTTTGTGTACTTCTTCATACAAATCCTCCTCTTAATTTTTAATTTTATTATAAATTTGGGAAAAACCCAAAATTTTATTTCACCTTAACATTTGTCCAAATGCTAACACTTTCTTTAGGTAAAGTCAGATTGGAAATAACATTATCACTATTTCCTTTTGTAACTTTTAAATCAACTCCATTTAACAGTCCTTTTAAATATTCTTTGTAACTTCCCCTGCCAAGAGAAGTCGTTACATCTTTTACAGTAGTCTCTTCTCCTTTATTTATTGCAACCAAAACTACATCCTTTTCATACTGTCTTTCATAGATATAAACATCATCACTAACATATCTTGCTACAGTCTTACCGTACTGTAATGCCGGTGTAGCCTTACGCAAGTTTGATAGTTCTCTAATTAAAACATAAGCCTTAGTATTCTCTTCAAACTTTTCCATCATTGGTCTATTGTAAGGGTCATTTCCGCCATTTGTATCATTATGCAAATACTGCTCTGTACCATAATATATCGCCGGTATTCCCCGAGAAGTCATAATAAAAGCAATAGCTTCGTGCAATTTGTCCTTATCATCATTGACTGATAAAAATCTCGGCATATCGTGATTGTCCACAAAAGTAATCAATTTATAAGGGTTGTTATAATCTTTATTTGTCTCCTCAATAGTATCATTCAATCTGTCAAAGCCATAACCTTTTTCAAAAACATCTTTTATTGCACTGTTAAGCATAAAATCCAATACAGAAAAACCACTTGTATTAGCAAATTGAATATTATAACCGTACAAAGGATCAGTAGGACCGCTTAACATCCATTCAGCAAAAAGGAGCGCATCTTTTTTAACACTGTAAATAGTATCAGCAAAGCTTTTCACCCACTCCATAGGCATATGCTTTGCAGCATCTAACCTTACTCCATCAATCCCATGACTAAACCACAATTTAATAGAATCTTTTAAGTATTTATCAACAATAGGATTGTTTTGGTCCAAATCTGCTAAATCAAACAGATTTTTGTCCTGCAAATCTTTTAAATTATTCCAATTACTTATACCTCCATTATGATGAAAAAGTCCAAGGGTATCATTGCTATAACTCCCCAGTAGTTTACCATCATCATATAGTGCACCATTCTCAGCAAAGGAAGGTTCATCTTCTCTTGCTGGGCTAGTATGATTCGGAGTAAAATCTAGTATAACCTTTATCCCGTTTTCATAAGCAACCTTTACAAAGTTGTCAAAGTCCTCCCACGTTCCAAAATGTTCTTCCACTCTTTTAAAATCTCTTGCCCAGTATCCGTGATATGGGACATTTATCTCACCATTATATATTGCCGGTTTATTTATATTGTCTACTACCGGTGAAATCCAAATTGCAGTAACTCCCATACCTTTTATATAAGGAATCTTTTCTGTCAGCCCTTTTAAATCTCCACCCCAGTACATTCTCCAATTAGTGTGGGTGGGGTCAAACATTCCCTTGCTTATCTTCTGGTCATCATTAGATGTATCTCCATTGTAAAACCTATCTATCATCACTTGATATATAACATCTGACTTAGGAACGTCGCTTGAGGCAGTATTTTTAACACTACAGCCACTTAGCAATAAAGAAAAAGCTATAATTAATACAGCGAATAGCTTTACACTCTTTCTCATCTCTTCCCCCCTTAAATACGACTGCCAATATGTTACAGCAATCGCTTTCTCGAATTACATTTTTAAAAAGCGCTTAACTACAACTGTCTTGCAATCGCTTGCGCTTGCTTTCAATAATATTGTATATCTTCCTTCAACAAATGTCAATACATTTTTTTGTACAAGATAGACTAAATTCCGCAAATTATTTTAATAAACCCAAAATTACTTCTGCAAGCTTTTGCTCATCATGCCTTATAAACTCTTTCTTCAATGCCACTAAATCTTCCTCTATAACTTTAATTCCCATCTTTTCTATTTCTTCTTTATCATATTTAACAGGCTCTGACATATCTTTTATATAGCGCTCAATATACTCTTTAGGAATCTTTCCGTTATTGACAATCACATAATCTAAAGATTTAAGTCCATGGTCAAAAAAGGCTTTAATATGGTCAGAGGCAGTATATCCCAGGGTCTCTCCTGGTTGGGTCATAATATTGCAAACATAAATTTTAATTCCTTTTGAAGTCGCAATAGCATTACAAATCCCATCAACTAAAAGATTAGGAATCACACTTGTATACAAACTCCCCGGCCCTAATACAATAGCGTCAGCATTTAAAATATCTACCAAAACCTCCTCAAAAGGGGCAGCAGGAGAAGGATCAAGATATATCCTCTTTATCCTACTCTTCTCCCTTTGTTGGACAATAGGTATTTTAGATTCACCTTTTATACTTGTGCCATTTTCAAGTTCGGCAACTAATCTCACATCTTCCACAGTAACAGGAAGAACTTTCCCAGATACAGCCAATACTTCACTCATTTTTTTAACAGCTTCTTCAAAACTGTTAGAAATTCCTATCATTGCAGCTAAAAATAAATTCCCAAAATTCTGTCCCTTTAGCATCCCATCGGTGAATCTATACTGCAAAAGTTGTTCCATTGTAGGCTCTGTATTTGCTAAAGCCAATATACAATTTCGTATATCACCAGGAGGAAGTATCCCTAAATCTTCCCTTAAAATTCCAGAACCTCCCCCATCATCCGCAACTGTCACTACCGCTGTAATATTAGTCGTAAAAAGTTTTAGTCCCCTCAACATAGTTGAAAGCCCTGTTCCTCCACCAATAGCAACAATATGGGGCCTTTTTACTTCCTTCATATTTCTCTACTCCTCTCCAATATCCCTGTGATTCAACACAACAGAATAATCATCTTTTTTCAAAAGCTCATAGAGGGCATTGGCAATTGTAACAGAGCGGTGTTTCCCGCCTGTACAACCAATCGCTATTACAAGTTGTGATTTCCCTTCTCTAATATAATATGGAATTAAAAACTTAATCATGTCCCCTAACTTTTTTAAAAACTCCTTAGCCTCATCCCACTTCATCACATACTCTTTCACCTTTTCATCATTGCCTGTTAAAGGCCTTAATTCATCAATGTAAAAAGGATTAGGCAAAAATCTCACATCAAATACAAGGTCTGCATCAAGAGGTATGCCATATTTATAGCCAAAAGACATAATGTCAATTATAATTCCTTTAAATTTTTTTCCTTTTAAAAAAATATTAGATAACTCCTCTTTTAATTGAGAAGAAGTCAAATTGGAAGTATCTATAATGTAATTAGCAATTTTTCTTATATCCGAAAGCCTTTTTCTTTCTTCATTTATACCATCGACTATCCTGCCTTCCTCAGAAAGAGGATGCTTTCTCCTCGTTTCCTTAAATCTCTTTATCAAAACCTCATCAGAAGCCTCTAAAAACACTATCTCATAATCGTAATTATTCCTTTTCAAAAAGTCTAAACTAGAATAAATATCCTCAAAAAAATGCCCGCCTCTTAGATCCATTCCTAAAGCTATTTTGTCAATATTTTTTGATTGATAAAAAAGGTCAGCAAGTTTTGGTATCAAGGCAGGTGGAAAATTGTCTATACAAAAAAAGCCCATATCCTCCATCGCTTTTAATGCCTGTGTTTTTCCAGCACCAGAAAGGCCCGTTATTATTACAAATCTCATGGTCTCACCTCTTTGCGTTTATTATATCCTCTTCTGTTAGCCCGGCTTCTTTTGCAATTTCTATTCCCCTTTTAAAATCTCCTACCTTAAAAGGAGTATGTGCATCACTATTTATCACAAATTTGCATTCTTCTTTCTTAGCTATCTTTACATACTCTACTGTCATATAACCGTGACTTGAATTAATTTCAAGAGCTGTCCCTCTCTCTTTTGCTGCTCTTGCAAGCTTTTGTGTATCAATATCTAGTTTAGCTCCCGGATGTGTTATTATGTCTATTTTGTATTTCGTTATTGCCTTGATCATTGCCTCAGTATTTTTTTCTCTCATTTCTTGTTTAAAAAGATTAAAATATCTAGTCGTTATATTTTTGCCAATTAAGTATACACCGCTTCTAAAGTCTTTTGACATTATACCCATATGATACCCCATAAGTAAAATATCTAGATATTTCAAAAGCTCATCTGGAACATCAATATCTCCTTCTAAACTTATTAAATTAGATTCTACTCCCATTAATACTTTTATTTGTGGATACTTTTCATTAATTCTATCTATCTCATCTCTCATCTTTTTAAAATCTTTTTTTCTCATCCCATAGAATACATGAGCAGGGCCATGGTCAGTAATAGCAATTTCCTCAAGTCCAATTTCTATTGCCCTTTTTACATTATCTTCTATTGTACCCTTGCCGTGACTGTACACTGTATGGGTATGGTAATCGGCAAAAATTTTCATTTGGTGTCTCTCCTTACTTTTCTCCAACTATTTTTACTTCCGGTACAAGTTCTACGCCAAACTTTTCTTTTACTACTTTTTGCACATGTTCAATTAAATTTAATACATCATAAAAAGTAGCATTTCCTGTATTTATTATAAACCCCGAATGCTTCTCCGATACTTTAGCACCACCAATTGAATACCCTTTAAGTCCAGCATCTTCAATTAGCTTGCCCGCATAATATCCCGGAGGTCTTTTAAAAGTACTTCCTGCACTGGGATACTCCAAAGGCTGCTTCTCTTTTCTCCTAACATTTAACTCCTCCATTTTCTTTTTTATTTCATCATAGTTCCCCTTTATTAAACTGATCCATGCCCTTAAAACAATCCAATTTTTTTCTTGAATGATGCTATGTCTGTATGAAAAATTCATTTCACCATTTTCAAGAAGGCGCACATTTCCATCTTCATCTAAAACCTCTACCTTTTCTATCACATCCTTCATCTCAGGGCCATAAGCTCCTGCATTCATCACTATTGCTCCCCCCAAAGTACCAGGAATACCACTGGCAAATTCAAAGCCGCTAAGTTCATGTACTAACGCCACATTTGCAATATAAGAAAGAGATGCTCCCGCTTCAGCGATTATTTTATTCCCTTCTACAACTACATTTCTCAAACAGGACAATTTTATCACCACACCTCTTATCCCCTTCTCACTTACTAATAGATTGGTACCATTTCCTAATACAAAAAAAGGTATGCTTTCTTTTTTTAAAAATGAAATGAGGCGCAATAGTTCTTCTCTATTACTGGGCATAACTAATACATCTGCAGGTCCACCTATTTTAAAAGAAGTATGTCTTTTCATGGGCTCGTTTAAGTAAATCTTCCCCTCTTTTAAAACTTCTTTTAATTTATCTACTATTTCAACCACTGTATCACTCCTCAAAATTTAAAGTCAAAAATTATTCCATCTATAGTCTATCATTAATATATTGTTTTCATTCCAAAATGAAACTTTGTAGTCAATTTTATAATATCACTTTTTTTTTACAAAATAAATAGAGGGGTAAACCCCTCCTTTATGCATTGTAACAAACCTTAAATCTCTTGCTCACACAGCCTTCAGCATCGTACATACTCACAACAGCCGTGCACTTTTTTATTTTTATCTCACAATTGCAATCTCTGCAAAAATACAGATTATTCCCTATTTTGCCCACATTAGTACTCTTGCAATTTGGGCATTCCATAATCAATCACCTCTTCATTAGCCACTTATCTTATACTTTAAAACTACGTAAAAGACCTACACCTCCTGTAACAGTCTTAATCCTCTCTAAGTAGCTTCTGATTTGTGAATTAAATAGTCTCAAAATTTTGAACATTTTATATATCCACCAAAATTCTCTTATTCCAATTTTCATTATACCACAAGAAAAGAAATCGGATATAGCTTGAAATTCCTTTATATCTTTTAATATTTTGAATTTTTCCTTATATTTATTCACTATTCCTCCTTTTATCAAACAAAACATACGTTTTTCTAAGTTTTTTAAAAAACTTAGAGCATATAATTATATGAGGTATTCAATATGATTTTCAAAACCATAAAGATATTTTCCATCCCTTTTTCACTTCAATGGAAGTTGTTTACTTCCTATATTTCTAATTCTCTTTTTATTCTCCCAACAATAGAATCAGTAGCTTCAAATCCCATATTTATACATTTTTCTGCCTGGTCAAATCTATACCAGCGTATATTATCAACATTAGGTTTTATTGTATAAACCCGTTTATTTCCCTCCATTTTTTCAAGATTCTTATTAGAATTGTCTTTTAACAATTTAATAGCGGTTGTTGTAATAGATATGATTTCAGGTAAAGGCCTTTTTATATTAAAATACTTTTTTATTGGCAGCACTTTCTCACTATTAGCTAAAGAATAAAAAAACCTTTCGAAAAAGCCCATATCAATGCTTGAGCTTACATCGCAATTTACAACTATGTCGGCACCCAATTTAGCTGCTAATTCTATTGCCTCAGAAGCAACCATTGACCCATCAACTAACTTGGTTCCATTGTACTCCACAGGTTCAAAAAAGACAGGGATAGAAATGCTTGCCCTTATAGCTTTTATCAAGTCTCCCTCTTTAAATACTACTCCCTTTCCTGTTTGAATATCAGTAGCCACAATATATAGAGGAATATTAAGTTCCTCAAAACTTTCTTTCACATAACCCCGCAAATATTTCTCTATTTTTTCACCCTTTACTAAGCCGGTTCGTGAGGCTTTAAAATCCAATAAACTTATAAATTTTAACATATTAATCTTTTTTGCATCACTTATAAGTTTGTCTACATTATGTCCTGAAGCATAGATTGCTCCTATTATCGCTCCCATACTTATGCCTATTATAAAATCAATAGGAATATTTTCTTCTTCAAATCTTTTTAGTATACCTAAGTGCGCATATCCTCTTGCTGCTCCACCGCCCAGTATAAGTCCTACTTTTTGCCCCATTTTTCATCACCATTTTTACTCAAAAATAATTTGTATGGCATTTAACGCATCCAAAATTTCATTTCCATTAGAATCTAAAATCACTTGAATTCCCGTACCAAACATTGCACCAAGTATCATCCTCGCCACTGCTCGTGGAGAATAATTTCTAAAATTTTCTCCTAAAGCACTGTTACTTAGAATTTTTTCCTCAATCATTTTCGATAAGTCATTAAATAAATCTTTTAATAAACTGTTAAAAGAAGATGACCACATAGCTAAACCTGTAAAGTCGTACAACAGTTTAAAAAGTCCTGGATTATTTTTTAGAAGGTCTTTAAAAAAATTCACTAAGTATAGCATCTTATCCTTTGCAGTTTCTCCCATACTCAAAGCTTCATTTATTTCTTTTAAATATTTATCTATCATCATCTTTATTACCTCTGTGAAAAGCCCTTCCTTACTGCCAAAATAATAATGCAATTGGCTTAACACAACACCAGCTTCCTCTGCAATGTCTCTTAAGGAAACATTAGCATATCCTTTAGTAGAAATACACTTATATGCAGCATTTAATATTCTTTGCGATTGGTTTTTACCTTCCATCTTGGATTTCCCCTTTTAAAGTTTATTTATTAAAGCCGCCCAGATCGGAAAATAGAAATTGCTAAGCCTAAAACTATGACAAAAGCTATCGCTAAACCAATCTTTAAAATTATCTCATTAAGCTTATACATTTCTGCACCAGCATTAGCACTCATTCCCGACCCTATTAAAATCCCGGCAATAACAATACTTAAAGCCAAAAGTATAATACTGGTGGAAAGTCGATTAAATACCTTATCAACCCGTTTCTCTAAATTTTCAAAGTCTCTTATTTTCAATTCTACAGCATAATTTTCTTCTTCTGTTTTCCTTAAAAAATTCAATAAAAATGATGGCAACTCTTTTATCAATCTGCTATAATCCATTGTGGCATTTATTATCTCTTCTTTCATATGTTGAGTAGAAAACATTCTGGGTATCAACTGCTTTGCAATTGGTTTTGCCACTTCTAAAACGCTAATTTTGGGATCTAACTTTTCTACTATTCCCTCTAATGTTATAAGGCTTTTAGCCAGCATATTAAATTCATTGGGAATTACAATATTATACAAAAATACAAGGTCAAATATCCCATTGAGGACTTCCCCAACTTTGAGCTTTTCTAACGGTATTTCAACATATCTATCTCGCAAATTATTTATATCTTTTTCTAGCTTTTTCATATTGACATTTAGAGTCATCGCATTTAAATCTATAACGCTTTCAACAATCATCCTGCTATTTTTATAAACAATCCCCAACAACATTTTAGAAAACTGTCTTTTTCTTTCTGAGCTTAAGCTACCTACCATTCCAAAATCTAAAAATGCTATTGTCCCATCCTCTAGCACCATAATATTTCCCGGATGAGGGTCTCCATGAAAAAAACCATCCCTTAAAATCTGATTCAATACAGATTTTGCAAGGTTTCTTGCAATTGTACCGCGGTCTAATCCAGCCTCATCAATTGCATTAAAATCATTTAACGGAATACCATCAATGTATTCCATCGTCAATACACGTCTTGTCGTATGGGTCCAGATTATAGAAGGAATTTTAACTTTTTTGTCTTTTAAAAAATTCTTTTTGAACTTTTCTGCGTTTCCCCCCTCTATTCTAAAATCTAATTCCTCTTCCAATCTCTTTTTGAAGTCTTCTACCATTTTTGTAAAATTATATATTTTCCCATATTTTGTATGATTATCAACAAATTTGGCAACATCTTCTAATATCCTCATATCTTGGGCTATGATTTTTTCTATCCCTGGCCTTTGAACCTTGACAACAACAGTTTTGCCTGACCACAACAAAGCCTTGTGAACTTGTGCTATAGAAGCCGCCGCTAGAGGAGTAGGTTCAAATTCAGCATAGGCTTCCTCCAAACTTTCGCCAAATTCATTTTGTATAACTGATTTCACCTCATCAAAAGAAAAAGCAGGAGCTTTGTCCTGTAATTTTTCCAATTCTTTTATGACATCTTTTGGCAAAATGTCAGACCTTGTGCTTAAAATCTGCCCCATTTTTATAAAAGTAGGTCCTAATTCTTCAAGAGCAAGTCTTAATCTTTCTCCACGGGAAAGTTTCGCAATATTTTCATCATTTGTTTGCTTCAAGATTTTTCTTCTTACATTTATATGTTTTAAAATTCCAATATTGTCAATTATAGCACCAAACCCGTATTTGATGAATACAAAAATTATTTCTCTATATCTTCTTAAATGTTGCATTATTTCACACCTGTCATCAAAATTTTATAGTTACTTATTTTTCTGTGTTTTGCATTTCCTCCAGCACTTTTCTGACTTCCTCACGAACAATACTCTTTATCTCTTCCCTAGTAACAATATCTTCCTTTTTGGCAATATTCATGTAGCCTAACGTTTCAGCAACTGCGTCTTTAATCATTTTTCTCAATTCTTCCTTCTGTTCTTCACCTTTTTTTACCAAGTCTTTTACCATTTTTTGTGCATCTTCTCTTGCAACTTCTCCTCTATCTACAAGTTCTTCTACTATTTTTTCTATTTTCTCTCGTGATAATGCAAATAATCCCAAACCAAAATTGATAGATTTTTCAAGCAAACTTGTCATATATATAACCCCTTTCAAAATTAATTCGGACATCCGTCCTAATATCTCTATTAATATTATATACTAAAATTTCCTAAAGTCAATATGGAATTTTATTACTCCTCCAACAGCTCTTTTACAACTTCTATACCGTTTAATTTCATGTGATACAAAAACATGGTATGTATCAAATTGCCATCATGAGGCATTATTTTGAGGGATTGAGCAGTTTTTACAGATGTATCATAGGTTTCAACGCAATTTTCCGGTACAATTACATTTACTTTAAGATTATTGGCATTTGCAATCATTTTTATAGACATAGCCGTCTGGTAAACGCATAAATCAGTACAATCTCCTACAACGATAAAAGTAGATTTTCCTTCCTTTATCATTTCAACAACTTTCTTTAAAAACTCATTCCCGCCTTCTAATTCCCCTCCAAAAAACACATTCAACGAATTTTTCTCCACAATCACAGGTTCTCCTTCAATTATTTCTTTTAATTCGTCAACAATTTCACTCTCAAAAGTGCCTTTTACACAGTGAGGTGGAAATTCTCCAAATTCAACTGCATCTGAAGGATGAGCGTCATTTAAAAAGAACACATTTTTTATCCCCATTCTGTAGCAGGCCTTTAATAAATTCTTTATAGGTTCTATTATGCCTGCCACTCTTGGACTAGCTAATGGACCGCTTTTACAAAAACCGTTTAGCATATCCACAACCAAAACTGAAACCTTATCCTCTCCACCAGCATTGTATATTACACTGCTTAAGCTTTTCTCTTCCAGGTTGCTGTAAAAATCAAAGAGGTAATTTAAAAAGGGCCTAGTGTTATACAAAAAGCTATCAAAATTCATAAAAAATTACCCCCTCTAATCAACTCTTTTGCCAAAATTATACCACAAAAATACTTAATCCAGTACATTGAAAAAAGTTTCTCTTGCCACAGCTAAAAGCCTCCCATCTTCAGCATAGGCTTCACAAACTGCCACAGTAGTTTTACTCCCCGCATGAACTATTTTACCTGTCGCTTTCACTTTTTCTCCCACTTTCACTGGCGAAAGGTAATTTATATTCATCTCAATAGTTATCACCTGTTTACCTACTGTCCTTGCTGCCATACCCATTGTAATATCCATCAAAGAAAAAAGCACGCCTCCGTGAGCAATGCCAAGAGGATTTAAGTGTTTTTCTTCAATTTTCATTTTTGTAACAGCATAACCCTTCCCTAATTCTGCTACATGCACCCCTATTAATTGATGAAAATTAGTACTCCTATTTATTTTTAAAAGTTCTTCAAAAAGTTTTTCATCTATTCCACCATTTATTGCTTTCACATTCCCGCCCTCCTCATAAGTTGTTGTTATTATTATAGCATAAAAAACACAGGACTTTTCCTGTGCAGTTTGTTGACAAAATTAAAAAATATTCAAAGGAGATATTTTGCATCGTCGCTCCGATGTTCCAAAACGACAAAACTAAAGCTCGACCTTCAGGTTCCGGCAGGGTACCGGGCACAATCGGCATCCATGCCTTAAGGTGCCCGCCTCCGCCATCCATGGCTTCGGCCCTGCCTCCACCCTCGGTCTCGCTAAGTTTTGTTAGCGCTTTGTAACAAGTCGCTCCTTATGCAAAATATCTCCTTTACGAAAGTTTGTCTACAGTCTGCACAGGACTTTTCCTGTGTTTATGCAAATATTTCATGCCATATTTTTATAATATACCCTTCAACAGGACTAAGTATTCCTTCAAGACCTCTTAAAATTTTACTGCTTATAAATCCTATTATAAAGCCGGCTATGACATCCAGTGGATAATGTACTCCCACATATATTCTTGCAAATAAAAGTAATAGAGTTAAAACCATCATTATACTGCCAATAATTTTGTCATACATAAGCTCTGTAAAAGATAAAGCAGAACCTCCTGACGCATGGTCACTCGGAAAAGAAGCATCTGCAGGATGTTTTACCAAAAGATTGACTTTGTGATGCACAAAAGGTCTGGGTTCAAAATAGACGGTAGAAATTATTAAATTTAAACCTAGTGCAATAATAGCTGCAAAAAAGGCGTTCATAGAAGTCTTTTTACCCTTATCACCGCCTATAAACCACTGAACCAACATAAGCATCCCATACAAAATTGGAGAATACACAGCAATAAAAGTCATAATCTTGTCCAAAAAAATATTATGGCCTGCTAAGCCATTTATCATGTGAAAAAGTGTCAAATTCATGTTTCTTCACCTCATGAAATATTATAGAGGTGAAGCCTTAAAGGAAAATTAGATTTTCATTAAAAACAAATTAAAAAATTATAATTGATTATGTATTAATGTAAAATTAATAGTCAATAACTAAATCTTTTATTACAGATATAAACGCATCAACAATTTTAGGATCAAACTGTGTTCCCGCATTTTTCTTCAATTCTTCAATAGCTTGAGCCATTGTAAATGAATCTCTGTAAGGCCTTTTAGAAGTCATGGCATCAAAAGCATCAGCCACGGCTATTATTCGTGAACCTAAAGGTATCTTCTCACCTTTTAATCCATCAGGATATCCTTTGCCATCATATTTTTCGTGATGATGACGTATTATCTTTGCGATATTTTCCATAGCTTTCATCTTATTTATAATCTCATAGCTCATAACCGGATGATCCATTATTTCAGCAAATTCTTGATCTGTAAGTTTCCCTGGTTTGTTTAATACCTCATCTCTTATGCCAATTTTCCCTATGTCATGAAGTCTTGCTGCCGTGATTATATCCTCCGCTTCTTTCCCTTCAATTCCCATTTTATAAACAATTTGTGTTACAAGTTTACAAACCCTTTGAGAATGCCCTTGTGTATATACATCCTTTGCTTCTAACGCAGAAATCAATGCATTCTCCATGTCTTTTAGATTCATTTGTTTCCTTGATTGAAACTCTAAGTCTTTCTGCCTGTAATTTGGAGTAACCGATAGATATGGATACAAAATAATACACTGGAACAGATATCAGAAAAGTTATAAATAGTATATAAGATTTTTCAGTTAAATATATTTCTAAAAACTCTCCTATACTTATTAGCGTTGGAATAATTAAGCTGCGTTTCAAATCATACATTAGAGCAGAAATTACAAGAAGAATATACAAAAGTCGCGTATAGGCGTAAAAATATATAGTGTTTATGTTTCGGGAAGTATAAAATATAATTCCAATCATTATAAGTAACAATATAAAAATTGAAATGTCTGTAAATTTTTTGTTTTTTAAAAGGCAAAAAATTTTACTTTTAAATCTCTCCATAACTCTCCTCTCCTCTGAAATTACAAAAAATTTGCTTTTTCGTCAATTTTCTCGCTTATTCTACGAATATTGTATATTTATAAATTTTTATTGTCAACAATCGACTATAGTCAAATTTTAATGAATTTTTAACACTATTTTGATATAATAAGCTAAGAATTGTAAAGGGGTGGAAAACTTATGAGAATTCTTATTGTAGATGATGAAGAAAATTTAGTAAATGCTTTATATAAAGCCTTAAAAGAAGAAGGATATAGTGTAGATATTGCACAAGATGGTTTAGAAGGGTTAGAATATGCCAAAATGAACGTCTATGATGTAATAATTTTAGACATAATGCTTCCAGGAATGGATGGCATTAAAATTTTAGAGAATTTAAGAAATGAAGGCATTAACACTCCTGTACTGATGCTTACAGCGAAAGATGCTACAGAAGACAAAGTAAAAGGTCTTGATACAGGAGCTGACGATTACATGACAAAACCTTTTGAGTTATGTGAGTTAATGGCAAGAATTCGCGCCCTTTTAAGGAGAGAAGCTCCTACTAAAAGCCCAATTTTAAAGCTTGCCGATTTAGAATTAAATACTTTGACACGCCAGGTCAAAAGAGGAGACAAAGAAATAACTCTCACAAGCAAAGAATTTGCCCTTTTAGAATATATGATGAGAAATGCAGGGAGAGTTTTAACCCGCACCCAAATAGCCGACCATATATGGGACTATGAATTTGATGGCTTTTCCAATATTATCGACGTATACATACGCTATCTCAGAAAAAAAATTGACGATGATTTTGAAAACAAACTCATTCATACGATAAGAGGTAGCGGATATTGTTTAAAGGAGTCTAAGTAAAATGAAAAAAAATTATTTTCCATTAAAACTAAAATTGACATTATGGTATGTGCTGCTATTAACTATTGTAATAACAATATTTAGTGTCGTAACCTATTTAAGTCTGGAAAAAATGATAATTGTAAATGAAGATACAATACTTAAAACACAAGTTCAACAAATATCATCAGTACTTGATATAGAAAATGGAAAAATTAAATCCGGCGACGAACCTTTTTATGCCAATACAGATTTTTACGGAGCTCTTTATTCTTACCCAGACTTAAAGCTAATAGAATCCAATATTCCTTCAAAAATTCTTAGCCAATATGCTACAAACACTGATTTCATAGGCAAATTCCAAACTGTTACATCACCTGAAGGGAAGCTTAGGATGTATTCTGCTCCTGTATATTATGACAGTAAAATAATAGGAATAATTGTAATAGCTCAATCGTTAAATTTAATGGATATAGCAATGAAAAATCTGTTTGGCATCTTCACCATTATAATTCCAATTTTAATTGGTATTGCAATTTTAGGTGGGATTATTATTTCAAACAAAGCATTAAAACCAATTAGTCACATGACTAAAGTTGCAAGAGAAATAAGTGTCGGTGACCTATCTAAAAGACTTAACCTACCTTACACTAATGACGAAGTAGGAAATCTTGCCCAAACCTTTGACATGATGATTGAAAAACTTGAAAACTCTTTTAAAAGGCAAAAGCAGTTTACCCATGACGCCTCCCATGAACTTAGAACTCCTATTGCTGTAATACAAACCCAAGCAGAATCAGCACTAAATAGCACAGGCACAAAGGAAGAATATAAAAAAGCTTTACAAGTAATACTTGAGGAAGCAAAGCACATGTCAAAACTTGTTCACGATTTATTATTCCTTGCCAGAAGTGACTCTAATACAGAAAAATTGACTATAGAAAATTTAAATTTCAGCGAATTAATAGAAGGAATTGTAAATGAACTTGCCCCTCTTGCTGAAAATAATGGTTTAACATTAAAAATTATAAAAAATGATTCTTCCTACATTAGAGGAGACCAAACAAGAATAATTCAACTTTTTTATAACTTAATAGACAATGCCATCAAATATACACCAGCTGGTGGAAAAGTAGAGATAAGTGTAGAAAATGCAGGAAAATTTATTAAGACCTCTATCAAAGATACAGGAATAGGAATACCTGAAGAGCATCTACCCCATATTTTTGAAAGGTTTTATAGAGTTGACAAAGCAAGGACAAGAAAAAGCGGAGGAAGTGGATTAGGGCTTTCTATCTGCCAGTGGATTATAAACGCCCACGGCGGAAAAATCCAAGTCGAAAGCTGTGAAGGCAAAGGAACGACTTTTGTAGTATGGCTTCCTACCTTAAAAAAATGAGTTTGGACAATTCCAAACTCATGCCCTAAACCTTCTCAATCTTAAAGCATTTGTTACAACTGACACTGAGCTAAATGCCATTGCCCCTCCTGCTATAGCCGGAGTTAAAAGGCCCATCGCAGCAAATGGTATGCCGATTGTATTGTATACAAAAGCCCAGAATAAATTTTGAAATATATTTCTCATGGTAGCTTTGCTTAATTTTATGGCGGTCACAATACCCATAAGATTTCCACTTAAAAGCGTTATATCCGAGGTTTCTATCGCCACATCTGTACCTGTACCTATCGCTATGCCAACATCCGCAGTAGCTAAAGCAGGAGCATCATTAATACCATCTCCCACCATTGCAACTACTTTTCCCATTTTTTGAAGCTTCGTAATCTCCAAAGCTTTATGTTCTGGCAATACTTCTGCCAACACATTTTTTATACCAACTTGTTTTGCTATTGCCTCAGCAGTCCTTTTATTATCTCCCGTAATCATGTATACTTCGATACCCATAGCTTGTAACTTTTGAATTGCTTTTGCCGAGTCACTCTTTACAGTATCTGCAACAGCTATAATGCCATAAACTCTGTCGTGAGATGCCAATATCATTGCTGTTTTACCTTGTGATTCTAGTTCTTCAACCTTATCTTCAATTGACGCTATATCAATATTTTGTCTGCCCATGAGCCTTCTATTGCCAATATAAAACTCTTTTTCATTTATCGTAATGCATATACCATAGCCTGGTATAGCCTCAAATTTCTCAGGGTCTTCCAATATTTCGAATTTTTCTTTTGCTTTATTGACAATTGCTTGCCCCAATGGATGCTCAGAATTTTTTTCCGCAATTCCCGCAATTTTCAAAATCTCATCTTCGGTGAAATCTCCAAAAGCTACTATGTCTGTAACTTCCGGTTCTCCTTTTGTTATCGTCCCAGTCTTATCAAATACTATTGCCGTTATTTTCCCTGCCCTCTCAAGATGTTCTCCTCCCTTTATGAGTATACCATTTTCTGCTCCTTTTCCTGTCCCTACCATCACAGAGGTCGGAACTGCAAGTCCAAGCGCACACGGGCAGGCAATTACAAGTACTGATACTGCATTTATTATGCCCGCATTAAAATCTCCATACCCAAAATACCAAATTAAAAATGTGGTAGCAGCTATACCCATAACTGTGGGTACAAAAATACCAGAGACCTTATCAGCAATTTGTTGAATTGGCGCTTTTGATCCTTGGGCATCTTCTACCATTTTAATAATTTGCGATAGTACCGTATCTTTACCCACTTTTGTCGCTTCAAATTTAAACGTTCCTGTTTTATTTATCGTAGCGCCAATTACTTCATCGCCAACTCCTTTTTCTACAGGAATAGATTCACCAGTTATCATAGATTCATCTATTGTGGAACTACCCTCAACTATTTTACCGTCAACTGGTATTTTTTCGCCCGGCCTTACAACAACGATATCCCCGACTTTGACTTCTTCAATAGGTATATCTAATTCTTGCCCATCCCTTATCACTCTTGCGGTCTTTGCTTGTAGTCCCATGAGGTTTTTTATTGCTTCAGATGTTTTCCCCTTGGCTGTAGCTTCAAGCAGTTTACCTAATGTTACAAGCGTTATAATAACTGCTGATGCCTCAAAATACAAGTAATTGTGTATCTCATGAGAGGGTTTGGTAAATACATTGTACAAACTATAAAAATACGCTGCAGATGTTCCCATAGCTACCAAAGTATCCATATTTGCCGTCATATTTTTTAAATTGTTCCAAGCACCTTTATAATATCTAAAACCTACAATAAACTGAACAGGTGAAGATAAAAATACCTGTAACCACGGATTATCAAGTATTCCACCTGAAATTTTAAACATTCTCAAAATCATTGGTATTACTAACGGCACAGTTAAAATCGCTGAATATATTACAAGTTTCCTTAATGTATTTATTTCTTTCTCCTTTATCTCTTTTCCTGTGTCAATACTTACTCCAGTCTTTTCTTTTGCATCATATCCTATATCTTTTATCGCTTTAATCATTTTTTCTGTATCAATTTCATTTGAATCATATTCGACAATTGCCGTCTCAGTTGCAAAATTAACTGATGCATTGCTTACACCAGGCAGGTTTTTTAAGGTTTTTTCGATTTTGGCAGCGCAGGATGCGCAGGACATACCCATAAGTGCAAGTTCTACTTTATCTTTTATTACACCATATCCTATATCTTCTATCTTTTTCTCAATATTGCATATATTAATTTTATCTGGATCATATATAACTGTTGCTTTTTCAACAGCAAGATTTACATTTGCGTCTAAAACTCCATCTAAGCTTTTAAGCCCTTTTTCTATTTTGGTTGCACAAGCTGCACAAGACATCCCAGTTATTTTTAAATTAGCTTTTTCGGCCATATTTTCATCTCCTCTTCATCTCTCAGCATTCTTATAGGAAATTCTTCAACATAAAAGGAGATTCAGAAATTTTATCTAACTTTTCTTTCTATTATTCCCCCTCCTACAACAATATCTCCATCATAAAAGACTACTGACTGCCCCGGTGTAATAGCCCTTTGTGGATTGTCAAATTTCACAAAAACTTTGCCGTCTTCAAGTGGTCGTATTACTGCATCCTGCTCTTTTGCAGTGTACCGTATCTTTGCTTTTACTCTCATCTCTTTTTCAAGTTTGTCAATTGAAATAAAGTTGTTATTATAGGAAATGAGTTCATCTCCATATACTTCGTCACCGTATCCTAATACTACCACATTATTTTCTGCATCAATATCGACAACATAGAGGGGTTTGCCAGCAGAAATTCCTAAACCTTTCCGTTGTCCTATTGTATAATGTATAATCCCTTTATGATAACCTAAAAATCTACCTCTTGTATCGCGGAATTCTCCTGGTTTTATCTCTTCTTTGGCATTTTCTCTAATAAATTTTCCATAATCATTATCAGTTACAAAACAAATTTCTTGACTGTCTGGCTTTGATGCAACAGGCAGGCCTAAATTTTTAGCTAACTCTCTGACCTCATCTTTTTTATATTTACCCAGTGGAAACAAAATATGCTCAAGCTGAGTTTGAGTAAGATTATATAGCACATAAGTCTGGTCTTTTGAAGTATCTACAGACTTCTTTAATAAATACCTTCCTCTTTCTTCATCGTACTCACAAATCGCATAATGGCCTGTTGCTACGTAATACGCATCTATCATCCAGGCTCTTTTCAAAAGTTCTTCAAATTTTATATATTTATTGCAAGCAATACAGGGATTGGGCGTCCTACCTTTTAAATATTCATCTACAAAATAATCTATTACTTTTTCTTTAAAAACATCTTTAAAATTCATTACATAATATTTAATGCCAATCTTATTCGCTACTCTTCTAGCGTCATTAACAGCAGCCAATGAACAACAGCCGCCTTCAACTCTTACTGCTTCCTCATCTTTGTCCTGCCATATTTGCATCGTAACACCTATAACCTCATATCCCTGTTCTTTTAAAAGATATGCTGAAACAGAGCTATCAACACCTCCGCTCATTCCCACAACTACTCTTATATTCTTTTTCATAAAAAAATTTTTTGACCTCCTTGTAGATTCTTTCATACAATCTGTGATATTGACCTTAATCTTTTAATAATTTGTGGAAGCACTTCTAAAACTTTATCTATATCTTCTTCTGTGTTATCTTTACCAATTGTAAGTCTTAATGACCCTCGAGCTAATTCTTTTGAGTGCCCAATTGCCAGAAGCACATGAGAAGGCTCCAATGAACCAGAAGTGCATGCTGAACCACTTGAAGCACATATTCCTGCCATATCTAAGTTTAAAATAAGGGATTCGCCATCTACAAATTCAAATGATACATTAACATTGCCTGGAAGCCTTTTTGTTGGATGCCCGTTTAACCTTACATATGGTATTTTTTCTAATATTCCATTTATAAGTTTATCTCTTAAAAATGTGAGTTTATTTATATGAGAATCCAAATTCTTCGTGATAAGCTCTATCGCTTCTCCCAGTCCTACTATTCCTGGGACATTTTCTGTGCCCGCTCTTCTATTTTTTTCCTGTGTTCCACCTTGTATAAGCGAATGAATCTTTATACCCTTTTTTATATATAATGCTCCCACGCCTTTAGGCCCATATATTTTATGGGCAGATAAAGATAACAAATCAACATCTAATTTTTTTACATCTATCGGTATATTACCAACTGCTTGCACAGCATCAGTATGAAAATATACATTTTTCTCATGAGCTATTTTGACAAGCTCCTCAATTGGCTCTATCGTACCTATCTCATTATTGGCAAACATTATAGAAACAAGGATTGTTTTATCTGTAATTGCCTTTTTTAAATCTTCAGGTTTTACAAGTCCATATTCGTCAACTGGAAGATATGTTACTTTGAATCCTTCTTTTTCAAGATATCGACAAGTATTAAGTACTGCAGGATGTTCAATTTCCGTTGTAATAATGTGATTTCCCTTATCCTTTAACGCATATGCTACACCTTTTAATGCCCAATTATCAGACTCAGAGCCTCCACTGGTAAAATATATTTCGTCTGCATCTGCCCCTAGCGCTTTTGCCACTTTTTCCCTCGCTTCTTCAATAGCTTTTTTCGCTTCTTGACCATATGAATACAGGGAAGATGGATTACCAAAAACATCACTGTAATATGGTAACATCGCCTCTAATACCCTTTTATCAACTGGAGTAGTCGCAGCATTGTCTAAATAAATTCTATCCACAAAAAACGCCTCTCTCTATTTATTTTTTACCTTTTAGTATCTCTCTTACCTTTATAATTTCATCAATGTAAAAATTTAATGTGGCGGGAATAAATCCAGCTCCTATTCCTTGTAACTTAATTCCGAGTATTACGATAAGAATTATAAATTTTCTCTTTTTACGCTATCACAATCTTATCTTAATGTCAATAGGTGCATTTGCGCATCCAAATTGCTATTCCTTATCAAACTGAATGGGCGGTATCAAGTCGCCCAACATATCTTTTCCTTAGTCAGTTGCAAATTATTTAGAAAAGTTAACACCGATGTTTCACAAATTCCACAAAACATCCTCCTACTTTATACTTTAATTTTTTAATAGATATTACACTTCATATCCTGTATCAATAATTGCTTTTTTCATATCATCTACAGAAACTTTAGCAGGGTCATATGTCACCGTTACATTACCTTTGTCAAGGTCAACAATAGCTTTCGATACTCCATTTAACTTCTTTAGTGCATTTTCAACAGACATTTTGCAATGGTTGCATGTCATCCCCTTAACATTTATGACGATAGTCTCACCCTTAGGTCCAAACAAACCCATGATTCATATCCTCCTTTTTTAAAAGTTAATAATATTTTTATTTTTTATTAAGCAATCTTAAGGAATTAAGGACTGCAAGGAGTGCAACACCTACGTCGGCGAACACAGCTTCCCACATTGTAGCAACCCCTAAAGCACCAAGTGCTAAAACCACTACTTTTACTCCTAATGCAAGAAGAATATTTTCCCATACTATTAACTTTGTCCTTTTGGATATCTTTATAGCTGTTACCAGTTTTGACGGTTCATCTGTCATTAAAACTACATCGGCTGCTTCTATAGCAGCATCTGACCCGATTCCACCCATTGCAACACCCACATCAGATCTCGCTAAAACCGGTGCATCATTTATACCATCACCGACAAATATGAGCTTGCCTTTTTTATTGTCAGCATACAATTTCTCAAGTACGCCAACTTTCTCATTTGGAAGAAGTTGTGAATACACTTCATCAATCCCTAATGAAACACCGATTTTATCGCTGACAGCTTTGTTATCCCCCGTAAGCATGACAATCCTTTTAATGCCCATTTTCTTGAGACTTTCTATAGCTTTTGAGGAATCTTCTTTTACTTCATCGGATATAAGGATATAGCCACAGTATTTGTTATCTATAGCTACATGGATGATAGTGCCTGTTGAGTCACCGGTAACAAAATCGATATTTTCCATCTTCATTAACTTAGCATTGCCCACAAGGACTTCTTTTCCTTCTATATTTGCTCTTACACCATTTCCTGAAATTTCTTCATAGTTTTTTATTTTAGATCTGTCTACTTCTTTCCCATAGGCTTTTAAAATGGATTCTGCTATAGGATGATTTGAAAAACTTTCGGCATATGCCGCATATTCTAAAAGCGCATCCCTGCTCATGCCATTTACAGATTTAATTTCCGTCACCTTAAATACCCCTTTTGTAAGGGTACCTGTTTTATCAAATACAACAGTTTCTACATCGCTTAACGCTTCTAAATAGTTACTTCCTTTTACAAGGATGCCATTTTTTGAGGCAGCACCTATACCAGCAAAAAAGCTTAAAGGAATCGATAACACCAGTGCACAGGGGCACGATATAATAAGAAAAATAAGTGCTCTATATATAAATTCCTTGAAGGTTGCTGCTGGCATAATTAAAGGAGGAATTACTGCAATAATCAATGCCAAAAAAACAACAATAGGAGTGTAATATTTGGCAAACTTTGTCATAAATTTTTCTGTAGGAGCTTTCTTACTGCTAGCCTCTTCAATAAGTCCTAGTATTTTTGAAACAGTTGATTCTGCAAACTCTCTGGTCACTTCTATTGTGAGAAGTCCATTTTTATTTATAAAGCCACTTAAAACCTCCGCGCCTTTATAAACCTCTTTTAAAACAGATTCTCCTGTTAATGCAGAAGTATCCACCATCGATTCCCCTTCGATTACCTTCCCATCAAGTGGTATTTTTTCACCAGGCTTTACTATGATGACGTCTCCCGGTCTTACTTCTTGTGGTGAAACCCTCTTTATTTCATATCCAATTTTTAAGTTAGCATAATCGGGACGAATATTCATTAACTCTTTAATAGACCTTTTCGAATGATCAACAGCAATATCCTGCAGAAGTTCCCCAATTTGGTAAAAAAGCATTACTGCTACACTCTCAGGATACTCTCCAATAGCAAAAGCACCAATTGTCGCTATGCTCATGAGAAAATACTCATCAAAAATCCGCCCTTTCAAAATATTTTTGGCAGCTTTTAAGATGACATCTCCTCCTGCGATTATATAACTTACAAAAAATAAGGTAAATTTGACATAACCTAATGAATTAAATAGCAATGCTATTGCAAACAAGATAGCAGAAATCCCATATTGAATGATTCTCCTGTATACTTCATTAGAGTCATCATTCTCAAGCTTACAACTATCAGAATCACAATTTGCGTTAAGAAAACTTCCTTTTGCATCTAGGGCACAACTTCTACAACCAAACTTCTCTAAAACAAAGGCCCTTTTATTATTTTTCATAGTATTCACCTCTCCTGATTCATTCATTAATATGGTCAAAACCCTGTTCAAATATTTTCTTTACATGGTCATCCGCCAAAGAATAATAAACCACTTTTCCTTCTTTTCTGAATTTAACAAGCTTATTTTGCCTTAGTATCCGAAGCTGATGAGAAACTGCAGACTGGCTCATACCAAGAAGTACAGCAATATCACAAACACACATTTCTGATTCAAATAATGCATAAAGAATTTTTATCCTTGTAGTATCTCCTAATACTTTAAACAATTCTGCAAGGTCATACAATTTTGTTTCCTCTGGCATAGCTTCTTTTACTTTATTTATAATATCTTCATGTATTACGCTAACTTCGCAGATTGGGATTTTGCTGTCTTCTCTTTTCATAGGTATCTCCTCTTTGCTTTAATATATGAATAATTGTTCATACTTTATTATATAATAATTTTTGCTTCCTTTCAAGAACTTCAATCTCTAATCCAAAAACTTAAATATAAAAATTGATGAGTCAAATTTAGATGAGTTAATCCCTCAACATGATATAGTTGTGGAAGCTGTTGACAATGAATTTACCAAAACGCTGATTTTTAAAAAAGCCCAAAAACATAATAAAAAAGTGGTTTTGGCTTCAGGTGTCGCAGGATTTGGTGATTGCGAAAATATTAAAATAAAACGGGGTAAAAACTTTTCAATTGTGGGTGATTTTGTTACATCGATTAATGAAAAGAAACCTTTGGCACCCAAAGTCATGGCAGTTGCCGCAATACAAGCAGATGAAGTATTAAGGATGATAAATGAGCTGGAGTAAAAATGATGATATAATTATTTTTCTTCAAGTATTTTTTTTCGTTCCAGATACTCTTCTTCGCTTATTTCCCCTCTTGCATATCTTTCTTTTAAAATTTCTAATGCATCACTCTTGTGACTTCTACTTTTCGTACCTCGAAATGATGATATAATAAAATAGATTGCTACAATTATTAAACCTATTTCTATTGCTGACCAAATAATACCCCAAATGAATACATCCGCTCTATATCCCCATGCACACATCATACGCATCAATTGTCTCTCCTCCTTTACAAAGGAATTTTAACAGTAAACTTACTCCCTTTATTTATCTCGCTTTCAACGCTTATTTCGCCTCCATGGGCTAGTACTATAGCTTTTGCAATCGAAAGCCCTATTCCACTTCCACCTGTTTCACGATTTCTTGATTTTTCTCCTCTGTAAAACCTTTCAAAAATAAAAGGAATATCATCTTTTGATATGCCCATTCCATTATCTTCTATTACAAATACTGCATAATCGCCATCTTTATAAAAGTCTATTTTTATTTTGCCACCTACAGGAGTATATTTATTTGAATTTGATATTAGGTTAACGAAAACCTGTGCTATCCTGTCCTTATCACCAAACAACATAATGTTATCTTCGATGTTCTTTACAACTTCTTGTTCTTTTTCAGCAAAAGATGCTTCAAAATTTGTCAAAATGCTCTTTACTAATTCGCTTGCGTCAAATTTGATTTTATTAAGCTTTAACATATCAGATTCAAATTTATTCAATGTTTCAAGGTCTTTTACAATATTTATAAGCCTTAAGACCTCTTCATTTAAACTCTTCAATCTTTCATGCGTCGGCTCCCAAATCCCATCAAGCATTGCTTCAATATGACTCTGCAATGTTGTCAATGGTGTTCTAAGCTCATGTGCAATGTCAGAGGTCATTTGTTTTCTTAGTATTTCTTGATTTTTTAAAGATTCTCCAAGGTGGTTTATTGCAGCTGTGAGCTTAAATAGCTCATCTTCTTTAGGTATATCATAAACCTTTGCAGTAAAATCACCTTTTTCAAGCTTTTTAGCAACTTCCGTAATATTAATTAACGGTCTTGTAATATAATTTGACACATAAATACTTATAGTCAATGCTATAAAAATAGCTATCACCGTTGCTATAACATTATATCTGCTAATATCACATAAAAACTTAAAATCCAAGTCACTCATCATTATCGGCCCATAATAAATTATATCTACATATCCCACTGTTTTTTCATCTACAATGATGGGAAGAGTTTTTTCAGAAATATTTTTCTTATTCCATTTTCCCATCATATTCATCATATATGACATTGAAGAAAAATCCCATATAATTTTGCCATCTTTATCTCTAAGCCTTAATCCATATCCTTCCATCATAGCTGCATGACCAATTTCACGCCCTGTTGTACTTTTCCAACCTCCCTCAGATTTATACACTGCAGCAAGAGTGTTAGCTATATTGCTAAATTCTTTATCTGTTGACTTTGTAACATAATTTCCAAAGCTATTTATTATTAAGATGTTTGTTGTAATACTTACAATAACAATCGATATAAGAGCTATTGAAATAAATACAATAGCCGTCCTTGTTCTTAAATTATTTCTAAACATTTCCATCACCAAATTTATATCCAACGCCATACACCGTTTTAATATACACTGGATTTTTCGTATCGTCTTCAATTTTTTGTCTTAAATTTTTAATATGTGCATCAATCGTCCTGTCATAGCCTTCATAGTCAAATCCCATAACTTTTTCAATTAATTCTTCTCTTGTAAAGACCCTATTTGGATTGCGAATTAGAATCTTTAAAATTTTAAATTCATTTGGAGTAAGATTTACAACCACACCCTTTTTCCTCACTGTATGTGCTCTTAAATCGACCACAAGGTCATCATTATTAAAAGACATTACTTCAGCAAGAGGCACATCATCAGTTGTTCTTCTTAATATTGCTTTCACTCTCATAACCAATTCACGTGGGCTGAATGGTTTTGTAATATAGTCATCAGCACCTATAGAAAATCCATTAATTTTATCACTTTCTTGAACTTTTGCTGTAAGCATCAATATCGGTACATCGGAAAACTGACGTAACCTTTTACACAGTTCCTCTCCTGAAATACCTGGCAACATGAGGTCCAATATAACAAGGTCTGGTTTTTCTTTTTTAAATGTATCTAAAACGTTATTGCCATTAGTTTCAGTAATAACACTAAATCCCTCACGCTCAAGGTATGACTTTACAACTTCCAGTATTTTTATTTCGTCATCAACCACAAATATCTTTTTACCCATTTTTCAACCACCCTTTATCATTTTATTGTAAAATTATGAATAATGTATGAAAATAGCTTGATAAATTTCTTTCTTCATATATTATACATCACGGCTTATGAAAATCTAACCATCTATTTTTAGAAATCATTCTAATTAAGCTGTATTTACCAACAGTTTATATCTTTTTTCTCTTCATATTTTCTTCAAAAGTAAGTTTTAAAATAAAGGTGAAAGCAAGTTAACAATTTTTCGATAAATAGAAAGGAGTTGAAAAGTATGGGTCTTATATTAATCTTGGCAATTGGCTTTTATTTGTACAAAACAGGTGACCTGCAAAGAATAATTAATAATTTAAATGCAAACAAAGATTGCCAAGTGAATGAAGCAAAGAAAATACTTGATATACGTTTAGCCAAGGGAGAAATTACAGTAGAAGAATATAACAAATTAAAAAGCATTTTGTAAAATATAAATATTTGGAGAGGAGGAGAAAATAATGTTTGGAGGATATATGATGGGTGGTTTAGGTCGTTGGTTTGGAGGATATTATCCTTGTGGTTATGGAACTTGGTTCGGTGGTGGACTTACCAATATATTGTTCTTAATTTTAATAGGCGTAGTAATTTACTTGCTAGTAAAACAGATTAGAAATGTTAACTTTTTTAAAAAACACGATACAGATCCTAATAATGAAGCATTAGAAATTGCCAAGTTAAGGTACGCTCGCGGTGAAATCACCTTAGATGAGTATATAGAAATAACTAAAACTTTAAAAAAGTGAGCTAAATAATCAGATTGAAAACCCCCCATTTTTCTGAATACAGAAAAGGGGGGCTGTATTTGTATATAATTTGCCTTTTTTAGTATAATAAGTGACAATAATCACAGATTTTTGATAACCCCCTTTTGTATAATAAATTAAATCTTTAGTTATACCCTTTGTTGAAAAGCTGCAAAAGCAGTAGTTGGGGAAGCCAGTGAAATCTTAATTTTATCGTTAAAAAATTATTTTAGAAGTTCTTGTCAAAAATAAGAATTGATATTATAATGGAATCGTAATCAATATAAAATTGTAATGTGTATTAAGGAGGAAAAATAAAATGGATGCCAAAGAGATAGTATTAAAAACTTTAAGAGAATCTTCAGAGCCTCTGCGTCCTAGTGATATTGTGGAAAAATCAGGCCTTGACAAAAAAGAAGTTGAAAAGGCTATTAAAGAATTAAAAAAAGAAGATTTAATAATGTCTCCTAAAAGATGCTATTACTCTGCAAAATAATCTGTAAAAAAAGAGAGTGCAGATTTTACACTCTCTTTTTTCTATAACCAAAACTTTCTGAAACTACTCTTCCAATACTTTTTATCCTGGCAGTTATACAACTAAAGCAATGAGCAGGAGTATCAGCAACACAAATTTTTCCCGGATATAATGCGTACAACTTTCTGCATTCTCCCTCTGTCACATTGGGCATTACAACATTTGCTCCACAACGAAGTGCTACATTCTTCCATTAGGATTAAGAGTTTCCATAGCAGTTGTAGCAGTTCAAAGACGCCCAGCGACATAATTATAAATCAGTAGACAATTCATTTTCTGTGGTATTTTATATAGAGCATAGCAAAAGATTTTTATTCAGCATACATATTCAAGTGCTCAAAAATCAATTTTTTAACCAAAAATTTTTCGCACGAAAGGAGACTAAATATGAGTAAATTATTGTATATTAAAGCAAATCTCAAAAATGACGATGCACACTCATGGACCTTTTTCAGAATTTGAAATGGCAAACAGATATATAAAGGCAATACTTGCCTTTATGGGAATTGAAGAAGTAGAAACTATTGTAGCAGAAAGACTGGATATAATAGGAGAAGATGTAGAAAAAATAGTGTCAGAGGCAATCAAACGAGCTCAGGAAGTTGCTAAAACATTTTAATGCATAAGTCTTCCATAATTTCTATTATTTTTAAAGACCCCACCTGATGCGGGGTCTTTTTATACACTCTCATGTATTTTTTAAAAAACTCATAAACTTTATATCTCATTCAATGCTTTTCTTTCATTTAAATTTTTTAATAGGTATTACACTTCATATCCTGTATCAATAATTGCTTTTTTCATATCATCTACAGAAACTTTAGCAGGATCATATGTTACCGTAACATTACCTTTGTCAAGGTCAACAACAGCTTTCGATACCCCATTTAATTTCTTTAGTGCAGTTTCGACAGACATTTTGCAATGATTGCATGACATTCCTTTAACATTTATAACGATAGTCTCACCTTTAGTTCCAAACAGGCCCATAATCCATCTTCCCCTTTTATATAAATATTATATCGAAGCAGCACACATTTTATCAAAAACTTCCTGCATCAACGTTTTCTCCTTTTTAAAAAGCTTATAATTGCGGGTATTAACGATATGACAATTATCGCAATTGTCACCAATCCAAAATGGTCTCTCACTATTTGCAAATTCCCAAAATAGTACCCACCTAAGGTAAAAAGTAAAACCCACAGCGTTCCTCCTAATGCATTGTAAAACAAAAACTTAAAATACCTCATTTCCCCAATCCCTGCTACAAAGGGTACAAAAGTTCTAATAATTGGTATAAACCTTCCTATAACAATAGTGATAGAACCATACTTTTCATAAAAGTCGCGAGCTTCCAGTAAATGCTCTCTTTTTATTAGTCGTAGATTTTCTCTTTCATAAATCTTTTCTCCGACAAATTTCCCTATATGATAGTTTACCGTATCTCCCAATATGGCAGCAGATGCCAAAAGTATAATCACATAAAATACATTTAAACTGCCAATTGCCGCAAACGTCCCTGCGGCAAAAAGAAGAGAATCTCCAGGCAAAAAAGGCGTCACCACAAAGCCTGTCTCAAAGAAAATAATAAAAAACAAAATGCTGTAAGTCCATGTACCATAAGTTTGAATAACACTGCCTAAATACTTATCAAGATGCAATACAATATCAATGAAGTTTTTTATAAGGTCCATCTACTCCATCCTTTCATATATATAGTAATTCTAATTCACAGCATTAATTATACTATATATATGAAAGGTTTTGTAAAAATATATGAAAATTTAATAGAATTTTAATCTTCTCCACCCCAGTGTCCATGCCTATGGCGCATACCTTTATGACCTCTTTGTTCTTCTTCATAAACTCTGTAATTTCCACCTTCCACTCTTATCGCTTTACCATTAACTAAAGCATCCGCTACTTTTTGTCTAGCTGAATTGATTATTCTAAAAAAGGTGGGTCTCGACACCTTCATCATATCAGCACATTCTTCTTGCTCTAAACCTTCCAAATCCTTAAGCCTTATAGCCTCTAATTCCTCTACTGTTAGTATAACTTCATCTAACATAGACATAGGCACACCTACTGGTTTAAAATGAGTTACATTTGGTTCACTTCTAACCCATCTGCATTTTGGAGGTCTTGGCATTTTATCACACCCTATTGTTTAATAAATGACGATTACTTTAATATTTTATACTTTTTAAAGAAAAATATCAATCCTTCATAAAAGCTAAAAACTTTTCAACAAGAATAGGGTCAAATTGTATCCCCGCCATCTTTTCAATCTCTTTTAGCGCTTGCTCTTTAGAAAGCCCCTTCCATTCTTCATCTATCATCTGCACGTAAGCATCTACTATAGCCAAAATTCTACATTCGTAAGGAATATCTTCGCCTTTTACAGCAAGTGGATAACCTTGTCCATTCCACCATTCATGATGCATTAAAATCATATCCGCAAGGTGAGCTAAATCAGGAGAAGACATGGAAATTCTATAGCCTATTTCACAATGTTTTTGAAATTCCAATTTTTCTTCTTCATTTAAGTTGTCCACCTTATCTAGTATTTTATCTGAAATTCCTATTATTCCAATATCATGAAACTCAGCCAGAAGCTCTAAATTTTTTATCCGCACTTGAGAAAGTTTTAAATATTCAGCAAAGTTTGCTAAAATTTCTTTGACTGCCTTCAGATGCTTTTGTAGCCTAGGCTGACGTATTTCAAACATCTTTAAGATAGAATCTAATACTTCTCTATAACTGCTTCTTTTATGGAATAACTTTTCTCTATACATGTTATTATCTGCTTCTTTAAAAACTTCCTCAATTTTTTTAAAACTATTATTCTTCACTGCATAGCCTATTGACATACTTAAAGGTATGTTTTCTTTTTCAAAAGCAAATTTACTATTTTCAACCATTTTTCTTATTCTATCAACCGCTTTTTCTACAATCTCAATGTTAGCGTTAGGCAGTATTACAGCAAACTCATCTCCTCCTATTCGAGCGATAATATCCTGTCCTCTAAAACATTTTCCCAGTACATCCGCCGCCGTTTTTAACAGCATGTCTCCTGCCTTATGCCCCATCGTATCATTGACAAGCTTTAGGCCGTCTACATCGCATATTATGATTCCTGTGGGTATGACATTGTTTTTCTCTATAAATGCCATTTTTTCTTCAAAAAAGTTCCTGTTGTAAAGCCCCGTCAATATATCATGAGTGCCCAAGTGTTCAAGCTTATCTTGCGTTAACTTCCTTTCTGTTATATCTCTTATTATCGTCATAATAAGCTTTTCATTTTCAAACTCAACACTTGCAACATTGGCCTCCACATAAAACTTGCTACCGTCTTTTCTCTTATGTTGTAAGTTCAGCAAAACCCCTCTTTCATCTTCACCATCTAACAATTGAGTCAACTCCTCTTTCTCACAATTACAAAGCTCAAAAATATCCATCTTTAAAAGTTCTTCCATTTCATAGCCATAAGCCTTTATTGCAGCTTTATTAACCTCTATAATCTTACCATCTTCATATCTTGCAAATAAAATTATGTCATTTATATTGTCAAAAAGAAGCTTATATCTTCTTAAAATTTGTTCAGTTTTTTTATTCTCTGTAATATCGTGAGAGATAAAAGATACACCAATGTATTTTCCTAATTCATCTTTTAAAGCTGCAATTGAAACCAACACATTTATGAGTTTCCCATCTTTTCTAACCCTTATTCCCTCATAACTTTTTACATCTTCTCCTTTTAACAATTTTTCTAAAATGTTTTTTATCTTTTCTCTTTCAAAATCAGGGATCACCATATATATGCTATTACCTATTATTTCTTCCGCCTTGTAACCGTATATTTTTTCACACCCTTTATTCCACGTCTGGATAATTCCATTAAAGTCAAAAGTCCCAATACCTTCTTCTGAAGACTCTACAATAAATTCATACTGCTTTAATAATTTTTCATATTTTCTTTTGTCACTTATATCTCTAAAAACCATAACTGTACCAATAATATTACCTTGTGAATCTTTTATTGGAGAAGCAGAATCTGCAATTGATATAATCTCTCCATTTTTTGATATTAAAGCTGTATGATTTGCAAGACCTGTAATATTACCAGTTTTTAAAACTTTTTCTATTGGAATTTCTGCCTTCTCTTTTGTATCTTCATTGATTATGTTAAAAACCTCATCAATTTTCTTACCTAATACTTCTTCTTCTTTATACCCTGTAAGTTTTTCTGCAGCAGGATTCATAAACTCTATATTGCCGTTTACATCCGTAGCAATAACTCCGTCTCCAATGCTCTTTAATGTAACACGAAGCCATTCTTTTTCTTTATTCAAAGATTTCATAAGTTCTTCTTGTTTGTGAAAAATAATAGCTAATATATTGCTTGCAATTTCATAGAAATGCATCAGTAAAGCAATCGCTAATATAACTTTTAAGGAATACAAAAGGTCAAAGTCAACTAAATAATTCATCAAATTAAAGTGTTTTATAATGGGATAAGCACACTCACGAATGCCCATTAAAATAAGTAATATTCCTATGACTAAACTAGAAATCACTTTTGAGGATTTGAAATTTTTAAATATCAATGTACCAGAAAATATACTCATAACCCCTAAAAAAATATACATTGGAATCACAGCTATATAATTACTGCTTCCTAAAATTTTATTTACTGCATACCACCCTAAACTTAGTGAAATAATCCATAAACCCTTTTGCAAAAAATTTACTTCAAAAAAAGATTGAAAGCCATAAGTAAACAATATAGAACTTGTTACAAGCAAACCATATACTATCACCTGTATCAAAAATGTATTAGGCATATCCCCATATTCTATTGCATATTCCATTGCGTATCTTATTAAATCAAGTCCCCATGCACTTCCCCAAAATAGAATATATTTTTCCTTTCCTGCATTATGCACTAATAAATAAAATATTGCTAAAATCAACAAAATTAATATCTGGTAATTTATTGAAATATGTATATTGCTAGCCATCCTATTCCCTCTCTCCCTAGAAAAACAAATGTTTCTAAATACATTATAAATCCATTTTTAATTTATGTCCATTATCAAGTTCATTTTTCCGAAAAATAAAAAGAGAGAAGTGCCTCTCTCATTCTCTTATTAATATTTCGCCAAAATTTCCATTCAGTTTTTCTTTTATTTTCTTTAGAAAGCTAATATCACAATCTTGAATTCCACTTTTCTCCTTATCTAATACTCCTTCAGCATACTTGTACCTCTGTAAAACATACCTTTTTGCAGGAGAAATCCAATCAGCTAAAGATTTAAAATCTTCTAAAGTAAGTAGTTTGTCATTTACAGTAGTTCTAAATTCGTAATCTATATCAGAATTTTTAATTATTTCTACGCTTTTTTGAACATTATCTACATCTTTTTTGTTTTTTAAAAATATGCCATATTTTTCTATTGGCGCTTTTATATCCATAGCTATATAATCGAGCAATCCTTCATCTAATAAATTTTCTAACACTTGTGGCTTTGATCCATTAGTGTCAAGCTTAACTTCAAAATTTAAGTCCTTTATATTTTTTACAAAATCTTTAAGCCCTTTCCAAAGTGTAGGCTCTCCGCCTGTAATACACACCCCCTCTATTAAATTTGGTCTCTTTTTAAGGTAATCAAAAAATTCTTTTTCACTCCGTATACCTTCCTTTATTTGAATTAAATAAGAGTTATGGCAGTAAGGACACTTAAAATTGCAGCCACTTACAAAAACAGTAGCTGCAATTTTCCCTGGGAAATCAGCAAAAGAAACAGGCATAAAATCGTACATCATACAACAAATTCCTTTCTGTCTTTAAACTCTTTTTTCTTCCCCTCATTCCAATTCTTTACTGGCCTATAATATCCAACTACGCGGCTGTAAACCTCACATTCTTTCCCACAGTAAGGACATTCAAAATGTTCCCCAGAAATATACCCATGGTCTTCACAGATTGAAAAAGTTGGAGTTATAGTGTAATAAGGAATTCTATAATTATAAGCTATTTTTTTAACTAGAGCTTTGCAGGTAGTAACATCATTTATACTCTCTCCAATAAATCCGTGAAATACTGTACCTCCTGTGTATTTTGTTTGTAACTTTTCTTGTAAGTCTAAAGCAGTAAATATATCTTCCGTAAAGTCTACAGGAAGCTGTGTTGAATTTGTATAGTAAGGCACATCGCTACCTGCAGTTATTATATCGGGGAATAATTCTTTATCTTTTTTAGCCAATCTATAGGAAGCTCCTTCTGCAGGGGAGGCTTCTAAATTGTACATGAAATTAAATTCTAATTGATATTGTTCTAATTTATGCCTCATAAAATCTAATACTTCAACTGCAAATTTCCTTCCCTCTTCACTGGCTATACTTACTCCCATGAAATTTAATAGTGCTTCATTCATTCCAATGAGTCCTATCGTGTTAAAATGGTTTTGCCAGTAAAATCCAAATCTCTTTTTTATATCTCTTAAGTAAAATTTTGAATAAGGATACAATCCCATTTCAGTCATTTTCTCTAAAATTTCTCTCTTTATTTCAAGGCTTGTTTTTGCAATATCCATAAGCCTTTCTAACCTTTGGAAAAACTCTTCTTTTGATTTAGATAAATATCCAATTCTTGGCATATTTATTGTTACAACCCCTATTGAACCTGTAAGAGGGTTCGCTCCAAAAAGCCCTCCCCCACGCTTTCTTAATTCTCTGTTGTCCAACCTCAACCGACAGCACATACTACGCACATCATTTGGATCTAAATCACTATTTACAAAATTGCTAAAATAGGGTAAACCATACTTCGCAGTCATTTCCATTATTTTATTTATGACAGGACTATTCCAGTCAAAATTTTTAGTTATATTATAAGTGGGTATTGGAAAAGTAAATATCCTCCCGCTGGCATCCCCTTCCATCATAACTTCTGCAAATGCTATATTTAACATGTCCATTTCTTTTTGAAATTCTTTATATGTTTTATCCATCAATTGACCACCAATTATAACAGGTTCATCTGCCATAATCTCCGGTACCACAAGGTCCATAGTTATGTTTGTAAAAGGAGTTTGAAATCCCACTCTAGTTGGAACATTTATGTTAAATATAAACTCCTGTAAAGCTTGCTTAACCTCTTTGTAAGAAAGATTATCGTAATATATAAAAGGTGCCAAATAGGTATCAAAATTAGAAAAAGCTTGTGCACCGGCTGCTTCCCCTTGAAGTGTATAGAAAAAATTGACAATCTGTCCAAGAGCGGACCTAAAGTGCTTTGGAGGTTTGCTTTGAACTTTCCCCTCTACCCCTGTAAATCCAGAAAGCAGTAAATCTCTTAAATCCCATCCACAGCAATACACAGATAAAAGGCCTAAGTCATGAATGTGCAAATCTCCATTTACATGGGCATCTCTAACTTCTGGAGGATATATTTTGTTTAACCAGTAATGAGCTGTTATCGTACTGGAGATATGATTATTTAAACCTTGAAGTGAATAACTCATATTGCTATTTTCATTTACTCTCCAATCTTGTTTCCCTATGTATTCATCCACCATTTTTTCAATATCCATAAACATTTTTTTAAATTCTCTTATCTCTTGATGCTGTTTTCTGTACAAAATATAGGCCTTTGCCGCTTTAGCATGACCATGCTTTATTAAGTATTGCTCTACAATATCTTGAATTTGCTCTACACTGGCTATTCCTTCTAAATTATTTTCTACGTACTCTGTCACTTCATCTGCTATTTCAAGGGCATCTTTGTATTCCCCTTCTTCCACTGCCTTAAAAGCTTTGTATATAGCATTTGCAATCTTTATCTTATCAAACTCAACTTCCCTTCCATCTCTTTTTATAACCTTCATAGCAATTTTCATGATTTTAAACCTCCATTCTTTTGTAAAAATAATTAAACCCCTTAACTTCTACGGCAAGTTAAGAGGTGTGCAAAGTACCTCACCTCCTCTATCGACCGTAGAGCAAGTGTAATCCAAATACAGGCAGGTCTCCTGACTTAGGTTCATCGCTCTTTACGCCTTCCCACCTTTCAAACATCGGGGACGGTTCCTTTTGTTTGAACAGACAGTGGCATATTGTAAAGAGCTCACCATCACAGTGGCGGGACCGTGCAGGATTCTCACCTGCTTCCCTTTTAACCCAATTTCCCTTTGAAATTGGGCACCTGTATCTGTGTATATTCTATTTTGCACAAAATCTAGTATATTATTTATTAATATCTTCAACATGTAGTATACCACTGCTTTCTTGCATTGTCAATATAAAAAATGATTTAAAATAGGCCATTATTTTTGCCTATTTTAAATCATTTTTTATAGCCCTTTTACAATTACTGCATATTCCATAAAAATTCAATTCTCCATAATACACATCAAAGTCATATTTTTTATCTATCATTTTTATATACTTTACCAAATCTGGGCTGTAATATTCGTCTATACTACCACAATATTTGCAAATTAAATGAGCGTGAATCTTTTTTTTGTTAAACATTTTAAGTTCATAGTATTTTTTGTTTCCTATTATATTTTCTGATAATATTCCCTTATCTACAAAAATTCTTAAATTCCTATAAAGAGTTGCTACACCATAATGGGGCCATTCTTTCTTTGCTTCTTGGTAAAGAGTGTCAAAGTCAAAATGTGTGTCGGGATTTTTTAAAAACACGTTTAGTAAGATCTGTCGTTTTTCAGTTATTTTTAATCCATTTGTTTTCAAGGCCCTTATTAAAAGAGTCATTAAATCATTTTTGCTAATAGCATTCATAATAAATCACCAAATTTCAAACATATGTTCAATTTAAATATACATCTTTTATTGACATATGTCAATAACTATTTAGATACATCTTTCTCCACTTATTCCATAACATTTCATCTATTTCATCCACTAACACCGGATCAAACTGTATACCTTTATTAGAAATAATCTCTTCTCTTATCTCTTGCCAATCCAGAGGGCTTCTATAAGGTCTCTTAGAAGCCATGGCATCTATACTGTCACATATAGCAATTATTCTTGCTCCCAAAGGTATAATTAAACCTTTTAATCCCTCAGGATATCCCTTCCCATCCCAGCGTTCATGATGATAAAGAACTATTCTAGCAATTTCTTTAAGTCTACTGGATCTGGTAAGAATATTGTAACCTATTACGGGATGAGTCTTTATAATCTCAAATTCATGATTCAATAACTTACCTTTTTTATTTAATATTTGATCTGAAATGCCAATCTTACCTATGTCATGCAAGTGGGCAGCAATATGTACTTTCTCAAGTTCTTTACCTCTAAGTCCTATTTTTCGCGCTAAATCTTCTGTCATATCAGCAACTCTTGTAGAATGCCCTTTTGTGTAGACATCTCTTGCTTCTAATGCTGCTATCAAACATTCAACAATATCATGATAAAATTTATTTGTTTTTCCAAACATCATCTTTCCTCCTTGGTTAAATTCTAAAAGAAGCAATCCCGTTACAAATTGGGATTGCTCAGTTTGTTGGCAAAATAAGTTTTACAGGAAAGTATTTTGCATTGTCGCTCCAAAGTTGCAAAACGACTAAACTAAAGCTCAGCTTTCGGGTTACGGGGGGGTTTCGTCGACATTCGCCATCTAAGACTTCCGGTGGCCGCCTCCGCCATCCGTGGCTCCGACTCCGCCTCCAACCTCAGTTTCGCTAAGTTTCCCGGCACTCAAGTAAGTATGTTTATCTTCTCTATTTTTTGCTTTATCAAACTCTCTTACTTGAGTGCCGGGTTGTCAACAAGTCGCTCTTTATGTAAAATATTTCCTATATTAAGACTCTGTCTACAGTCTGTAGTCTTACCAAAGGGTAGGGCTTACAGTTTCCTAATAGCTGGAATTACATTGCTTCTCCCACTTTCTGCTTCTTTTTTAATCTCTAAAATTATTTCCTCTGTCAAGGGCACAATTACCTCTTCTCTTTTATAATCCACCTGATCCATCTTTAAAATCTTTAAGGTAAGTTTTACATCTTTTGTCATTCCACTTACCATCAAATTGAAAGCTTCTTCTTCAAGGTCTTTTGCCCATTCTTTAAAAGCATCACTATTTAAAGTAAGGGCATATTTGTATTTAGTATCTTCTCCTTTTACAATCCTTTTCAATTTTTTATACATTTTTTCTCCATAAGTTTTTGAGAAAAAGAGCAAGTTAAGTGAAGCACTTACAACTAATGTACCTAAGTCAATATCTGTAAAAAGCCTTCTACTAGCTAAATCCAAGGAGTAATGCCATATTTCTGGTTTTACATAATTGGCTTTTACAGCCTTTTCTGAAATCTCCTCTACTTCCTCTATCTCTGGCTCTAATTCTATATAAAAAACCTTTCCTTTACTTTCATGCTCTTCTATATTACAACCTAGTTGATTCATAATTTTAACATGGGTAGCTATAGAAGTGCTAGCAGTCATAAATATCACATTGCCACCTTTTTTAAGCCATTCTTGTGCAAAGAAATTTCCAATTAAAGGCTTGCCTGATCCTCCCGGACCACTTATAAGTAAAGGCTTATCATATGCCCAACCCTCTGGCAGTAACTCCTTCAGCCACTCCCTTTCAAAATGTATTTTAGACATTAAAAACCCCTCCTTTAAAATAATGCAATAAGCCTATAAATAAGACCGGCCACAAACATTCCATACGTGAAAGCTAACAAAGTAACAATCAAAGCCCTTTTTATGCCAAATTCTTTAATAAACATGCCAAAAGCTATAATACATGGAATTTGCACTGTTGAAGCTAAACCAAAGGTAAAAATTTGTACTTTATTTAAAACTGCGCTAAAATCGTAAGTGCCCAAAGCATTTGCCAGCATAGCTATTACTAAATCCTTTTGTAAAAAGCCGTATAAGAGAGGGATAATAGTTTTGTCAGGAAGCCCCAGCCAGCTCACTGTTAAAAATCTAAAGGGCTTTACTAGAAAATCTGTTAAATTGTAATAAACCAGTATACCGTAAAGTATTCCTCCTCCTATTAAAAGAGGAATAACTACCTTTACAAAGTCCTCCATTCTAACCCATGCCTTAACAGCAAGATTTTTAAAAACAGGAATTCTATAAGGAGGCATTTCTTCAATGACAGGAAGTCTCTCTCTGGATACTATTATTCCTAAAAGCTTAGAAATTATTATAAAGAGAATCAAAATAATCAAATAGGTTAAGATTAAATACCCCATTCCTGCATAGTGTCCTACAACTCCAAAAAGGATGACGTTTCTAGAAGAACAGGGTATCACAGAGTAAAGTATTGCCACTTTAAATCTATCTTTAAAATTGCTTAAAACTCTTGTAGATTTTATAGCAGGAACACTACACCCTAATCCCAGTATAATAGGTATGATCGATTTGGCAGGTAAATTTAATTTCCCCATTACATTATTTAAAGCTATTATAAACCGAGATAAAAGCCCTGTATCTTCTAAAAAAGTGAGGAGAAAGTAAAATATCCCAACATAAGGCACTGCAATGCTAATCCCTGCTGCTAACCCAATAAAAGCGTTAGAAATAATAACTTCCAGTAAAGGATTGTAATTTTGAAGGTAAGAACTTAAATTTTCAATTTGACCTTCAAAAAAGTCTCCCAAAACATCCTGAAACCAGCCTCCCATATAAAATAGAGTCAAGAAAATAACTGAAAGGACAGCTAAGCTAAAAATTGACCCTCCGATTGGATTGTTTAGTATAAAACCATCTAAAAAATTTAGCTTGTTTTTTGCCTCTTCTTTTTGTGACAAAATTTTTTGAGAAATGTAAAAGGCATATCCAGCGCGGGTTATTAATATGTCTTTTGATATATTAGGGTGAACTTTTCTGTACTTTTCTTTTATCTCCTCAACAAGCTCCACCTTCAGAAGGTCACATATAATCTTTCCTTCCTCTAAAAGCTTTACCGCTATCCCTCTTGAAGAAAATTTTCCTTTACAGCTAATCTTCTCTTCAACAGCTTTAATCATTTCTTCAATATGGTCATCATACTTGATTGTATATGAAGAAGTTTTTACTTCCCTAAAAGCCTTTTTTAATTTTTCTACTTCTTTTTTGAAAGGATTTATCACTATGACAGGAACACCTAAAAGTTCTTCCAAAGACTTTAAATCAATTTTTATACCCCTTTTTAAAGCCTCATCATAAAAATTTACAGCTATCATAAAAGGGACTCCCAACTCAACCAGTTGGAGAGAAATTATTAAGTTTCTCTCCAAAGCAAGAGCATCCAGCATATGAATGACAAAGTCATACTCTCCCTCTAAAATCAACTTATAAGTCACTTTCTCTTCTTCACTAGAGGGGGTGAGACTATAAATTCCTGGTGTGTCTATAAACTCCCAAGCCTCCCCGTCGACATAGGTTTTCCCTTCTGTAACATCTACTGTAGTTCCAGGATAATTTGAAACTATCACTTTTGCCCTTGTCAAAGTATTTAAAAATAATGATTTGCCGACATTAGGCTGTCCTACTAGAAGCACTTTCATCAGTCGGCACCCCCTCTATACTCTCCACCACTTCTTCTTCCAATACCACTAATCTTCTATGAGACTCTATAACTAAGAAATCTTTTCTCTTTTTAATAATCTTAAAAGAACTTCCAGGAGCTAGCCCTAACCCTATTATTCTAGATAAAATAATTGGGTTATCTATAGAGAGCCTCACAACAAAGCCTGTTTCTCCTTCTTTAAAATCTCTTAATCTTTTAGGGGAAGAGGTAGGTTCAAAAGCCCTTTTCATATCTTTCATTTCGTAATGTTCTAAAGAATGAGCAATCTGATGTCCGTAAATTTTTTCTACAAGATTGTGTTTTTCATATATTTCTTCAGCCTCTTTTTTCCCTTCCTCAGTAAGGAAAATATCCTGTTTATCAATTTGTATAAAACTATCTTTTTCTAAACTTCTTAAAGCTTCTAATATATCCTCTCTGTCTAATTTGCTCTCTTTCGTTATTTCTTCAAAAGTTGAAGTATTTTTCTCTTTTTCCCGTAAAAACCTTAGAATATCTTCCTTTAAAACTTTTAACCATTCCACAGCCTCTCCCCCCTAAAGTGTTTAATTCTATCTATTTGTTGTTATTGGAAAAACTACAACTCCCTTTAAAAGGACAATTAGAACATTTTTTACTTTCAAATTCCCCTTTTAAACTGCTATATATCGTCAATATAGATAATAATCCTGCACTGACTAGTAATATTCCATAACAAATTACACCTTTCCTAAAGCTTAATTAAACCCCAAAAGTTTTCCTCCCTGATAAATGATTACAGCCATAAGCCATCCTAAAATGAGGGTATACCCTATGGCAAAGAAAGTCCATTTCCATGAATTTGTCTCTCTTCTTATAGCGGCAATTGTAGCCACACAGGGGATGTATATAAGAGTCATAACCATAAAGGCATAGGCAGACAGAGGCGTAAAATGCTGCCTTATAGCCTCAAACAAAGCATCTCCCTCTGCACCGTACACCACTCCAAGAGTACCAACTACCGTTTCCTTCGCTAAAATGCCGAATATCAAGGCTGAAGCCGCTTCCCAAGTACCAAATCCAGCCGGCTTTAAAATGGGCGCTACAGCGCTTCCCAATCTACCAATATAGCTCTCAGCGCTGGCATATTCCACTCCCGCGGGAAGGCTAGATAAAATCCATACCAGCACAACTACTCCCAAAATTATGGTGCCAGCTTTTCTCACAAATAAACTTCCTCTCTCCCACATGTGAATAAGCAAGCCCTTTAGAGTAGGCACTCTGTAAGGAGGAAGCTCCATCACAAAAGGAGCTGTCTTGCCTTTGAAAAGAAATTTTTTAAATATTTTAGCCATTATAACTGCCAGCACTATCCCCAAAAGGTATATAGAAAACACCACAAGCCCTTGATTCTCTGCAAAGAAAGCTCCTGCGAAAAGCACATAAACTGGAAGCCTGGCAGCACAAGACATTAAAGGATTTACCAGAATAGTAACCAATCTATCCTCCGTGTTTTCCAAAGTTCTAGTAGCCATTATGCCGGGCACATTGCAGCCAAAACCAATCAGCATAGGTATAAAAGATTTGCCATGAAGTCCCAAAGCAGTCATAAATCTGTCCATAACATAAGCGGCTCTCGCCATGTAGCCGCTATCTTCTAACACAGAAATTGCAAAGAATAAGAGGAAAATCGGTGGTATAAATACCAGTACAGAACCAACTCCTGCAATTATTCCATCTCTTATAAAGGAAATTAAAATGTCCGGTGCAGCGATTGACTCCAGCCAGGAGGCTGTAACTTCACCCAGCCAGTCAAAAAACATTTCTATCCAGTCTGATAGGGGATTGCCCAAAGCAAAAGTGAATTCAAAAACCGCCCACATAGCTACAAGAAATATTGGAATGCCGAGGTATTTATTCGTCACAATCCTATCTATTCTGTCAGATAAGGTGTACCTCTCTTCAGGAGTACTCCTCTTTTTTACACATTCCTTTACTATACCAGAAATGACCCCATATCTTTTATCAGCGACGACAACCTCTGCATCTTCTCCAAAAATCCCTTCTAACTTCTTTTGGATCAACTTGACTTTCTCCATCAATGCCGTTTTGGATGAAAACTCTTTCATTATGTTCTCATCGTTTTCTATGAATTTAATAGCCAGCCACCTAGGAAAAAACTTCTTTGAAAGCTCTTCATCTTCCTTAATCAAACTTTCAAGCTCAGAAATGCCCTCTTCCAATTCCTTCCCATAATCTATGCGATATCTTTCTCCTTTAAATTCTACCGCTTTTAGTACGTTCTCCAGTAACTCTTTTACACCTTCCCCTTTAGTGGCCACTGTCATTACAACTGGCACTTTCAAAATCTGCGACAGCTTATCTTTATCAATCTCAATGCCCTTAGCCTTTGCCTCATCCGACATGTTTAAAGCTATAACCAGGTTTGCATTCATCTCCAAAAGCTGCATTGTAAGGTACAAGTTTCTCTCCAGATTAGTGGCATCTACCACATTAATCACAACATCTGGCTTATCGTATATTATAAAATTTCTGGCAATCATTTCATCTTCCGTGTAAGCTCCTAAACTGTAAGTGCCAGGAAGGTCTACTACTTTAAAATCTATGCCTTGAAATTTAAGCCTTCCTTCTTTTTTCTCAACAGTAACTCCTGGCCAGTTCCCCACGTGCTGTCTTGAACCTGTAAGCTCATTAAACAAGCTTGTTTTACCTGAATTTGGGTTCCCTGCCAATGCAACTACTAATTCCTTTCTACCTTCTAAAACGCCCATCTTTTCCATCTTTGCCCTCCCCTATAATTCCTCCACTAATATTTTTTGAGCCATACCAAAGCCCAAAGCAAACCTCATCTCCCCAACTCCTACTATAAGAGGTCCTACATCGTTTTTTACAACCAAAATCTCTACTCCCCTTACAATCCCCATGTCAATTAACCTTCTTCTTATACCTTCCCCTCCTATTATGTCCACTACCACAGCCTTTTTCCCCGGTGGAAGCATAGAAATAGGCAATACAATTCCTCCTTTTTTTAACAAATTATATCACCTCGATTTCTATCTGAGAAGCTTCGCTTTTTCTAAGACTTAACCTGTAGCCCATCACTGTAACTTCAATCGGGTCTCCAAGTGGCGCTACCCCTTCCACTTTCACTTCTGTCCCGTGAATTACTCCCATATCCACAAGTCGCCTTCTCAGTTCCCCCACCGCCTTAATTTTCACTATTTTTCCTTTTGTCCCAACAGGTAGCTTATCAAGCGTACTCACTTTCTCTTCCAAACTAATGCCTCCCTTCTTTTCGACATGAAATTGATATACAGTAATACTTGATATTGAGAATAATTCTCATTATCTAATAAAAGAATAGCACACCCCTCTTTAAAAGTCAAGATAAAAAAATAATCCGCCAATCAGTGGCGGATATCCTGTCTCATAAAAAGTGTAAAGGAAATTGCAAAGAGGAAAACGCTAAGAGCAACAAGCCCAGCAATCTGAGGCCAAATCAAAAGGAGACTCTGGTCAAAAGAAAGAGGCGTAGGTATCGCTCCAACTACCTGAGCAACTGTAAGTGGCCCTAGTGACCTTACATTTGGGGACAAAAGGGTAGTAACAACTTCTTGATACAGAGTAGTTGGTGAAATCCTCAAAAGGTATTGATGAATCTGCATCTGACGAAACACTATCTGTGCAGGTCCCTCTGTATCTATTGGAACCAAGATATTTACTATCATATCGTAAAATAGCGCAAAGAAGAGCCACACAGCTATGCTGGCAAGCAATGAAGTTGCCGGCTGTCTGAAATATATAGAAAATAAAATTCCCAAACTCAGCCATACTCCTACGTACAGGGCTGTAGCCAGCAAAAACACGATTATTCGCATTACCTCTTCAAAGGTAGGAGGAATGCCGAAAAATAATATAGCAAGCCCCATCACAAAAAAGCCAAGTGCCAGGAAGAAAACTGTTATCACCAGAAGAGCTGCAATCCATTTTGATAAAATTACGTCATCTCTGTAAATAGGCTGAGCTATAAGCCTCACCAATGTTCTTCGATTTATCTCCCCATTTATAGCATCAAAAGCCATGCCTATTCCCAAAAGAGGGGCTAAAAATCCCACAAATGTGATAAAAGAAGGCAGTCGCCCATCAGATACAGTAAAAACCTTCAAAAAAAGGTACAAATCGCCCAGCGGAGTATCAGCTTTTGATACTGCATCTCTTATAGCCATTCCAGCAGTGTAGATAGAGGCAAGTGCTGTCAAAAATATCAGAGCCAAAAGTATGTTAAATCTCCAGCTGTGTATATGGTCGGCAATTTCTTTTTTAATAAGGACTCGCAGTGAGTGGCGCATTTTATTGCACCCCCTCAAAATAGCGATGGTAAATATCATCTAATCCATAGCTTTTAGGCATAAGCCTTACAAGATTATAGCCTTCCTTTACCACAGTTTTGGCAACTTCAGCAGAAACGTCTTTTTCAGCATGGACGATAAAGGCTTTTTCTTCCTTTTCTACTTTTTTCACGCCTTCCACACTCATAAGTTTGGAAATAAGGTCATCCTCCATAGGATTAACAGCAACTTCAAAGGTGTAAAGTTCTGTAGAAAACAGCTCTTTTGCCAGTTCCGACACAGTACCTTTCGCTATTAGCTTCCCTTTTACAAATATCCCTACTCTATCGCATATCTCCTGAACTTGATGGAGATGGTGAGAAGACAAAAGAACAGTCATACCGCCTTCTCTGCTCAAATTCTTTATGAGTTCTAAAAATTCTTTCATCCCCTCCGGGTCAAGCCCTAAAGTCGGCTCATCGAGAATCACTATCTGAGGTTTTTTTATAAGGGCATCTGCAAGCCCCAGTCTCTGCCTCATGCCTCTGGAATATGCTCCCACTTTTTTGTCTTTAGCTTCCCCAAGCCCCACCTTTTCAAGCAGTTCTTCTGCTGCTTTTACCGCTTCTTTTTCCTCCATACCGTTTAAAGCAGCAGTGAGCTTCAGATTCTCAAGCCCTGTCATGTCTTCATAAAACCCGACATCCTCGGGCAAATAGCCAACCCATTTTTTTACTTTAAGTGGCTCCCGCGTTGAATTAATCCCTAAAACTTTTACTTCTCCCTCGGTTGGTTCCACAAGGCCTAATATCATTAAAATAGTAGTAGTTTTGCCCGCACCATTAGGGCCCAAAAGTCCAAAAACCTCTCCTCTTTTTATCTCTAAATCCAGATGGTCGACGGCTGGCTGAGTACCATAGATTTTAGTGAGACCTTTTAGCTCTATTACAACATCAGCCAATTTTACCGCCTCCCGTATTTCTCAATCAGATAATATAAAACCCCTATTGTAGCAGCAATTATGAGAAGCGCTACAATTCCCCAACCCCAGCTTGTCTTTACAGTAACTCTGAATACAGCCTCGTCACTAGCCTCTGGAGTACTTGCCCTCATTGTGACCACATAGTCTCCTGCTATGGCTTTCTTATCAGCGTGTATCGTAGCTGTAACCTCTTTTGTCTCTCCAGGAGCGAGGGTATCTATAGTATCAGGTTCAAAGGTTACCTGCCAATCCACAGGCGTATCCGCATAAAACTTTATTTTTGCCAGCTGTGCCGAACCTGTATTTTTCACCTGCAAAGTCACCTTTTTATCTCCACCGGCAACTATATCAGTTGAAAGCACTCCTGTAGGAGTAGTAAGCTTTAACCCATATGTGCCCCTTATCACCACTTCCAACGTAACAGAAGCACTTGTATTCTTCGTCTCTGCCTTAATTGGTATCTTGTAAGTACCAGCTTTAATCTGAGATGGAGGTGTTATAGAAACCCTAATTAGCTTCTGACTGTTTGGCTCAACTGATACGGATGTCACCTCTTTGCCTTCCACAGTAAATTGCACGTTCCAGCCAGGTTGCACATCAGCGATAAGAGCATAATTTTGCGTATCTGGGGTACGGTTTTTAAGCTTAAGCTCATAACTAAAAGTAGACTTATTCGTCCCCTCCATATTGGGCTGGTCTGTAGTCAACTCTGTCTGATAAGTACCCTGTTCTGTCACATTTACTGTAAGAGTTAAAACAGGAACTCCAGAACCTAAAAGCACCACTTTATAGCTTCCTTTATCAACCTTTAAAGGCACTTCCACAGTAAGAGTTATTGTCTGGCTGTCATTAGGCTTTACAGAAATTTCTTCGATCTTCCATCCCCCAGCTGTCAAAGTAGTCTGCCACCCCTCAGGGGCTTTTACATTTAAAGGTATGTTTTTAATTTGACCAGATTTGTTTTGAACATCTATGCTGTAGGAAATAGTCTCTCCAGGTGTAACCGCTATATTTATATAAGGCGTAAAAAAGGTCACTCCTGAAACATCAGCATAAGCGATATTATTCCAGCCAGTGAAGAGCATTAGAAATGTAACAGCCAAAGTTAATACTTTGACAATCTTCATTTCTTAACCCCTCCTACCTTATTTTTAATAGTGTGGTAAACGTTTTATAAGCGTAGATAACCCCTGTTTTTTATTATAAACGCATAAAAAAAGGGCTGTCAACTTTTTATAAAAAAGAAAAAGCACTTTCCCGTGCTTTTTCATTCCCCAAAACAATCTAAACAAACTTTTTTACCATCTTTTAACCTTATTCTATGCTCTCCAGCGTACTCTCCGCATATTTCGCATTCAATAGAGGGATATATTCGCGCTTTTGGGGGTATTTCATAAGGCGGTGTCTTAAAATCAAAAATTTCCTCCAGCGGAGCATTAAGCAAGTACTCCGTCCTCTTTTTTCTGTCATCAGCGTGATTAAAAGCCTTTAATACTATTCTAACACCTTCCCGGGTATCTCTTCTAAAAAATGTAAATGCCTGCTTGCCTTTATCCTTAAAAATTAGATTTCCTTTTCCAAAAGTACACTCTGTGATATACTGAATGGCATCGACTCCACAGGCATTGTTCTCTGTGATACAGACAATTTCTTCGTCCTTAGAAAAGGTGAGATTCAATTTTTTAATTGCCGCTTCACTGGCTCTAAAACCTATTGCAAGTCCTGGGCACTCATGCCCGTGAAAGGAAACACATTCTTCCCAAAGCTTTTTGTCCATAAAAATCCTCCTCCACCTTTACAGCCTATCTTCTAGTTTGACACTGTCTAGCTCGTATACGTATGGTTTTATGTCCAGAATAGGACTTTTATCAAGAGCATCAACCCCTTTAACATACAACTTATTGCCCTCCACCTTTATGAGGTCCGCTACACAAAAAGCTATAGGATTAGGCCTATTAGGTGAACGGGTAGCAAAAACACCTTTTATCTCCGGTCCCCACGGAGTAGCCGTTTTTATCACGTCTCTTTTCCCTAAATGGCACCAATAAAAAACTATTATGTGCTTTTTCTTCTCTATCACTTGAAGCCCTTCCTGAAATTCAGGATATATTTCCAATATTGCCTCCTCATTCCTAGCCCTTCCTTGATGAGGCGCTTCCCCTTTCCTTTTATAAGGGCTGTGTATAACACCTATAGGTATTAGTTCCACAGCAATTCTTCCTTCCTTTCAGTTAAAGTAGAATAAAAATTCAGACGGGAGGGACGGTTCCTCCTGTCTGAAAACTCAGACGGAAAGAACCGTCCCCCTTGTCTGGTCCCCCTTGTCTGAGCTGTTAAAGTGGAATGACAACCGGTATATCTTGGCATTTTTCTACTGCAACAGGTATTCCATAGACAGCTTCAATATTTCCTTCATTCATTACTTCCATACCGCCATAAGCAAAAATAGTGTTGTCTTTTAAAAGCAAAAACTTATCAGAAAATCTTAAGACTAAATTCAAATCGTGGATTATGACAATTGCCGCTATATTTTGTTCTTTTACTGTCTCTTTTATAATCTTCAAAACCTCAATTTGATTTTTTAAATCTAAATTATTTGTGGGCTCGTCCAAAAGCATGACAATTGGCTCTTGAGCTAAAGCCCTTGCTATTACTACTTTTTGCAATTCCCCTCCACTTAGCTCACTTAAATAGCGAAGAGATAGCTTTTCTAAATCAAATTTTTTTAATACTTCATTTACAATTTTTATATCTTTTTCAGTAATATCCCATTTTATATGAGGTTTTCTTCCCAAGAGTATAGCATCAAATACAGTAAATCGACCATTTTCATTCCTTTGTGCTACATAGCCTATTTTTTTCGCAATTTCAATTCTACTGAGTTTTGAAATTTCATCTTTTTCAATGTATATAGTACCTTTGTGAGGTTTTAAAATTTTATTTATACACTTTAAAAGAGTAGATTTTCCTGCTCCATTGTTTCCTAAAATAGAAAGCAGTTCTCCCCTTCGAAGGGTAAATTTAACATCTTTTAATACAGGTACACTGGTATAACTAAATTCTATGCCATCTATATTTAAAATCATCTCTTATACCCCCTTGAAAGCACATAGAGAAAGACTGGCGCTCCTAAAAAGGAGGTAACAGCCCCTACTGGGAGTACTATTGGAGATATTATTGTCCTTCCTAAAGTATCGGAAGCTAATAGTATCAAACCTCCAATTACAGAAGAGGCGGGAATTAAAAATCTATGGTCTCCCCCAATTAACCTTCTCATTATATGAGGCCCAACTAATCCAATAAATCCTATAATTCCTACAAAAGAAGTAATAACCGCAGCAATTAAAGAAGACACAAACATACCATAAAGCCTTACTTTTTCAACATCTACTCCTAATCCTTTTGCTGTTTCCTCTCCGCTGTCTAAAGCATTGTAATTCCATCTGTTAAACATAAAATATATAAGAGAAATTCCTACTACAACAGACATTATAGTTAAATCTTTCCATGATGCCCTTCCTAAATCTCCAAAAGTCCAAAAAACAACAGAAGCCACTTTCACATCGTCTGCAAAATACTGCAAAATCATAGTTACAGCTGAAAATAAAGAGCCTAGAACTACTCCTGCTAAAACCATCGCTTCAGGAGTCACTCTAAAATTTTTTGCCAACATCAGCACTACCATTGTTGAGCTCATAGAACCTAAAAAAGCAAATATAACTACTAAGTAAGGATTGTTTATAATCACTGAATCAGGGTTTGTAGTGCTTCCTGCCCCAAATAAAATAATCGCTACTGCAGCTCCAAAAGCAGCTCCTTGAGAAATTCCTAAAGTAAAAGGAGAAGCCAAAGGATTCCTCAAAATACTTTGTGTAACACATCCCGCAACAGAAAGTCCAATCCCAGCAACAATTGCTGACAAAATCCTTGGCATTCTGATATTCCAAACTATTATGCGAAACCTCTCTTCTCCGCGACCTAAAAGAGTTTTTATCACATCATAAACACTAAGTCCAGCAGAACCGGCATTTATCGCATATATTGAAAGAATTAAGGTCAATAAGGCTGTCAAGATTATTATAAATATTTTTCTCTTTATATATTGATTGTAACTTTCCGGGATACTCTCTAAAAATGACTGTTTCAAGACTTCATCTCCTTATCTTCACAATTCCCTCACTTTAAGTGGGGGAATTATATTATACACTAAAACTTAATTTTTTCAAAACCTCCGTACACTTCTTTCATCTTATCATAAACGCCTTTTCCAGCTTCTCTAAAAAACTTTGTGTAAATCTCCTTAGCTTTTTCTACAGGATCAATGTCTTTAAACTGCTCTGGATAAAGAACTGTTCCTACCCAATAAGAATCTGCTAAAGCTGTATCAATATTTGTGTTATACTGATTGTACGGCAAAATACCATATACATTGTCATTTTTTACTGCCTTTAAGTTTTTATAAAAGATAGGATTCTTCTGATAATCCTGTTTTACCAAGTTAAAATTTCCTTCATCAATGAATATTATATCAGGATTCCAAGCCAATAATTTCTCTTTTTCTATCATAACACTTCCTTTTTGGCCTAAAGTATCAGCTACATTTTTTGCATTTACAGCCATAAAAGGAGGATAATTACCTTGTGTACTCTCTATGCCATAGGCCCCTTTAAATCCCAACGCACCTATATAGACAGTTGGCTTTTTCTCTTCTGGTATATTTTTTGTTCTATCCTGTAACTCTTTTTGAACTCCTTTTATGTAGTCTACTACCTCTTTAGCTCTATTTTCTTTTCCCATAATCTTTCCTATAATTTCTAGAGAGGTATAAACATCCTCTTCAAAAGTTCCGAGTTTCCCATAGCTTAAAACTATCACAGGAATTCCTGTTTTGGCTTGTAAATTGTCAGCTTTGGCTTTATCGAGCAAAGATATCACAAAAATAACATCTGGATTTACTTCAACTAATTTTTCTGCGTCTGGCGTAGAATCAGGACCTCCTTGTCCAATAGTGGGGAGTTGTGCTAATTTTTCTTGAAAAATCATGTTGTATGTTCTACCATTAGTAAGTATTTTATCAATGTTCTCAACACCTGCCACTCTGCCAATCCCATCAATGTAAGTTACAAGCCTTAAAGTTCCAGGACCTATAGCAACTACCTTATGTACTGGAGTCTTTACTTCTACTTGCCTTCCTACCAAATCTGTAACTGTAATTGTTTTATCTGTCTCTTTTGGTGTTTCAGAAGTTTGCGGTGAATTTTGTAAAGCCTTATTGCAAGCTGTTAAAGAAATGGCAATTGCTAATAAAATAGCGACTACAACGTTTAGTTTTTTAAAACTTTTTAACACTATTATCCCTCCATTTTTTATATTTTCGTATACTTATGTCTTACTTTAGTGTTACTTTTTTTAAAATTATAACACGGAAAAACTAAAAAAATCAATACGATTACAAAATTTTTTGAATAATAAAATGAAACTTATTAATCAATAGTATAAAAACCTTTCACAACTACATTGTTTTCGCTAAATAACTTTGAAATCTTTTCTTCATCTTTTTTATGATACATTATTGAAATGCCACAGCTTAAATCAATTGACCTTGGAGTAGGCACTATTTTGTACTCTATATTTTCTTTCTTTAGCAGAGTTTCTGCCACCATCACATAATTAATACTAGGAAAAGCTATGTAATTCCCTTTCATTCCTTTTTCCTCCTAAATTAATGTTTGTTAAATTCTAAAGGTAGTTGAAAAGCTTTAAAAAATGATATAAAATAGGATATTGGGAGTAGATAGGTGCTGGTGTGCCTACTAGACTTCAAATCTAGCTTCTCGCCTAAAAGGCGAGAGGTGGGTTCGATTCCCACATACTCCCGCCATTTTAAACACCTTTATTTTTTATTTTCAAAAAATTAAAGAAAAAAGGCTTATTCGCCTTTATATAAAATTCTCACATCCTCTATTCTCTTCGTAAGCTTAATTGAATCAAAATATTCTAAAATCGCCATGGCATATTTTCGACTGGTTTTCAGTAAATCTCTATAAATAGCTAGAGAGATTTCTCCATGTTGTTTTAAATACTCTATCAATATTTTTTGCGCTTCCATAAAATTTTCTTTACTAAGATAAATTTCATCATCAATTTTTACCAACTCTCCTGTGTTAGTAAGATATTCTAACATAGGAAGTAGCTCTGAATATCCTTTAAGTTCTGCAACTTTTGGAGGTTCAAACTTTGAAGCATTGTAAAGTCTTATTATTTCTTCTTTCAGTTTTTCTTGTTCTTTTGATAAAACAACTTCAAAATCTTTCAAAGCAATTATCTGATTTTTTATTTTAATTAGTCCATCGCTTTCCATTAATCTAAAAATATAATCACATAATTTAGATTTGGTATCACCGAACAATTTGCTTTTTAATTCTTCTTTAGAAATCCCTTCTTTTAATGGATATTTCTGTCGGAAATCTACTAAAATTTCCCTTGTCTTTGCACATATGTCACTGTATCTTTTTCTGTGGTAAAAATATTCTTCTCCCTCTATTTCCAAGTTGATTAAATCTCTAACAGAAATATTCTTTACATTGAGGATACTTGCCTTCCTCTCAATTTCAGCTATTGACAAAGGTAAAAGAGAATCGTATACAACTTTTTCAACAATGAATATATCTCCTAGCTCCTCAATATTCTTAAGTTCCCTTATTACCTTTTCATCAAATCTCTTATGTTTTGCCGGATTAGGAACTAATATCACTCCACCGCCTATTGTCATCATAGGAGAATAAGTCCGTATAACAAACTTATCTCCCCTTAGAACACAAACATAGTCTTCCAGCTGTATCTGCGCGTAGCAACTTTGGCCGCCTTCCAGTCCATCTCTATCAAGCAAAATCACTCTTCCTATTATTTCTGAAGCTCCAGTATAAAATCTTATTCTATCTCTATTTATAAGAGGTTTCGCCTCTTTTAAAAGAGACAGTTTTACATCCACCATCATAGAAGGTATGATAACACCAGCAGGAGCAATCACGTCTCCTCTTTTTATATCCTCCACTTTTACATTTGCCAAATTTATAGCCGTCCTTTGACCAGCTAAAGCACATTCCACATTTCTTTCATGTACTTGAAGGTTTCTGACCTTTGATTTAATCATCCTTGGATAAATCACTATTCCATCTCCAACTTTTATGCTACCAGATATTAAAGTACCAGTTACTATAGTACCAAAGCCTGCAATGGAAAAAACTCTATCTATTGGCAATCTAACTATTCCTTCTGCACTTCTCTCCTCTACTGTCTGAGCCAACTCATTCAATTTTTTAACTAGAGCCTCTAAGCCTTCTCCTGTAACTGAAGAAACAGGGATTATTGGAGCATCTCTTAAAAAAGTCTCTTTTAATACCTCTCTCACATCTTCTTCAACCATTTTTATCCAATCTTTTTCTACCAAATCGCACTTGGTCAATACAATTACTCCGCCTTTTATGTTGAGGTAAGACAGTATATCCATATGCTCTTTAGTTTGTGGCATTATACCTTCATCTGCTGCTATCACAAGCATTACAATATCTACACCGTGGGCTCCTGCCAGCATATTTTTAATAAATCTTTCGTGGCCTGGTACATCTATTATTCCCGCCCTTATCCCAGAAGGGAGATCAAAATAGGCAAATCCCAAATCTGTCGTAATTCCTCTTAATTTTTCTTCTTTAAGCCTATCTGTATCTTTGCCAGTAAGTGCTTTTATTAATGTTGTCTTACCGTGGTCAATATGTCCTGCTGTGCCAATTATAACATTTTTCATTGGCACACCCCCGTTACCTCTTTTAAAGCCTTTACAATTATATCTTCGTCTCCTTCTACAAGCGTTCTAACATCTATTGTAACTACATCAGAAATTATTCGCGTTATAATCGGTATTTCTCTAATCCTCAATCTTTTTTCTAATTCATTTGCACTCAATCCTTCAATTTCTACTGTAACACCGTAAGAGGGTAAATTTTCTTCTGGTAAAGAACCTCCACCTGATAGAGAGCTAATCTGTGTAAGTTGTGACTTAATTTTTGTTATACTCAAAATACTTTCCTTCAAATTAACCGCCTTTTTATATAAATCTTGGGGTCTTGCTGTTAACATTTTTAAAGTAGGAATAAGCTCTACTGGATTAGAATCTCTGTAAATTCTGAGTATTCTCTCTAATGAAACAAGGCAGAGTTTGTCTACCCGCAATGCCCTTGTGAGAGGATTTTTCTTCATGAGGTCGATATATTTTTTCTTGCCAATGATTATTCCTGCCTGAGGACCCCCTAAAAGCTTATCACCACTGAAAGTAATTATATCTACTCCTGCTTTTACCACATCTTGAACTGTCGGTTCATACGCCAAACCATATTCCCTAAGGTCTACCATTACTCCACTTCCTAGGTCTTCCATAGTAGGAAGGTTGTACTTTATCCCAATTTGCACCAATTCTTCTGTGCCTATGTCGTGAGTAAAGCCGACAATTCTATAGTTGCTGGTATGGACTTTTAACAAAAGAGCTGTGTTCTCAGAAATAGCATTTATATAATCGTAGTCATAGGTTTTATTCGTCGTCCCCACTTCTTTTAAAATTGCACCACTTTGAAGCATCACATCGGGGATCCTAAAAGAACCCCCTATTTCAATGAGTTGCCCTCTTGAAACTATAACTTCTTTTCCTTTAGCGAGAGTATTAAGTGCCAGCAGTACAGCTGCTGCATTGTTATTTACAACTAACGCAGCTTCGACACTTAAAAGTTCACACAAAATTTCTTCCACATGAGAATACCTTGAACCTCTTTCTCCTTTTTCTACATCGTATTCTAAGGTAGAATAGTAACACGCCACATTCCACAAGTATTCTTTTACTTGAGGAGGAAATAAGGACCTACCAAGATTCGTATGAATGATGATGCCTGTACCATTCACCACCCTCCTCAAGTTCATCTTTTTTCGCTTTTCAATTTGACTTAGAATCTCTTCTGTTATTTCTTCTCTGTTAAATTCTTCTATCTCCCTTGTTCTGATTTTCTCCCTATATTTTTCAAGTACGTCTCTTGCAATTTTTTTAACTACTTCCCTCTTGTTAAATTTCAAAACTTCAGCTATTTTTCCTTCCTTCAATATTTCATCTACTGAAGGAAGCATCCTGTACAAATTTTCCATAGCAAACTCCCCTCATCGGAGTTATTTAACGTATATGTCATAGTCTTGTTTTTTTCTCACACAACCTACAATAAAAGCACCAAATTTCAATTTTTTATTGAGTTTTTGATACAATTCATCTGCCTTCTCCTCTTCTACTGATATCAATAATCCTCCTGAAGTTTGAGGATCAAACATTAAATCAGCAAGCACATCTTCCACATTTTCTAAATAAACTTCTCTTTTTAAATAATTTTTGTTTCTATAGCATCCACCTGGAATTAAACCCATTTCCGCTAAGTCTTTCGCACCTTCAATTAAAGGTATTGCATTTTTGTTAAATTCAATGGTAACTCCACTAGAAGAAGCCATTTCATATGCATGACCTAATAGTCCAAAACCTGTTATATCAGTGCAGGCATTGACCCCAACTTCCATCATCATCTGTGAGGCATCTTTGTTTAAATATTTCATCACATCAACTGCCAGTGAATGCACATGAGGTGGGCACATCTCCCCTTTTATCGCTGTATTTATCACTCCAATACCTATGGGCTTCGTCAAAATGAGCACATCTCCTGGCTTTGCAGTGCTATTCTTTACCACTTTTCTAGGATTTACAATGCCGGTAACACTCAACCCGTATTTAGGCTCTTCATCTTCAATGGTATGACCACCTGCTATAAAGGCACCAGCTTCTTTTACTTTATCATTTCCACCTCTCAATACTTCTTTTAAAACATCAAGATAGGATGCTGGAAAGCAGACCACATTCAGTGCAAATAAAGGAGTTCCTCCCATAGCGTACACATCGCTTAAAGCGTTGGCTGCCGCAATTTGCCCAAAGTCATAGGGGTCATCTACTACAGGAGTAAAGTAATCAATTGTGTGAACTATAGCTATCTCTTCGTTTAGCTTGTATACTGCCGCATCGTCGTTGGTGTTTAAACCCACTAATAAATTTTCATTAGAAGTTATCTCTAACTGGCACAGAACCTGTGCCAAGGCCTCAGGGCCAATTTTCGCTGCTCAACCTGCACTTTTTGTCAACTGTGTAAGCTTTACTCTTTCTATCATTCCCACTACCTCCTTTCTGTATAAAGGCCCAGGGCCTTGTCACAATGTTTCGGAGAAGAAGAATAAAATACTCTATATCACTTCGTTTTATTTACAATTTCTAATGCTTTTTGGTAATCTTCTTTATTTACAAGAATTACAGGCCCTGTACAACCCATTCCGCTTTCAGCGTAAATCCCTTTCACCCACAACAACTTCACCATATCTTCAAGTTCCAAGATGTCAATTCCATATATTTCCTCTGTAACAGGTTTTTTCTCAGGAATTTTAGCATCAGTTTGCTTTTTTGGTGCTTCTTTGTCTCTCATGTCTTTTATAATTTCTTCAAATCCCGCTTTTTTAGCTGCTTCAAACTCTTTTAAGACAATCTCAAAAAGTCTACCTTTTATCAGTTCTGCAGCAAATTTTATGGCATTGGCTGCTACAGGTGATCCAGATGCTCGGGATAAAATCAATATAAGCTTCTTGCAGTTTTCTCCTATACCCGGCCCATACCCATAACCTAATGCCTCGTAATCGCCTCCTGTGGTATAAGCAGATAAAAGCTTCACAATTATATTCCCTGTCAAAGTATCTGTCACCATTACATCACAGGAAGCAGACAAAATGTCATTTCCTCTCATTATCACTCCGCCATCTTGTCTTGACGAAATTGCAAAATTCAGGTCATAACCTTTTTCTTTGAGCTGTTTTAAAATCCTTTCAACTTGCCTTGAACCATCTACATTTAAAATACCTATAGTAGGTCTTTCAATTCCCAACGCCCTTGCCACAATATTTCCATATATCGCATTTCTCACCATTGCCTCTATTCTGTCAAAAGCAGCTGTTCCAGTTGTAGTAGCTATGAGAAGTTCTTTTCCTTTAGCAGGTGTTACAACCCTTCCCACAGTTGCAACTCCCAGAGGAAAATTATAATGCATTGTGACACAGGCGTCTAATTCACCTTCATCTAATAATCGCTCCATAATTTGATGGCACTCTTCAAGAGTTTTTGCCTCATAAGATTTTAAATTGCTACTACCTCTGTCTCCAATGAGTAATACCTCAACATCGCTAAATTTGCTTTGTGCCATCTCCGCTCCCAAAATCATCTCAGAGCTGCCGTGTTCACTGCCCAAAGTGGTTATTCCCACTTTTATTTTTTTTGTGTATTCCCCTTTTTCAACAAAATCTGCCATTTGGTTAAATATATCTGCAATAATACGTTTGTTCATTTTTTACACCTCACTATTAATGAGATGCTCCGCAAAGTCCCTCAAAACCTTTGCTATCATTCCCCTTATTTCCTTTTCTTCGGGGCCTTTTTCTTCTTTTATTCCTGGATTTGCTTCTATAATCATTGAAATTCCATCAAATAGATTTGTCATGCGCGCCAAGAAAAGACTACCCTTGCCTATTGACATCACTCTTTTTAGTTCGCCTTTCAATATTTTTTTTCTCGCATATCCCAATATAGGAATCCCCGAGGGTATATGGCCTTGTGTTGGAGCAAAACCGGGCATTCCATGTTTTAATATAAATTCTTCCATTTGACTTTTATCTATATCTCCGCGCTTTACTCCCAATGCTGCAATCATCTTATAGTTGGCTTTAGGTACATCCCCTGCTCCTGCTGGTTCTGTTATCTCCGGGTTTTGCATTTCAACTGAATATTTGTCAACATCCGTTATTCTAAGTCCTAATCTTTCAAGAGGTTCAACTACAACTGCATGCATAACTGCTTGAGGCGAAGCCCCTGCACCTATTGTATGTCTGCCAATGCTATCCAATCTTATAAGTGGGTTTATACCGTCATTTGCAGAAACCAATACTGCAAATCCTCCCAAGACATCTTCAAGAAGAGGCATGCCCTTTTTGACATGGTCTCTGCCATTCATTCCCAACTTTGCAGTCGCTCCTCCTGCTACCACTACCACATTCTTGAAGACCCCGGCGCTCACTAAGGCAGCTGCACTTAAGAGGGCGTGGGAGGGTCCTGCACAAAATCCCCTTACATCTGCTCCTGTAGCATTGCTACAACCTACAACCTCACCAATAGCTTTGGCAAAATTTCCTCCACCCCTCTGATTCATATCTCCACAAGCTTCCTCAGAGCACTCCAAAATATACTCTATTTCTTCCACGTTTATTCCCGTGTTTTTTAGTAAATATTTGAAAGCTAATACAGCAGAAGCCTTTGTTGCTAAATTTTCCATCATCACATGAGAAGAAAGAGTCACATCCTTGTCATGAGCTTTTTTTACACATCCTACTATTTTCCCCTTAAACCTCAATGGGACTGCTTTGTTATCTATTTGCTTTTCTATTTCCTCTAAAGAAACCCCTTCTTTTAGCTTAGCCAAATCTTTTTCATTAATCAAAGGATGATTTTTAAGCTTTTCTTTGACCTCTTCTACAAATTTCTTTTCTAAAAGTACTAAATCGAAAACATCCGATATCTGCATTAAAGCGTAAAATTCATCTTCAGGCATTATTTCTCCAAACTCTCCAAATCTCTTAGGAGAAACTAAATTTTGATACCAAGGTTTGGGAATATTGTAGAGTTCATCAGGGTATATATTCCCTATATATGCTTGGTTTGGCGCATAAGCTATACACTCTTCGTAAGACCTTATATGGTCATTTAGCTTTTGAATGTATTCAGAATTTTTGTTCTCCTTCTCTAAGATTTGAGTCGTTCCACCTTCTACCATAATATTAGGTACATGCACCAATATATAACTACAACCTTTTATCACTGGATTCATCCGAGTCACTCCTTTCGCATGAAATTGCAGCTCTTTTGAAAAGAGCTGCTTACTATTTATTCAAAGACTGTCTGACTTTCTATATCTGTTTCCAGAGCTTTCAACGCTTTCTCTATTAATTTTTTTCTTAAAGCGTATTCCTCTTTAAACCCAAGAGAAGGATTACCTAATGGATGGGGTATAGCCACCGCCGGCACAATTCTATTTGCTCCTACTGTTTTTGATATTGGAACTATAGTACAAATGTGAACAGTAGGGATACCTGCTCTTTCTAATTCCTTTACCATCGTTGCACCGCAACGAGTACAGGTTCCTCAGGTAGAGGTAAGAATAACAGCCTTTACTCCATCGGCAATAAGTTCTTTAGCTATACTTTGAGCATATTTTTTAGCACTTGCAACAGCAGTACCATTCCCTACAGTTGCATAGTAATATCTATAAAGTTTACCTATTTTGCCTTCTCTTTCTAATTCTCTTAACACATCAACAGGAAGCACCCTATCAGGGTCTTCATTGGCATACACAGGGTCATATCCTCCATGAGCTGTTTCATGGGTCTTATTTGTTAAATTATCTATTCCTTCTATAACATATTTCCCGTACTTAGAAGCATTGGAAGATTCAATATGGTCAGGATTTCCCTTAGGGACAATTCCTCCTGAAGTAACAAGAGCAATGAGAGATTCTTTTACTTTTACAGCCTTGGCAGGAGAAACTCTATCAAAATCTGGCATAGGATATTCTGTTGTAAAAGGCTCCCCCTTTAGTTTTTTGATGAGCATTTCCACCGCTCTTTTAGAACCTCTTTCCACTACAAAGATATTTTTTCTCATCCCTCTTGGTATATAGCCTTCTTCTTCATGTGCCCCTATGTTTTCCTTAAAGCCTAATTTCAAAGTCAGTTTTGCCATTTTGGCTACTGCATCCTTCATTCCTGCCGCTGAATCTGTAGTCTTTATGATGTACACATTTTTCTTATACAAGTCAACACCTGGATTTTCAGGATACATTCCAGTTACTGCCGGAATGCCAAATTTGTCTTGGACGGCTTTGCATATTGTCCCACAGGCCGTGCCATATCTCCCTGCGTTAAAAGCAGGACCTGCTATAAAAACATCCGGCTTGTATTTTTCAATCATCTGAAGAATTTCTTCTGTAGCCTTTTCAATATTTTCATTAAAATAGCTGTCTCCACAAATTACTGTTGCTACAATCTCTGCTTTATCACCAAAAGAACCTTTAAAAGCCATTCCCGGACCTACCGGTCCTTCTTTTACCATGGGCGGAATTGAGGCTTTGTCCTCTCCTCCAATTTGCCCAAAAAACTGATTTAAATAATGGACAACCCTTAACAAATTACCTCCTCCTTTCGAGGAAAACTTAATATTTTGAATACTGTTCTCTTATAGACCTGACTTCTTTAGAAATTGCCTCAACATCTAACACCATCTCCATCATGCCGACCTGTTCTTCATACACATTAGGGTCTATCTCCTTCTTTATTTCCTCTTCTAATATGTGGTAAACTCTGAGTCCCAACGGGACTCCTGCCAACGGACCTGCATAGGTAGGATCTCCATTTGTCACAGTTTCCGCAGCTAAACCTGCTGCTTCTGCCTCATTGCTTCCTAAAATCACGACTATATTTCCAGCACCGTATTTTTCTGCTAACTCCTTAATCCTACCTTGAATCTCAAGGTCCATTGCTCCTGCAGCAGTTCAGACAAAGCATTCAGTAGCAGTAAACACTATTTCTGCTTCAGTAGTCTTTATGCACTCTTCAATAGCAGGACCTGGTATTCCATCTCTGTCTCCCACTATTATCACTTTTTTACCTTCCAACATTGATATCTACCTCCTATTTTTAATATTCTCTTGCAGTCAATTTAGTAAACCCTACTTCTGAAGTGGAACCAGTGATAGCCTGTAACTCTACAGTTATACTTCCATCCGCTTCTAAGCTACCTTCAAATCCACCTGCTATTACATTAGCCGCTTCTATATGTCCTATCACTCTTTTCATTTTGGGAAGTTTTACTATTTCATTTGCATTTCCTGCTGTCACAACAGCATTCGCCCTAGGATCTGCGTCTGCAAGGGATTGTGACAGGCCATCCCTTCCAGCAAACTCATCTGTTAAAAGAACTGTCTTTATCCCTTTTTCCTCCAACTTGTGACAGTTCATTATTAGGTCTGTATCTGGATTCCCAAACCCCTCTTCTGAAATAATAACTCCTTCAAGTCCAAGATACTCTGCCAATTTGGCCGTATAATCAGAAGACCTTTCTTTGTCCGCTAGTGTGACATTTTCATTTGTTATGATTATTCCCACCAAATTTATTTCTTTGCCGTGTTTCTCATATAAGTCTTCTATGATTGGATTATTCATGTGAACATAGGTGGTATTTTTATCGCAGGCTGAAACGCAATTGCCGCTGACTATAGCCCCGTCCATCACTTCTGTAGGATAAATGAAAGTTGGAACAATTTTCTTAGCATCAACTCCATACACATAAGTATCGTGAAGCAACCCCTGGCTTTGCAGCATATAAATATATCCTACTCTGGGCAAATCAGGATACTTTTTCACACTTTCAAGGAGTGGCAAAGTTTCATATTCCTTTATCTCATCAGGTTCTACATCTCTTCCAGCTTCCCCTATCAAAGCTGCTGCTTTTAAACCAGCTATTCTTACAACTTCCTCATGTTCATGTTTTGGAAGCCCTTCTACGGGTTCACACACCACTACAATATTTATAAGCTTCGAAAAAGGAGTATATTTTGCACCTTCCCCTGACATGTCAATTATGCCTTCCTGGAATCCCACAATCCTTCCGGTTGTCACCACAGCTGTCCCTTTTAAGACATGGGTTCTACCCTCTCCTACTGTCTCTACTTTGCTTATAAACCCTGGAAATATTCCTCCTTTTCCTCTAACTTTGACACGCGGTTCAATTACGTCCTTTACTGGTATTATTCTCACTTCTTCTTCCGGCTTTGCAATTTCTATTTCCACTTTTTCTAGTCGACTGTCCTCCTTCAAAGCCTTTATTATTTCTTCTTTATTTAAGTAAAGCACTCCATCTTTTACTTTTGTTACATCAGAAAACACTACATCTTTTATATAAATATTCCCTATCTCCAGTCTCATAAAATCACCTCCTCTAAATATGCTTTTTTATCATCTCCTCAATCTTCTCTATTGTCACATCTTTTGATATTTCATCCACTTTTTCCCCATTTTTGTAAAGCTGAAAGGTCGGAAGCCCTAAAACTTTGAGAGAAATGCACAATCTCCTGTTTTGTGAAGCATCCAGTTTGCAAAACTTAACTTTATCTGCATATTTTTGCTCCAATTTTTCTACTTCAGGCATTAAAGCAAGGCATTGTTCGCACTTTGGTCCCCAAAAGTCAATCAAGACCAACTTTTCTTCCTTTTTTACTACTTCATCAAAATTGTCTTTATTCACTTCAACCACCAACTCTCACCTCCTTTCAACACTCCAATTCTTCAATATACCTCTCAGCAGCTACTGCTGCTATTGCCCCATCCGCTGCAGCTGTCACTATTTGCCTCAAAAGTTTTGCCCTGCAATCTCCTGCAGCAAAAACCCCGGGAACATTTGTCCTCATATTTTCATCTGTCAAAATATATCCTTTTTCATCCATATCAATTAAGTCCTTAAAAATCTCTGTCGTCGGCTTCATACCGATAAACACAAAGACTCCATCCGTCTTCACTTCATTTAATTCTCCTGTTTTTACATTCCTTATTATTACCTTTTCCACTATTCCGTCTCCTTCTATTTTTTCAACGACACTGTTCCAAATAAATTTTATTTTGGGATTTTTAAATGCTTTATCCTGCAGGCATTTATTGGCTCTTAACTTATCTCTTCTGTGAAGAATTGTAACGTTTTCAGCAAATTTAGTAAGATATAAAGCCTCCTGTATTGCCGAATCTCCACCACCTACTACAATCACATCCAAATCTGTAAAAAAGTCTGCATCACATGTTGCGCAATAAGAAACACCCTTACCTATAAATTCCTTTTCTCCTGGCACATTTAATCTAATGTGTTCTGCCCCTGTAGCAATTATAATTGTTTTTCCTTCGTAGCACCACCTATTGGTGACCACCTTTTTTATTTTTCCGTTAATGTCAATACCTCTAATTTCTTCCATAATAAATTGTGTTCCAAAAAACTCTGCTTGTTCCCTCATCCTTTTGACAATCTTAGGTCCTGTAGCCTCCTCCATTGACCCAGGATAATTCTCTATGTCATCTGTTATAGCAGCTTGCCCACCTATTTTACTTTTTTCAAAAACTACAGTATTTAATTTAGCCCTTGAAGCATATATTGCCGCAGACAAACCGGCAGGTCCTCCACCAATTATAAGGCAATCGTATAAAGTAGTCATAATTTCACCTCACCATTCTCTGATAGTTTCAATAGCCTCTTTTATCAATTCTTTATCAAGGTACGCAAAATCTTCTAAAACATCTTTATCTAATTGAATATTTAAATTTGATGTTTCAATCATTTCCTTTACCTTATGAAAACAATTTTCAACTACTAGCACACTGTGAAAGTCGACAGGTCCTTCATTTTCCTTAAGTAAAACAGACTTGTAAGGAGATTGATTCGGTTTCACACTTCCTGCAAGAGGATGTGTTATTAAAATATACCCTTTATGGATGAGGTCTCTACATCTTGTCAATACATTAACAATTGTTCCTCCAATAAACTCGCATTTTTGGGGATATTCCTTTGCTACAAGGGGATTATTTGTGATAATTACATATTTCATATTATCACCAAAAAAATAAGGGAATAAAAAGCACTGCGCCTTTTATTCCCCGTCTTTTTACCTGAGAGATTCTTCTTTAGAAGAATTGCTCCTTCGGTGCCTTTATAGAGGCTTTCCGGGATATGGTCAAATGCGGTCCTTTTGCCTGAGAGTTTCGCGAATATATAGGCTTTATACTCGCTTGCTCCTTCGGCGCCCAAGTTGGGTCTCTCCCGCATTTTTCATCCCATATTGATATTAAATTGTTTGTTAAATACTTTTCAATTATATTATATTCCACAAAATCATCAACGTCAACATAATTTTGTTCTTAAAATATGACACTGTTATTTAAAAATTATTAAATATTATACCTTTACTACTCTTAAAGTAGTCATTTTTTCAGCAATTGAATACATATTTGAGACGCTGCCCACTAAAAGTTTTTCTTTTACACCATAAAAATCAAGGCAAGTACCACAAGAAATAATATCTACTCCCATGCCCATTAATTCTTTTAAATCTTCAATCACTTCTGAACCTTCTGTTGTAAGCTTTACACCATTATTGATAAAAATTATGCCCTCGGGCTTTTTATTCTGTTCCTTTAGAGAAATGATAAAACTCTTCATCAAAATCTTGCCCAGCTTTTCATCTCCTTCACCAAATTTATCAGAAGTTATAACAACTATATAGCTATCACTTTTCTCATTAATCACAGTCTTTTTCTTGTAAATATTCATGTGAAATTCTCCTTCTTTCGCTTCTACTGCTACTTCACAACCGGCATTTTTTGCATATTTTGAAACGTTTTCTTTTGCAGTCTCATTGTCCACCATTACTAGAATTTTCCCTTCTTCTATTTCTTCTAAAGCTTTTTTAGTCATAATGACAGGGATAGGACAGTTTTTACCTCTTGCATCAACTATTTTTTCCATAAGAATTGCCCTCCTACTCTTTTTAATTTATAGAAAAGAGCAGGATTTTAACAAATCTGCTCTTTTCTTTTTAATTCAATTATAACACTTAATCATATTTTTGACAAAGCATCTAAAGCAGCAGAACTTATTGGGTAAGAAACTGGCGATGAAGTAAGAAGTGGATGGGTCGCCACTTGAAAAGTAGTCAATTCTGAAGCTGTTGTCCCTTTTTGTATTGCCAGGCTTAAAATGTTTATCATTTCACCGACATTATCTCCACCTGCTAGTTGAGCTCCCAGTATAACTCCTGAATACCTTGAGAAAATTAATTTTATCTTAACATCCATGGTGTTTGGCAGTGTTCCAGGGTGTTTGTCTATAGTGTTAAATTCACCAATGACTATGTCAAATCCCTCAGCCTTCGCTTGAGTTTCTGTAAGACCTGCAGCAGCAAAAACAGTATTGTATATCTTTGTAGAAAAAGCACTTATTGTGCCTTTATTTTCTCTTACTAATCTTAACTCAAATGCATTTACACCGGCAATTTTAGCTTCATTAGCTGCAATAGAAGCTAAAAGTATTGGTACATTTTTCCTTGTAAAGAAACATTTCTTTTCCGCGCAGTCACCTACAGCAAAAATATCTGGGTCATTCGTCCTCATATATTCATCCACAGTTATTGCGCCTTTTTCATTTAGTTTAATACCCGCTTCTTCAGCTAACTTTGTATTAGGCTTTACTCCCATAGCTACTATAACAACATTTGCTTTTATTTTCTCTCCAGTGTGAATCTCCACTTCCTTAACTTCTTTCTCTCCAATGAATTTTGTAACCTTGGTGTTAGTCAACACTTTTATACCATGCTCTTTTAATTTAGCTTCCGCCATATCACTAAATTCTGGGTCAAAAGCCTGCCACAGAAGTTTGTCTGCCACCTCAATGATTGTTACATTCTTACCTAAAAGCTGTATCTGTTCCGCCATTTCAACACCTATGAAACCACCACCTACTACCATCACATCCTCTGCTTCGTTAATCTTTTGCTGAACAAATTCCAAATACTCCTCATCCTTCTTTATTGTGAATACATTGTCCAAGTCATAACCGGGTATAAATGTCGGAACTATCGGTAGGGAACCTGTCGCTAAAATTAATTTTTTGTAAGAAATATCTCCATTTTTTCTTGTAGAAACTTTTTTATTTTGCCTATCAATAGAGACAACTTCGTCTATTACCAACTCTACTCCCGCATTTGTAAGCATAGCATCTGGGATCACATTCTTTGAAGTATCCTTTAAAGTACCAAAAATATAAGGGATTCCACAAGGAACCATCACTCTTTCTGCCATTCTTATAACTGTTACTTTTCTGTCTTTGTACATCTTTTTAACAGATAAAGCCGCTAAAATCCCACCTGCACTTCCTCCAATAACTAAAACATCAGTTTCCATAATCCAAATTACCTCCTGATTATGTTTTTCTTTTACCCCTACCCTTAGGGGATGACCCCCTATCCCAATTATAAGATTTTAATGAAATTATGTCAATAAAATATCAAAAATTTGTTAAGAAAATAGTTTAACAATTTTATTGATTTTTTATTAACAATTGTTTTATACTAATTAGGGAAAGAGAGAGTGATATTCATGATAAAAGAAAAAGATATTGATGAATTAATTGAAAAATTAGAAACACATCACAGCATTGATAAAGAAGAACTTGTGACACTTCTAGCTTTAGAAGACCCTTCCAAGATTTATCAAGCTGCGGATAGAGTTAGAAAAAAATATGTAGGAGATGAAGTACATTTAAGAGGTCTCATAGAATTCAGTAACTACTGCAGCAATACTTGTTTTTATTGTGGCCTTCGAGGTCCTAACAGGACAATTAAACGATACAGAATGGAACCCGAAGAAATATTACAATGTGTAAAATATGGAGCGTCAGTTGGACTAAAAACAATAGTCCTTCAAAGCGGCGAGGATAAATATTTTAAAATAATTACTTTATGTAAAATAATCGAAGAAATTAAAAAATTAGATATTGCAGTAACTTTAAGTATTGGAGAACTTTCCACTAAAGACTACGCTGAATTAAAAAAAGCGGGAGCCGATAGATATCTACTTCGCATTGAAACTACAAACAAAGAGCTTTATCAAAAATTACATCCCGGCATGAGTTATGAAAATCGCGTAAGGTGCCTTATGGATTTAAGAGAATTAGGTTATGAAGTCGGAACAGGAAGCCTTGTAGGCCTCCCGGGACAAACTTTAGAAATGCTGGCACAAGACCTCATATTCTTTAAAAAAATAGATGCAGATATGCTAGGAATAGGTCCTTTTATACCTTGCGAAAACACACCTTTAGAAAGGGAAAAAGGCGGCAATGTGGAAATTGTATTAAAAATGTTGGCTTTATCAAGACTAATATTGCCTGACATTAACATACCTGCTACTACTGCTTTGGCTGTTAAAGACAAAGCAGGTTATATTAAAGGACTAAAATGTGGAGCTAATGTAATAATGCCAAATATAGGTATAGATGAGTATAAAAAATTATATAAACTTTATCCTGGAAAAGTGCCCGACAATCCATCTGAAGCTGTAAATAGCCTTGAAAATATCAAAAAGCTTATTTTATCGCAAAATAGGACAATTGGAAAAGATAAAGGCTATCGCAAAAAAATATTAAATTGATATGCGATAGCCTTTTTTCTATGAAATTGCTCTTACAGGGCAAATATCAATACATCTACCACAGTCTCTGCACTTCTTATGGTCTATATAGGCAACTCCATCTTTTAACTCTATAGCATTAAAAGGACATATTCTCACACAATTGCCGCATCCAATGCAAGCCGATTCATCCACTTTAGGCTTATGTGGTTTTGTGTATTTGACATTGCTATCTTTCTTTTCTTCTGTTACAGGTCTATTAGCAGTAGGAGAATTACGATAAGTTCCACCATAGCCTGCAACTTTTCTTATCATTGGACCACCGCATACAGGACACCTTAGAGTATAACAAGGTACACCTCTTTGATGAGGCACTTCATGGCCACAGTTTTCACACACACAACTACCATCAGGTCCGAAACCTGCTCCTCTTCCAAAACCACCTCCGACGCCAAATCCTCCGCCTCTACCTCCAAATTCTCTTCCAAAACCAGGCATAACAATCGTTCCTTTCTTTACAAAAACTTTTTAGAATAAAGTTCTATAGCTTCCTCAACAGTGTCTACATCTTTCGCTACTATAGGAGTTTTATTCCATTCTTCTTTTATTCTCCTTTGGCTCTCTTTACCCATTGCCTTGCCAATAAAAACTTGACAGTCATTTAAAACTTCCATTATCTCATCTGTCTCAGCATGTTTATGTTTATCTCCCCCGTAGGGATTTTCCCTTTCTTCAACTTTTTTGTAGCTATTATTTTCATCCACTTCAAAGATTATAAAATACTTGCTCATGCCAAAATGCTTATCTGATAAATGTATCTTGTCGTTAGAGCCTATTGCTACTTTTATCACAAAAAGTCCTCCTCTTCTGTTAAACAATAATTGATGAACTGGTAGTCAAATAAGATAGTTTGTCTTTTAAAACAGATTTTAGGATTCCATATTCGTCTATTCCCGTACAATGACCTGTATATATTTTCTTTATTCCATAGCTATCTATTTTTTTGGCTATTTCTATGATTTCTTCTTCTGGCATACCTCTTAAATGGAAACCTCCAATTAATGACTTGAGAGAACTTCCTTCAAAACGCCTTTTTGCCGTTCCTAAAATATTTAATATACCTGCATGGGAACATCCCGTAATTACATTAATTCCATCTTCTTCTTTTACTACCACAAAAACCTCATCTAAAAAATCATCCTTTATTTTTTCTCCCTTTTCTTCGATTAAAAAATTCTTAGTAGTGAATTCATTATCATAAACTATGTCAGTGCTTGTGATCACAAAAAAATCTTTTTCTACTTCTGTATCTTCCTCTATTAGCACAAAATTATTTTTATATTTATTGTAAATTGTTAAGTTAAAACCTATCTCATCTATATTTCCATTTTTCCTCAATACATATTTTTTATCTAAAATCCTCTTATGAGCATATATTTTTACATAGGAATTCTTTTCAAGCAAACCTTTGAGCCCACCAATATGGTCATAATGCCCATGAGTGAGAACCACTTTTTGTATTCTTCCCACCTCTATACCCATTAAACCGCAATTTTTTATAAAGTTTTCACTCTGGCCGGTATCTACCAAAACTTCTTTATCATCTTTTTTTACTAAAATTGATAATCCATGTTCTGCTACAAAATTTTTATTAAAAACCACATTTTCTATAAGAACTTGTATTTCCAATTTTTCCCTCATCCCCTTCTTTAATGGTGATGTTCGTGTTTTTCACAAGGACTGTTAGAAGATATCAAAGTACCATTGATGTACTTCTCTGCCACTTCTGTAGCATTTCCTTCAGCGCCAGTTATTACATCTATTCCATAACTATTAAAAAGCTCAATAGCACTGGTCCCCATTCCTCCAGAAATTATACAATCAACTCCTTTGTCTTTTAAAAACTCTGGGAGAAATCCTGGCCTATGACCGGGATTAGGTAAAAAAGTAGAGTCTTTTATTTTACCATTCTCCACATCAAAAATCCAAAAACCTTCACAATGTCCAAAATGCATTGAAACTTCTTCGCCTTCTGAAGCAACAGCAATTTTCATTTACTTTCCACCCCTTCATCTAAAATTTCTTTAATCCTAAGCCACATTTTATAAATTTGCTGGTAAGCAGTGCTGTCAGGATAACTACTTAAGCTTTGTAAATTTTTTAAAGCTTTTACAACCGCTTCATCAAAATCTATTTTCCCAACAACCACAATGTTGTTTTCCTCACAATATTTTTCTATTTGTTGTGATACTTCTTTATTTAAATCCCATTTATTGACACACACCACGGAAGGAACTTTAAAGCTTTCTATCGCTGACAATACTCTCTTCATGTCAGCAAAACCAGAAAGTGTAGGTTCTGTAACAATTAATACCAAATCAACACCCGTAGCAGAAGCAAGGACAGGACATCCTATTCCTGGAGTACCATCAATTATCAAATACTCATCGTTATCGTTACTTACTTCCTTCGCCTTCTTTCTCACCTCTGTCACCAATTTCCCTGAACCATCTGCTCCAGGAAAAAGCTCTGCATATACTACTTTTTCTCCCGACTTTGTCTTGGCATATACTACATGGCCTGTTTTTTCCTCTACCAATTTAATCGCTTCAACAGGGCATTTATACATGCAAAGGCCACAACCTTCACAATAATAAGGATTTACTTCAAAATTAGAAATCGCATTAAAGCGGCAAAGCTCTTCACACATCCCACATTCTATGCACTTGTTTTTGTCAATCACAGCCGTCTCTTTACCGTAAAAGTCTTGCTTTTCTATTATTTCTCCTTGCAAAACTATATTTAGGTTAGGAGCTTCTACGTCACAATCCGCCATAATCTTATTTTTGACAATGGTGCTCAACGTAGTGGCAACTGTGGTCTTCCCTGTACCACCTTTCCCGCTTAAAATTGCTAACTGCTTCATTTTTTTATCAACTCCAATGCATCAGTCGTCAATTTCTCAAATATTCCTTTTACCTCTTCATTAACCTCAATCAACAATTTACCTTTTGAATAGGCCTCTGCAAACTCTTTTTTAAAAGGAATCTTCGCTAAAACTTTTATGCCTTCTTTTTCGCAGTACTCCTCGATAATATTGTCCCCTTCTCCAGCTTTATTAATGACAGCGGCCATAGGAATGCCCATCTGTTTTACAAGCTGTACCGCTAAATCAAAGTCGTGCAGACCATAAGGGGTAGGTTCTGTAACCAGAATGCACAAATCACTTCCTTCAATAGAATGTATAACTGGGCAGGAAGTCCCTGGCGGGCTATCCACTATTACAGGTTTATCTACATTCTCAATCAATTTATTAATCTCTTTTAAAATAGGCACTCCAGTCGCTTCTCCATAATTTAATTTTCCGTCTATAAAATCTACGCTTTGGGCTTTGCCCTTCCTTATCGTTCCAATAGGTTTGTATTTTTCTACTATGGCATCATAAGGACACATCTCAAAACAAGCTCCGCAGGAATGGCATAAGTGGTCAAACACGAGAATTTTTTTGATTAATTTTGTCAAAGCTCCAAATCTACACGCTTTTACACACTCACCACATAATGTGCATTTGTCGGAGTTTATTTCAGGTATTATGACTTCAACCGTTTTTTCATCTTCTATTTGAGGATTTAAAAATAAATAGCCGTTAGGCTCTTCTACATCGCAATCAACATACAGGCTATTATTAAAAGTTTTGGCAAGGTTAACAGAAACAGTTGTTTTTCCTGTTCCACCTTTACCACTCAATACAGAAATCTTGACTCTTCTCATCTTCAATGCTCCTTTTAATGATGGTGATGTCCTTGATTTGTCGCTTCTGTTATCTTTTCAAGGCTTCCATTTTTAAAAAGCTCTATGTTTGTTTTTACATCTCCTTCTATTGCTTTATATACTGGAATTTCTGCTGCTTTAAATACTTCCATAGCGTTTGGTCCTACACTGCTTGAGATGAGAACTTGTACACCTTCATCTATAAGAGTCTGTGCCGCTTTAGTGCCCGCACCACTGCTTTGGGCTACTGCAGCGTTGTCAATAACTTTATAATCCATCGTCTCACTATCAACTATAATAAAATATTGAGCTCGTCCAAATCTTGAATCCACCTTAGCTTCAAGAGTTTTTCCTTCTGAGGAAATAGCTATTTTCATATTGCATCCTCCATTTCATTATTGACATATGTTACTTACATTTATTAATATATTATTATTTTTGTCATATGTCAATAAATTTATTAAATAAAAAGCGCACTTAATCTGTTTTACTATAACACTTTAGCCAAATTATATCAAATTAAAGCATAAAAATAAGCAGCCACTTGCGTGACTGCGACTTTTAAAACTAATTATTCCTCTTTTTTATCGTCTTTTTTCTCTAATTGGTCCAATCTTTCTTTTATATATTTGAGCTGATCTTCCAAGTATTTTGCTTCAGCACTTAAAACATCTTTTTCATTTATATTGTAGCCAGGATATTGAGGATACCCATAACCATACCATCCTCTTGCCCAACCAGGAAGTCCTGTTAAATAGTACATATGTCTAAATCCTCTTCCTCTGCCGAACCAACCGAAGCCTCTGCCAAATCCCCAGTATGCTCCTACAGGATTTAAATAACCAGGTACATTATATCCTGAACAATATCCTAAGCCTCTTCCTGTTCTTGGGCCTAAACCCATTGGACCTGTTCCATCTCCTCTTGGCATATCAATCCCTCCTCTTTTTTATTTTGGTCATATGACCATTACCTAGTTATATAATATCACCATTTTGGACTTATGTCAATAATATTTTATCCAAAAAAAATATTTTTATAAATTGTGATATTAAATGCAACATTTAAAAGTAAGATTTTATATTACATTAAATTCCATTATTTTATAACCATGTATGATATTTATATTTACTTCCCTTAGGGGAAGTAAAGTTTCATTATTTTACATATTAGTCAGATATAAAAATAACTTCTTTTAAATCCTTTACTTACACTTGTCATATTTAGTTAATAGCTTGAGCTATTTCTTGTAAAAAGTATTTATTGTGATAGGTGTTTAAAACTTCTCTTTTTGGGGCTATCATTATATCGAAATTCAGATATGGAGTAACCATACCTGAATTTCGATTCCTTCTATATAAGTTATTGCATTCTACTTCACAATGAGAACAGAACATTTTGCATGCCTTGCTATATTTTCTGCTACATTACCAATAATATACCTTTTTACACCGCTGGTACCTTTCTCCCCTACAACAATCAAGTCACACTCATGCTTTTCCGCAAAGCGAATTACTGAATCTACAGGATGACCCGGTATCACCTCTGTAAATATTTTTATCCCCTTTTCATTAGCCAATTTTCGCGCATTGCCAAGAATTTTTCCATAATATAATTTTGCTGCATTTAAGGCTTCATCCACTTCATCTTTTGAATTTACAAATTCCGGGATATTGGCAACGGAAATTAAATACACCTCAGAACCACCATTTATTTGCGCTAATTCCAAAACATATTCATAGGCTTTATTTGCGTATTCTGAGCCATCATATGCGAGTAAAATTCTTTTAAACATTTTCTCCACCTCCAATTAAATTATCTGTTTCTGGCCTGTAAAACCTTTCTGCAATCAAGGTGGGTATAATTGCGCTTAAAATAACTACAGTAACAAGAACAGTGTATTGGTCTGCCGTTATTATGTTATGTGATAATCCAAACATCGCAGAAATCGTTCCAAAGGTAAGTCCTGTAGACATTAGAAGTGTTGTATACATTCCTTCTCTTTTAGAAAATTTAAATATCATTGTAGTAGGTTTGACGCCTATATATTTTGTTGCAATTTTAATCAAAAGCAGTACCACAATTAAGAGGATATTTGAGATTACACCTGGAATAGAAACAAACAATCCTGCTTTTAAAAAGTAAAAAGGTGTAAAAATTGCAAATGCTATTGCACGCATACGGAACAACAAGTTTTTTTCCTTCATAAAGAACCCTGACACCGCTAAGCCAAGTATATATGCTGGAAGGACGGCTTCACTGTTTGCCATTGACGCTAAACCACCTGTTAAAAACACCAGGAAAAATAAATATTTTATCTCCAACTGACCTACTTTATTGCCATATACTTTAAAAAATTCTTTTGTAACTGAAGGCATAAGCACAGTTATTATTGCTGTAACAACTATAAACAACAGCATCCATTTATTATAGTTCGCAAACAAAATTCCAAGCATTAAAACTGTTCCAAGGTCATTTATAAAACAAGCAGCTAAAATAATTTTACCAAGTTCGCTCTCATTAAGTCCGCTTTCCACCATTACAGCATATACTACTGCAACGGAAGTTGTTGAAAGGGCAATACCCGCAATTTCGGATGCCTGCAATGTCCATCCCGCCACAAAGTAAGTAAAAGCAAATGCCCCGGCAAAAGGGAAAATAAAAGCTAAAAGCCCTATTGTGACACTTTCTTTAAACTTCGATTTTAAGACTACTGGATCAACTTCTGCCCCAGCTAAAAACGTTAAGAAAATGCTTCCAACGCCTCCCAGAAAATTTACCCAATCATTTGTTTGCAAACCCAAATAATTACCGGCAATAACCCCTACCAAAATCTCAATCAAGGATATTGATATACCTGTCCAATCTGCAATTAATCCTGCTATTAAAGCTAAACCCAACCACCAACTGTAAGTCAGCCACATTAGTATAACCTCCTAATTTCATTATTTGGCTCTATAACGGTAGGAGCTATCAGCATCTTAGTGCATTAAGCGAGCTCCATCGCTGTAATAATTTTATAGCACTCAATATCCATCCCTTTTTGCTATCACCCCCTAAAAAGCAAAATAGTTCCTACTGGCTTTTACACCAAGTAGGAACTATCAGCCTTTCGGCGGTTGAAGTGAGTTCCATCACTTTTTATACAATTGTCAATATCATTATACCCAAAATATAAAAACTTTGCAAGATAGTAAAAGCTAAATGATATGCATGCAGTATATTTCTGTTATATGATATAATGAAATCAAGGGAAGATTTATTAAAGAGTGTGTTTGACTTTTAAAGTGTGACTTTCAAAGAATAAGTCTATGAGTTTTGAAAGACAAGAAGAAAAAGTAGAAAAAAGTTTCAGAAGGGATGAAAAATTATGCCTAAAATATCTGCTTTTGAAAAACATTTTGACAGATATGAAGAATGGTTTGAAAAAAATGAATACGCCTATCAATCAGAATTAGACGCAGTGAAATTGCTTATGCCGAAATTTGAAAAAGGGTTGGAAGTAGGAATCGGAACTGGAAAGTTTGCAGTACCTCTAGGTATAAAAAGCGGAGTAGAACCTTCTTATCAAATGAGAAAAATAGCTTTAGAACGGGGTCTTAATGTGGTAGATGGAGTAGCAGAAAATCTTCCGTTTGAAGACAATTCTTTTGACCTTGTTTTAATGGTGACGACTGTATGTTTTGTAGAGAATGTGCTAAAATCTTTCAAAGAATGTTTTAGAGTACTTAAAAATAATGGTACAATTTTAATAGGCTTTGTAGATAGAGAGAGCACAATTGGCAAAATATATCAAGCAAATAAAGAAAAAAGTCTATTTTACAAAGAAGCGACATTTTTCACCATAAGCGAAATAGTAGAATTACTTTATGAAGCAGGTTTTAGAGATTTTAATTTTTCCCAGACCATATTTAAAAAACTTGATGAAATAAAAGAAAAAGAGCCTGTAAAATACGGCTTTGGAAAAGGTTCTTTTATAGTAATAAGCGCAAAAAAATAAAATTATAATTTTATTCTTTAGCAAGCAAAGCTTTTATTGCATTGTCTAAGAAACTATCATTTTGTGATGGTTGGCCTTTTTCTGATGGAACAGGTATTATCTCCCTTAAAGTCCCTGATAAAACCACCTGCACGTTTTGATTTCTATCCACGATTATTGAAATAGGCTCTAACGCTCCGCTAAGTATAGCTAAAATTACCATTATCTGAGAAGGGGTTAGCACACCTTTCTTTTTTTCTTCTCCTCCTGAAGGACTTTCCTCCTCACCATTCCCATTGCCATTTCCTCCACCAGAGTTTGGCTGTTTATCTTTTTCTCCATTTTTATTGCTGTCTTCTCCTTTATCTCCATCATTACCTTCGCCGCTTTCTTTTAATCCTAATTTTGACAATAAATCTTTTACTTGAGATTCTAAATTATCCGATGAAAACATCATTTCTCCCCCTGACTTTATAATCATCTAATAGGCAATGGGAAAATTATTATTGCCGGTTCCTCAGGCCGCGCATGACCTAAAGCAAAATAGAGAATTAAAGAAAAAATTACCACAAATAAATAGGCATTAAATCCCTCTTTTTCTTTTTCCATCTATATCACTCTTTCTACAAAATTTATCCGCTCATTTTTATATATGATTTTATAACTTCTCTTGTGCTTGTACCACTGGAAAAAATCACACAAATAGGCTTCCTCATGCTTATAGAAGCCTATTTGTTTTCTTCCTTGTTATCTCCCCATTTTTTTAATTTCTACCAGACCTTGTAGGCGCAATAACTCAACAATTTCTGCAACCACAGAAAAAGGTTTTTGTGACAAAGTGATAATTTTCCAAAAATGTGAAGTAGCTGTAGAAGCAGACAAAACCTTTCCACATCTTTTGGTGATGTCGCAACCCCTGTTTTTTCGTATATTTGTTGTGCTATATCTTGTAGATTTTTCATTTTCTCACCCCCATAATAGTATTTCTAGAAGCTTTTTACACTTTCAAAATACCATACAGGGGTGCTAAGCTTGTACCAATATTCAAGCCGACATATAAAATATACATTTAGTCCTATGAAAAAGTCAAGTAAACTAAAGTTTAAGCTGTTTCTCTTGTAATTTTAAAATCAAAGGACCACTTATGCTCTGATAGAATGTCAACCGTTTACAATACGGTTGACATTCTAAAACTTTTCACAAAATCATGATACTATATTATATCTTGCTACTTTGTTAATTCGTTCAGCTAATTGTTCAATTTCTTCTTTCTTTGAATGTTCAAATGTAGATTTAAAAGTATTAGAACCGGATATATTAATAACTAAATTTAAAAAACCATTTTCTTCCTTATCAATACAAGCACTTAAAATCTTATATAAAGGGATATAAATCCATATACCACCATATTTTGCATCTTTTGTGGACTTTACACTCTCTTCTTCTAGTATTATTAATTCTTTATTTGTAAATATAATCATATGAGAAGTTGATTTTAATTTTTTGAAGAATTTAAAGTAAGGAACTTTTATATCAACTTGATATAAAAAATCTATTACTTTTTCGCCATTTAATACAGCTTTTTTGGCATAATTCATAAACTTGTAATTTACATCTCTCAAACAGTCAAAGTCATTTATTTCTCCTTCTTTATTAGACATTTCTATATCACATAATAAAATGCGTAATTTTTCAATTATAGGCTTAAATATATTTTCTACAACAGTGTTATACTCAAGCACAAACGATCTTGTCTCATCTTCTATGTTACCGTTTATTTTTAACCATGAGTATAACAATATAGATCCATTTTCAATATAATTAATATTTTCAATAGGATATGAAACAGCATTAATACTATTTTTCATTTTTTCGAAAAAAACCACTTCATTTTCATACAAAAACATGAATTTATCGTTTGTCTTTCTTCTGCCCCAGCTATCAGCAGGAGCATATACAGCATTTAAAAACTGGGTTGATTTCCCAAAGTTTTCATCATAATACGATTTAAATATTTCTGGAATTTCACTGTAGTCTCTCACATTTCTTGCCCAGGAATCTATATCAGACGGCATTTCTCTCATCCCCCTTTTAACTTTTTTCAATTTTAAACAGTGTTATTAAAACAACTGCCATTATGGAACATAATGCTCCAAAGTAAAAGGGTGCAGCAGGAGATACATTATCCCACAAATATCCAGCAATAAAACTTGCGGGAAGTGCGAGTAGTCCCATCGATGCATTATACAGCCCAAATGCAGTTCCTCTATTACTATCATCGACTATATGTGCAACAAGAGACTTTGCAACACCTTCCGTTGTTGAATAGTAAACCCCATATATCGCGTACAAAACCCAAATATGCCACGGCAATTTTGCTAATGCAAAACCGAGATATGTAACTGCATAAATAATCCAACCTAACCTTATTACATTAACTCTTCCTATTTTGTCAGATAATACTCCACTTGGTACTGATAATAAAGCATAAAACAGATTAAACATAGCTATAATTATCGGTATCGTTGAATCTTTTACACCAACACTGCGTGCTCTTAAAATCAAAAATGCATCACTACTGTTGCCAAGGGTAAATATAAGCATTACAATGAAAAACAGCAGAAATTTTCCCTTAAAAACAGACAAATCTAATTTGAAAGATGAACTTACTCTTTCACCCTTTTGCTCCACTACAAATAAACCTATGAGGATTATTGTGATAAAAGCTACAAGGCCAGCAATCAAAAATATTAATCTGTACTTTATAGAATCTATATATTTGGCAAACAAGAGCATTAAACCGGCAGTAATCAATGGCCCAAGGAAGGAACCTAATGTGTCAAGCATTCTTTGAAATCCAAACGAAAAGCCCATATTTTTCATTTTAGAAGATTTTGCAACAAGTGCATCTCTCGGCGCATCTTTTGTACCTTTTCCAATACCATCAACCAGTCTCAACCCAAAAGCCATGGCAGCACCATTCGTCAATGGCAGTAATACTCTTCCAATGGCAGAGAATAGATATCCAATAAACACAATAGATTTCCTTTTTCCAATTTTATCTGAAATTATTCCGGATATTATTCTCATAATGCTGACAACTGTAGTGACACTTCCCTCTATTAACCCTACCATTTCTTTACTTAGACCGAGAATTTGAGTATAAAAAGTAGGCAAAATAGGTACAATCATATCCTGACTTAATCCGCCAAAAAATGCAACCCAACCCAAAATTTTAATGTTATTATTCTCATTGTTTTTTATTCCCTTATTTTCCAATTTACTCATCCTCCTTATTTGCAATTCTAAATTTAATTTTCTCCAAAGAATTTTCAATGATATTTTTTGTTAAAACTGAGAATTTATCTTTGTTTTCTAAAAGAAACCTGTGAGACTTTTCTCCGCCAATCTCTCCAAGAGCCCACACAATAACCTCCTCAATATATGGGTCCCTTTTACCCCCATTATTGCGTAAATGTTCTATCAATGCTTCTTCTGCTTTCTTTATTTTAAGCTCTCCAATTATTTTTGCTGCCATATAAGCCACATTATAATCTGGATGATTTACGGCTTTTATGAGTTTTTCACTGTAATCATCATTTGATATATTTTTAAAGTCATAGCCACAGTTGGAACACTTTTCTTCTCCAATTTCAGCTATTTTAAAACACACAGGACATATATATCTCATCATTCATCAACCCTTATACCTAAAGTTTCTTTAAGATATCTATTTTCAGCCTCATAACCTTTTAATCTTATTTCAAGTGTTTGATTCTCGCGCATCAACTGGAAATTTTTAAATTTCATTGCAGAATATTTAGACGCCATAGCAATAAGCTGCCTTCTTAAATCATCTTCATTAGGGTTATCCCGTTCTATTTGATATGCTTTAATCCCCATTTCAAAAATTGACCTGTATGCATCTTCTTCCGTAAAACCATCTTTTTTAAAATTCCCAATTAATTCCCTAACTTCTTCAAAACTTTCTTCAGTAATGTCAAAAGAAATTTTAATCATAATAACCACCCTTTAATAATTTCAATGCTCTTTCAATCGAATCCTTAGAGTCATACCATGGTTCATCCTGAAATCTATAATCAAATTTTGTTATAAACCATTCGAGATCACTTATATTCTTTTCAATTAAAGCTTTGTTTATTTCAATTATTTTCTCAATTTGTGGCGTGGTGTCCTTTGCAACTTCCAGAAGCATATTGAGGTGATGAAAACATAATTTAGACAACCCTTCATGGTGCCTTTCAATAAAATCTTTATCAGCATGCAAAATATCTATCAATATATGCATCTGGTATTTATCTCTTTCACTTAAATAATCACAAACAAGGCATTTACTTTTTGTTTCTATCCCTCTTTTCTTCTTTGAAAACTTACGTTTCTCCATAATTTGTTGTAATTTGTGACTGATATTTGCTTTTAATGCAATTGCCAAACCCAATTTATCATATGAATTATTCAATAATTCTAAATGATAATGGCAAAAATTTGTCTTACTTATTTTGACATACATTTCAGGGTCTTTTAAAATCTCATCTTCAAACAAACGCCAACAATAGGCTTTTTCCTCATCTTTTATAATCTTGCATATTGGACAACCTCCCTTATATTTTTCAAAAACTTCATACAATGGAATAAACTCTAACTTCATATAAATTCCCACCCTCTCTTTTTTGCCAAATAAACGAAAAATGGCTTCTACGAAAGCGCGTAGAAGCCATCAGCCTTCACGGCAATTAGGTGAGCTTCATCACCTTATGCACTTTTATCTTTTTAACTGTATTATAATATTTTTTTGATAAAATAACAAGTATAAACTAAACTATGTGCATGTAGAAAATTGGTATGTAAATCGATAGTCAAATTTTACACAGATAACCATTATGAGTATAAATGACATGCTACAAAATGCCCATTTTCAATTTCTTTTAATTGTGGTTCTACCTCTTCACATATTTTTCCCTTTTTCATAAAACACCGAGTATGGAATCTACATCCTTTAGGAGGATTAACTGGTGATGGAACCGTACCTTCAAGTATTATCCTTTTTCTCCTTTTCCTTTTATCAACTGAAGGAATTGCCGATAAAAGAGCTTTAGTATAAGGATGAACTGGATTAAAGAAAATATCTTCCGTCTTACCCAGTTCCATAATTTTCCCAAGATACATCACTGCTACTCTATCACTCACATGATAGACTACACTTAAATCATGAGATATAAACAGATAAGTGAGATTTAATTCTTCTTTTAGTTCCTCCAAAAGGTTAATAATTTGCGCCTGAATAGAGACATCAAGGGCTGATACTGGCTCATCAGCAACTATAAATTGAGGATTCATTGCCAAAGCACGTGCTATGCCTATCCTCTGCCTTTGTCCACCACTAAATTGATGAGGATAAGAATCCATATGTCTGTGATTTAAACCTACCCTTTCCAATAAATATTCAATTCTCTCTTCTCTCACGTGAGGATTTTTTACTCCAACAGCAATCAAAGGAACTGTAAGAATATCCCTTACTGTCTTTCTAGGGTTTAAAGAAGAATAAGGGTTTTGAAAAATTATCTGAGCTCTTTTCCTGTATTCTTTTAACTTTTCTCCTCTTGCCTCTGCTATGTCTTCACCTTCAAATATTATCTTCCCATCTGTAGGCTCATACAACCTGACAATAGTGAGACCTAGTGTGGTTTTCCCACAGCCACTTTCTCCAACCAGCCCCATGGTCTCCCCCTTGTTTATCTCAAGGTTTATATCATCAACAGCCTTCACAACCCTTTTCTTTTTCTTAGGTACAACCCTCGTCAACAAATCTGGCTCTTCTATGAAATATTTTTTGAGATTTTTTATTTGAATAAAAGTGCCATTTTCCATATCTAACACCCCATCTTTTAGAGGTACTTTATGCACCTTACAAATTCTCCATCTGAAACCTCAATTAGAGAAAGTTCAACTTCTTTGCATTCTTCCACTGCTTCTTCACAACGCTCATAAAAAGGACAGCCTTTAGGTGAAAGAGAAGCCAAATCTGGCACATTCCCCGGTATGGCGTAAAGTTTTTCTTTTTTTCGGGTTATTTTAGGTATGGACTTCAAAAGCCCTTTTGTATAAGGATGCTTTGGTTCTCCAATGACCTTATCCACAGGTCCTTTTTCAACTATTTGTCCAGCGTACATGACGGCTATTTCATCGCAAAACTCTGCCGCCACTGCCAAATCATGAGTTACAAAAATTATGGAGGTGCCGTTTACTTCGTTTATTTTCCTCAATAAATCCAGAATTTGTGCCTGAATTGTCACATCAAGGGCAGTCGTCGGTTCATCTGCAAGGAGGAGCTTGGGATTGCAGGAGAGAGCAATGGCAATTATCGCCCTCTGTTGCATCCCTCCACTAAACTGGTGAGGATACGAAAAATACCTCTTTTCAGGATAGGATATCCCGACTTTTTCCATAAGTTCTACAACCTTTTCATACTCTTTTTTTCTTCTGTCCTTTTCCCTGAGGAAACCTAATATACCCTCTCTTTCAGGTTTTATTATATTGTGAACTCTCAAGGATTCTCTAATCTGCTCTCCAACGGGAAAAACTGGATTTAATGTGGTCATAGGGTCTTGAAATATCATAGCTATGTCCTTTCCCCTTATCTCCCTCATCTCAGAAGGAGATTTCTTGAGAAGGTCCTCTCCCTCAAAGAGAATTTCCCCTTCTACTATCTTCCCCGGGTAAGGGACAAGCCTTAAAATAGAAAGCAAAGTCATGCTTTTCCCAGACCCCGATTCCCCCACCAAGCCTAAAATCTTTCCTTTTTCCAGTGAAAGGTCAAGGCCGTTTACTGCCCTCACTGCTCCTCTGTCTGTTTCAAAAATCACTTTCAGGTTCCTAATCTCAAGCATCTATTCACTTCCTTCCACCTTAAGCCTTGGATCCAGTATATCTCTCAATCCTTCTCCAAAAAGGTTGATGCTCAATACAAGTATTACTAAAGCTATGCCGGGAAGTGTTGAAATCCAGTAAGCATCAAATATGTGATTTCTTCCAGAGTTTATTAGAGAACCCCAAGTAGGAATATCTGGAGGCACTCCTAATCCCAAATAGCTCAAAGATGCTTCCATTATTATCATGTAGCCCATCCTCAATGTAGCAAGTACGAATATTGATTGGAATATATTAGGTAAAATTTCTGATACAATTATTGCTCCATTGCTCCTTCCCAAAGCTTGAGCTGCTTCTACATATTCTTTATTTTTCTCCTCCAAGACTTCTCCTCTCACCAGCCTGAAAAACTCCACCCAGCTTTTAAATGTAAGAGCTAAAATCAAGTTCCAAAATCCGGGTCCCAGAACTGCCATTACTCCAACGGCAAATATTAAGAAAGGAAAGGAAAGTAAAAAATCAGCAAACCGCGAAATCACAGTATCTACCGTTCCTCTGTAGTATCCTGCAATCGCTCCTAGAAAAGTTCCAATAAAAGCGGAAATCAAAACAGTTAAAAATCCAACCAGTATTGATATTCTAGAACCGTAGATTATCTGTGTCAGCAAATCCCTTCCCACCTGATCTGTTCCCAAAGGATGTGCCCACGTTCCTCCACTCCACACAGGCGGCTTTAATCTCGCCGCAAGGTCAGAATACTTTACACTGTATGGTGAAATAAAAGGCGCAAAGATAGCCATTAAAATGTAGACTATGATTATGAGCATTCCAAGTAAAGCAGTCGAACGCTTTTTTATCTTTCCCAAAAGGTTTAAAAGGTTAGTCATTGCATTTGATTTTTTATAGGAAACTTCGTAGTATTTTGCCGGTACTATCCCATTTTTTATAGTCATATGCACACCCCCTATAGTTCAATCTTGGGGTCCAGATAGGTATAGAGTACGTCTACTAAAAGATTTGCCATGACAAAAGTGAAGGCGTAAAACATAACTACTCCCTGGACCAGAGGATAATCTCTGTCAAAAATTGCATTTACCACCAACCTACCTATTCCCGGCCATCCAAAGACATTTTCCACTATCATATTGCCCCCAAGAAGTGCCCCTACTTCCATGCCTAAGACCGTAACCGTTGGAATCAATGCGTTTCTTACAGCATGCTTAAGTATTACTAATTTCTCAGGCACTCCCTTAGCCCTTGCGAAGACCACATAGTCATTTCTTAAGACCTCCAGCATACTGGACCTCATAACTCTCGCCAAAACGGCTGCTAAAGGAGCTGATAAAGTAAGAGCAGGTAGAAAAAGATGCCTTAAGCTGCTCACAAAAGCTTCCCAGTCTCCATTAAGCAGCGAATCAATCGTGTAAAAGCCAGTTACTTTAGGGATAGAAATCAGAAAATTTATTCTGCCCTGGCTGGGAAGCAAGTTTAATTTAGCTGAAAAAATCAGTATCAGGATTAATCCCAGCCAGAAAGAAGGCATTGATATACCTGTAAAGGATATTGCCATCATGCTCCTGTCAAGCCAGGAATTCTGCTTGACAGCAGATATAATCCCTATGGGAATGCCTATCAAAAGCCCAAGCATCAAAGCTGCCAGAGCAAGTTCAATTGTAGCAGGCAGGGTTTCACGGATAAGCTGAATGACAGGAACACCTTTTGTTATGGACTTTCCCAAATCTCCTTTTAAAAGATTTGTGAGAAAAATGTAAAGCTGTGTGTATATTGGTTTGTCAAGGTTAAACTCCCTTTTCAAAAGCTCTATGTCCTGCTGTGATACCATGCTCTCTTTTCCCATCATTATATCAACAGGGTCTCCTGGAGTAAATCTCATAAATATAAATACTGTTATAGCTATAGCTAGCATTATAGGAATTGTGTATAATACTCTTTTTAAAACCTTAGCTTCCCTCATAGACAATACCCCCATCCACTTTAGAGTAAAAGAGGCATCATCCCCCTTTTACTCATTTGAAAGTTTTACTCTATGCATATTTTCTCTGCTATCCATACTTGGTTTCCAGTTTTTAACGTTTTTAGTAGCTGCCTCTACAGTCTTTAGAGAATATCCAAATACCCAAGGAGCATCGTCATATATTATCTCCTGAGCCTTGTAATAAAGCTCTTTTCTTTTAGCATTGTCTGTCTCTTTTGCAGCTTCGTCTAATAGCCTATCAACCTCTGGATTGCTGTAGAAGGAATAGTTACCTCTTTCTCCTGTTTTAAGCTTTGGATTTAAGAAGTCAAAAGGATCAAGGTATGCATTTCCCCAGTCAGTAAGGTACAACTGCCTGGTGCCTTTCTGTATTTCTGACTGCAAAACTCCCCATTCCCAGGTTCTTACAGAAGCTTTTATTCCTACTTTTTCAAGCATGTTAGCTATAGCCAAAGCTTCCTCTTCTCTAAAAGGCTGCGTATCTATGACCACTTTTAAATCGCGAACTCCAGCCTCTTTTAAAAGCTCTTTTGCCTTGTCAGGATTGTACTCATAGGGCTTTAAATCTGTGTTCGCAGCAAAGGCATAAGGAAGCATTGGCCCTGCAAGTCTCACCCCATAGCCTTTGTAAATTTCTTTTACGATAGAATCCATATCTATAGCGTAATTCAAAGCCTGCCTTACCTTTTTATTGTCAAAAGGTGGCATTTTATTGTTTATCTCGAGGATGTAGACTCTTGTTCCATCGTTCTCCTTTACCTGTATGTTTGGATTTTTCTTAAGCCTTTCTATCATATCAGGTGGAATGTACTGAACTATATTTACTTCTCCTTTTTCCAAAGCAGCTATTGCAGTAGAAGGTTCAGGTATCATCCTGAATATAACTCTTTTTAGACTGGGAGTACCAACAGGGGGAATGTCTGGAGAACCACCGTAATATCCATCATACCTTTCTAAAACTATCTGCTCATCCAATTTCCCAGATACATATTTAAAAGGTCCTGCTCCTATGGGATGCTTTAAAAATTCTTGATATCCTACCTCTTCGTAATATTTCTTAGGTATTATCTGCTGATGGACTAAAGCCTGAAGTAAAACTGGGAAAGGCTCTTTTAAGATAAATCTAACAGTGTAATCATCAATTTTTTGAACATCCTCCACGGGTCCCATTAAGCCTTTTCTTGGAGAAGTCTTCCCTTCAAGTCCCCCTTCTTTTATTATTCTATTAAATGTAAATACGACATCATCGGCTGTAAGAGGGTCTCCATTTTGAAAAGTTACTCCTTTTCTTATCTTAAATTCCCATTCTGTAGGCGATATAATCTCCCAAGACTCTGCTATTTCAGGAACTACTTTTCCATCATATGTTCTAGTCACAAGCCCGTCAAATATGTTTCTCAAAACTGTCTCAGTCTCTCTATCTCTATAATCAGCAGGGTCTAATGTGATAATACTGCCCTTATTTAAAGCTATTACAATTGTTCCTCCATCTTTTTCTGTGGTTACCTTCTTAGAAGATGTACATCCCCCTAAAATAAGCAGCAAAGAAATCAAAACAGCTAAAACAATAGTAATTTTTTTCATAATAAAATATACCCCCTTCAAATGTAAATTTATGGTAAGGACGGGGGTATAAAAAGGCCGCCGAAATATCCAGCGGTCCTGGATATTTCTCCTTCCCACGCTTGCGAGGTTAGCTGACGGGCTCGGGTCGAAGGAGTAACCCTACTCTTCCCGTAGGAAGAGATTCGCCCCAAAAGGTGGGTCCCCCGCCCCTTTTCGGGTTCAGCGATAACGATTAAGTTGTTGATTAAATTGTACCATAAGTTTTCCAGTGAGTCAAATTAGCTTATTCTCAATCTCAAAAAATCTATGGTATAATTATATCAGTTATTACCCTAATTCTTTAATAAAAAGGAGTCAGAAAAAAGTGACAAAATCTTTGAAAAGAAGGGCTTTCATTGTCTTTATCTTTTTCTTTATCATGATCTTCGCTTTAATTGTAAGGCTTATATGGATACAAGGTATAAACTCTGAAAAACTTGCCATGGCAGTCGAAAGGCAAAGTACTGCTGATATCATATTAAAGCCTCAACGGGGCAATATTTATGATGTAAACGGGAATATTCTTGCCTGTAATGTTCCAGCAGGAGATGTATTTGCGGCTCCTAAATTTATAAAAAATCCACAAAAAGTTTCAGAAGAACTCTATAAATATTTAAATATGGACAAGGACTCACTTTATAAAATTCTTTCAAATAAAGACTCGGAATGGGCTGTACTTGGTAGGTCCATTTCTCTAGAAGATATAAACAAAATAAAAAGTCTTAACATACCAGGGATATATGTAGAAGATACTTTTATGAGAAACTATCCCAACGGTAAAATGCTATCACAAGTATTAGGTTTTGTGGGAATTGATGGAAATGGTTTGTATGGTCTTGAATATTCTTTAGATAAATACTTAAGTGGTATCCCTGGTCGTGAAATCTCTCTTGTTGATGCAGAAGGTAGAAAAATAGGAGTCCCAAGCAAGCTTTACAAACCTACAAATGGTGATAATATTGTCCTTACAATTGATTCTGTAATACAAAGTTATACAGAAAAAGCTATAAAAAATGCTTATGAGAAATATAAACCAGAAAATGGTATAACAGCAATAGTCATGAATCCCAAAACAGGTGAAATCCTAGCAATGGCAAATATACCTGATTTTGATCCTAATAACCCTCAAAAAATATCCTCACAAGACTATTGGTCAAACCCGGCAGTCTCTAGCATTTATGAGCCTGGTTCCGTCTTTAAAGTAATTACTGCTTCTGCTGCTTTAGAATCAGCGGTAGTAACACCTAATGAGCAATTTGATGACCCTGGTTATTATATTGTATCAGGACGTAGAATTAATAGCTGGACAAAATTAGGTAAGATAAACTTCGAAGAAGCTATAGAAAAATCTAGTGACACAGTTTTTATGCAGGTAGTAGAACGATTAGGTGTCGATGCCTTTTATAAATACATACAAGCTTTTGGTTTCGGTACTCCAACAGGAATTGAGCTTCCTGGAGAAGCCAGTGGCATGATTTTGCCAAAATCAAAGATATATCCTGTAGACCTTGCTACTATGTCCTTTGGCCAAGGAATCGCTGTAACTCCAATCCAAATGATTACAGCTTTTTCTGCCGTGATAAACGGTGGAAACCTCATGGTTCCACATATCATAAAATACATCGAAAACGGCGATAAAATAATTAAAGAATATAAACCTCAAATAGTTAGACAAGTTATCTCTAAAAAAACTTCTGATACGATGAAGTATATACTTGAAAAAACAGTAACAGAGGGTACCGGCCAAGCGGCACAAGTACCTGGATATACAGTAGGTGGAAAAACAGGTACAACGGAAAATTATGCTCCAGGAAAATACGTAGCATCATTTGCTGGATTTGCACCAGTTGAAAACCCAAAAATTGCCGTATTAGTTCTTGTTAAAAATCCAACACAAAATGGTCATATGGGAGGAGAAGTAGCCGCACCAATAGCCCAGGAAATATTAAGAGATACTCTGAGGTATTATGACACAGTAAAAAAGTAAAAAAGTAAAAAATAATAATACCCGTTATTTGTACTGCACCAACTGACTTACACTATTTTTTATTTCCTCTGTTATATCAAAGGCATTTTTGCTATTTTCTATCCCTTCTTTTATTTTTGTCATCACTGTGTTGTTTATTTTTCTCCATCCGCCAAATTGTGGAATAATATTTGTATAATTAGTAGCTAATTCAATTCTTTTCATTTTGTCATCTTCAGTAACTTTGTCTTTTTTAACTGGTACATAACCTAATTCAATCACCTTTTGTTGGTCTTCTGTAATAAACTTTATAAATTTATACTCCATCTTAAGCTTTTTTTCATCTTTTTCCTTCTTTATGCCATAGGCATATATTTTAGGTGATAATGTCAGTGGTATGCCACTTTCACCTTCAGGGTACATAGCTACATCAAACTCAAACAGCTTTCCTTTTGATTGTAAATTTTTAAGCTGTGCTATTTTATAGCTTTCTTCTATTAATACAGCAGTGTTTTTAGTAGTAATAAAGTCTTGCCATAATTTTTCTCTGTCTCCCTCAAGTGAAAGAGGATTTACCACCTTATATTTATTGAATAAATCCAAAACTTTTTGCACCCCTGAAACTGCTTGAGGGCCAAAAAAAGAATACTTTTCTTTCTCAAAAGCCATCGCACCATCTAAAAGTAAAAACCCCCATAAATTATAGCTATCAGGCGCGAGAGAAAGACCTAATCCATAAAAATGTTTTTTATCCTTTTTTCCTTCAGTGTAAGTGAGTTTTGTCATACTATCAACAAATTCTTCGTAATTCCATTCCCCATTTTCAGGCAATTGAATTTCTTTTTCGGCAAACATATCAACATTTAAAAAAAGAACATTAGTATACATTCCTAAAGGCATTCCATAAATATTGCCTTTATAACTTATAGCATCAATAACGCCTTCCTTGTATTGTTTCTTAAACTCTTCATCTACATATTTATTAATAGGGCTTAAATAATCCTTTGAAATAAAATAAAAATCTGCCCCAACAGGTAAAATATCTGGCAAAGAGCCATCTTTAGAAGAGTTAATCATTTTTTCATATCCGTCTTTATATGAAAGAGGTTCAAAATCTATTACCACACCCGGGTATTTGTACTGAAATAATTCTATTTTCTTTTTTATAAATTCAAATCCTCCCGTGTCTCCTATTGAAGGATGAGGGAAATCCCAAAAAGTTATTATCCCCCTAAACTCCTTTTCTTCCTGGTTTTTTTCTTGTATTTGTTCTTTTTCATAAAGATTCATATAGTAAGGCCAATATATAAGAAAAAATATCACTAACAAATATAACAAAATAGTAAAAGGCTTTCTCACATTAACCACCTCTTACTATCTATATTCTAAAAATTACTCTTAAATAACTTAAAAAGCAGGATAGCTTTCCTAATTCTACCCTGCTTTTTTATCAATTTATATTTTAAGCCCTGCTATTCTCCAATCCTCTTTGAATCTTTCTATTCCCGCATCTGTAAGCGGATGTTTTACCATCTGCATGAGTACTTTATATGGTACTGTCGCTATATGTGCCCCTAGTTTTGCTGCCTGTAAAACATGTATAGGATGTCTTACACTTGCAGTTATTATCTCTGTATCTATGTCGTAATTATTGAATATCGTAACAATATCCTCAATAATCTGCATCCCATCTGTATTTATATCATCAAGCCTTCCTACAAAAGGACTTACATATGTTGCACCTGCACGAGCTGCGAGTAATGCTTGATTTGCTGTAAATATTAGCGTCACATTTGTTTTAATTCCTTCTTTGGAAAGAACATTTACTGCTTTCAACCCTTCAGCTGTCATAGGAATTTTTATTACTATATTTTTATGTATCTTAGCAAGCTCCCTTGCCTCTCTAATCATGCCTTCGTGGTCATCGCTTATAACTTCTGCACTTATAGGACCATCTACAATTTGAGTAATTTCTTTTACTACCTCAATAAAATCTCTTCCTTCTTTGGCAATAAGAGATGGGTTTGTAGTAACACCTGATATTACACCTAATGCATTAGCTTCTCTTATTTCGTCAACATTTGCAGTGTCAAGAAAAAATTTCATCACTTCATCCCTCCGTTATCAAATTTATTTACCTTTATTATATATCTAACTTTAAAAAATTAAAAGCCATGCTTTATAGTTATGCAATTTTATTTTATCTGTAAAGCAAGCCTTCAAAAACTCAAACAGTATTCTTAGATAACTCATACCTTAAATGGTCTATA
>DULG01000053.1 GCA_012840485.1 Clostridia bacterium | reverse complement strand
CTCTTTTAAGACTTATATTATAGCCTTTATTTACAAGCATTTTGTGAATTTTGGGAGCTCCATAACGCTTTTTGCTTTCTTCATATATCTTCATTATTTCTTCCTCATACATCCTGTTTTCTCTACTTCTCTTGCTTTCTGTTTTATGAAGATACTTATAATAGGAGCTCCTTGAAACCTTTAAAACTTCACACATTAATTAACATCATGATATTTTTTATTTTCCTCAATAAACTCAAATATAGAGCTTACTCTTTTGCGAATATGGCCATGGCTTTTTTTAATATTTCATTCTCCTCTTCAAGCCTTGCCATCTTCTTTAACATAGCCTGATATTCTGCTGCTGTAATTGTTGTGCCTTTGTTGTCTATATTTATTGGTTTTGCTTTTTTCAACCAACCTGATATTGTGGATTTTGAAATGCCATATTCGATTGAAAGCTCTGCTAGACTTTTACCATGATTATACAACTCTACTATAGTATTCTTGAATTCATCATTATATTTTCTTTGCCCTCTTTGCATTTTGTAGACACTTCCTCTCTTTATATTTTTATTTTATCTTGTTCGAGTTAAAGTGTCTACAATAATATACTAACACCAATAGTACAACTATCCCCTCGAATACTCAAAAACTTCAGTATATTCACTCATAAAAATATCTATAGGCAAAACCCAGTAACCATCGTTATAATCAATATCGATTCCCATAATCTTATAATACCCCCGCCATGGAACCAATGAACAATACCAAACTTTAGAATTGTTTTTATGGGCACTCCAATAATATCTCTCTCCTATATGTTTTGCAAGTTCATCGACAACTGCAATTCTTTGTTGTAAAGTCGTATTAGGCACATAAAGTCCCCATGCTTCTCCAAAGTTTTCATGATAAAATCGAATAGACTCGTATATTACTCCTTTGTTTGGTTCTGCAGTGAGTAAGCATTCATCATCAACGCTCCCATGATATCTTCTGCTATCGAATATAGCAGCATGTCTAATAGCACCTTGTATGTGAAAGCCAAGACTTGTAGCCAAAACAATATCGCCTATAGTAAAATTCTCAAAAGAGAGATTGTTATGATAGCTCTCTTTTTTTCTTTTGATAGGGATGTTTATTCCAAATACTTCTTCATAATTTACGTCTTTTAAAAGTTCATATGGGCTGATTTTATATTTTTTTGCCTTCAACTTTTCTTCATAAGGTTTTGATATCATTATAAGGTCTCCAATTTTTAGAAATCTGTCATAAAAAGCCTCTTTAGGTATTGTCTTTTTCTTTTTAATTTTCTCTTTATAATAAAATTCTATAACATCAATTCCTCCATATTTTTTTATTTTGTCCCCCATCATATATGCATCATCTCCCTATGATACATATATGTGTTTTCTTTAAATCATTTGTGCATGTCTTAGTTTAATGTTTTATTACATCAAAAATCATTTTCACTGCATATAGGAAAGTTACTGACACCAATATAGGCTTTATAAGCCGTGCTCCATTTTTTATAGCCAATTTAGTTCCCAATCTCGCACCAAGTATCATTGCCAACGCCATGGGGATCGCAATTGAATATAAAATTTTGCCATTTAATGCGAACATAACTAAGGAAGTTATATTACTTACAAAATTTAGTATTTTCGCATTGCCAGCACTTATTTTAAAATCATATTTTAAAAGAGTTATGAACAAAAATATGTAAAAAGAACCTACACCTGGTCCAAAAAAACCATCATAGAAACCTAAAAGTAGGGAAATTATAAGCCCTATTGCTAAGTTTTTCTTAGTAACACCTTCAAATTTATTTTCACTGCCTATATTTTTCATAAACAATGTATATACTGCTACAAAAACCATTAAAGCAATTATAATTATCCTCAATTGTGAACTATCCAAAAGAAGCACAGTTTTAACACCAAGAATTGCCCCCAGCAAAGTTCCAAATATCAAATATTTCAACAAATCCCCATCATACACTCTATACTTTATAAAAGTCAAAGAACTGGTAAAAGAAGCACAAGAAGCGGCAAATTTATTCGTTCCAAGAGCAAAAGCCGGAGGTACTCTAAGTACTAAAAGCCCTGGAAGACTTATTATACCGCCCCCACCCGCTATAGAATCAATAAAAGCAGCTGCAAATCCTATACCGCAAAGTGCTATAATATATTCAATTGACAACGTTACCACCTCAACATTAAAAATACCCCTCTTTTTCATAATATCATCACTTTTATCTTTTGTCACTTATAACTTTAGTGGAATTTAGAGGTAAAAATTTTTCAACATTTTGTTGTATCTAAAAACACTATATTAAATATAAGAAAAATTGATATATTACACGCTTGAATTATCTGTTAAAAAAGCTTAAAATTTAGCTGTAAGCTTTATAAAATTTGAGGTGATAAAATGTCAAACTTCTCTCTCTTTAGACCTGGCGCTGAAATAACGATTGATGACAAAAAATGTATTGGTTGTAGACGGTGTGTAGAAGTATGTCCAGAAGACGTATATAATTTGACAAAAAGAGAAAACGAAACTAACCCCAATAGAGAATACAAATCTTCAGTAATTTATCCAGAAAGATGCATATTGTGTCTTTCTGGCATCGAAATATGCCCTACAAATGCAATATACATCTATGGGAAACAATAGGAGGTGAAAATTATGGCAGGTCCACTGTTAGAAGAACAATTGATAAAACCAAAACATAATTGGCAAGACTTAACTTCAAAAATAGTAAAGAAGTTAAAATTGAAATATGAACCAGTTGGAATATATCTAGTTCCTGCCCATCACAGTGAAAGGTATAAAAAATTTTTTGAGACTATTCCAAGACCTATTGGAAAATTAACTTACTGTCAAGCAGTAGAAACAGTGAGAGGCTCTACTAATTACTCCGGACTTCCACAACCACCAGACATCTTAAGATTGAAAGCTGAAGATTTTTTGTGCGCTGCAGGAGCTGCTAACCTTGGACTATATGAATTGCCGCAATCAATTAAAAATGGAGAAAGAGATTTTCTTTTAAGAAGATTTTACTCCCTTGAAACGTCAAAAATAACAAGGCAAATGATCCCCCATCTCGAACCTAGAAGTATTTCTGAAGTTATTATATTTAAACTTTCAAAAGCTCCAGCAGAGCCTCAAGTAGTCCTTGTTTTTGGATTACCTGCACAAATTCTTTCTCTTGAAGGACCATATCTGATGAAAAAAGGCGGAAGATTAAATATAGATTTGCTTGGCACATGTGGGGTATGCTCTGAAATGACAGTCTCTCCTTTATTAAATAGGAAAATGAACTTTTCACTCCTTTGTGGTGGAGCAAGAGCTCATGCTTTTCATGACCCTGCAGAAATGGGAGCTGGCATACCAGCAGAGGAATTTCCTGAATTAGTCGAAAACCTCTTAAACCGTCAAAATATTCCTATGAGGCAAACACTGCCCGACAATTTAAAATAATTCTTAAAAGTCCTGCAATTCAGCAGGACTCATGTTATAGAGAAATCCTTGGATGTTGGCATTTTGCATAATGCTTTGGTTTAGTCTGTGATGTCACTAAAGCAAATGATGCAAAATGCCAACAAAAATAGAACTTTGTCAATAAACTGTATGGCTCCTCGCTATATTTAACAAAAATTCTTTTATTTCTTTATACTTTTCCATTTTAAATACTGCTTCCCTGAGTTTAGCACTCCCATATAATCCCTTTAAATACCAAGCGATATGTTTTCTCATTTCAAGAATACCTGTACGTTCACCTTTGTATTCTATCATCATTTCCAAATGCCTGATAATCACTTCTATTTTTTCTTGTATTGTCGGCTCAGGAAGTAATTCTCCGGTATTTAAAAAATGTACAGTTCTTTTAAATATCCAGGGATTCCCCTGCGCCCCTCGTCCTATTAAAATTGCATCGCATCCCGTTTCCTCAAACATTCTTTTTGCATCTTCTGGTGTAAATATATCACCATTGCCCATAACAGGTATTTTTACACTTTCTTTAACTTTTTTTATTATACTCCAGTCAGCTTTTCCAGAATAAAATTGTTCTCTCGTCCTTCCATGTACTGCTACTGCTTTAACACCAACCTTTTCAGCAATTTGTGCTATCTCTACTGCATTTACGTGATTATCATCCCACCCTTTTCTTATTTTAACTGTCACAGGTTTATTTGATGCTTTCACAACAGATTCCATTACTTTTTCTGCTAATTCTGGTTTCAGCATAAGTGCCGCTCCATCACCATTTTTAACTATTTTAGGGGTAGGACATCCCATGTTTATATCGAGAATTAAAGCTTTACTGTCGTTTAGCCTCCTTGCTATTTCTCCCATAATATCTGGGTCAGAACCAAATATTTGAAGAGCCACCTTCTCTTCCTCATCAATATCTGTCAACACTTTTGTATTTTCACTGCCATAATAAAGGCCTTTGGCACTAACCATTTCTGTGTATGCAAGGCCACAACCCATTTCTTGGCAAATCACTCTAAAAGGCTTATCTGTAACCCCTGCCATAGGAGATAAAAATACATTATTTTTAAGAATTACATCGCCTATTTTCAAACTTATTTCATCCTTTCGCTGTAAATCTCCTGTATATAATCCACTTACCTATATATTTTATCATATTTTCTTCTCTCTAACTGTCTTTACAAAAGAGAAAAGCTGCGGTTTCCCACAGCTTTTCTCTTCTTTAGCTTCTATTTTGTATATTTTGCGTATACATATCCAAATCCGCCATTATACTGTATCTGATACCATCCATTATATTCTCCAACTACTTTTAGTTCTGTACCATATGGTACTGCTCCTATCTTCTTTGCATTTATAGAATTCCCTACTCTTACATTTAATCCGCTCTTAGCAGTGACTTTTACAGCTTTCAAAACAGTTACATTTGACGGATTTGGCGTTGCAGCAACGTATTTGCCGTAGATGTATCCTGTCTCGCCATTGTAGTCAATCTTGTACCAGCCGTTGACTTCTTCAAGCAATGTCACAACTTTTCCGGCAGGAAGTACTCCTATAATTTTGCTTGAAGTGCTTGCGCCTGCCCTCACATTAAGCGCTGATGCAGTTACAATGCCATAGTTGTATACAGGTTGTGGTGCAGGTTGTGGTTGCGGAGTTGGAGAAGGCGTTGGTTGTGTTACTGGTGCTGGTGTTTCTTCTGCCACAGGAGTAGTTGATACATACCAGTAATTTTCAACGGTTGGTGTAATTGTACCATGCTCCTGAATATATCTGATCATCAAATTCCTTACCTGTCCGTCGTCGCCATAAGCTTTTGCGGAATCAAATACGATTTCTGGATTTGTTATTCCAGCAGCTTGCATAAATCCACCGCCGCCGTTAAACCTATAGTTGTTTATTGCTACTGTGAATACATCGTCATCTTTTACAAGTTTGTCATTGACTTTGAGATTCTTAATTCTATGCCCTGCTGGTTGTGTTAAATCTATTACATAGCTTGCGCCGTATAGTTGATCAAGATTGTAATCAGGTATATTTAAAGTAGGATCTTTTGTTACAGGATCATTTGGCGAGGAAACTTGTTTGTAATACCTTGCTGACCATTCCATCCAGTCTTTTAATTGTTTTCCTGTCATCTTTATTCCATACAAGTAGTTTTCATATACATATACACCCATGATGTCCTGAATTGTTATATCGCCTTTCAATATCTTTGCTGAACTGCTAAGTGGTGCAGCAATTGATAGATCAGTTTTTGCATAATATTTTTGAACTTTATTGATAAGGTCCATTATAGCTGTCTCTTTTACTGTCTGTTCAGTACCTAAGAAGTCACCTGTTGCAACACCGATTTTTGTTCCTATATATTTAAGTGTTGCATCTTGATATGGCTGTGCAAGTTTAATGATGTCAGGATCTGCCTGTATAGAATCGTCCATTTTTATGGTTGTACTCCATTTATCATCAATTACCCATTTGCCTTCTGCATTCTTGGTAATGTCAAAGTATATCTGTGATACATATTCACCCCATTTACCAGGTTGTGTTACTATAACAGTATTTCCTGCAGGGTTTTTATAATCGTGTTCTGGTATATTAATATGTGTATGTCCTGCAACTATTGCATCAATGCCATTTACCTTCGTGGCTACAGCAATAACTTGGTTTTCTGGTATCACATCTGTCGGCTTTTCTTCGCCTGTATGCATAGTAACAACTACAATGTCTGCTCCTGCTGCTCTTAACTTAGGCACCCACTTATTTGCTTCCTCTACAAGGTCATTGAAGTGTAATCCTGCATAGTGGTCTTTATCTTCCCATGATGGTATAGTTTTGGTTGTAAGGCCTAATATACCCACTTTTACAGGTCCTTGTGGCGTATCAAATGTCTTAATATAGTAAGGGTCAACAAAGTTTGTTCCATCATCTTTGTAAGTATTTGCTGAAAGCACATGGATACCTTCACTTCTCATGTCTTTTATGACCCTATTTAAGACGTCAAGTCCATAATTGTATTCATGGTTGCCCAATGTCCAAGTATCATATTTCATTGCTCCCATTACTTTCACCAGTGGATACTCTGCTTTAGTATCTATTTTGTCATAGTAGTAAGAAAGTGGCGTTCCTTGAATTGTATCTCCATTATCAACTAATGCTACATATGGATATTGTTCTCTTACTTGTTTTACATAAGTAGATACTTTGGCAAGACCTCTATTCGCAGGTTTTGCAGTGTTGTAGTCCCATGGGAATATATTGCCGTGTATATCAGATGTAGCAAGAACTGTGATTAATGTACCCTCTTTTGTAGCAGGAGCAATTCTTCCGTCTATTACTGAAGTTATTGTACCTTGCTCTTTTACTGCTTCAATGAAAGCATCTCTTACAAGTTTGTAAGTATCGACATAGCTCTTCTTTACCTCAGGGTCAGTAAATCCTGTAAAACCATCTCCACCTTTACCCATGAACTCGTTTGTAGCAACAAGGTAGGACTTATTCATGTCTATAGGTGTACCGTCAGATTTTCTCATGTCAAATACTCTGTGCATTGAAGGCCTGGTTGGGTCGTATTTGAAGGAAAGTCCTGCAACCTGTATACCCTTTCCTCCGTCTTGAACTGCCTGTTCAAGAATTGTCTTAATCTGAGCACCTGTCATCTTCATCGTAACTATTGTGTTATCAAAAGGCATTAACTGATACATCATTCCAACGGTTATATCGCCTTTTGGAATGTCAATCCTAAGGCCACCGTTATTGGCAAATCCAAAATCTGCATTGACAGCTTTTCTCGTCACTTCAGCTGCCCAGTTTCCAAGAAGCGAGTCTCCATAGGGTTTTGCGCTCTGCGTCCTTGTCAAATCTATTGCCGCTTTGCCTATAACTTCATTAAATATAGGTCCTACGTCTTCATTGGCTTTATCAACTATTGCCTGTACCTCTGGGTCAATATACTTGGGATCTATATTAGGTGTTGAATAAATCTTTGTAAGGTCAATATATTGCATGTCACCAGCTGTGACAGTTCCATCTTCATTAATTGTAATCTTAAGGTCAATAATTCCCTTCCCGTAATTTGCAGCAACTCCAACTGGAATTCCATTAACCCTTGTAGTAACTATAGTATGAGTATGTCCGCCAAATATAGCATCTACACCTTTTACCTGCTTTGCAAAGTCTATGAGATTGCCACTTACATTGCCAGAGCTATCTTGATATGCTCCCATGTGAGCCAAAACCACAACAATCTTTACACCCTGCTGTCTTAGCTGCTGTGCAAAGTCATTTACAATTGGCACAGGGTTTTTAAAATCCACATTCTGTATAAATGTCGGCATTATTATAGTGGGAAATTCCTTGTTGTCTACAATTCCTATTATTCCAATCTTTACTCCATCTCTTTCAATAACAACATATGGTTTTACATAGCTCACTGGCTTGCCTGTGGTCTTGTCATACACGTTTGCAGCAAGAACTGGAATTGTGGAATTCTTCAAAGTAGCATTATTAGTATCAATTACCGATTCAATGCCCCAGTCGTACTCATGGTTGCCAAGAGCCATTGCGTCAAATCCGATGTTTTTCATCATCTCAATGACTGGCTTGCCCCTTAGCACATTGGAAAGTGGCGTTCCCTGGAACATATCCCCGCCCGATAAAATTACTGTTCTGTCAGGATTTTGAGCTTTTATGTCTTTAATTTGTTTTGCCAAAACACCTGCTATTTGCTGCTTATAAATTGTCCCATCACTTAATTTACCATCATTTTGTAAATAACCGTGAAAATCGGTGATTTCAATAAAGTCAAAGGTTTTTGACGTTGCAGCAAAGGCTATCTGCGGTATCGCAGAGAAAAACATGCTAAATACCATTATTACTGCAACAAATATTGCAAATATCCTTGACTTTGACCTAAACATTTACATCCTCCTTTTATCATAAATTAGTTTTAGATGATAAGATAAGTTTTAAACACTCACCTCCAAAAATTAAGGAATTTCTTCGACATTTTAAGTATATCAGAGGAGTGTTAAATAGAGGTTAAAGTATTATTAATTTTGTGTAAATTACATCATACATCAGATGTCAGACAACCGTTAATATAATTATATAAAATAATAATTATCCCTTCAATATCGATTTAGGAGAATTTTATAGATTACATCTTCATCTTACTCCTTTTTACTCTATATTTTATACGTTTACTTATAAATGTAAACATTTAAAATTTTAAAAAAATAACCGGCAAAATGCCGGTTATTTAATCAATAAATCCGTTGTTTTTAGATAATTCCTTATACCAATGTCCACTCTTCTTTATTGTTCTTTTTTGAGTTTTTAAATCGACAGATACAAGACCATAACGGTTTTTATAGGCATTTAAGAAGGACCAGTTGTCCATAAAAGTCCATAAATGATATCCTTTAACATTACATCCCTCTTCAATTGCTTTATGGAGCCACTTCAAATGTTCTTTTATAAACTCTATCCTGTAATCATCTAGGATAATTCCATCTTTTGTAAAACGCTCTTCCCCTTCAACTCCTATTCCATTTTCCGAAATAAAAGACTCTATATTGCCATAATTATCTCTTAAATTTATCATTATGTCATATACTCCTCTTTCATATATCTCCCATCCTCTATAAGGATTCATTCTTCTTCCTGGCATAATATACTCATCATAAAACCAATTAGGTGTAAATACTCCATATGGATTTGGCATATTTTCTTTAGCTTTAACTCTAATTGGCTGATAATAATTTACTCCTAAATATTCCACAGTGTTATTTTTAATTAATTCTAAGTCGCTATCCGAATACTCTGGTAGATGATTGTAAGTTTTTAGAAGTTCAACAATTTCTTTAGGATACTCTCCTTTGACAGTTGGTTCCAAAAAACTTCTGTTATGGAATAAATCCGCAATCTCTGCGGCTTTTAAATCAGCCGGATGATTACTCCTGGGATATACAGGGCTTAAGTTTAAAACAATACCTATTTTAGCTCCTTCTATTTGTAACTTTTTAAATTCCTCTATTGCCCTCGCACTTGCCAATACTGTGCCATATGCAAATTGTAACGCTCTTTTGAAGTCTACTATATCTGGATAATGGAAATTATACAAATACCCACCTAATACAGGAACTATTGGTTCATTAAATGTAATCCATCTTTTGACTCTATCTCCAAACAACTCAAAACATGTTTTAGCATATTCGGCAAAATATTCCACTACTTTTCTATTCTCAAAACCTCCCATGTTTTGCATTTCTATAGGCATGTCAAAGTGAAATAGCGTAACAAACGGTGCTATATCATTTTTTATAAGCTCATCAATGACACTGTTATAAAACTCTACGGCTTTTTTATTGACTTCACCAACACCACCAGGTATCAATCGCGACCATGAAATAGAAAATCTAAAAGAGTTATGTCCAAGTTCTTTCATTAATTTTATATCGTCTTTATATCTGTGGTAAAAATCAGATGTTACTTGAGGACCTACTCTATCGAAAAAGCGATTTGGCTCTTTTTTATACCAATAATCCCATACATTCATTCCCTTTCCATCTTCATTTGCAGCCCCCTCTATTTGTACTGCTGATGTTGCTGAACCCCACCAGAATCCTTCAGGAAATTTATATTCTTTAGCCATAATTATTTCCCTCCTTGCGCAAGATAATCCAAAATATTATTTAAAAAAGGAAAAAGTAATTTAACGGAAAAAATTACTTTGTAAAATCAGCAATATTTCTATTTATACTGTGGCAGATACTCTTTATTTTGCTCAAGTATATCATCAAGAATTTTTTTAGCAACAGTCGCAGAAGGTACTAATGGATGAATTGTCAACGCCTGTAAAGCTGTATAATAGTCCCCTTTTACCCCTGCTTCTATAGTAAGTTCTTCATAGGCTTTTACTGCTTGCATTAAACCCCTTATTTTCGCTGGCACATGTCCAATATTTATCGGATGAGCCCCATTTCTATCTATTATTGCATTTGTTTCTATCACCACATTATCTGGCAAATCTGCGATTGTACCATTGTTTCTCACATTGACCACATGTATGTCTTTTTTGTCATTATATATTGAACTTATCAGGGAGCAAGCAGCATCAGAATAATGAGCTCCTCCCCTTTTTTCTAATTGCGGTGGTTTTATATTCAAATTTGGATCTTTATATAATTCAAATAATTCTTTCTCTAATTTTTTAACAACTTCTCCCCTTGTACCTACTGTGGCAACTTCTCTTTTTTGTTCCTCAAGCATTTGGTCAGTCAAATAATAATATCTGTGATATGGACAAGGATACATACCAAGTGATTTTATAAATTCAGGGTCCCAAGGTAATTCAGGAATATTCTTCATTGTTAAAGATTTTGCAGTAACATAAGTATCAATTAGTTTATCAGTTATTTCTATACCATCTAAATATACATGAGTACCCCATACTAAATGATTCAAACCAGCAAAATTTATATAAATTCTCGTTGGATCAACATTCAAAAGTTGCGCAACACCATATACCATGCCTATCGGTACATTGCATAAGCCGATAGCTTTTACACTTGTATGTTTTAAAACTGTTTCTGTTATAACTCCTGAAGGATTCGTAAAATTAATAAGCCATGCTTTCGGCGCAAATTCTTCTATATCTCTGCATATATCCAGTATAACGGGTATTGTCCTCTGGGCTTTTGCAAAACCACCGGGTCCAGTTGTTTCCTGACCCACAACATCATACTTTAGAGGAATTTTTTCATCTCGGATTCTGGCATCTATTCCTCCCACTCTAAACTGAGTAACAACAAAATCTGCATCTTTTATGGTTTCACGTCTGTCCAGAGTCAGATGAATGTTTATCCCTATGCCGGCTTTTTCTACCATCCTTTTTGCAAGGCCACCAACAATTTTAAGTTTTTCTTTGCCTTCCTCTATATCCATTAAGTAGATATCTTTTACTGGCAATTCCTTATACCTTTTAATGAATCCTTCAATAAGTTCGGGGGTATAACTAGACCCCCCTCCAATTACAGCAATTTTCAAATCCTTTTTAAACATTAAAAGTTGCCCCCTTTGTTTGATAAATAACTTTATACAAGTCAATCATTTCCGTTATCAATTCCTTTGCAAGAATTGCATTCATAAGATGGTCTTCTGCATGTACTAAAAGAAGTGTAACTTCCTGTTTTTCTCCCGCCGCTTCTTTGTGTATCATATCCGTTTGAACGTGATGAGCTTCTAAAAGCTCTTCACTTGCTTTATTTAACCACTTTTCGGCCTCTTCAAAATTACCCTCACGCGCATGCTTTAATGCTTCAAAAGAATTGCTTCGTGCATTCCCTGCATGGGATATGATTGTGAAAACAATTTGTTCAAGATCCATTTTTCTGCCTCCTAAACTTTATTTGTTTTTCAGCGCCTCAATTGCTAAATCCAATGTTTTGGCTCCATCTATCATCCCATATATGTTTGGTGGAATTACTCTATATACTTTGTTTTTCTCTTTTGCAAGTTCTGAAACATACTTTTCTTTATACCTAATTTGAGGACCTAATAATATAACATCGTAATCATCTATTACTTTTTCTAAATTATCCGCTGCTTCTGCAAAAATGTATAAGTCTTTTATCCCTCTTTTTTCACCCTCTTTTTTCATCTTTTCAACTAGCAAACTTGTAGACATTCCTGCACCACAGATTAATAAAATCCTCATTGTATATACCCTCCTTTTAGTTTAAACTTATTTTAATATTGAATAGTTAACTAATAAAATGTTATTATTCAGAATAAATTGTAAAACATCTTTATCAGTCAATATTGTTCTTTCAATTTCTCTTTTTGTATTATAAGATGAAATATTCATTAATTCGTTGTCTACATACGCTGGATGGCTCATTATTTCTGTTATACCTTCCTCTATACTACCTAATATAGACAATAAATTTTCTTTTTTAACACCTTCATCATAGAAATTATAAATAAAGTTATCAACTGTTTTTAAGCCAGCTTTAATAATTATTTCCCTATCCAATGGAGTAGATCGTACAGGCAAGTTATATTTGTGAGCCATTTCTATAAATACCTCTATTACCTTGGGATGACTTTGCACATGATGATGGCTATCCATATGAGTTATAGGAACCCCTAAAGAAAAAGCTTTTTTAATCTGCTCTTCTATTTCTGTTCTGATTTGATCCACATCAGCATCATCTAAAGAATGTGGAAAGCCTCTTTTAAAATACCCTCTTTCATCTATCAAGGTATATACTTTTTCAGCACTACTTAACGGTTTACCAGCATCTAGGGTTATGTGTATTCCAAAACCCAAATCTGGACACATTTTTTTTACTTGTAAAGCTTCATTAGCATAAGGCATATTACACATTATAGAAGTACTTCTTAAAATACCGTTTTTATAGCATTCAACAACTCCTTTATTAACTCCTTTTGTCAGTCCAAAATCATCAGCATTTACAATTAAATATTTCATCTGTACCACCCTTTCTATGGAATATATATCCTGAGAGGCAATGCCTCTCAGGATATATCATTATGCCTTCGTCTCAGCTAATTTTTCTTCCTCTTTTTTTAATTGCTGCTCTTCTTCATATTTCTTATTGTCCCATAGTTTCAAGAAAGGATAATAAATTGCTCCAGCTACAGCAAAATTTATAATCTGTAAAATAATAGCTTTCCAATCTCCCGTTGTTAAGAAACCACTAATTAATACAGGAGTCGTCCAAGGAATTAAAGCATAAGGTCTTGCCACTAAATTCAACGCCATCGCTATGTATGTGATAAGTCCTGCAGAAATAGGAGCTAATATAAACGGCACAATCATGACTGGATTCATAACTATTGGCATACCAAATGTTATAGGTTCATTTATATTGAATATACCAGGTCCAATAGCAGCCTTACCCACTGCTTTTAATTGTTCTGATTTTGTTGCAAATAGTAAGAGCAAAGCCAACGCAAGAGTTGTTCCAGAACCACCTATATAAACGAATATGTCAAAAAATTGCTGACATACAATATTAGGCAAGATTTTTTCTCCAGCAATTTTAGCAGCTGAATTTTGTTGAGTAAAAGTAAGCCATATCGGTCCCAAAATTCCTCCTACTAATGCGGCTCCATGAATACCTACGCTCCACAAGAATTGAATTGCTAATATGGCAAGTATTACTGCAGGAAGTGTAGAACCCAGCTTCATAAGAGGTATAGCAATTAATTTATTAATAGCTTCCGGTATTGTTAAATGGATTGTTTTAATTAGTATCATGTGTATTATCCAAATAGAAGTAATAATTACAGCACCAGGGATCAAAGCTGCAAAAGCTCTACCAACAGAGGGTGGAACTCCTTCAGGCATGCGAATAATCAAATTTTTCTCTACAAATTTCCTTTGGACTTCTACTGTAAAAATTGCTATGATCATTGCAACAAACAACCCTTGGCTTCCCATCCAACCTAGAGGAATGTTACCATCTTGTGTTAAAGGTACTGACAACATAAAAGTCGACAAACTCAATACTCCAGAAGCTACAGGATCTATTTTATATGTTCCTGCCAGTGAATAAGCTATTGTAAAAGATGCAACCATAGCAATTATCCCAAATGTTGCATTGACTATTTTTAATAAATCATTTACATAAGGTTTAACTAGTTCTTCTAAAGCTCCAATCGGTGGAAAAGCTATAATTAAGAAGAATGATCCGATAAGTAGCAGAGGCATTGTAGCAACTATTCCGTCACGAATAGATTTTAAATGTCTTTGCTCAGCAAGCCTACCTGCTACAGGCATAAAATACCTGTCAAGAAAATTAATAAAGGCTTCCATTAGACCAACTCCTTTTTTTAATTTTTGCAATATATATTACGCAAGTCTCATGCCAAATAGTATAAGGATTTGAAAAAGTCCTTTTTTATCGACGCTTTATCCCATATTAAAGAAACTGTTTCAATGTGTATCGTATAAAAACGTATTCAATACACATATGAGTATTAAAGTGAATAGATTATTTTCATCATATTTACACATTCTTCGTCTGAAATTTTTATATTACAACCTTGCTCAATAATTTTTATCGCGTTTCTTATTTTATTAAATTCCTCTGGATAACTTTTAATGTATTGTTGTGTATTTTTCATGTGTATCAGTTCTTTTCCTTCCACTATACGCTCGATTGCACAGGCAAGGTGTAGTATCAATCCTATAGTGATATCTTCATTTAAAATTATATTTTTCTTTATCAATTCAAAGTAAAAGTTCTTAAAAGCGGTTATATATTTATCCACATTTATTCGAATGTTTTCTTTTATAACCTCCTTCATGTTGTCAATAATCTTACTATAAAAAAGTGCATCAATCTTATTTTGTAAGAGAAAAAATTTGTTTTTATCAAACACATCCGATGTAGAAATATACAATATAGAATCATCCTGTGGATTTATAGCACTTACAACAGCTAAAATATTTTTTTCTTCTTTGATGTTGAGTAGTTTTCTTCTAAATTCTCTGGTGCTTTCAATTTCAATTGGAATAATATCTATATCTTGCTCTTTTAAGTCAAGGTTTTTTTCAAGTATTGATTTAAGTTTAACCGCTGTACCTTCGCCGGTTATACAAGCAGTTATGATAACATTCTTTTTAAGAGCATCTTCAAATTTAACACTGTCTTTATAGATTCTGCCTACATAAGGACTTAAATTGACGACTGCATCATACACTTCCTCTAAAGATGCATTGAGTAAAGCCTTTCTTGCTGCCTCTAAAACCATAGGAGTAGAAACCATTTCAATCGTTTTGACGGGTATTCCTGTCCTTTCGTATATCATGTCACCAAATAATACTAGGGAACCCATGTCAACAAGGAGTAATACGCCTCTTCCTTTGTCAGCTCTCTTCACAATATTAGTTAAATTATTTAACGCAACTTCTGGTTTTTGATCAAGTGGCATATTGTAACCAATTACGTAATTTTCACCTAAAAGCCTGTTGGAAACCTCCGCGATTGAAGTAGCAGCGGCTTCTCCATGCATTGCAACAATAATGCCTACTCTTTCGTCTTTTTCTTTTGTTTCCTCCTCAAGACACAAAAACATTGTAACAAAACCCACTTCATCATCAGGTACTTTTATGTTAAACTCTTTTTGGACCCTTTCTCTCAAAACATTTGCCACTTCAAATTCTTTCTCATACACCTTCTTTATATTTTCCAGTTGATGATTTACAATGTCTTTGCCACTTAGTATTCTTTCAACAGAACTGGCTACATGCATAGAAAGACCGTATAAGGTTTTATCACTGAACTGTCTATTGAGTCTTTTACTAGCGTAATTCAAAAAATCGTTTACTATATCGACAATCTTTTTATCTACTACTTTATATAATTCCTCCAAATTATTTTTATCAAGATTTAAAAGATACTTTTTCAAATATGTCTCTATATCAATACTCATGATGAGTCTTATATCACTTTCGTTAAGTCCTTTTTGCTCCAAAGCTTTTCTTTTTTCTTCTAATGCCTCATAAAAATTGAATATCTGCTTATTCTGCTGAACAACAGGAGTAGCGTTATCGGCAGAAAACTTTATTATATCTCCTGTAATAAATTTATCAATCTCATCTTTTGACTCTTTATACCTAAACAATCCTCTTCTAACATACTCAGGTAAATCTTCAGTATGCACGCATACTCCTTTGTCCCTTTTCATCATGTATCCGAGGTAAGCTTTTGCAATTGAAAGTTTTATGTCACTTTTCAGTTGACCTATATTATTAGGACAGTCATAAAGCAATAGAGCTTTTAGAGCATTTGAAGTGATCATAATATCAGTGTTAATAATAGCTGCTTCTTCTCTAAAGAAACTTTTAATAAGTTCAAATCTTTCTTCATATGTTCTATCTGCTAAAGCTGGTAATTTAATCACCATTGGTATCCGCCTTATAAAAGTCCTAAGAAGAGTAGATTCAATATTCTCTGTTGTAGCGCATATTATTAAAACATTTGCTTTATGTTGTGTTTCAGATTCTCCAAGCCGCCTATAAAGTCCCTTATCAATCAGATAAAAAAGCATCTCTTGTCCTTCTGGTGGAAGTCTATGGACTTCATCAAGGAAAAGTATGCCACCATCTGCTTTTTCAACAAGGCCCATTCTATCCTTATCGGCACCAGTATACGCTCCTTTTTTCACTCCAAACAGTTGTGACATTAAAAGTTGCGGATTATTAGCATAGTCAGCACAGTTAAAAGTCACAAAAGGAGCGTTTCTTTTTATTCTTCCAATTTCTTTTGCGAAACTATACATGACTTCTGCAAACATGGATTTGCCAGTACCCGTCTCCCCAAGCAAAAGTGTATGAAGGCTATTAGGAGGATAAATTATAGCAGCTTTTGCTTGCTGTACGGCATTTTTAAGGCTTAAATTAGCTCCTATTATGCTGTCAAATACGTCTTTCGCTGCAATATCACTTTTGTCAGAAACCCTATCAAGTTCTTTAACCTTATACAAAACTGGTTTACCTTCAACTTTTATGACTTTTCCTTCTCTAAAAAGGGTATTTAAATCGCTGGAAGCATTTGTTCTTTGTATATTAAGAGCATATGCAATCTCAATAGCTGAAACTCCAATCACTTCTCCTTTTTCAGCCAATTGCTTATCGCACAATTCCTTTAGACAATTATAAACTTTGTCAATTCTTTTCACATCCTTCGCCCCCTTTATGATACATTTTATCATAAAAAACAAAAAAATAATACGCTTTAAAACACTTAACCTTAAAAACATGCTTTTTGCAATACATATAAATGTTGTTACTGAACAAAATAAATATGAGACACTTTAAATTTAGGAGTGAGATTTATGGCAAAGGAAAATGATAAATACACAAAACCTCCAAAGCCGGATGACCGCTCAGATAATGTAGAGAAATTGCAACAGATGATACACGATACTATAGAAAATTATAGAGAAGCAGAAGATTACCTAAAATTACATGCAGAAGAGCTTTCTCCCGAAGAAATAGAAAAGATTAAACAGAAAAACAAAAATAGGCTTACAAGTATACAGAACATGAGAGAAGAAATAATAGATGAAGTACACGACAACGACAGAAAGTAAGTATAAAGAGGCATATCACGCCTCTTTATACAATTTATTTAATAAAGTAGCAATTTTCGCACCTACATGAGCATTATTTTTGACAAGTTCAATATTAGCTTTTAAACTTTTACCTTGTGTCAAATCTTTTATTTTATCCAACAAAAAAGGCGTTATTTCTTTACCTTTTATATTGCGTTTTTCTGCCTCATAAAGAGCATCTTCTATGACTTTATCTATATAAGCCTTATCCAAGGCATATTCTTCTGGAATAGGATTTGCAATTAAAACCCCACCTTTGAGGCCTAAATCCCATTTTGTCTTTATAATTTTTGCAGCCTCTATTTCGTCATCAACTTTATAATCAACTTTAAGTCCGCTTTCTCTTGTATAAAAAGCTGGAAACTCTGAAGTTTTAAACCCCACTACAGGAACTCCAAAAGTTTCAAGGTACTCTAAAGTACGTGGGAGGTCAAGTATTGCCTTTGCACCTGCGCATACAACTGCTACGTCTGTATTTGCAAGTTCTTGTAAATCAGCTGATATATCAAATGTTTGTTCGGCACCTCTGTGGACGCCTCCTATACCTCCTGTAACAAACATTTTTATTCCAGCAAGATTTGCACAAATCATTGTTGCGGAAACTGTAGTGGCTGCACTAAGTCCTTTTGCTAAAACTACGGGTAAATCTCTTCTGCTAGCTTTTAATATTTCTTTTGAAGTTCCCATAAATTCGAGTTCTTCTTCGCTTAATCCAATTTTTATTCTTCCATTTATAATAGCAATTGTAGCAGGTATAGCTCCATGTTCTCTTACAATATTCTCCAAAGTTTTAGCCGTCTCAATATTTTCAGGATAAGGCATTCCGTGAGATATTATAGTGGACTCAAGGGCAACAACAGGTTTTTTCTCTTCCATTGCTTCTTTAACTTCTTTTGACAAATCAATAAACTTATTCATTTTACAATCTCCTTTACTATATTTTTCAATTGATTTTCATTTAAAAATGGATTTACTGTATAAGGTGAGGATATTGTAAGAGATGCCGCAGCAAGACCAAGTTTTGCCGATACATCCAGAGGATAGCCATTAAAAATACCATAGACCAAGCCAGCCGTCAAAGCATCTCCTGCACCTGTAGCATCAACAATTTCGGCTTGATATGGTTCTATAAATTTTTCAACTTCTTCTGAAGAAATATATATCCCCCTTTCTCCTAAAGTTACTATGACATTTTCGACACCTTTTTGTCTTAAATATTTAACTGCTTTTTTCATATCCTCATCATTTGCTATTTTAACTGAAGTTATCGATTCAAGTTCTTCTTTATTTGGAGTTACATAATCGATTTTGTCAAGTACACTCTTTAGTTTTTTCGCCTTATCTATTGAAACGGGCTCTGCCACTACAGGAATATTATTATTGTAACAAAGCTCCACAATATATTTGATGCTGTCTTCAGGAATATTTGTATCAAAAACTACAATCTCACTATTTTTTATAACTTCCATCTTGGACTCAAGATACTTAATATTTAACTCTTCTAAAATGTCCATTCCCGAAAGAGCCACATCCATATCACCAATTGCATTAAGAATGGCAAGATATATACCTGTACGCCTTGTATTTGAAATTACAATCTGTTCAACATTTACCCCTGCTTGCCTTGTCTCCTCAAGAAGTCTTCTTCCTTCATCATCATTACCCACAACGCTCAAAAGTGTAACAGGTAAGCTAAGCTGTGCAAGGTTGTGAGCAATATTTCTTCCTACGCCGCCAGGTGCTATGTTTATGTGTCCCGGATTTGAAGTATGCTGCTTAAGCTCTGAATAGGGTTTACCTTTTATATCTATATTTGCTCCTCCAATTACAGTAATACCTTTAAAGTCCCTCACCACATAGCCTCTTCCTAATATAAAACCCTTTTTCATGAGGTTTGCTATGTGCCCTGCAACTGCAGATCTACTAATACCCATAATCTGTGCTAATTCTTCTTGAGAAATCATTGGATTTTTCTTTATAAATCTTAATATCTCTTTTTCCCTCTGTGTCAATGCCACATCAATACACTCCTAAACAATTATTTGTTTATCCAACATTTGCAAGTATATTATATCACAAAAATGCAAATAAAAAAACTGCTTATTTTAAAAAGCAGTTTCATTTCAATTTTCTTAATATTTCTTCCCTCAAACTACTCATTATTTGAAAAGCTTCTTTAGCTTCTTCAACAGTTCTTAAAGTGTCAAAATCAATAGGATATCGTGCAGAAACAGCATATTCATTTAATATGTTAATTTTATCAAAAAATTTTTCCAATGTAGCATCATATGTTTTACATTTACCTAACAAAAAAACCAAATCGTGCGTTTTAGGGACAAAATCAGAATTATATAACAAAAAGGCTTTTAGTAATTTTTCAGCAGTCTGATGACAAATATAACAAAAAGAATCTTCCAGTCCTTCTATTCCTTCTTCTTTTATCGTTTCAGCAATTTTATAATCTTGTTCTGCTCTTTTCAGCCATTTTTTATAATCAGTTGAATCCGCCATATATAATCTTTCCTTCCTTTATTATAGTTGCAGTAAAAGACCTATCATCTTTTATTACCTGCTTTAATTCATCACTAGTATATGTCAAAATATCCAACGGTTTATTAACAAATCCAATTATCTCTCTTAGTTTAATACGTCGTTGAACATTATTTAAATCTTCTACTCCATCCCATATAATCAGCAAATCAATGTCAGAATTTTCATCATTATCATTCTTTGCTGTGGAACCGAAAAGAATGATAGCCTTTGGGTTGATAGTATCAATTAACTTCTCTTTTATCTCATTAATAATGTTCTCAGCCTCATTCATAAAAAACACCTCTAGCTCATCTTTCGTAAATATTATATCATACGACCAAATTTTTTAACAATAATATGTATTATCCAGAAAGCATACCAATCTACTTAATAATATATTGATAAAATCACATAGCTAACAATACCAACAACAACAGGTGTAAATAGCTTCCTCGTAAAATATGCAGCTATAAATGTCGGTATTGCTGAAAGTAAATATACATTTGATAAATCTAAAAATAATTTCTCATCTTTAATAAAAATTACTGGAAATAAAAGAGCTGAAAGAACTGCCACAGGCACATATTCAAGAAATGACTTTACAGCTTGAGGAAGTTCTATTTTAGTCAACCCATAAACAGGCATAAATCGTGGAATATATGTAACCAAAAACATCCCAATAACACTTATTATAAATTTCGTACCCATTTGTCAAGCAATACCCCCATTCCTGCACCTATTAATGCAGCTACAATGACATTTGTATTTCCTGGTAATATAAACATCAAAGTTATAGACAAAAACCCCGAAAATATACTTATAAAAACTTTTTTATACCCTGATATTTGCATGAGTAGCAATACAATATACATTGCGGGAAGTGCAAAATCAAGCCCTACGTTTATAGAACCTCCTATCAAACTTCCTGATACAGCACCTAAAAATGAAGAAAATACACAGGCTGTATAGGAGGTTAAAAATAGTTGGTAGAAATAACCTTCAGTATATTCAGAGTTACTTTGCAAATCTGTAACCGCAACAGCATATGTCTCATCAGTAATAAAAAAAGATAATATTGGTATATGTTTCCTCGATATATATTTCATATACTGCGATAGTGATGTACTGTATAAAAAGTGCCTCAAATTCACTATAAATATTGTAGATACCAATGTAACGATACTTGTTCCTGCACTTAATAAACTTATAGCAATAAATTGTGCGGAACCCGCATATACAAAAAGAGATAATGCCACCACTTGTGAGATAGTAAAACCGCTTTTCACGCCAACTAGTCCATAAGCAAAGCCTATTGGCAAATATCCTAACACAATAGGTAGTGCACTTTTAACTCCATTTATACTCTTTTTAACATCACTATCTACTATCATAATTTACTCCCTCACCATCACTAAAAATATTTATTTAAAAGCAGGAGCATACCTCCTGCTTTAGACTGTATACAAACTTTCGAAAATAGGATATTTTGCATAAGGAACGACTTGTGACAAAGCGGCAACAAAACTTAGCAAGACCGAGGGTGGAGGCAGGGCCGTAGCCAAGGATGGCGGAGGCGGGTACTAAGACAAGGAGGTCGAATGTACCCGGTACCCTGCCGGAACCCGAAGGTCGAGCTTAGTTTTGTCGCTTTGGAACATTGGAGTGACGATGCAAAATATCCTATTTTAAAAATTTTTGACTTTGCCAGCAAGCTGAAGCAGGAGCATACCTCCTGCTTTAGTTTATTTCACAACAATATTTACAAGCCTGTTTTTGACGACTATAACCTTCTTTATCTCTTTTCCATCCACATATGCTTTTAGATTTTTATCAGAAAGAGCAAGCTTTTCTATTTCTTCGTCAGTAGCATTTGAAGGAACTTCAAGTCTTCCTCTTACCTTGCCGTTTACCTGGACAGCTATCTCTACAACATCTCTTTGTATAGCTTTTTCATCCCACTTTGGCCATTTTTGATTGAAGACAGAATATTCATATCCAAGCTTTTCCCACATTTCTTCAGAAAAATGAGGGGCAAATGGCGCCAAAAGCCTTATTAAATCTGCCACAACTTCTTCGTAAAATTTAATATTTTTAACTTCCACATCTGCCTCGTATTTATAAAGGGCATTTACCAGTTCCATTATCCTCGCTATTGCAGTATTAAACTGAAATTTGTCCGCATCTTCTGTGACACTTTTTATAGTATAATGTCTTATATAGTTTAATTCTTTTTCTTCTTCTCCCATTTCATCTTTAGTTTTACCAGAATTATTTCTTATTTCAATAAATTTCTCTATAAATCTTTCCACTCTGGTGACAAATCGAGCAATAGCCTTAATACCATCATCATTCCACGGCCCACCTTCAGAATAAGCAAATCCAAACATAAGGTAAAGCCTGAATACATCAGAACCGTATTCTTTAATGTATTCGTCAGGCGAAATGACATTTCCTTTAGATTTACTCATTCTGCTTCCATCAGGGCCCAATATTGTACCTTGATGCACTAATGATTTAAAAGGTTCATCAAAGTCAAGATATCCCAAGTCTCTCAAAGCTTTTGTGACAAACCTTGCGTACAAAAGATGCATTGTCGCATGCTCTGCTCCACCTACGTACTTGTCAACAGGCAACATCTTATTTATCCATTCTTTATTGAAAGGTTCTTTATCGTTTTTGTTGTCGGGATATCTCAAAAAGTACCAGGAAGAATCTACAAAAGTGTCAAGAGTATCGGGGTCTCTTAAGGCTTTGCCTCCACATTTTGGACAAGTAACGTTCATAAAGCCTTCATGCTTTTTAAGTGGAGACTCCCCTGTTGGAGCAAATTCCACATCATAAGGAAGTAATACTGGTAAATCTTCTTCTGGGACAGGGACTATGCCACAGCGTTCGCAGTGAATTACAGGTATTGGAGCCCCCCAGTATCTTTGTCTTGAAACAAGCCAGTCTCTCAATCTGTAATTAACCTTAAATTGTGCCTTTCCCTCATTTTTTAATTTATCTACAATTTTTATTCTGGCATCTTCTGAATCCATTCCTGTAAATTCGGCACTGTCAACAAGAACTCCATATTCAACAAATGGCAAAGAGTCATCAATATATCCTATTCCTTTTATAACCCTTTTAATTGGAAGATTATACTTTGTTGCAAATTCATAATCTCTTTCATCATGAGCAGGAACAGCCATAACAGCTCCTGTGCCATAAGTTGCAAGTACATAGTCAGCTATCCAAATAGGAAGTTTCTCACCAGTTAGAGGATGAATAGCATAAGCACCTGTAAATACTCCTGTCTTTTCTTTTTCTGTTGATAAACGTTCAATTTCGCTTTGTTTGCGGGTATACTCTTCATATTCCTCTACAGATTGCCTATATTCATCTGTAGCAATTAAATCAACTATTTCATGCTCTGGAGCAAGAACTACATATGTTACGCCATATAAAGTATCTGCCCTTGTAGTAAAAACTCTAAAAGACAATTCCTTGCCATCTACCTTAAATTCTATCTCTGCGCCATCTGATTTACCTATCCAATTTCTTTGCATCATTTTCGTTTTCTCAGGCCAATCAAGTTTATCTAACTTTTCTAATAGTTCTTCTGCATACGCTGTTATTTTGAAAAACCACTGAGTTAAATCCTTCCTAATAACTTCTGTCCCGCATCTTTCACATTTACCATCAACAACCTGTTCATTTGCAAGAACAGTTTGACAGCTTGGACACCAATTTACAGGTGCCTTTTTCCTGTAGGCAAGCCCAGCTTCATAGAGTTTTAAAAAAATCCACTGAGTCCATTTATAATAATCAGGAAGACATGTAATAACCTCATAATCCCAGTCAAAGGTCGCTCCCATCTCTTTTAACTGTTTTTCCATTGTTCTTATATTTTCCATGGTCGAATCATAGGGATGTATTCCTGTCTTTATTGCATAGTTTTCTGCAGGAAGACCAAAAGCATCAAACCCCATTGGATGAAAAACTTCATATCCCTGCATCCTTTTAAGTCTTGCCCATGAATCTGTAGGACCATAATTGTACCAATGCCCTACGTGAAGTTTCGCACCTGATGGATAAGAAAACATCTCTAAACAGTAAAGTTTTTTGTCCACATTTTCAGGATTAAACTTGTATAACTTTGTTTCTTCCCATTTTCTTTGCCACTTTCTATCGACTTCAAAAGAATACGCCATATATTTCACCTCTAACTTAATTTTATTAAAAAAAGCCCTTCATCTCATAAGAGACGAAAGACTTACACTTCCGTGGTACCACTCTTTTTGGCATAATGCCCACTCAAACCTGTAACGGCGGAAACCGTGCATGCCTACTTATCTTCAGCATACCTGCTCCATGGTGAGTTTCAGCATGTAAGCTACCGTTTTGCACCACCCAACGGCTCTCTAAAAGCTTAAAATGCTTACTACCCCATTTCATCGCATTTTCAAATTCATTTGTACATTATTTTATTACAAATGCAAAATAAATGCAATAGTTAGTAAAAAACTTTATAATAATTGTGTTACTATCTATTTTTTAAACGTCTATAAATTGTGAAGATAGTTACTAAACAGATGCAAAAAATAAAGTTACATATGTTACATTTTACAAATAAATACGTCTTTCAATATGAAGGGAGGTCGTAAAGTGGCAGAATCTTTTTTAGAATTTTATGAAAAAAATTTTGATGATGTTTACAGATATGTATATTTTAAAATAGGAAATAAATGGGATACAGACGACGTAGTAAGTGAAATTTTTAAAAAAGCCTATGAAAAATATAAAACTATAAAATCAAACCCAAGATCTTGGCTTTTTTCCATAGCAAAAAATACAATAACAGATCATTATAGGAAAAATAAAAATGTTACTTTAGAGGATGATCTTTCTTCTTTTTCCTATCCTGACATATTTGAAAATAAATTCGAAAAAGAAGCTGAAATTGATTGTCTTAAAAAATCAATTTATTCTCTACCTAAAGAAGAAATTGAAATTATAAATTTAAAATACTTTGCCGGAATGACTCATAGAGAAATATCACAAATAGTAGAAAAAACTGAAGATGCAGTAAAAATGAAGGCCTTTAGAATAATTCAAAAATTAAAAAATCTTGTAATCAAATGTTTGGAGGGATGAAAATGGACGAAAAGAGAATAGAAGAAAACCTCAATAAACTAAAAGACCTAATTCCTGTAAATTATCAGCTTAAGGAATCTCTCAAAAAAAGATTTAAAAGAAATAGATGGACAAAAATAGGAATAGCAATCACTGTAGCTGCAGCAGTACTTTTAATGGTGTTTTCTTTCAGTATCAAAAACTTGCAAGACAATCTTATAACAAAAGTAAATGCAGAAGAATTAAAGATCATAAATCAAATTTCTTTCATAAGTTTAGGAAAAATAAATGCTGGCAAAATTGCAGAATATAACGAAACTTTATATGTGCCTTTATATGAAAAGGGTATTTACAAATACGACAATAAAGGCTTTGAAAAAATAATTGATAAGCCTGCCGGCGAAGTTGCTGTCTCACCAGATGGAAAAAAATTAGTATTTATAACAAGTACATCTGATGGTAAAAACGCAATTTACATTAAAGATTTAAAGACTCAAAAAGAAACTAAAATAATCGAAAGCAAAAATAGAGATACTTACTACAGCAACCCAGGTTTTTCACCAGATGGGAATAAAGTAATTTACACTGAACAAATAATTGTTCCAAGAGAAACCCATGGTTTTGAGGTAAAAGAAAGTAATATTAATGCAATAGATTTAAAAAGCTTAAAAGTCACTAAATTAGCAGATGGAAGCTGTGGATCTTTTGTAAAAACTAAAGATGCTATAGTCTTTGAAAGGGATAATAAAATAATTTATAGAAACCTAAAAGAGGGCAGCGAAAAAATAATTGATGAAGGCAAAAATCCTTCTGTATCTCCAAATGGTTACTATATAGCATATGAAAAAAATGAACCTCAAAAAGAAAAAGTAGAGGATATAAACGTAACGGTAAATATGAACAATATTTGGATAGCAGACGCCGCATCTTTCACAACCAAAAAACAAGTGACGCTAAATGTGCCAAAGGACATACCCCTAGAAGTACTTAAAGAAAAGATACAAAACTACGTAACAAGCGGTCTATACACTTACTTTTGGCCTGTATGGAATAGTGATTCAAAAAGCATTTTTGTCCTGAAAAATCTAAACGAGGATATAAGAGGAAATACAATGCAACTTATGAAAATAGAATTAAGTAGAGAAGAATTGACACCCACAGAAGTAGTAAAGAAATTCTTGCAAGCGATAATAATAAGAGATGAAGATTTTGCAAGGGTACTGATGAAAAATCCTCCTACAATAATGACTGTATCAAGTCCTCATCCTGTAGCCTATGAAATTTTAGGTTCAGGTACAGAAGAGGGCAAACCTTATGTAGATGCGTCGTTAACCTATGGATATATTATGAACGGGTATTGCTCTGTAAGTAAATCACGGTACTATTTGTCTCCTGATAGCAATGGCTATATAATTGACAGCATAAAAGATTTAGGAACTGTGGAGTTTATTGAAAAAAATGGAACCTTTTATAAAATAGAAAATAATGTTGAAACAAAGCTTTTTGACAGAAGAGAAATTCCCAAAGAAATTTTGCCAGACAATCTCAATACTCATTCCACTACTTTGATTTATAGTCCAAAAACTAATACCATATTTTTCACAATGCAAACTAATGATAGGTCTCAAAGCAAAATAATAAGCTATGATATATCCCAAAGAGCATTTAAACTAATAGACTCTCTTGAAAATACAATTATTCCAGATATTAAAGTGGATTCCAGTGGAAAATACCTTGCAGTACTCGCTTACACCAATACCTCACAACAATCAAACGCTTACGTGTACAATCTCAAAACAGGGAAAAGAGAAGATTTGAGGTCAAGATTTGCAGATACAAAAATAGAGGAAATATCGCCCCAGTTCTGGCAGCAAGATAAACTTATATTCCTAATTTCACTAAAAGAAGGGGTTTTGTACTACGTATATGATCCTTATAAAGATGAGGTTTTAATACCATAATTTTAAGGCAGGCTAAAAAGCCTGCCTTAGTTGATGTTGTTTTGTAAAAAATGTCCTGTAAGTCAAAAAAGTCACTGTGAAACATGAAATCGCTACTGTAGAAGCCAGCATAAAAGTAACCATTATCTGGTACTTAACTGCATCAATAGGATCTACTCCACCCAATATTAGCCCTGTCATCATTCCTGGAAGTTGGACGATGCCTAGAGTTTTCATGCTGTCAACTGTAGGAATCATTCCTGTCTTTATCGCTGTCTTTATCACTTTTTGAGCTGCTTGCCTTGAAGTTGCACCAAGTGACAAATACGCCTCTATTTCCTCTGACTTATTTTTTATCTCATCTTTTAGCCTTGAAACAGCAAGTCCTGAGGCCACCATTGAATTTCCTATAATCATTCCTGACACTGGTATAACTTCCTGAGGTCTAAAATGTATATTTCCAAACAAAATGAGCAAAGAAATTGTAATTGCGGCACTTAAGGCAATTGAAAAAGTGATAAAATAAAAAACATTCGGTATTCCCTTCCCTCTCTTTGAAGCATTATTTCCAGCAACTACTATCATTAAGGTTACCATTGCCAAGGTAAATAAAACATTATTTGCAGCAAATATGTAGTGTAAAATGTATCCCACTATTGTAAGCTGCACAACCGCTCTTATAGTACCTATAACTATTTCCTTTTCAATCCCCAGCTTTTGATAATAAGAAACAAAAATTGATATTAGCACAAGACTTGACGCCAATGTCAAAGACAATACACTCATTTAACTTCCTCCTTTAACTTACCTTGTATAAACAATTTTGTAATTTCATTTTGGGGATTTGTAAAAAAATCATAAGTTTTATCATATTCTATTAATTGCCCTTTGTTAAGCAGTGCTGTGTAATCTCCAATGCGCTTAGCCTGTTCCATGTTGTGAGTTATCCAAATAATCGTCAAATTCATTTTTTCTTTTAGGTTAAATATCAATTTCTCTACTATTTCTGTAGAAGTAGGGTCAAGGGCTGAAGTGGGTTCATCAAGTAAAAGAGTTTCAGGATTATTTGCAAGAGTTCTAGCTATAGAAACTCTTTGCTGTTCCCCTCCTGATAAATTTTTCACATCCCTTGTAGCATACTCACTATTCAATCCTACAATGCTCAAATAATACTCCACGTTTACATTTTTTTCGCCTTTAAGCATTGGCCCATACTCAATATTCTCTTTAACTGTTCCTTCAAAAAGATGAGGCTGCTGAAAAACCATTCCAATCCTTCTTCTTAAGTCTATCACATCTATTGTTTTAATATCCACGTCGTCTATTAAAATACTGCCATGGGTTGGATCTATCAATCGGTTTATCAGTTTAATCAGAGTCGATTTTCCAGCTCCAGAAGGGCCAACAATAGTATGTATTGCTCCACCTTCAAACTTTACAGAAATGTTTTTTAATATCTCTTTTCCAAAACTACTGTAACTTACCTCTTTAAATTCTATTTCATTCACATAAATCACCTCTATTGTAACAACTGTTACATTTATATTTAAATTGTATCCTTTCTTTATGCAAAAGTCAACAAAGCTAAAAATTTCTTTTCAACTTTGATATTTATTTGACATTCTTTTGCTAAAGTAATAAAATATAATTGACAATAAGAGGAAAGGAGGCGATTTGTGTGAAGACAAAATTTATAACGAGAACAGCTATCCTATTAGCTATTACTTTAATATTTCAGTTTTTAAAAATGCCTCAACTTATAACAGGTTCCATCGTAAACGCTATGCTTCTAATTGCCGCTGGTACTGTTGGAATGTGGTCAGGAGTGACAATAGGACTTTTAACACCGGTAATTGCATTTTTAGTAGGCATAATGGGATTTCCTCTCATGGTTCCTTTTATAATGGTAGGCAATGGATTATATGTAATACTTTTTTCAACGCAAAAAAACAAAGTAATAGGAATGATAGTAGGTGCTGTAGTTAAATTTATATGGCTGGCCCTATCAGTAAAATATATAATGCAGCTGTTCAATGTAAAAGTTCCCTTAAAAATTGTACAGGCTTTTACAACACCTCAGCTTATAACAGCTTTAATAGGAGGTATACTGGGAATTATAGTAATTGCATTGCTTGAAAATTATTTCAAAAAAGCGAAAGAGCAATAATAAAAACAAGGGGAGAAACTTGCCCCTTGTTTTTTAAATGCCTATAAATTTGTTTATCTCCTTTTAATCCCTCACCAGAAAATTTTTTTGAATTTTGTTGTGTAAGTACTCTTTTCTTTGTTCTCTCAAAAACTGAGTATCTGCATAATCCTCATAATCCTTCTGCGTCCCATACAACAATTTACCATATTTAGCAACTTGATGTAATAAAAGTGGTTGCGCTTTTGATAAATCTACTAGATCTATTCTATCACTTTTGAAATATGCAGATAATCTTGTGACTAATTGTAATTGTCTTTCAAAAGGTAATAGCTTGTAACTTAAAAAACCAAATCAATATCGCTATCTTTATTAAAATTCCCTTTAGCATGGGAACCAAACAAAATCAAAAGTTTTATATCAAATTATCTAGCTATATTCATAATAACAATTTTTTGTTTATCATCCAAATTAATTGACATCTCTTACATCCCCTCGGACTTTTCATATGACAGAATTTGAATACCTTCCACATCTATCTCCTGTCATCGCTATTACTTTGCCGTTTGCTTTAATTTGTATTATTTCACATTCGTTAGGACAAGCTTTGCAAATAAAGCTCGTCGTTTCAAACTTCTCCTCTGAAACCTCAAACCCTTTAAACTTAGTAGAATTGCCTGTCCGTTTCATTTCATCCTTTGCCAACATCGCTATTCCTATTGCTCCCATGATGTCATAATACTTTGGCACAATTACCTCATGTCCTACTTCTTCTTCAAACGCCTTTTTTATCGCAATATTTGCCGCCACACCGCCTTGGAATACAAAAACCGGTTTTAATTTTCTTCCTCTTACAAGATTGTTCATATAATTTCTCACTAAGGCCTTAGAAAGACCTTTTAATATTTCAGCTTTACTAAACCCGTATTGCTGTTTCGATATCATATCAGATTCTGCAAAGACTGTGCATCTACCTGCAATTCTCACATCTCGCTTTGCAGTCAATGCAATTTCACCAAATTCCTCAATCTTTATCCCCAGCCTTTGTGCTTGATGGTCAAGGAATGACCCTGTACCAGCAGCACAAACCGTATTCATAGCAAAGTCAGCTATCGTACCATCATTTATAATAATAAGTTTTGAGTCCTGTCCGCCAATTTCAAAAATAGTACTAGCATCTGGATGAAAGTGTAATGTAGCAGTAGCATGGGCAGTTATCTCATTTTTTATTACATCTGCACCAAGGATGTACCCAAGAAGTTGTCTACCACTCCCAGTTACGCCAACCCCGCCTATTTCTTTGTCGGGCAATTCATTGTGTAATTTTGCTAGCTCATCTTTTACAGTATCAATTGGTTGCCCAACATTTCTTACGTACGAATTGAATAATACCTCATTATTTTCATCAATTGCTACAACCTTTATACTTACTGACCCTACATCAACACCAATATATATTTTCTCCACTTTTGTCTACCTCGCTATCCTTTTTCTGTGTTTTTTTAGTTTTATTACATCTAAAAAAGCTTCTATTCTCGTTAATACATTGGCAATAGCCATTTGTTCATCTACAGAAAGTGACAAAATTGGATAGTCATATTCTCTCATTATTTTATCTATCACACTTTGAGAAACAAGTTCTGGTAAACATCCAAAAGGTTTCAAGTGAATGACTCCATCAAATCCTCTTTCCATAAAATCAATTATTGCACCTACAGACTGTTTTGCATGCCCACCAATTATTATCTCTATGTATTCCTCACCTTTTTTCAATATTTGATGTTCTTTCTCTTTGTAAGAAGGCAAAGGTATTAAATTAAAATCAATCCATTCGGAAATGTAATGAGACCTTTCCACTTCTGCCCCATAAGCATTTAAAACTTCTTCTATATTACCATTTATTGAAGGCTCCATCACAACATATATTTCTCCTACTATTCCAATCCTTATTTTTTCTTCTTCCGGTACTTCACAAATCTTTATACTATTTAACCTCTCGATCGCCTTTTTTTCTACCCTCTTTACATCTTCAGAAGATTCTATTTTCCTGTACTCTTCTGTAATCTCATGCCATGCCTTAGTAAACTCTCCCTTATTACACTCATAAGCTCTCTTGGTCTCTATGATTTTCTCTACTTTATCCATCGATTTTGCCATGTCATATACAGTTTTTACAGTTTTAATAACCTGCCGCCATGAATTATTTACTTTTATCTTTTTTACATTTTCCAAAAAAGTTTTCAAATCTCTTTTCGGCTCATCAAATATTATAAATTCGACATCATATCCCATATTTTTAAGTATTTTTTTCTGAGCCTCTCCATAGTAACCAGCCCTGCAGGGACCATTCCCACCAGAAGTCACTATAGTATCCGCTCCTAATTCTAAAGCCTCAAGATAAGTCCCTAAAATAACCTTTAAAGGAAAACAAGCAAATTCAGGACTATATTTTACACCGTAATTTATCGTTCTTTGAGATGGCCGCGGTGGCGTTATAACTTCGTGACCAAGCAAACTAAATAATTTTTCATACATATAAGGAGAACCCATATAAGGAAATGTTATCTTCACTTAAATCACGCCTTCCACAGATTTTTCAGCTTTATATTTTTTAATCCTTATGAGGTCCGTAAATGCCTCAACTCGTGTAATTACGTGGCTTTCACCAGTTTGCTCATCAATTCTTAAAGTCATAAAAGGTTTTTTGTGTTTTTCAGAATCTATAGTTAAAAAAGGCTCAAGAATTGAATCAGGACCGCATCCAAAGGCAGTAATATGAATAATACCATCAATGTCATCTCTTTCCATAAACTCATAAGCTGTACCTAAGAGCATATTAGTAAATTCCCAAAACATATTTTTTTTAAATTTTTTCAATTGACGTTGTATTATCCTTTCTTCCATCATATCAAAAGTCACAACTTTTATGTTGAGCTTGCGAAAAACATTAAGCAAGTCCATATTGACAAATCTATCATAAACATTATATACATAACCAATTAGACCTATTGTAATATCGCCATCATATTTTTTTGGTTTATCACTCGTCAAAAGCTCATTTATATCATATCCTTGCTTATTCAAAGCTCTAAACTCAAGCCATTTGTCTCGGGCTTTCTTTAAAGCATTTTTTAAATCTTTTCTACTCACACCCAATTTATCGATAAAAACTGTATAATTGTGAAACTCTGATATGTCAGTACTTTTTGACACTATGTTATGAGTCAAAATTTTATTCTCAATGCCATCAAAAAGACCTTTTATCATGTCAGGCAACCCCATAAATTTAGGGCACATAAATATACCTTTCCTTAAGCTTACAAACCTAGGAATATATATGTAATCAACACTCTTATCCAGCAAATTTAAAACATGTCCTGTATATACCTTCATAGGTACACATATTTCCGCAACTGCTTCTTTTACCCCTATGTCTAAAATACTTTTTGAAGTATCGTCAGAGGTGACCACTTCAAAACCAAGGCTTTCGAAAAGAGTTTTCCAGAATGGATAATAAAAATAATACATTAAAGCTTTTGGAATACCTATTTTCATTATTTGCTCTCCTCTCCTCCAAGTACATCATATATCATATTTTACACTACTTCAATCACTTTTTTCTATTGCTTTTACAAAAATTTCTATGCTTTTTTTAACAAATTCTCTATCGCTAAAGCCAATTAGCTTGTTACCATAGGAGGCATTCATTAAAACAAAACCGAAATTCAATGATATAAAAGCAAAGGCCAAAAGTTCAAAATCATCAGTATTTAATAATCCCTTCTCGTACACTTTTTCAAAATATTTTATCAAAACTTCTTTAAAGCCTTTTGGAATCCTGATCAGATATTCTTTTACTTCTTCAAAAATCTCTGGACTTCTCAAACCTATCATGATTTTCGCTTTTTCTTCTGTAAAATTTTTATGATATTCATGAGCCAACATGAATAGGTCTTCTTTTAAATCCCATGTACATTTGTCTAATATTCTTTCATTTACAGGCTTTAATAATTCCAGCTCTTTTAATGCATAAAGCACTATATCTTTTTTGCTTCCAAAACATCTAAAAATTGTAACTTCATTTACTCCTGCCTCTTCTGCAATATTTCTTGTAGTTGTAGACTTATATCCTTTTTCAGAAATTAGTTTTAAAGTAGACATAACTATCTTTTCCTTCACCGAATCGCCCATTAAAACACCTCACAATATGTATGCAAGTAATTGCTTGCATACATATTATAACATATTTTAGTCATAAAACAAAAAGCAAAATCGCTCTTTTAAAAAGCAAAGATTTTTATTAAAAAAAATTGGCCATACGGCCAGATAGTTACTTTATTTAACTTCCACAGGTAGAACTAACAATTTCCCGTTAAGTGTACAGCTTTCTTTATTTCCTCAATAACCTGCTGTGTATTCATGTTTCTTATTTCGATTCCAATATGCTTATCTCTAGGAAAACCTACATCATCAAAAGCATCTCTGTACATTTTCCTCTGCATTGTTGGATCACAGGCAGCAACATAAAGTTCATCTATTTGAGCTCCTCTTAATAATTCCCTTAAATACCTATCTCCATCATCTGCACAAAGTTGAGGATGTAATCCTACCCATTCAAAAATGCCCTCTCTTCTTAAAGTGTTTAAAACTTCAAATGTGTCCATATTTTGAAATGATGGACAAGTGCCTTGGCATACGCATAAAAGTAATCCTTTTTTACTCATAAAAATTACCTCCTATCTCCAAAATATGTTATAGCTTCATTATCACAAATTTTTGAACATCCACGGCAAAATTCCACGCAGTTGTCTGGATTTACAACATTCGGATACCCATCGTCACCGATGGTATAAACGTCGTGTGGACAAAAGTTTACACATTGATAGCACTGAATGCATTTATCCTTATCTATTATAGGATACCAATTTTTTGCCACATATTTCACCTCCTCTCCAGCATTTAAAAAAGCAATTATCATTTATATTAACTTCCTTATATATTTTTATATTCGAATATTCGAATATAGCAAGTAAAAAAATTTATTTTGTGACAAGAAAGATATTTTTCACTTCCTCGATAATGTTTATGATATTTTCATCTGTTAAAGAATAAAAAATTATAGTACCTTCTCTTCTAGTTTTTACCATTTTATTTGCTCTTAACACCATTAAATGCCTTGATACATGGGATTGGTCTAAATTTAGTGCTGCCATCATTTGACATACGCACATTTCTTTTTTGCTTAAAAGCTCTATTATTTTTATTCTTGTAGGATGTGATAATGCTTTAAAGTATTCAGCAGCTTTATTATATACGTCAGCTTCCACTTCTTTTCACCCTTTCATATAAATTATATTCGATTTTTCAAATATAGTCAAGTTAATTTTTTGTCAATTTAATCTTTCTGTTACTTTAACTAAATACTCTTTAAAAAACTCTTCTTCATAACTTAAAAGTTGGGTATCGACGTTTTCTATAGTATCCGTATGCCAGTGGTAGTTACCTAGTCTTCCTTTTTCATCTTTTGCAAGAAACGCTATTGCATCAAATCCAGCATCCATTGCTGGAAGAGCATCTGTAGGAAGGAGCAAATTTTTCATTTTTTGAACTTTTCCGTCACGACCTTTTGCCATCTCCTCTGCTATATCAAGTAACATTTTCCCGGCTCTTTTATAAAATATCATTCCTTCCCCCTCAAGGTATGTAACTTTACCAGTTCCAAGATTATCAAGTATGATGAATTTGGTCTCTTTAGAAAGTTTTTTACGGTATTCCCTTATGAAATTTTTCATTCCTCTTTCCCCTGTCTCTTCACTGCCAGTAAATAAAAATACCATGTCAACATTATCAGGAAACTTGTCTTTATGGTTTATATAGTAATTTGCCAATGCTAAAGTTAAAGCTACCCCTGTGCCATTGTCATTTGCCCCTTGTGTATACCTACCCGTTACTTCACATATAGCCATAAAAATTATATTTGCAAAAACAATAATAAGTCCAATACGCAATATTGCAGAAGCTATAACTAAATTGAAAATATTAAACAAAATTCCAATTGGAATAAGTCCAAATCCTATATATGAAATGTTGTAAATTGCACTTAGTTTGTCGACAATTTTAGGATGAAACATTATGCTGCCTTTTTGCGTGTCATAATGAGCTGATACAATTATTCTTTTACTGCGGCTTTCATCAAAACTTGTAAAAACATTTTGGGATAAATGCCTAGGCATTATACTTGTTTCAACTGGCTTACCACTTACTTCTAATAACAAAAGACTTATCGCAAATAAACTGAGTAAAAATGCTGCTATTTCTAAAGGTCCGCCGTACATCAATGAGAAAAAGCCGCAAATAAATAGCAAAACACCCACTTGTAAAGGAAGCATGTAGAGATTGTCTCTTGTAGTTTTAAAAGTCCGTTTCTCAGCTTTATACCCCATCCTCTTCAATTGTTGTAAAATATATTCTGCGGCTTGCCTTTCATTTTTTGTCGCAGAGCCCCTGTGCTCAAACTTAGTTAATTCTTTTAAATATTCAATGCTTTTCAAATCTAAAACCTCCTTTCAGTTAAATTATTTATTGCGATACTTATATACGTAGCCATCTGTAGAATATAAGTATAAGTCTGTACCATCCTGTGTAATAGCTATATCATAAATGCCACTTTTGTGATAATAGGTATATAAAGTATTCCCCTTTTTATCATATAAAGTGATTTTATTAGCATTATTTAGAGGATTATCATACTCGTAGGACAAAGTTACTATATATTCACCATCGAGTGTCATAATTATTTTTTTAATTTTCCAATCAGAAACTACCGTTTTTATTTTTTCAAAGTTATCAACAAAAGTTATATAGTAATTTTTAGAAGCTTTATTGTAAGATGCTGCTACTACTACTTTTCCATCTTCTGACATCAAAACTTGTTGAATAACCCCTTCGACGACTTGATTCTCACGGGAAAATTCATTTTTTCCCTCTCTACCATAAAAACTAAAATTCCTACCATTATTGGACAACAAAAATATTTCTCCATTTATAGAATTTTTTATAAAAGGAACTGTATTTTTTATTTCCTTGTTATACAAAATTTTACCTTTAAAATCTAAAGCTATATATCCAGAACTTCTATCATCACTAAAGCAAGCTGTTACTGTGTTATGTGTTATGCTTAAATTAGATACATAAGTAGATTTAATTTTTTGTTCCCATATCATATAGCCTTTATCATTGAAAAGATCTATAAAAGAACCATACTCTTCATTTTCAGGGGTAGATACAGCATAGGAAAAATATTTGCCATTTAGAGATACTGAAAGAGAAGTTACTTGATGTCCTTTAATTATATATTTGTGGGAAACTATCATTCCCGCTTTATCATACACTATAACTTCGCTACCATCATAATTTTCTATAACTATAGCAATTAATTCCCCATTTAATGACACGTCCAAAAATTTAATCGGCTTTTCTGTATTCACAACCCAAAACTGATTTCCATTTTTTGTTGCTTTTATTAAAGTTTTATCTCTTGCCACATAAATATTTCCTGACTTATCTCCAATTATAAAAGCATTGTCTTCTGTTGTTTCTTCAATCAAAGCCCTTTTCCAAATAAGCTCAGGGTATTTGCCATTTATAGGGCGAGGCAATATATCTATTTTTCCATTGCTATAATCATATACAGCTATAAATTTAGAGGACTGTGCCATAATCTTTTTGCCATTGGGTGAAAATTTAAGAATCGCCACAGTATCATAAACTTTTGCTGTCCATATGACATTTCCACTCTCGTCCATTACACCCACATAATTTTTATTTTTAGAATTAGGAATTGTTGTACCATTTATAGCAAAAAAAGTGTTGTTCCCTTCAAAATGGACATCATTTATAATCCCATAATTTATTACAATATAATCTAAAAGTTCTCCATTTCCATCATAAATCTTAGAAACTCCATAATTACCTGTAACAATTTTGGTAGCGTCCTTATTTGAAAAAAATCTCTCTGATTTTATTGGAATTTCTATTTTCTTTTCATCTTTCTCCACATACAGTTTGTCTCCGTAACAATTAGAAAACAAAATCGCATTTCCTTCCCTAGATAGAGTAGCTGAAATCCTTGTCGCTTTGGAAAGATCGATTGGAATATTTATTTTTTTTAACAAATTCCCATCTTTGTTGTAAACAAAAATATGCCCTTCCTGAATTTTCCCTTTGTTCTGTGTATCACTTCTTATCCCCAAATCTACAAATAAAAATTTTTTGCTATCATCACTAAAAGTAGCAAGTTGTGGCAATACATTGCTTATTCTTTTAACAAATTCCCCTTCTTTAAATAATATTACTTCACCTTCTTTTGGTAGGTTGTTATCATAGTACACTACTGAAACAACTAAATTTTTCCCATCAGAAGATAAAATTGAATCTATTATATCGTTTTGATAATCAGTTTTTTCTAATTCTACTTTATAATTTAAAATTTCCTCCAGTTTATTATTATAAAGGAATATCTCACTTTCCCCCCTTTTGATGACAAATCTATCAGAAGCTTTGGCCAGTATTTTATAATCTACCTTTGAGCCCAAAACTTTTTCCCCTATCAATTGACCTTTTTTATAACTTCTTAAATATATATTCCCTTCTTTGTATACTAAAGTAACAATATCATTATCTGATAAAAATACAGTATCAAAAAACCTTTCACCTTCGCTTTGAATTGTCCATAAGGGAGAATTTCCCTCTTGTAAAATAACTTCTCCTACATTTTTGGGAGGTCTTATAGCTTCTCCTGGCGTTTTTAAATTACTACAACCTGAAAAAAAGATTAAAATTACTAAAATAAATATTAAAAAAGAGATTTTTTTCAAAATTACCCCTCCAAATTCTACTTACCTTAATAATACCATATTTTTATAAAAAAGCATACTTGAAAGGACCTTTCAAGTATGCTTTAAGATTTTATGGCTTTGGAACAGCCGGAATAGAAGGCAAAAGATTATTCGAATTGTTTTGGGTATTATTGTTGGAAGGTGGATTTGTAGGAATCTCACCTGGAGGCTTATTGCCTTTTTCATTATTATTAGGAGGTAATTGGTTTCCATTTGCTGGTATGCCATTATTTTGATTTTCTATAACAGGATGAGTATCGTCATATTCTTTTGGTACTACATATTCCTTATCTTTCGCAACAGCGTTTTGCTCTGGAGTCCTACCAGGCGGATCTATAAATACAGCCTCTTTTACAAGGTCAGTAGGAGTAAATTCTGTTGCCAACTTTCCATTTTGGGAATTTATCGAAGCTGTAACATGAACAGTACAGTAAGTTGTAGGTTGAGTCCCCTCCGCAAAAAGTTCTGGATAAGTTTGATCACCCCGTGGATCTAAATGACAAAGATCCGTTGGAAGTTCTCCTGAGTCTTTACAAACTGTAACAGTAACAATTCCTGGTGGCTTTACAAAATCTTTATAAGGTAAATCTTTGTGAATTTGTTCCATAACTGTCTTCCACAATATAGCAGGATAAGACCCTCCTGTAATACCTCCGCTACCGTACCTCATTTCGATATTTTCACCAGTTCCCATCCATACAGAAGCAGAATAATAAGGAGTAAAGCCTACAAACCATGCATCAAAATAATCAGATGAAGTACCTGTTTTCCCTGCTACAGGCATATTAGGAAGTCTAGCGTTTGTACCCGTCCCATATTTTACAACATCCTGCATCATACTTGTTAGTATATAGGCATTTTGAGGAGTTAAAACCATATGCTGAAAAGGCTTGTTTTCTATAATCACATTCCCTGTTGAATCAATAATTTTTGTAAAAGTTATAGGAGAAGTATAAACTCCCTCACTAGCAATGGTAGCAAAAGCTGATGCCATTTGAAGAGGAGTAACTCCTTTAGTAAGAGCACCAAGAGAAAGAGCAGCAGGAGATGACTCATCCTCTTTTTTTATTTCAAGCCCAAACTTTTTTCCATATTCAGCAGCAGTCTTAAGACCTATCATGTCGTTAACTATTTTGGCAGCCGGTATATTCCTGGATCTTGCTAAGGCCATTCTAAAGGTCAATAAACCATCATACGTATGGTCATAATTCTGAGGGGCCCATTTTCCAAAAGCAGTGGGAACGTCATCTACAACTGTAGCAGCAGTATATCCTCTCTCCAAAGCAGGTCCATAAACTGTAAGAGGCTTTATAGCAGAACCGGGAGGTCTATATCCTTGAGTCGCTCTATTAAATCCTCTTTGGATGTCTTGCTTATCACGGCCACCAACTATACCCTTAACTTCTCCTGTCCTCCAATCTATTACAACCATTGCGCCTTGGATTTTATAAACATTGCCTTTTTTATCCTTCAAATCAGGCGGAAAGAGCTTTGGATTTTTAAAAGCTTCTTCCATAATGTTTTGAATTTTTACATTCATTGTAGTGTAAATTTTAAGGCCACCATTGTATATCTTTTTTGTAGCTTCTTCATGAGATATATTAAGCTTTTGTGAAAGAGCTTCTGCCACATCATTAATAACTTGATCTACAAAATATGTGTGTTCGTAGGTATTTGTAGGTTGTATATCAAATACTAATCCTTCGTTAATAGCTTTATCGTATTGTTCTTGTGTAATATAACCTTGTTTAAGCATTTCTTTTAAAACCAAATGTTGTCTTTCTATGGAAGCTTCCCTATTAGCTGTAGGTGAATACAGGGAAGGATTATTAGTGATACCAGCAATTAAGGCACATTCTGCCAAATCTAAATCTTCAACATGTTTATTAAAATAAGCTCTCGCTGCAGCCTCCACTCCATAGGCATTTACATTAGGTCCTCCCAAATATATAGTGTTCAAATACGCCTCTAATATCTGTTGCTTTGAATATTTTTGCTCTAATCGCCATGCCAACACTGCTTCTTGAATTTTTCTCGTAAGAGTCTTTTCATCAGAAAGCATGGTGTTTTTCACAAGCTGTTGAGTTATAGTACTTGCCCCTTCTACAGGTTTCCCCCCTGCCTTAATATTTGCAATAAGAGCTCCAATGATTCTTTTAGGATCAATACCTAATTTATTTCGATAAAACCTCTGATCTTCTATTGCAATAAAAGCATTTTGTAAATCTTTAGGTATTTTATCTAAAGATACCCATATTCTATTATTAGCCCCAAATAATGTAGCTATTTCCTCACCATTATCTGCATAAATAGTAGAAGATTGACTTTGTTTTGTCAAAGCTTCTTCAGACAATTGAGGTGTGTTTTTTATTATTGCCCAGACTTTACCTCCTATTGCTCCTATTGCTGCAAACATCAAAATTAAAGTAATAGATAAAACAAATTTTATTATATTTATTGTCATACTTTTTTTCTTGATTTTATCTTTATATTTTTTCTTGTCACTTCTTCTCAAGTTTGTATCTTTATCCATATTTAATCCCCCATATAAAAAATACTTCTCTTTTTATGCCTATAACAGTTAATATAAATTATATCATAAATTTCACCTTTTTTTGTGTCTAAATTGTGACAAATTATTAATTAATTATTAAAAAAATATAAAGTCGAACAAAAAAGTCAGCCAACAAATGACTGACTTTTATAAATCTTACTTTGCTAATTCGTAAATTTTTATGACATCTTCTTTTGCTAATTTCACAAAATTACCTATCTTTTTGGTACCATCTTTCGTACATTTATTAGCCATTTCTTCAAATCTGTCATCGGAAATACCCGCTTCTTTTAGCGTAATAGGTAATCCAATCTCTTTAAAAAATTCTGTCATTCGTCTTATACCCTCTAATGCTATGTCTTCGAGGTTTTCATAAGGTAGGTCCACATCCCATACTCTTACAGCAAATTGTACAAAGCGATTTATATCATGCTTGTATACATATTTCATCCAGGCTGGAAAGATAATTGCAAGTCCTGCTCCATGAGCAATATCGTAAATAGCGCTTAGTTCATGTTCAATTCTATGGGAAGCCCAATCTCCTATCCTTCCTGTGCTTAATAAATCATTGTGTGCGATGGTACCCGCCCACATAATTTCTGCCCTTGCATTGTAATTTGTTGGGTCTTTTAGCACAATACGCACATTATTTATAACAGTTTTTAAAGTAGCTTCACAAAGCCTATCAGTCAAATCAACATTTTTGACATTTGTAAAATATCTTTCCATGACGTGGGCCATAATATCTGCAACACCACAGGCCGTTTGATAATTGGGTAATGTATATGTAAGCTCTGGATTCATAATTGCAAACTTAGGCCTTATCAAGTCATGATGAAACCCTTTTTTAAACCATCCGTCTTCATTTGTAATAACTGTAGCATCGCTTGCCTCACTTCCTGTTGCAGGGATAGTTAAGATGACACCTACAGGTAAAGCCTCTTCAAGCTGCGCTTTTCCTGCAAAAAAGTCCCACACATTTCCCTCATAAGGCACACCCATTGCAATAGCCTTTGCAGTGTCAATAACGCTTCCTCCGCCAACAGCTAAAATAAACTCGATATTATTTTCTCGGCATAATTTTATTCCTTCCTGCACAAGGCTAAGCCTTGGATTAGGCTTTACACCTGATAGCTCTATAAACTCAACTCCAGCTTCTTTTAAAGAATTTACAACTTTATCATATAGGCCAGACTTTTTTATACTTCCTCCACCATAACAGAACAGCACTTTGTTGCTATACTTTTTTACCTCTTCACCCACTTGATGTTCTGTTCCCTTACCAAAAATAATTTTTGTAGGGCTTGAAAAAACAAAGTTTTCCATAAAATCACTCCCCCAAAAGTCTTTTATCGTGTTGCCATATGTGAAGTTATCAAGATGAATAAAAATGGCTCTTAAAAAATTATAACACATGGGGGAGAGAATAAGGAAATGGGGCAGAAAAAGAAAATTAGTTTTTATAGCAGGCATTCAGAAAGATAACCATCCCGACCTTTTCACCAAAAACTAGAAATTTCCACAATTAAACTATAAAAAGAGACCGAAAACGGTCTCACTCAATTTTATCTTTATTATTAACATTAACTAATCAATCAACTGGAAATATCATTCGCTAGAGCAATTACAAATTTTCTTGCTATATCCTTTATCTTATCAAAATCACAGCCTTAATAGCTTCACTATCTAAAAGTGCAGAACCGATGCTAAACAATTTAATACCTACTTTTTAAACTCAAAGACATTATTTATTGTTATCCCTGCTGTGACCATCAGTGGTATATGAAATAATGGTCCCAACACCTCTTTAAAATACGACGGACCTAATAAGCCAGCAGAAAATACCATTACTATCTCTGCACCATTTTCATATGCAGTCAATATCTCTGTCGGCGTCATAGCTGCGGGTATGGCTAGTTTATCCTACCTGCTGGCAGTCTTGATTACATCAATATTTAACGAATGAATCATTCAATTTTCCTATCTATTTCATCAATAATTTTCGTTATTTTATCTATTATAAAATCTACCATTGAATCCAGTAAATATTCGACCTTCTCTCTAGTAGCTAATGTTGCATCCCCAAATACCCCGGATTTACTAATTCTAAGCGAATAATAGATCTTTTAAGCAATATGCGCGTTAAAACTAATAATTCATTATCTACACACATTTCCCCTTTAATAAATCATATCATATCTATGTTTTAGTTTTTATACTCTCTCCGATTTTTCCTGCTGGATGCCATTTAACATATTCCTCTAAACTTAGATTTCTTCTATCTTGAAGAAGTATTGATAGCGACTGTAAAACTAAAATTTGACCTACAACTGATGCTCTTGGTGGTTTATTTAAATAATCACCTTCACTATGAACCTTCGAAACTAAATGATAATCCGAATTCTTAGCCAGCCAGGATTTTTCACTTTTACTAATTCCTATAACATAAGCTTTATTGTCTCGTAAAGTCTTTACTGTGTATTTAAGTTCTTCAGTTTCTCCACTATTGGAAACTGCAATTACGATATCTCCTTCTACTACTTGACCAGAACTCCCATGGACCGCTTCTGTACAATCTAAAAAATATGAAGGAATTCCAATTGAAGAATAAAGTGCACTCATATACCGTGCAACATAACTTGATTTACCGACTCCCGTAAAATGTAGTCGATGTCCTTTGGAAATAAAATTGAAGATAAAATCGGCTATTTTCTCTAGATTTTGAGTAGAAAGATCATCAATTATGTTGCAGACAGAGATTAGAAAATTCTCCCAGAAGTTTTCTAAGGATTGCTTACTCATTTGAATCACCCCCATATACGTCTTTAAAACGATTTACAGCATTCACAATACCATCTCGAATAATGTTATAATCTGTGGCAGAAATCCAATAATTTACATCTTCCTTAAAGTGTTCTAGGATTTTTTCGCTGCCAATAATTCCAAACATCAAATCATTCTGCTTACATGCTTGTATTACTCGCTCTATTGCTTCTAACTCATTCGGATCCATAATGTTTCCAACATTACCTAAGGAAATGCTCAAATCAACAGGCCCTACAATAATCGCATCTAATCCTGGGATGGAAGCAATTTCTTCACAATGCTCAACACCTTTTAAGGTCTCAATTTGAGCGATCGTAACTGTTTGCTGGTTCAATCTTTCCATGTTTTCCTTATGCCCACCACTTGGTCCATAGTTTGTATTCGCACCACTTGAATAGCTTCGTTGTCCAATTGGTGGATATTTACTCCATGAAACAAGTTTTTCTGCTTCTTCTTTTAACTCAATCATCGGTACCATAATTCCAGTAGCCCCACAATCTAAAACCTGTGATACTTCTTTTCGTGAAAGTTCTGCCACTCTTACAAAAGTTGGTACACCTACATTATTACCAAATAAAATTAAATCATGTAATTTCTCTTTGCCAATGACACCGTGTTCACAATCATAGAAGATGAAATCCATATTTGCATTTTTACTCATTAGATATAGTGCGGGATTAGTAATTAATTTTGTAAATAAACCTACATATTTTTTATTAGTGTCTTTCATGTCTTTCATCTTACTCACATCCTTTCGCTTTTATTTGGCTTTGGGCAGCTTTGTTTGGTGCCTTTTTTGGTGTGCCCAAATTTCACTATTTCACTTTCACACTAACCTCCTAAAGGTAAGAACAAGGAGATCTCCTTGTTCTTTTACCTTATTATTTAAATAAACTTAAGATCTTATAAATTAATGCTCCGACAATATTATAGTCAATGTTAGGGAATGAAGCGGTAGCAATTCCTAGTTTAGCAAATGCTGGATAAAGAATTAATGGTAGTCCTACCAGTGCAATACCGACTAAGAATGACCCAACTAAAGCACCTTTCCATCCACCATAAGCATATCCAAAGACTCCACTTGTTCCTCCTGAGAAGAAACAAATACCTGCAGCTGGAATCATGATAACTGGACTCTTAAACATAACCATCAAGAACATCCCGAACAATCCACCCAATAGTGAACCAACAAATCCAATAACTACAGCATTTGGAGCGTATGGAAAAACCGCTGGGCAGTCAACTGCTGGAATTGAATTAGGAATATATTTTTCTGAAATCGCAACGAATGCTGCAGTAATTTCAGCAATAAATTGACGAACACCATAAATTAATACACTCATACCTGCTGCAAATTGTAAGCCTTGTAAGAATGGATAAATAAACCAAATGTCATTACCAGCCATTTTTTTAACAAGATCTAATTGACCCTTCACTGCACAGGCAATCACTGCAACGTAGAATAAAACAACCATAAATAACGCTACAGAGAATACGAAATCTCTAAATAATTCAAAGAATTCTGGCATTTTAATTTCTTTTTTGCCTTCTTTTTCTTTAGATTTCGCAAAAAATTTACCAACCCAACCTGCGAAAGTATAACCAATAAGGTTGAAATGTCCCATCGCAAAGTCTTTGCTTCCAGTAATTTTCTCCATATATGGTTGAGCTAACATTGGTAAAGCTGCTGCACAGAAACCTAAAACTAAACCACCAGCAATAACCACAACTGCCGGAGAAAATCCTAGTGCAATAAATATTAATGTAAGAACAGCTGCAAAATATAAGAAGTGCTGTCCTGTTAAGAATATTGCTTTAAACCTTGTATATTTCGCAATAATTAAATTAAATATAAATCCTAAAACAAAGACTAAGGCAACTTCACTACCATACTTATTCATCGCTAGACTTGTTGCTACCTCAACTTGTGTAGTAACCCCTTCAATACCAAATCCAGCATTAAATAATTCTGCAAAATTATTAACTACTCTAGATAAGGCGGCAGTACCAATATTAAAGATCATAAAACCTAAAATTGTTTTAGTGGTTCCAGTAATCACTTCAGTTGTAGATTTCTTTTGCAATACCAAGCCGATGAATGCAACTAAACCTACAATTAAAGCAGTATTTCTTACCTGACCTAATAGTGCTTCTATCATTTGTCTCTCCTCCTTAATTGTTTATTATTTTCAAATTCTAGATTCTCTTCAATTTTTTCTTTGATTTCATCTTTATCAATAATGTTTCGAATCCCTATAACATACGGAACTTTATCCTTCAATTTCTCTGCTAAGTCTTCCATTGTAATTAGTAAATCCCCTGTAAATCCAATCAATGAATCTAAGTTTCCATGCTCTGTCTTAATGGGATAACCATTTTCCTTGATAACTTGCTCGACCTTAATTTTTAATAAAAGACTTGATCCCATACCTGCTCGACATGCTACTAACGCTTTATACAAGTGAATCCCTCCTCTTCACTAAATAAATAACTTGTTTAGTATTTCTTGCATTTTTTATAATCTCTACCTTCTCTTCATCCCCCAAAAGTTCTACCAATTCCGTGAGGGCTTTAAGGTGTGATGAGTGGTCTATTGCACAGAGGGAAACTACAATTTTTACTGGATCGTTTTCTTTGTTTCCAAAGTTAACAGGATTTTTTAGTGTGATTAAACTCATGCCTATTTTTTTTGCACCTGCTTCTGGCCTTGCATGTGGCATTGCTATACCTGGCGCAATTACAATGTAAGGCCCCATTTCTTTTACAGTGTTTATCATCGCCTCAACATACTGAGGTTCAGCAAAACCTTTTTTAACTAATAGCTCACCTCCTATCCTCACTGCTTCTTCCCAGTCTTTTGCTTCAACATTCAGTTTTATAGTCTCCTTCGTCAAAAGGTCTTTTAACACTGGTTGTACAACTCCTCTCGTATTTTCATATGATGCTACATTTAAAAATTTTGATAAATCTTCTATTAATTTTTCACGATTGCCTATCACACAATGCTTTTCTATTATTTTTATTAAATCATCAATAACTGTCCCTTGCACCTTAGGTTTAATAACAAAGTCTTTTAATAATTCTATGTCTTTTTCTGTAAGAAGGGGATTTACTTCAATGGTTTTAATTCCCTCCAATTGAATTGGCACAGTAGATACTATTAAATCTACATTTTTTTCTTTTAATATATCTTTCACCTGATGATATGCAACAGCATCAACTATATTTACATCAAAAACTGATTGTAACCTGGAAGAAAGAAGTTTTGCTGTACCTATACCTGTGCCACATACAACTAAAATATTTGGTTTAGAGGCTGAAGTTACTTTTAATCTTTCAATTGCAGCACCAAAATGTATCGCGAAATAGCCTACCTCTTCCTCATTTAGCAGTTTTCCTGTATAATCCTCTATAGGTTTCAAACTTTCTTTAACTATTTCAAAAAGTTCTCTATAGTTTGTCTTAATCTCATCTAAAATAGGGTTTTTTAATTTGAGTCCATGCTTTAACCGATATACCGTGGGTCTTAAGTGATCTAAAAGTCCTTCAAAAAGCTGCCTATCTCTTGATAAATCTTTATTTATTTTATCACTCACATTTCGTATAATTTTCTCTGTAATAAGTTGGTACTCAACCCAGTTTTCATTAGGATAAGGATGTGTTTTTGTAACATTGCTTCCAAGTAAATGAACAGTGATATAGCCAATTTCATCAATAGGAATAGAAACTTTAAAATGGTCCTCCAACATTTTTGCAATATTTGATGCGACAGCAAATTCTTTTGTAATTTCCAAAGCTTTTAATTCTTCTTTTGGCATAATTATGTCTTTCCCTAGTTGAATCCTCTTAATCGCTATTGCTATGTGTACTACAAGACCAGAAAATGCCGCATCAGAAAAAACAGTTTCTAATTCTTTCTCTGCTATTTGTACGCATTGTTCTATATAAGGTATGTCTATATCTTCGAAGAGTTTTGTAATTTGCTTATCAACGCCAATATTTCGGCCATGCATCGGAGATTTTACAATATCTAAAGCCCTATCAATGTCAAGCGTTTCTGTTAAAAGTTCTACAGCAGCTCTTCTTAATTGTTTTTCATCCCCTATAACTTTTATTCCATACTTTGGTGTAGATTTTAACTGAAGTCCATGTTCTATAAGCCATTTTCTTACGCTTTTTAGGTCATTTATAACGGTACTTCTTGAAACCATCAATTTATCTGCCAAGTTATTTATAGTTATATAATCTCTTTGTTGTATAAGTTCACTGAGTATTATGTTTACCCTTTCTTGTTGCGATAAGTTGTAGTAATAGGGTGTAAGACTGTCAAAGAGAGATAAAACCTTGTTTTTGTGTTCCAATAGTTCAGAAAATTTCACACCTACATTCGGTTTGCGTATCAATTGTGGCAAACTATTGTACTTTAAAAATTCATCAATTGCATCAAGGTCGTACCTTATGGTTCTGCTGCTTACATTGAATATTTTTGCAAGGTCAGAGATTTTTACAGGCTCATTAGAATTAATAAGTTTCATAAGAATTTGTTTACTTCTTTCATTGAGAGTGATAATTATCACCTCTTTCATTTTAAATTATATTCTATTTATACTATAATGAAAAGCTTAACATTTTTCAATGTAAATGTGGCAAAAGTAAACTATTATATTATTGCCAAAAAAATAAAAGGGTTTCCCCTTTTTAAGATACTAGATAAGATTAAAAAATTAACCCTTATACTAATACTTAGAAATTATAGCTTAACTAAACTAAAAATATAGCTATTTTATAGTTTTGACATAAATTCTTTCATTCTTTTTACTGCTTCTTCTAGGTTTTCCATAGAGGTTGCATAAGCCATGCGAACATATCCTTCACCATTTTCTCCAAAGGCATTTCCAGGCACAACTGCAACTTTTGCTTCGTAAAGGAGTCTTTTAGCAAATTCTGTCGACGTAAGGCCTGTCTTTTTTATTGAAGGGAATATGTAAAAAGCACCTTTGGGTTCAAAACAATCAAGTCCCATTTCTCTCACACTTTGAAGTAAATACTTTCTTCTCCTATCGTATTCATCTCTCATTCTTAAAATATCTTCATCCCCATTTTTTATAGCCTCAACTCCGGCATACTGGCACATTGTAGCTGCTGCTGTAACAGCATATTGGTGTATTTTTGTCATATGTTTTACAAAATACTCTGGTGCCGCTATATATCCGAGACGCCATCCTGTCATCGCATAGGATTTAGAAAAACCGTTTATAGTAATTGTCCTTTCCCACATGCCCGGCAAAGATGCAAAGCTTATGTGCTCAAACCCACTATATATTAATTCGGAGTAAATTTCATCAGTAACCACAATAAGGTCATGTTTTTTGACTACTCCAGCTATCTTTTCCATCGCTTCTTTTGGCATTACCGCGCCAGTTGGATTATTAGGATAAGGAAGAATTAACACTTTTGATTTGTTCGTAATGTACTTCTCTAAAACATCTGCCCTTAATACAAAATCATCCTCCTCATATGTTGGCACAAAAACAGATTTAGCACCTGCAAGAATTGTACAAGGATGGTATGCCACAAATGAAGGTTCTGGAATTAATACTTCATCTCCTTCTTCTACCAAAGTGTTTAAAGCGACGTATATAGCTTCTGTAGCCCCAATGGTAACTAAAATTTCAGTTTCCGGATTGTAAGAAAGGTTATACCTTCTCTTAAGATAATTCGAAATTTCTTGCCTCAATTCAATAAGTCCAGGATTTACAGTATATCCTGTTTTGCCTTCATCGAGGGCTTTTTTTGCTGCCTCTCTTATGTGCGCTGGCGTTACAAAATCTGGCTCTCCAATAGCAAGGGATATTGCTCCCGGCACCTCTCGTGCCATGTTAAAGAAATATCTTATGGTAGATATTTCTATGGACTTCGCTCTTTTTGCCACTCTGTCTTCAAAGTTCATCTCTAATCCCCCTAAAACTATGATTTATTATATAGGTTATTATTTCTACAAAAATCTTAAAAATCCTCTATATAAAAAGCACTCCACCTTAAAAAGATGGAGTGCCAGTTTGTTGACAAAATTAAAAAATTTTCAAAGGAGATATTTTGCATCGTCGCTCCGATGTTCCAAAGCGACAAAACTAAAGCTCGACCTTCAGGTTCCGGCAGGGTACCGGGCACAATCGGCATCCATGCCTT
>DULG01000052.1 GCA_012840485.1 Clostridia bacterium | reverse complement strand
GAACCGAACTGGAAAGAAGCAGATTTCAGGGCGGGAGACAAAGAAGTCGTGGTTTTAATTTTGAACGATATAGAAAAGATTGCAAAGATAAAAAATTATCTAATGCTGGCACAGTACAGATATACAAGAGCGACAGAAATAGAGATACTGTGCTTAGAAGAGCAGGAAGAAATGTTTAGAGAGATGTTGCCCGAGTGTAGTATAAAGACTATAGAAATGCAAAAATAAAAAAATAAGGTTAGTTGTATAATTAAATGCAACAGATAAAAAAATAGAAACCATAGTGAAAATCGCATATGATATAGGTGTCAAATAAACATCATACAAGGAGGATTTTCACTATGGTTCATAATAATTGTACCACAAAAAAGCGTTCTTTTAAACACTTAAGTAGTTTTCATTGAAAAATAGGGGTTTTAACTACGCAAAAAATCTAGACTATTCCTCTCTTGGATTTAATCATTTGTAGTATAATAGAGTTGAGTTGTAAAGGGAGGAATAGAAGATGGTGATAATAGAGAACAAGGATTTCAAACAATTGAGTGTATTTGACCAATTGCTTCCGGAATCATATTTAAAATTACAAGGTGAACTAGCAATTGTTGATGAACTATTAAAAGATGAGTCTCTTTTTGAACCTTTTATAAAAAAGTTCAATTCCAAATGTGGAAGACATAGTACTCCAGTTGATACATACATTCGAATGATGTACCTCAAATTCAGATACAATCTTGGATATGAGACATTATGCAAAGAAGTAGCTGACAGTATTACTTGGAGGATATTCTGTCATATACCCATTTGTGGCGAAGTACCTGACTATACTACTTTGGCAAAGCTTACAAAAAGATTTGGGAAAGATACTTTAGAGGAATTAAACTCTCTCATTGTTCAGAAAGCGATAGAGAAAAAACTGATAAAAGCTAGGAAGATAAGGATAGATACCACAGTTATAAAATCCAATATTCATTATCCTACCGATGCAGGACTTCTTTCAGATGGAGTCAGAGTGCTAACTAAGCTGGTTAAAAAGGTAAAAGATACAGGTATTGCAGCAAAGGCAGAATTTCGTGACAGAACAAGGTCAATTAAAAAAAGAATACTAAACATAGTGAAATTTACAAAGAACAGGACGAATGAAGCAAAAGAAAAAGTACATCAAACAGTAAAAGAGCTGGTAGAAATAGCGAAGGATGTATTATGCTCAGCTAAGAAGGTTTCGGAAATAGCAAAGGAAGAAATAAAGAATACACAAAATACTAACAGATCAAGAGCTTTCCTTATTCAAAAATTAGAAAATACTATTTCCATAATAGATAAAGTTATAAGCCAGACCAGTGAAGTATTAAAAGGAACTATTTCAATTTCTAACAGGGTAGTAAGCATATTTGACCAAGGTGCAAGGCCAATAAAAAGAGGGAAGGCAAAAGCGGATATAGAATTTGGCAGAAAAGTAGCACTGGCCGAATCAGAAGAAGAATTAATAATTTGCAGCATTGTGGAAGAAGGTAATCCTGCTGACAAAACACTAGCCGTACCAACGGTAAAGAAAGCTATAAAAGTTTTAAATAAGGTTCCAAAAGAAGTTACTGGAGACAGAGGTTTTTATTCGAGAACGAATGAAAAAGAGATAAGGGAACTTAAAGTAGAGCATGTAGCGATACCCAAGCCAGGCAAAAAAAGTGAAAAGAGAATAAAATTTGAGCGACAACACTGGTTTAAAAGACTAATACGATGGTGTTCCGGCGAAGAAGCTACCATTGGTTTACTAAAAAGGAAATATGGTTTTGATATATGCCTGTTTCACGGTAAAAATACAGGCATATGGGTCAATCTGTCCATTTTTGCCCATAATATCAGCAAGTTAGCGAGACTTATGGTGCAAACCTGCTGAAAAATGGGAAGTATTAGGAAATAGATTAGGAGAAATTAGATTGTTAAGGCTCACTAAATAAGAATAAAAATTTAAAATTGCATTTTTCAATGGTAACTAAGTAGTAAAATTCTACATAATAAAAAATTTAAGAGTGATAGCAAAAACTACATTCTAAGAATGGCTTAAATGAAGGTTTTCAAATTATGTACAAGCCTAATAGATTTCAGAAATAGGAGTGATAATTATGCCTATTCCCACTTATGAAGAAATTATGCTTCCAATTTTGGGATTGCTTTCTGACGGTAACGAGCGGGATCTCAAATATTGTGAAGAAAAACTTGCTGAAATGTTTAAATTAAGTAAAGATGAATTAAATTTACGGCTTCAAAGCGGACAGAGAATTTTCTACAGTAGGGTCGGCTGGGCAAAAACTTATTTAAAAGAAGCAGGTCTTATAGAGTCCCCGAAAAGAGGAGTATTTAGGATTACTGAGAGGGGACAAGAAGTTTTAAAAGAAAATCCAAAAAAATTAGATTCAAAATATCTCATGAAATATGAGGAATTTAGAGATTTTAAGGGAAGAAAAGGCGGAACACCACCTATACCCCCGAATAACGGAGGACCTGGGGAAGAAACGCCTATTGAAAGAATTGATGAAGCTTTTAAAGAAATAAGAGCTTCATTAGCAAAAGAACTATTGCAGAAATTAAAAGAAATAGATTTTTATAAATTTGAAGAAATAGTTTTGGATTTACTTGTTAAAATGGGATACGGTGGCTCAAGAGAAGAAGCTAAAAAAGCAACTAGAAGAACAAACGATGAAGGTATAGACGGAATAATCAATGAAGATCGACTTGGACTTGATAGAATATATATACAAGCCAAAAGGTGGCAAAATACGGTTGTTGGAAGGCCTGAAATACAAAAGTTTTCTGGTGCTTTAGATACTCCAGGAGCTAATAAAGGAATTTTTATTACAACTTCTACTTTTTCAAACGATGCTGTTGAATATGCAAATAGATTGACAAATAAAAAAATAATATTAATCGATGGATATCAATTAGCAGAATATATGATTGATTTTAATGTTGGGGTATCCGTTCAAGAAGTTTATGAAATCAAGCGAATTGACAATGATTATTTTGAAGAGTAAAGCAAAATCTATTTGTGTTTTTTTGCCTGCGAATGGGGGCAAATAATATAACAAAAAGCTGATTAATAACCTTTTTCTATTAAAATAAGAAAAGGTTTATTTTTTGTATATTTAAAGGAATTTATAAAGTTTTATCGAATAATATAAATATCTCTTGAATGTTTTTTATAAAAAGATATAACAATTTAATTTAATTACTAGATGATTATTTAAAAGCAGAAATATTAATATAAACCTCAAAAGGAAGGGATGAAAGTGAAGACTTTATATGAACTTTGTGTACCAAGAGAAAGTGTTTTTGATGAAACTAAAAGGGATGATGTTCTTGATTTGACTGATTTGATTGAAAATAGAATAGACCCCAATCGTTTTTTTGAAGAAAACTATGTAACTCAAGGCATGAGAATATTATTTGAAACGGCCTTTAAGCGCTTCCACAGGCAGAGTGCCGCAGGTGTCATTAAGTTGACACAGAACATGGGCGGCGGTAAAACGCACAACATGATTGCACTTGGGCTTTTGGCTAAATATCCAGAGTTTAGAGAAAAGATAATGGGGGATAAGTTTAAAAACAGTCCCCTCGGGGAAATTAAGGTAGTTGCTTTTACGGGAAGGGAAAGCGATGCTCCTTACGGCATATGGGGAGCAATTGCAGAACAGCTTGGGAAAAAAGAAATGTTTAAAGACTATTATTCGCCTTTGCAAGCACCTGGGCAAAGTGCGTGGGTGAACCTCTTAAAAGGAGAGCCGCTTTTAATTCTTCTCGATGAGCTGCCCCCGTATTTAGAAAATGCTAAAGCAAAACCAGTTGGTGATTCAAATTTAGCGGTGGTAACCACTACAGCCTTGGCAAATCTTTTTAATGCTTTAAATAAAGAAGAACTTTCTAATGTATGTCTTGTTATTTCAGACTTAAGAGCTACGTATGAAAGCGGAAGTGAACTTTTGCAATCTTCCTTCAAAGAACTTGAAAATGAGGTCAATCGTTTAGCCATAAATATTGAACCAGTTAATATGACTTCGGATGAGATATATCACATTTTAAGAAAGAGGCTTTTTAAAGTTTTACCCTCTGACACAGAGATAAATGAGGTTGCAAACGCTTATAAGCAAGCCGTTTTAGAAGCAAGACAAATGGGCTATACTAATGTCTCACCTGACCAAATTTTTATCGGAATAAGGGATTCTTATCCTTTTCATCCTTCGATAAGAGATCTTTATGCAAGGTTTAAAGAAAACCCAGGTTTTCAGCAGACAAGAGGCTTGCTTAGATTAATGCGCATAGTTGTTTCTCAGCTTTATAGCGGCGATAATCCAAAAGCGAAAAGTAAATACTGATTCTAGTGTAGAAACTCAATTTTAGAATCTGCTTTTCTATGCTTTAGCAATTTTATTTAGGTAAATTGTGGTAATTTGTACCTATGATAGTAAAAATCCAGGTAAAACCTGCCAAGAAAAGCTT
>DULG01000007.1 GCA_012840485.1 Clostridia bacterium | reverse complement strand
GAATTATTTCTACCACTCATTGGACTCAAGTCCGCATTTTAACATGTGTAGAATATCTTCTCAAGCACAAATAAGTGTGACTTTGAACACGTACACTAATCATTGTATAAGCAATTCCTTAGTGTTTTATGTGCTGGATATTCAGTCAATGTCTATATATTTTAATTTTTTATCCTTTAAATTACTTAACATTATTATATATTACCATTATTTGGCTTTGGGCAGTTTTATTTGGTGCCCTTTTTGGCGTGCCCAAATTTCACTATTTCACTTTCACATTAATAGCTCCTTTTTTAAGTTTATAGTATGATTATACCATAAATTTTTGTTGGAATACTTTTTATTGAAAAAACACTTCAGTTAAAGTATAATCAAAATAGTTTAAACTTATGAAGAGGTGATAAGATGGGTGAAGTTAGGGTAAGATTTGCTCCAAGCCCCACAGGAAGTTTACATATAGGTGGTGCAAGGACAGCTCTTTTTAATTGGCTTTTTGCAAGACACAATAGAGGAAAATTTATTTTAAGAGTTGACGATACTGATTTACAAAGGTCTACCGAAGAATCTATGAAAGGAATACTGGAGGGGCTTAGATGGCTGGGAATTGATTGGGATGAAGGGCCTATTTATCAATCTCAGAGATTAGAAGAATACAGAAAATTTGCAGACAAACTGCTTAAGGAAGGAAAAGCTTACTACTGTTTTTGTACAAAAGAAGAGTTAGAGGAAATGAGAAGACAAGCTGAAAAAGAAGGCAGACCTCCAATGTACACGGGTAAATGCAGAAATCTGACTGAAGAGCAAATAGAAAGATATTTAAAGGAAGGGCGAAAACCTGTAATACGATTAAAGGTTCCTCGAAAGGGAAAAACAATTGTGAAGGATATAATAAGAGGAGATGTAGAATTTGACAATTCTACTATTGATGACTTTATAATTATGAAATCAGACAACATGCCTACTTATAATTTTGCAACTGTAGTTGATGATTATCAAATGGGTATAACCCATATAATAAGAGCGGAGGAACATTTGTCAAATACTCCAAAGCAAATATTAATTTATCAAGTTCTAGGTGTAGAAATTCCTAAATTTGCCCATGTGTCTATGGTTTTAGCTCCTGATAGAAGTAAACTTAGTAAAAGGCATGGAGCGACATCTGTGCAGGAGTTTAGAGATCAAGGGTATCTTCCTGAAGCAATTGTAAATTATATAACCTTGTTGGGATGGATGCCAAAAGACGGGGAGGAGATTTTTGATGTTTCAAAGAGCATAAGGGAATTTACTTTAAAGAGAGTATCAAAAAATCCTGCTATTTATGATATACAAAAGCTGACATGGATAAATGGTCATTACATAAGAAATTATGATCTAGATAAATTAACTGAAGCAGTTATCCCATTTCTGAAAGCTAAAAACTTAATTAGGGAGAATTTCGATTATGATTATATCAAAAAAATAGTAAGTGCAGTAAGAGAAAGGGAAAAAACTCTTGTGGATATAGCTGATGCCATGAGCTATTATTTTACAGAAGTTAACGAATATGAGGAAAAAGGAGTTAAAAAGTATTTTACCAAAGAAAAAGTTGTGGATATCCTAAAAAAAGCAGTAGTGACTTTAAAAGAAATCGAGCCTTTTAATAAATTTACAACTGAGGAAGCCTATCGCAAACTTGTGGAGGAATTGCAAATATCCAGTGGTGAACTTTTCCATCCTACGAGATTAGCTATTTCGGGTAGAACTTTTGGACCAGGACTATTTGACATAATGGAACTTTTGGGAAAAGAAAGAACTATAGAGAGAATTGAAAAAGCCATAGATTTTATTGAAAAGATGAGGAAATAACAAAAATATTGCCATAGTGTATAATTTTTACTACTATAGACAATAGTATTACCCTTATAAGGGTGATACTATTATTTTAACCCATGAAAGGGTGGTACCACGTGTATACAGTGATAACAGGCGACATAATTGGTTCAAGAGAACTGTTGGCAAAGAGGATTAAATTCCATAGCAAGGTACAAAGAGCTAGATGACAAAAATTTTGCAGAATACTATTTAATAGGTACTATGTTGAGCATGCTTATAGCACTTTTTGGTGGTTTGCTTGTAAAAGCTATATTAAAAGTATAAAAGGCATCGTCAGATGCCTTTTAGATTTCTCAATTTATATTTATGGTAGCCCCAAGGGGACTCGAACCCCTGTCTCCGCCGTGAGAGGGCGGTGTCCTAGGCCACTAGACGATGGGGCCACATGGCTGCCGAACTAGGATTCGAACCTAGACTAGATGATCCAGAGTCACCTGTGCTACCGTTACACCATTCGGCAACGCCTTGACGAATGTAATTATAGCACAGGTTTTGTAATTTGACAATACCCTTGTATTTTAAATTTTGTTTAATTATTAAAATTTGATTTGATTATTTACAATTCTGTGTAAATAGTTTATAATTTTTGTAGATCTACATACTGTATACAAGGAGGGGAAATTGATGGCACATCACATAACTGAAGAATGTATAAGCTGCGGCGCTTGTGCTGCAGAATGTCCGGTAGATGCTATCCATGAAGGGGATGGGAAATACGAGATTGACCCAGATGCTTGCATTGACTGTGGTGCTTGTGAAGCTGTGTGTCCAACTGGTGCTATAAAAGGTGAATAAATTAAAAGAAAAGCCTCACATTGTGGGGCTTTTTTATAATGCAATTGACTAAACTCTTTTAAAGTGATAAAATTTTGCTAAATTAATTTTGCAATAAAGGAGGAGTCATGAGTTATGGGATTAGTATATGTAAATGGGGAATTTGTGGACAGTGAAAAAGCTTCAGTTTCAGTTTTTGACCACGGATATCTTTATGGGGATGGTATTTTTGAGGGTATAAGAGCTTATGATGGAGTTATATTTAAGCTTGACGACCATTTAAAAAGACTTTATAGTATGGCAAAAGCTCTTCTACTTGACATTCCTATGACGATAGAGGAGATGAAAGAAAAAGTTGTTGAAACAGTAAGAGTTAATAATTTAAGGGATGCTTATATAAGGCTTGTAGTGTCAAGAGGAAAGGGTGATTTAGGTCTTGACCCATATAAATGTCCTAAACCTACTGTTGTCATAATTGCTGATAAAATCACTCTGTATCCTGAATCTATGTATCAAAATGGTTTAAAGATCATTACCTCTACTTATAGAAGAAATTCTATTCAGGCGCTAGATCCCCAAATAAAGTCATTAAATTATTTAAACAATATTTTAGCAAAGATTGAGGCAGTAAAAGCAGGTTATCCTGAAGCTCTTATACTAAACCAAGAAGGGTATGTGGCTGAATGTACTGGTGACAATATCTTTATAATTTCAAATGGTACATTATATTCCCCTCCTTCAGCAGTGGGAGCATTAGGTGGAATTACAAGATCGACTGTAATTGATATAGCAAAACAATTAGGAATTCCTTTTGAAGAGAGGTATTTTTCCTTGTTTAATGTGTACACTGCAGATGAATGTTTCTTGACAGGTACAGCTGCTGAAGCAATACCAGTAGTAGAAGTGGACCATAGAATAATTGGAGATGGAAAACCTGGTCCTATTACTCAAAAGATAATTGAAAAGTTCAGAAAATTGACTTCTGTTTTAGGGACAAGAGTTTATTAATAAGATTGCATGACCTCGTGCAATCTTATTCAAGGGAAGGGTGATTTTTATGAGCGAAAAGTTTTTCTACCAAGATAGCTATGTAACTGAATTTGAGGCTAATATTATAGAGAAAAGAAAAATAAATAAAAAATGGGAATTAGTTTTAGACAAAACTTATTTTTATCCTGGAGGCGGAGGTCAACCAAGTGATACAGGTTTAATTGAAGGTATTAAAGTTTCCAAAGTGTACGAAGAAAATGGCAAAATATACCACATTGTAGATAAATGCCCTGATAGAGAAAGAGTTAACTGTCAAATTGATTGGGAAAGAAGATTTGACCACATGCAACAGCATACAGGGCAACATCTTTTATCAGCTGTTTTAGAAAAAAAATACAAAGCTCATACAGAAAGTTTTTCTATTGAAGAAAAATCTTCTCATATAACTATAACAAAAGATGAATTTAATAAAAGGGAGGCTTTTGAAGTAGAAAAAGAGGTCAATAGCCTTATTTACAAAAATTTACCTGTTAAAACCTATTTTGCAGATGAACAAATGTTAAAAAAACTGCCACTGAGAAAGCAACCACAGGTAGATGAAAATATAAGAATAGTAGAGATAGAAGGAATAGATTATTCTCCTTGTGGGGGAACTCATGTTAAAACTACAGGAGAAATAGGGATTGTAAAAATCAAGAGATGGGAAAAAACTAACAAAGGTGTAAGATTGGAATTTGTATCTGGATTTAGAGCTCTTTATGATTATCACAGAAAAAGCAATTATATAAATGACCTTTGTCACCTTCTCTCTGAACAAGAAGAGAATATTTTAGAGCGTGTATCAAAATTAGTAGAGGAAAATAAAGAAGTCAAAAAGGAAGTTACTACTTTAAAAGAAAGTATATTCTTAGAAGAGTCTAAGAACTTAGTAAAGAGTTCTGAATTATATGGAGGTATTCACATAGTATATAAAGTGTATGAAAATAGGCCACCAGAGGATATAAAAGCCTTAGGGAAATACATAGCAGTGGATAGCAAATGTATAGCAATACTTGGAAATAAACGTGGAGAAACGGCGGATTTGGTTATCTCAAGGTCTAGCGATGTAGATATTGCAGTAAATGGATTTTTTAAAGAGGTGTTGAGGGTTTTTGACGGAAAAGGTGGAGGAAGCATTTGTATGTGCCAAGGAGGAGGCTCCCCAGATAAGTTAGAGTTGGCGATGGACAAGGCTTTAAGCATTATTATAGACGAAATAAATAAAATGTAAAAAATTTTAATTTTTAGCAGGAAATTTATAACATATATAGAATATATTATAGTAAAATCTAAAATAATGGGGAGATCTATAATGGATGCAAAGAAAAAAATTAATGAGGAGTTAAAAAAGACTATTGAAGGGATTAAAGAAAAAATAAAAGAAGACGATATTCTAAGTAGAATATTGGCAAACGATTTGTTTTATGTAAAGGATGGAGGGCAAGATTGGAAAATAGAATATGGTCGCGAAATTGTGGAGATTTATAAGAAATTAGTCAATATAGTAGATAAATTGAGTATTGTTTCCCAATAAAACCTATTGTAATTTTTGTATTATGATGATAAAATTGTATATACCAACTTTTTAAAAAGGGGTAAAAGAAATGAAAAGGAATAAGGCATTAGAAAAGCAAATAAATGTTTTAAGAAGAGAATTAGATAGCCTTGTTACCAGTGAAGATATTGACTATGATAAAGTTCTTGATCTAAGTCGTAAACTGGATGATTTGATTGTTTCATATATAATCAACAAGAAAGACAAGTATTCTGCTGCGGAAACTTATATTTAAAGCCTTTTTGTTAGAGAAGGCTTTATTTTTTTGTTATTATATTGTTATGATTGAACCATTACAATTGTGTGTTATAATATAACTATCCTACATACATTCATTGGGGGTATAAGATATGAAAGAAGACAATGTAAAAAGGATAGTCTATGGAGCCTTTATGATGGCATTGGTTACTATTGGTACTATGGTTATTCAGATACCAACGCCGGCTACAAAAGGCTATATAAACGTAGGTGATTCTTTTATATTCTTGAGTTCTGCTTTATTTGGTCCTACAATGGGATTTGTAACTGGAGGCATTGGTTCTGCTCTTGCGGACTTATTATCAGGTTATGCCTATTGGGCACCGTGGACCTTTATAATTAAAGGGATAGAAGGGTTGATTGTTGGACTTATGTATAAAAAATATTCTAAGGAATATTTAAAAGTTGCATCTCTTATAATAGGGGCTTTATGGATGGTATTGGGGTACTATCTAGCTGGAGGAATAATGTACGGTTTTAAAGCTTCTCTAGTGGATGTTCCTAGTAATTTAATTCAGGGGTTTGCAAGTATAATAATAGGATATATTTTAATACGGTTAATATCTCCCCACAATATATTAAAAAAATAGCAGGCACTTATGCCTTGCTTTTTTTTATGTAAAAATATATCATTATATAGGAAAGAGAACTTTGGGGTGATAAAAAATGGTCGATACTTTTTTGTTTGACTTAGATGGCACTTTACTTCCTGTTGATACGGACAAGATGTTGGATGAGTACTTTTTAAGCCTCACTAAAAAGCTTTCTCCTTTATTTGATCCCCATTTTTTATTTAAAAGCCTTTACAGTGCTAGTATGGACATGATAAATAATTTAGATCCTAATAAAACTAATAAAGAGACTTTTTTTGAATCTTTTTTAAAAAAAGTAAATTATCCTCAAGAAAAGTTAGAAGCTATTTTTGAAGAATTTTATTTAAATGATTATAAAGAATTGGGGAAAAATATTGAAGCTAATGAATACGTCAAAAAATCTTTAGAAATTTTAAAGGAGAAAGGTTATACACTTGTTCTGGCTACTAATCCTGTATTTCCTGAAATCGCGATTTTAGAAAGGCTTAGATGGGCTGGACTTGATGAGAGCTATTTTGATTTTATAACTACTTATGAAAATATGCATTTTTGCAAGCCCTATATACAATACTATGAAGAGATACTTAAAATTATAAATAAAAAACCTGAAAATTGTTATATGGTAGGTAATGATGTGGAGGAGGATTTGGTCGTTTTTAAACTTGGGATGAAAACTTTTTTAATTGAAGATTACATGATAAACAGAAATTCAAAGGATGTAATAGCTACACAAAGAGGAAGTTACAGAGATTTTTGCGAGTTTGTCTCTAAACTTTGATAAAAAGGAGGTGACAACAGTTGAAATAAACAGTAAAAATGATATAATTTTTATTGGGTGATAATAAATGTTATTGACTATGAAAAATATCTATAGCAAGTGGAGTAAATGAAAACAGGAGAGGCTTATTAAAGCTTTTGAACAAGATAAAAAGAGGAGAAGTTGAAAAAGTTGTAATAGAATATCCTTATAGGGGAGACCCGTAATGGCGCGAGTTCCTGCTTCTTGGGGCAGGGGCTATGACTTTCCCGAATACCGCCTGTTGGGGCTGGGAAAGTCTGAAAGGCGGACTACAAATACCCCAGCTATCTAAACTGTAAGTTTTGTACAGTTTGGGTAACCAGGCGAAAATTTATGATGAAAGTCACAGTGTTAGGGTGTCATGGACCTTTCCCTGGGCCTTATGGGGCTACTTCCGGATATTTAGTAGAGGATGAAAATACTCATATTTTACTGGACTGTGGTAGTGGAGTAATAAGCAGATACCAAAGGTATTACGACTTAAATAGATTAAAATACATAATTTTGTCTCATTTGCACTCTGATCATGTGGCAGACATGATGGTTTTAAGATATGCTCTTGATATTATGAAGTCAAGAGGTATGATAACTGAACCTGTGAATGTATATTGTCCACAAACACCAGAAAATGTTTTTGAAGATTTTCAGTTTAAAGATGTTTTTAATTTACACATTATAAATGAAGAGGCTACTTTAAATTTAGAGGGAATAGAGATTTCTTTTAAAAAGATGACGCATCCTGTAGAGACTTATGCTGTGGAGATGAAAAAGGGAGAAAAAATCTTTGTATATAGTGGTGATACCACCTATAATGAGGATTTAATATCTTTTGCAAATAAAGCTGATTTATTCCTATGTGATGGAAATTTCTTGACAGGAATGCAAGGACCTCATTTGACTGCTGCACAAGCTGCTGAAATTGCTAAGAAAGCTGAGTGCAAAAGATTAGTTTTGACTCATTTGTCACCGCTTATTTCTATCAAGGATTATTATGATGAAGCAATTAAGGTCTTTGGAAATACAGAAATTGCAAAAGATTTTGAAGTTTATGTGATATAAAATGGAATTTCCATTTTTATATCTTACTGTAGCTCTTTCTTTAGGAATAATAATTGGAAGATATGTTTTTTATCCTTTTGCTTTTTTGCTTTTATTAGCAATTTCAGTGGCTATTTCTTTGTGGCGGTATTTGAAAAATAAAAATGTCAGTTTACTTCTTTTAATTTCTTTTATTTTTGTAGGTGCAATTTTAAGTGGCAATGCTTTTAATTCTCCCAATCTTTATCTAAAGTTTGAAGATAAATTTATAACTATAAATGGCAAGGTGTACGAGGTAAAAGAATATGGGGGATATGCTAAATACATAGTTAAACCGCCTAAATTACCTAAAGTATTGGTTACTCAATATGGGGGCAAATATCCTTCAGAGGGAGATATTGTAAGTATAAGAGGGATAATTTCAATTCCCCAAAAAGCTACAAATCCAGGAGGCTTTGACTACAAGCTCTTTTTAAAGAAAAAAGGAATTTATGCAGTCATGAGACTGCAGGGGTATGCTGTTGAAATTGTGGGCAAAGGCAATTTAAATTTTATTGAGAAGGTTATATATGCTGCAAAGCAAAAAATAGAAATTAATTATATAAATTCAATGCCCGAAAGAGATGCTAAGTTTGTTATATCGATTTTTTTAGGAGATAAACTTGTTGACGATGAGACTTTGGGACAATTTAGGACAGCAGGTATTTCACATATTATTTCCGTATCAGGATTGCATGTAACAATTATAACAGGTTTTATACTTTATATCTTAAGTCTTTTTCACATAAGAAGGTACAATGTTCCTATCATTATAATTGTATTGACCTTCTATACAATTTTAACAGGAGCAAATCCGCCAGTTATAAGGGCAGCTCTTATGGCTTCTATCGCTTTAATTGGCACTACTTATGGCAAAAAACATAATTCTATAAATTCTTTGTCTTTTGCGGCTTTTGTGATATTAATATTTAACCCTTTGATGCTGTGGGATGTAGGTTTTCAACTTTCATTTGTTGCCACTTTAGCCATTTTGTATTTCTATAAGCCGATACGAGAAAAATTATCAATGCTAAATCCCAAAATACGAGATTTAGTCGCTTTAACTCTTTCTGCTCAAATTGGCACAATCCCCTTTACTATGTATTATTTTCATTATATATCCATAATTTCGCTTTTGTCCAACATTGTAATAGTGCCATGGGCGAATATAGCAGTTGTTTTGGGATTTTTATCGGCTATGATAGGGCTGATTTTTCCTCCCTTGTCCTATTTTATAAATTATATAAATATACCTGTTGTAGAAGCTATTTTGTACATAACGAAATTATTTGACAGTTTGCCTTATGCCAGTATAAATACTATTGTTCCGCCTTTGTATGTGATTGTTTTGTATTATGGAATTTTAACAGTCCTACTTAGCAGTTTTGATAAAAAAACTAAAAAGATTTCTATTGCAATTGCCCTGACTTTTGTTATAGCAATTTTCTTTTATAATTATCTATTGCCTAAAGATTTAGAAGTGACTTTCCTGGATGTAGGACAAGGGGACAGCACGTTTGTCAGGACACCCCACGGCAAAACTTTTTTAATAGATGGAGGAGGCAAACCTTTATTTGCGACTTCTTCTTTTGATGTTGGAGAAGATCTAGTACTTCCATTTTTGTATTACAAAGGTGTTATGAAGCTTGATGGAGTATTTATATCTCATACAGATATTGACCATATCGGTGGAATAATTACTGTTTTGCAGCAGATAAAGGTAGATAAAGTTTTTATTGGAGTCCAAAAAGTTACTGATGAGAATTTTAAAAAGATGATTAAGGTTGCAAAAGAGAAAAATATCCCTGTTATTTTTCTGAAAAAAGGAGATAAGGTTGAAATAGATAATATTGAAATATACGTTTTACACCCTGACCCTCAAAATTTAATAGAGGAAAATCCTATAAATAACAATGCACTTGTTTTTAAGATGAAGTACAAGGAGATGGAATTTTTATTTACAGGTGATATAGAAAAGCCTGCAGAAGAGGTTTTGAAAAATTTAGACATAAAGACTGATATTTTAAAGGTGGCTCACCACGGGTCAAATACTTCTTCTACACAAGAATTCATTGAAAAAGCCAATCCGAAAGTATGTATTGTCCAAGTAGGTAAAAACAGTTATGGACTACCTGATGAGAGAGTGCTAAAATATCTTCAAGAGAAGGCGAAGGTATATAGGACGGATAAAAATGGAGCAATTATCGTAAAAACAAATGGAGAAAGGGCTTATATAACTACTTTTCTCAAGGAGTGAAATAATGAATTATAAAGAGTTAGTGGAGAGTTTAAAAAAAGATAAGATTGACAATGTATATCTTTTTTATGGAGAAGAGAGGTTTTTATTGTTAGATGCTTTAAAAAGGATAAAAGCAAAAATATTAATGCCTGAGACTATGGATATGAACTATGTGGTTATTGAAAAAGATAGTCCAGAAGAATGTATGGAAGCTATTATCGAAAATTGTGAGACATTACCTTTATTTTCTGATTACAAATTAGTAGTAGTAAAAAATGAAGAGGAACAGCTTTCTAAGCTAGGGGATAAAGAGTTAAAAAGACTTACGAACTATCTAGAAGAAAAAGTTACTTCTCCTCAAAGCAGCATTGTATTAGTAATTATAGGAGGAGAAAAAATAGATTTAAGGAAAAAGCTTTATAAATTTATTGAAAAAATAGGTAAAATAGTTTATTTTCAAAGACTTTCTTTTGAAGAGGCAGTAAATTACGCCGGCTATTTTTTAAAAAAGAGTGGCAAAAAAGTAAAAAAATCTGATGTGGAATATATTGTGAAGAGCGTTGGAACGGATTTATACGCAATTGTAAATGAAATACATAAATTAGTTTCCTATTCTGACAGTGAAGAAATAGAAATGGAAAAGATGAAAGAGGTTCTTACTATAAACCTGCAACAAAACATTTTTAATCTTGTCAATGCTATAGGAATGAAAAAAGAAAAAGAGGCTTATAAAGTTTTATATAATCTTTTAGAAAAAGGAGAGGTGCCGCTTATTATTTTATCTATGATTGTAAGACAAATTCGATTAATTGCTAAAATAAAAGGATTTGAAGGAAAATTTATAGATAAAAAAACCATCGCCTCTTCTTTGGGAGTTCCGTATTTTGCAGTAGAAGACTTAATGAGACAGAGTAAACTTTTTAAAAAAGAGGATTTGGAAAGGGCATATAGAGAGTGCTTGAAATGTGATATTGCTTTAAAGTCTGGTTCAGATAGCAATTTAGCATTAGAAGGACTTGTAAAAAAATTGTGTAAATGATTAAAAGCGTACTTTAAAGGTACGCTTTATTCATTACTTGCTGAGGATTTTAAAAGGTTATTAAATTTTGCATAAAGTCTAGATTTTTTTCTTGAAGCTGTATTTTTGTGAAGAACGCCTTTTGTCACGGCTTTGTCCAATTCTTTGACAGCAAGTCTTAATTTTTCTTTTATTGTTTCTATATCTCCTGCAGTTAAACTTTCATTGAACTTTTTAATAAAAGTTTTGACACGTGATTTTATCATTTTATTGCGTAAAGTCCTTTTTGCGATAACAGAAATCCTCTTCTTTGCAGACTTTGTGTTTGCCAAAAGCTTCACCTCCTCAATCGAATTTAATTTTACCACGAACAAAATAGTTTTTCAAGGATTGATACACTTTTTACTTTACCACATAGTATAAAATTTTGTCAATTTGTTCATTATAATTAAAGGAGGTGATTTGATGTTACAAACAATAATACGCTTTATTGTATCAGCTATTGTTCTTTTAGTGGTAGGATATCTTGTTCCAGGTTTTAGTGTGGCAGGATTTTGGGGAGCTCTTATTTCAGCAGTGGTAATAGCTTTGCTGGGTTATATTGTTGAATTAATATTAGGGAAAGATATTTCACCAAGAAGCCGTGGCTTTGTAGGATTCATTGTTGCGGCGATAGTTATATACATTTCTCAATTTATTGTTCCTACCATTCATGCAACAATAGTTGGATCTTTACTTGCTGCCTTTGTGATAGGGCTAGTCGATGCTTTTGTGCCGACAGAGTTGAGGTGATGTAGATGTACAGTATAAGAACAGACCTTGCATTAGAAGTGAGGGAACTGTACAAAGGAAGAGAAATTTCTGGGGTGAGCATAGAGGAAAAACATTTAGAGGGTATAACGGTAACAAAGGTCAAGATTTTAAATGAAGAAGGAGAAAAAGCAATGGGGAAGCCAGTGGGGGACTATATAACTATTGAAGCCCCCGGGCTACTTGAGAGAGACCTAGATTTAGAGGAGCAAGTTGCAAGGGTTTTAGCAGAGATAATTAAAGAAATAGCTAATTTGAAGGAGAATACACAAGTTTTGGTAGTTGGGTTAGGAAATTGGAATGTGACTCCTGATGCTTTGGGACCGCGAGTTGTCTCAAATATTGTTGTGACAAGGCACTTAAAAGAGTACGCTCCATTGCAATTTGGGGATGAAATAAGGTCTGTCAGTGCCATTTCACCAGGAGTTTTAGGAATAACTGGAATAGAAACTGCAGAAATTTTGAAAGGGATAGTGGATAGAATAAAGCCCGATTTGATAATAACTGTTGATGCATTGGCTTCAAGGAGTTTAGAAAGGCTGTCTACTACTATTCAAATTTCAAATACGGGTATAAGTCCTGGTTCAGGGGTAGGCAACAGAAGACTTTCTATTACAGAACAAAGTTTGGGTATACCGGTAATAGCTATTGGAGTTCCTACAGTAGTAGATGCAGTCACAATTGCAAATGATGTCATAGAGTATTTGACAGAAGAACTATTAAAACAGACCAAAGAAGAAAGCCCTTTTTATGAAGTTCTTAAGAATATGGGTCAAAAAGAGAAATACAGTTTAATTCAAGAGGTTTTGGATCCTTATGTACATAACCTTGTAGTTACTCCAAAAGAGATAGATTTACTGGTAAAAAATATATCCTCTATTATTTCTAGAGGGATAAATCTTGCATTACAACCTGGTCTTACAGAAGAAGAAATGAACCAGTTGCTTCATTAAACATGAAGTACTAAAGCACCTCTTGATGGAATATTAATAAAATATAAAAACCAAAGAGAGGTGCTTATTTTGTACAGATATTACAGTTTTTCTAGGATAAGCAAAATAATGTTTTTAGTTTTATTGATTATAAATGTGTTTCTATATAATTGGATGACACAATCTTATAAAGGTGAATATAAGCAGATAATTGGCGATTCTTTTTCTGAGGAATACGATAAATTAGATAGCTTATTGGTAACCTCAATAAATTATGCATTGCCTATAATAGAGGTAGCTTTTACCACTCAAGGGTATACAGGTAAAGATTTGACCTTTTATTCTTTATTAAATGCTAAAGTAAAAGATCCAATCAATATATTAAAGTTTCAAATTCCTGTTTTAGCTCAATTAGATCTAAAAAAAGCAAATACTGATAATATGACAAAAGAAGATGTGAAAATAAATCCTATCCCTAATGACAATGTAGGTTTATCTTATACTAATGTAGAAAATAATAAAGATACACCACAAATACAACAGAAGGAAGAAAAGCCGGTTTTAAAAAATATAGATAATAGCAAACCTTATCTTTTAATATATCATACTCACACTATGGAAGCTTATGCGGCTACAGAAAAAAACAAGTATATAGCAAGGTATGGTTATGATAGGACAGATGACCTAAATTATACAGTTGTAAAAGTAGGAGATTATCTTGCAGAATCTCTTATAAAAGATGGTATCCCTATTTTACATGATAAAACTATTAATGACTACAACTATGACAAATCCTATGTAAACTCTTTTGCAACGGTCAGTAAAATTTTAAAAGAGTATCCTTCTATTAAGGTTGCAATTGACTTGCATAGAGATGGCTATGGTGCTGTTATGAAACCAGGGGTAGAAACTATTCCTGTTTTGAGCAATTTGCCGAACCAAGATTTCAGAAAGAAATATGTTATGGAGATAAATGGAGAAAAAGTAGCAAGAGTCTCATTTATAATAGGATCTAGAAGGACACCAGAAATGCAAGAAGATTGGAGAAAAAATTACGAATTTGCCAAAAGAATAAGTGATAAATTAAATGAGCTTTATCCTGGCCTATCTTTAGGAGTACAGGTAAAGCCTTACAGTGAATATAATCAGCATCTTCTTGAAAAGTCGATACTGATAGAATTAGGAAGTAACTATAATACTTTAGAGGAGGCAATTGCAACTACAAAGTATCTGGCTAAAGCCATTAGTGAAGTGATAAAGCAGCAGCAAGATTTTGGGCAGTGAAAGCTGCTCTTTATTTTATAGACGCGAATATTGATATTAATTATAAAAAAGGTTAAAATAAATTACTGTAATTATCAAAGATTTAGGAGGTTTATTATGAAAGTTGCGGCAAGGATAATAGGACTGGCTTTAGCATTTTTAATCCTCTTTAATACTGTCTCTTATGGACAAGTAAATAGTATAAAAGATAGAAAAATAGTTATTTTTATTGTAGACAGGGTTAATTTAAATGATTATGTTAAAAATGAACTTCCTAATATAAAATACCTTCTAGAAAATGGTACATATGGCCTTATGACAGTAAATTCTGATGGTGGCAGAACGCCAGAAAATGTTTACATGACAATTGGCTGTGGTACAAGAGCTGTAGGTTCAGAAAAAGCCTACCTTAATTTTAATGCATCTGAAATGGTAAATGGAGAACAAGCCTCTATAATTTTCAAAAGAAATACAGGTATTAAGCCACAAGTATTTAATATAGTAAATTTAGATTTTGCGCAAATAGAGAGAAATAACCTAACTCGAAAGCACATTGTAGTTCCTGGCTTATTAGGTGCTCTTTTAAAACAAAATGGAAAAACTGTTGCTGTGTTTGGCAATGAAGATACTGATGTAGAACAAAGAAGATATGCGCCTCTTATAGTAATGGATGAAAAAGGAATTGTAGATTTTGGGGATGTAAGTGATAATATTTTAAAAAGAGATGCTTTAAGTCCTTTTGGCATTATGACAGATTATGATTTGCTTTATCAAAAATATATACAGCTGAAACAGAAGCCTGATTTAACAATTTTTCAATTAGGAGATACTTTACGAGCCAATGATTACCATAAATATGCAATGGATAAAATTAATGAGAAAAACAAAAAAAGAGCTCTATCTAAAGCTGATGAATTTATAGGTAAGATTTTAAAAGAAGGTAGTCCTAACACTTTGTATATTGTTTTGACTCCACTTCCTCCTTCTAAAGATATGGGGCAAAAAAGTTATTTGACTCCCATAATACTTTTTGGCCCAGGTTTTACCAAAGGCTATGTTACTTCGGAGACAACAAAAAGAGAGGGAATTGTCACGAATACAGATTTAATGCCAACGATTTTGCAATATTTTGATATTCCAATACCGACTTTTTTGACAGGACATCCCCTTTATAATTCTGGTTATAAAGGAAATGTAGACAAATTATTAGCTGAAAGTTATAAACTAGTTTTTAATTACACTTATAGGCCTATTTTTTTAAAGACTTATGTGGTTTTAGAGATAATAATTTTAATTTTTGTCCTATTAGTTTTGCTGCTTTTGAAAAAGTATGCGGTCTATTTAAAACCTCTATTGTTTTTTGTATCGACAATTCCTTTGACTTTTTTGTTACTGCCTTTGTTCAACTATACAGAACTATACCACAGCATAATAGGAATATTATTTTTGACAGCAGTATCGATTATAGCGATTCACGAAATTAGTCCTTACGGATATTACTTTTATGCTATAATAGGTTTAGCTACTTCTCTTGCTTTGTTGATTGACCTTGTGACAGGACAGTATTTATTAAAAAATTCTTTTTTAAGTTATGATGTTATTGGAGGTGCCCGTTTTTATGGCATAGGAAATGAATATATTGGGGTATTAATTGGGGCGGTTTTGTGCTTTACAACAATGGCTTTTGAAAAATTTTCAAATAAAAAGGTGCTTTTCTATTTAGTAGCGGCTATTTATGTGGTAGTGTTTTACTTTATTGCTGCTCCTAATATAGGGACAAATGTTGGGGGAGCAATAGCAGCTTTTGGAGCTTTTGCTGTTTCTTTACTTCTTCTATCAGGGAAAAAGATCGACATAAAAAATCTAATATACATAGGCTTAGGGATAATTTTAATGCTTTTGGGATTATTTTACTTGGATTCTTTAAGACCGGTTTCACAACAGACTCATATAGGTCAAACTTTTGCTTTAGTAAAAAGCCATGGCATAAAATCCTTATTGCAGATTTTTGAAAGAAAACTTTTAATGAATTATAAGCTTATAAAATATTCTATATGGTCGAGGGTATTGTTGACGCTTATTGGAGTTTTATTTATTCTGTTCTTTAAGCCAGTCGGAGTGTTGAGCAAAATTTTTAAAAAACACGATTATATTCGCGTATGTTTTGTTTCAACTCTAATAGGAAGTATTCTTGCTCTTGCCTTTAATGACTCAGGAATTGTGGCAGCAGCTACAATGATGGTATTTGTAGGGCCCATGTTAATACATTTTGTTATTGATGAAATGTCTTAAAAGGTGGTTTTTATGGAAAAAGTAAGAGTATTGCAAATTGTGAGAAAATCAGAAGGAGGAATGAAAAGGCATTTATTGTCGCTGGTTAGATTGTTAGACAAAGATAAATATGAAATTGCTATTTTATGCTCTTTTGACAAAAAAACTCAAGAATATCTCAAAAATTTGGGGATTGCAGTGTATGATATTGAAATTGGAGATGGAATTAGTTTAAAAAAAGATTATTGGGCAATTAGATATATACGAAAGGTGATAGATGAATTTAAACCAGATATTGTTCACATGCATGGAGTAAAAGCTTCATTAGTAGGGAGAATTGCTTGTCATAATAAACCTGTAAAGACAGTAGTGACAGTGCACAATTTTGTAAATTACAATAATATGAGTTTTTACAAAAAGAAATTATTGCTTAGCTTGACTAAAATCTTAGATAAAAAGACTGACCAATTTATTGCTGTCTCTCAAGCATTGAAAGAGGATTTAGTTGAGAATCAAGATATAAAGGAAAGTAAAATAAAAGTGGTATACAATTGTATTGACACTTTCTTTTATGAGGAAACAACTCTTAATTTGATGGAAGAATTTCACTTACCACGAGATTCCTTTGTGGTGGGTAGTATAGCGAGGCTTATTCTTTCAAAAGGGGTACAGGATTTAATAAAAGGAGTCTCACTTTTAAAAAATGTGAAGGCATACTTTTTTGTAGCAGGAGATGGCCCTTTTAGAGAAGAACTGCAAAAAATGATTGATAGTTTAAACTTAAAGGACAGATTCTTTCTGTTAGGGTATAGAAATGATATTCCTTCTTTTTTGAGAAATCTTGATGTATTTGTGCTTCCTTCTCATGAAGAAGGATTTGGAATTTCTGTTATTGAAGCTTTAAATGAAGGAGTTCCTGTCATAGCTACAAAGGTGGGTGGTATTCCAGAGATTGTACAAGATGGGGTTGAAGGAATTTTAGTAGAAAAAGAAAGTCCTGAAGGATTGGCAAAAGCTATAGAAAAACTTTTGAAAGATGAGGAATTGAGGAAAAATATGAGTGCAAAGGGGAAAACTAAGGCACAAGAATATAGCTGTAGTAAAATGGTAAAAGAGATAGAAAATATTTACGATATCTTGAGAGGAAGATAAAGATGAGGCTTACAAGGACAAAAGAGAGAAAAAGACAAATTCTAAGAAAGAGACTTGTAATCTTTGCTCTTTTATTGTACATTGTTATTATGGTAGTGGCACTTGTAATTGCTGATTCTTCCTTTAATGAAATTACTACTGGAGTGAGGAAAGTAAATGTATTTGGTGTATATTCAAATAGCGAAAAGGTGATTGTTAAAATTTTTGGTAAAGAGTCAGTTATTGACATGGGAGGATTGGATCAATACTTTAAAGGAATATTTTGGAAATAAGTTTTAAGTCTTTAATTTTTGAGGAGGTACACAATGTCAGAAAGGATGCAGTATATTAGAAATTTTTGCATTATTGCCCACATTGACCATGGAAAGTCTACTTTGGCTGATAGACTCATTGAAAAAACAGGCTTTTTATCTGAAAGAGAGACGGATAAACAAATTTTAGATAACTTAGAATTAGAAAGGGAAAGAGGAATTACTATAAAGCTAAAGCCTGTGAGAATGATATATAAAGCTGTGGATGGAAATAACTATGAGCTTAATTTAATTGATACTCCTGGACATGTAGATTTTACTTATGAAGTATCGAGAAGTATTGCAGCTTGTGAAGGGGCTCTTCTTGTAGTAGATGCTACACAGGGGATTGAAGCACAGACTTTGGCTAATGTGTATATGGCTTTAGAGCACGATTTGGAGATAGTGCCTGTTATAAACAAAATAGACCTTCCTTCAGCAAATCCCGAGCTTGTAAAAAGAGAAATTGAAGATGTGATAGGGATTGACGCAGAAGATGCTTTGCTTACTTCCGCTAAAGAAGGCACAGGTATAGAAGAAGTTTTAGAAGCCATTGTAAATAGAATTCCTCCTCCAAAAGGAGATGAAAATAAGCCTTTAAAAGCGCTGATTTTTGACTCTTTTTATGATAACTACAAAGGAGCAATAAGCTTTGTAAGAGTAGTTGATGGAATTGTTAAACCGGGAATGAGAATAAAAATGTTTTCTACTGGCAAAGTTTTTGAAGTTACAGAAGTGGGTATGTTTAGACCTAACCTTTATCCAGTAGAAGAGCTTAAAGCAGGTGAAGTTGGATATATTGCTGCCAGCATAAAAAATGTAAAAGATACACGTGTAGGAGATACGATAACAGATGCAGATAATCCAACCGATTCTCCACTTCCTGGCTATAAAGAAGTAGTGCCAATGGTCTTTTGTGGAATTTATCCTGCGGATGGACAAGATTATGAAAATTTAAAAGAAGCTTTAGAAAAACTTCAGCTAAATGATGCGTCACTTGTATTTGAACCTGACACCTCTGCTGCCTTAGGTTTTGGATTTAGGTGTGGCTTTTTGGGACTTTTGCACATGGAAATAGTTCAAGAAAGACTTGAAAGAGAGTACAATTTAAACCTTGTGACAACTGCCCCAAGTGTAATTTATAAAGTATATAAGACAAATGGCGAAGTATTGGATTTAGATAATCCTACAAAAATGCCACTTCTTACGCAGATAGATCGAATTGAAGAGCCAATTGTGAAAGCTACTATCATGGTGCCTACTGAATATGTAGGTCCGATCATGGAACTTTGTCAGGACAGAAGAGGAATATACTTAGGAATGGAATATATAGAGCAAACCCGCGTGCTTTTGAAATATGAAATTCCTTTGAATGAGATAATATACGACTTTTTTGATGCTTTAAAATCGCGAACAAGAGGTTATGCATCTTTTGATTATGAGCTTAAAGGCTATAAAGAGTCTGACTTAGTAAAATTAGATATTTTAATAAATGGCGAAATAGTAGATGCTTTATCTATGATAGTTCATAAAGATAAAGCTTATGAAAAAGCTAGAAAAATTGTTGAAAGATTAAAAGAGAATATTCCAAGGCATCTTTTTGAAATTCCAATTCAAGCTGCGATAGGTTCTAAAATTATTGCAAGAGAGACTGTAAAAGCATTGAGAAAAAATGTGCTTGCTAAGTGCTATGGAGGAGACGTAACACGCAAGAAAAAACTTTTAGAAAAGCAAAAAGAAGGTAAAAAGCGCATGAGACAGGTGGGAAGTGTTGAAATACCTCAAGAAGCTTTTATGTCAATATTGAAGTTAGATGATGAAAAATGAGGGAGATAGGATTATACATTCACATTCCTTTTTGTAAAAGAAAATGCTATTATTGCGATTTTAATTCTTATGCAGGCTATGATTATCTTTTTGATGACTATATTCGGGCACTACTTATGGAAATAGAATCAAATTCTACAAAAGATTATAATGTAATTTCAGTTTATATAGGAGGAGGTACCCCTAACCTTTTGCCTTCTTCTTATATAGAGGAGATATTGAAGTCTGTAGTTAAAAATTATAAAATACTTGATGGTTGCGAAATTACTATTGAAATGAATCCCGGCCTTATAACTGAAGAAAAGTTAAAAATTTATAAAGGAAGCGGGATAAACCGTGTGAGCATTGGACTTCAAGCTTTTCAAAATAGGCTTTTAAAATATATAGGTAGAATTCATACAATAGAAGAATTTCTTGAAAATTATGAGTTAGTGAAAAAGTTCTTTGACAATATAAATATTGACCTGATGTATGCTCTTCCTACTCAAACCTTTAAAGAGTGGCAAGAAACTTTAAAAGAAGTAGTAAAATTACAGCCGACGCATGTTTCTACTTATAGCTTGATTTTAGAACCTAACACCTCCTTTTACAGACTTTATGAAAAGGGTCAGTTGCCTATAGTTGATGAGGAAGAAGAGCTTAAAATGTATCATTGGGGTATAGAGTTTTTAAAAGAAAAAGGCTATCAACATTATGAGATATCTAATTTTGCATTGCCCACATTTGAATGTCGCCACAATATTTTATACTGGGAATGCAAAAATTATTTGGGATTTGGTGCAGGAGCCCATTCTTATACAGGAGGTTTAAGATATAGCAATATTGAAAATGTAAAAGACTATATTAAAGGCGTTTTAGAAAGAAAAAGTGCAGTTAAAGAAAAAATAGAGTTGACAAAACAAGACAAAATGGCTGAGTTTATGTTTTTAGGCATGAGAATGACAAAAGGTGTGTATGACAAGGATTTTAAGAAAAGATTTGGTGTTAGTTTGTTTGAAATTTACGGAAAAGTAATCCAAAAATACTTGAAAGAAGGCTTAATTGAGGTTGATAATGAGTATGTAAAACTTACTACTGAGAGGGGAATAGATGTCTCTAACGCCATTTTTGAAGAATTTCTGCCCTAAATGAGTATTGACAAAAAATTATAAGAGTGGTATTTTAAAAGCATGGATTAGCACTCAATTAAATAGAGTGCTAATAATACATGGGGTGGTGAAAATGCCGTTAGATGATAGGAAGAAAAAAATACTATATGCGGTTATTACCGATTATATTATGACGGCAGAGCCAATAGGATCGAGAACAATAGCTAGAAAGTACAATATAGGTTTAAGTTCTGCTACTATAAGAAATGAAATGGCAGATTTGGAAGATATGGGATATTTGGAGCAGCCTCATACTTCTGCAGGAAGGATACCTTCGGATAAAGGATATAGGTTCTATGTTGACAGCATTCTTCAAAATTATTTAAACAACGACCCTCCAATTAGCCACAATATTCGCGAAGAAATAATAGCGGAATTTGATGAAATTGTAAAAAGATATGCAAGAATTTTAGCTACTATTACTCGCCACACGACAGTTGCAAAAATGCCCAAGTTAAATCCTGATAAAATAAAAAGAATACAGATTATACCAGTTGCATCTAATAAAATGATTTTATTAGTTGTTACAGATACGGGTATTGTAAAAAATTATCTATTAAACTTTTGCCAAAGCGTGGAGAGAGATATCTTTGAGTTTTTAAACAATTTGTTAAATGACAAAATTGCAGGAAAGAGTGAAAAAGATATATCGGAATTTTTAGAAAGAGATTTAAGGCAAATGTTAGGAGAAGTTGCTTTTATAGCTGATGAATTGATAAAAACTATACTTTTGAGCTTAAAACAGTTGCAAGAGACAGATATTTATGCGGATGGAACTTCTCACATTCTTGATTTTCCAGAATATAAGGATTTAGCTAAGGCAAAGCATTTTTTCAATCTTTTAGACAATAAGTCTTTATTAAATGAAGTTTTAGAGCCAGAGAGGGATTTTATTGATGTAAGGATAGGAAGTGAAAATAAATTTGAGGAGATGAGGGAATTAAGCATAATAAAAACTACTTATAAGATAAATAATAGTGTAGTGGGTACAATAGGGATTATAGGGCCTACGAGGATGGATTACAGAAGGTTGATTAATGAAATTAATATGATGACAAAAGAGCTTTCAAATCTTTTGTCTAGTATATACAATGACGAAATATGATGAGGTGATAGAAGTGGAAGAAAAGGAAAAAGAAATAAACGAAGAGGAGGAAAAGGATGTAAATAATTTAGAAGGAAATGAACAAATGGAAGGACCTCCTGAGGAGGAGATACAGAAAGAGCCTCAGCAACAAATGGTTAAGGAAATAGAAGAATTGAAGCAAAAACTGCAGCAAAAAGAAGCTGAAGCAAAAGAGTATTTGGATATTGCCCAAAGATTAAAGGCAGAATTTGAAAATTATAGAAAAAGGACTGAAAAAGAGAAGGCAGAACTGATAGATTATGGGCAAGAAATAGTGATGTTAGAACTCTTGCCTGTTATAGATAATTTTGAAAGAGCATTGTCCAGCGAAGGAGATTATAATTCTCTAAAAGAAGGGATAGAATTAATTTACAGGCAGTTTAAAAAAATATTGGATAAATTTGGTGTGAAAGAAATTGAAGCAGAGGGGCAGATTTTTGATCCCTATAAACACCATGCTGTAATGCAGGAAGAGGTAGAAGGAAAGCAACCAAATGAAATTATTGAAGTTTTCCAAAAAGGGTATTATCTAAAAGATAAAGTAATAAGACCAAGTTTAGTTAAAGTAGCAAAATAAAAAGGAGGTTGAAAAAATATGGGAAAAGTTATAGGAATTGACTTGGGAACTACTTTTTCTTGTGTTGCTGTTATGGAGGGAGGCCAACCTGTAGTAATACCTAATGCGGAAGGAGCTCGCACTACGCCTTCGGTTGTTGCTTTTACCAAAGAAGGGGAAAGGTTAGTAGGACAAGTTGCGAAAAGACAGGCAATTGTAAATCCTGACAGGACTATAATGTCTATAAAAAGGCACATGGGAACTGATTACAAGGTAAAAATTGACAATAAAGAGTATACACCTCAAGAGATTTCTGCAATGATTTTACAAAAGCTGAAGGCTGATGCAGAAGCCTATTTAGGTGAAAAAGTTACACAGGCGGTAATTACTGTCCCTGCTTATTTCAATGACAGCCAAAGGCAGGCTACAAAAGACGCAGGTAGGATTGCGGGCCTTGAGGTTTTGAGAATAATAAATGAGCCGACAGCTGCTGCTTTGGCATATGGACTTGACAAAGAAGGAAATCAAAAGATAATGGTTTACGACTTAGGTGGTGGTACTTTTGATGTTTCTATTTTGGAAATAGGAGATGGAGTATTTGAAGTTTTGGCTACAAGTGGCAATAACCACTTGGGTGGGGATGACTTCGACCAAAGGATAATAGATTGGCTTGCTGACAACTTCAAAAAAGAATATGGAATTGACTTAAGAAATGACAAAATGGCATTGCAGAGGCTAAAAGATGCTGCGGAAAAAGCAAAAATAGAGCTTTCTTCTGCAACGGTTACTAATATAAACTTGCCATTTATTACTGCTGATGCTACAGGTCCAAAACATATAGATGTAAATCTTACAAGGGCAAAATTCGAAGAGCTAATCTCCGATCTTGTAGAATCAACTGTAGGTCCTGTTAACCAAGCATTAAGCGACGCAGGTTTAAAACCTTCTGATATTGATAAAGTCATTCTCATTGGTGGTTCTACAAGAGTGCCGTTGGTGCAGGAGACAGTAAAGAGAATAATGGGTAAAGAACCTCACAAGGGAATTAACCCCGATGAGGCAGTAGCTATAGGGGCGGCTATACAGGCGGCAGTATTGGCAGGAGAAGTAAAGGATATTCTTTTACTTGATGTAACGCCTCTATCTTTGGGTATAGAGACATTAGGTGGTGTATTTACGAAAATCATAGAGAGAAACACTACAATACCTACAAAAAAGAGCCAGATATTTACTACAGCGGCGGATAATCAGACTTCTGTTGAAATACACGTTTTACAAGGGGAAAGGCCATTAGCAAAAGACAACAAAACTCTTGGCAGGTTTATTTTATCAGGTATTCCACCAGCTCCCAGAGGAGTGCCTCAAATAGAAGTTACTTTTGACATAGATGCGAACGGAATTGTACATGTTTCTGCAAAAGACTTAGGTACTGGTAAATCTCAGGACATAACAATCACCTCTACAACTAATTTGTCAGAAGAAGAGATACAGAGAATGGTCAATGAGGCTAAGCAACATGAAGAGCAAGATAGGAAAAAGAGAGAAGAAATTGAAACAAGAAATAAGGCAGACTCCCTAATTTATCAAGCTGAAAAGACCATGAAAGACCTCGGAGATAAAATGACTCAGGCTGAAAAAGATGAAATAAATAGAGAAATAGAAAATGTGAGAAAAGCTCTTGAAGGAAGCGACATAGAAGCGATTAAAAATGCTTCTGAGAAACTTTCACAAGCCTTCTACAAAGTTTCTACAAGAATATACCAACAAGCGGGAGGACAAACGGGAGGAGCTACAAATACAGGTAGTGCTGGACAAGGTACAACACAGGACAATGTTTATGAAGCCAACTATAAAGTGGAGGATGATAATAAATAATATAGAACCAGGTTTTACCTGGTTCTAATTTACGTAATGAAAGGCAGGTGAGAAAGTGGCTAAAAAAGATTTATATGAAATATTAGGAGTAGATAGAAATGCCACAGAAGAGGAAATAAAAAAGGCCTATAGACGGCTTGCTAAGAAATATCATCCTGACTTGAACCCAGGAGATAAAGAAGCAGAGCAAAAATTTAAAGAAATAAACGAAGCTTACGAAATTCTCTCCGACCCTCAAAAAAGAGCCCAATATGACCAATTTGGAGACGCAGCCTTTGAGCAAGGCGGTTTTGGCCAAGGTGGATTTGGTCAAGGAGGTTTTGGAGAGGGCGGTTTTGATTTTGGAGGCTTTGGAGGATTTGGCGATATATTTAGCGATATTTTTAATGATTTCTTTGGTACTGGCAGGAGAAGAGCAGAAACAGGCCCTCAAAAGGGTAATGACATAAGATATGACCTTACTTTAACTTTTGAAGAGGCTGCTTTTGGAACAGAAAAAGAGATAGATGTTGAGCGATTTGAAGAATGCGATGTGTGTCATGGAACAGGGGCAAAGCTAGGTAGCAAACCGGAGACTTGTCCTGTATGTCATGGAACTGGTGAAGTGAGAACTGCACAGAATACTCCTTTTGGAAGAATTGTAAATATAAGAACTTGCCATAAATGCCATGGTGAAGGAAAAATTATCACTGATCCTTGTACTAAATGCGGTGGAACAGGTAAAATTAGAAAGAGGAGAAAAATTAAAGTTACTATACCAGCGGGAATAGACGAAGGGCAAATGCTTACCTTAAGAGGTGAAGGAGAACCAGGCCTAAGAGGAGGTCCAAGGGGTGACCTTTATATTGTAATTCACGTAAAACCCCACGAGTTGTTTACAAGAGAAGGATATAATGTACATTTGAAAATGCCTATAAGTTTTGCTGATGCAGCTTTAGGTGGAGATATAAAAATTCCTACGCTGGATGGAGTAGTTAGCTTTACAATCCCAGAAGGGACCCAGACAGGGACCAAATTTAGGTTGAGGGGAAAAGGGATCCCTCACATAAATGGAAGAGGACGCGGAGACCAAATTGTAGAGGTTTATATTGATGTGCCTAAAAAGTTGACAGAAAAGCAAAGAGAATTGCTAAGAGAATTAAAAAAATTGGAAGGAGAAAATGTATCAGAGTCTAAATCTTTTTTCCAGAGGATGAAAGACGCTTTTGGCGGGTAATAAATTTTAAGTAAAGGTGTGGAAAGAATGAAATGGATTGAAGTACAAGTGACTACTTCCCAAGAAGCAGAAGAAGCTGTTACAAATATAATGTATGAATTAGGAGCTGGCGGTGTTGTCATAAAAAACCCTAATGATGTGAAGATGCTGGCACAAAGTGATAATTGGGATTATTTTGACCCTTCTCTTTTTGAAGAAGAAGATAATATTAGAGTTTTTGCTTATTTTCCAATTGTTTCAGATACTACAGATAAAATAAACATTTTAAAAGATAGAATTGTGGAACTAAAATCTTTTGGAATTGATATAGGCGATTTTGAATTAAAAGTTTCAGAAGTAGATGAAGCAGATTGGGAAACCAACTGGAAACAGTATTATAAACCTTTAAAAATAGGGAAGAAAATAGTGATTAAGCCTTCTTGGGAAGAATATATCTCTCAAGGAGAAGAGACAATCATTGAGTTGGACCCCGGAATGGCTTTTGGCACAGGCACTCATGAGACTACGAAAATGTGTTTGGAATTTTTAGAGGAAATTGTGAACCCAGAAAGCATAGTTTTTGATGTAGGTTGTGGCTCAGGTATACTTAGTATTGCTAGTGCAAAATTAGGAGCAAAAGAAGTTTATGCAGCAGATGTGGATGAAGTTTCTGTAGAAGTGGCAGTTCAAAATGCCAAGCTTAACAATTTACACAACGTAAAAGTTTTTAAAAGCGATTTATTAGAAAAATTTGAGGGGAAAGCTGATATTATAGTAGCGAATATCATTGCAGATGCTATAATTAAATTATCTTCTAAAGTACCAGACTACTTAAAAGAAAAAGGCTTATTTTTAGTAAGCGGAATAATTAAAAGTAGATGTGAAGAAATTTTGCAAGAGATTGAAAAATTTTTTGAAGTTTTGAAGATTAGAAAAGAAGGAGAATGGTGTGCAATATTATCAAGAAAAAAGTGATAGCTTATGAGAAAGATTTTTATTGATAAGGGAAATATTAAAGGAAAACTTGCTTATATCAAAGGAGAAGATTATCACCATTTAGTAACTGTCTTAAGACTTAAAAGAGGAGATAAAATTATTGCATCAGATGGACTAACAGAATATGATGCCTATATTGAAGAAATAAAAAAAGGCAAACTTATTCTATTTTTAGAAGGAGAATTAGAGTCAAATGCAGAAAGCCCTTTAGAAATTTCATTGTTTCAAGGTTTACCTAAGTCAGATAAGCTGGAATTTATAATTCAAAAAGGCACAGAAATTGGTGTTAAAAGATTTATTCCTGTGATTACTCAATTTTCTGTTGTAGACATAAAAAAAGCTAATATAGATAAAAAGATTGATAGATGGAGAAAAATTAGTGAAGAAGCTTGTAAGCAATCGGGCAGAACATCAGTGCCCGAAATTTGTGTGCCTATTCTGTTTGAAGAAGCTATAGGTCAGGTGAATGAATTCGATCTATGTATTATTCCCTATGAGAAGGAAGAGAAGATACGCTTAAAAGAAATATTACAAAATGTAAAAGAAAATAAAAAAATTGCCATCTTCATAGGTCCAGAAGGCGGTTTTTCGCAGCAAGAAATTGAATTGGCCTTAAAAAAAGGGATTAAACCTGTAAGTTTAGGTCCCAGGATTTTGCGAACGGAGACAGCAGCCATAGTAGTGTCTTCAATAGTGATGTATGAATTAGGAGATATAGGTTAAAGTTCTTTAGAGCTTATTTTTTTATGTGCAATAGCATGTTATAATATGTGATATAATATATGAAAAAGAAAGTTAACAGGAGGAACATTTAAAGGGTGGCAAAAGCAGATTTAACTTTAAGCAATGAGGAATCTTATAAACAATATGGTCGAAAAAAAACAGTTGCTTTTTTTACTTTAGGCTGCAAGGTAAACCAGTATGAGACAGAGGTTATGGCTGAGCTTTTTAAAAAAGCTGGCTATGAGGTAGTCGACTTTGATGAAGAAGCTGATGTTTATGTAGTAAACACTTGCACTGTGACAAGTAGAAGTGATATGAAATCGAGGCAGGAGATACGAAAAGCGAAGAGAAATAATCCTGATGCAGTAGTAGTAGCTGTTGGTTGCTATGTACAAGTAAGTCCTGAAGAAGTTTTTTCTTTTCCAGAAGTGGATATAGCGATTGGGACAAAAAATAAAGTTAAAATAGTAGAATTAGTGGAAGAATTTATACAAAAAAATCAGAAGTTAAGCATAGTAAATAATATAATGACTCAGAAGGAATATGAAGAATTTGGAGTAACAGCTTACACAGAGAGAACAAGAGCCTATATAAAGATTCAAGACGGCTGCAATCAATACTGCACTTACTGTATAATTCCCTATGCGAGGGGACCTGTAAGAAGTAGAGACCCTGAAAAAGTATTGGAGGAAGTAAAAAGATTTGCTGATAAAGGATATAAAGAAATTGTCCTAACAGGCATACACATAGCCTCATATGGAAAAGATTTAAAAAACATTGGGCTTTTGGACATTATAAAGATGATTCATCAAATAGATAGCATAAAAAGGATAAGACTGAGTTCTATTGAGCCTACTTTTTTAACTGAAGAGTTTGTGAAAGAAATAGCTAATTTGCCTAAGATGTGCAGGCACTATCATGTGTCCCTTCAAAGCGGCTGTGATGAAACTTTAAGAAGGATGGGAAGAAGATATACTACAAAGGAGTATAAGGAAATAATTGATAGATTGAGAAAATACATTAAAGATGTAGCTATAACTACAGATGTAATGGTAGGATTTCCCGGTGAAACAGAAGAGGAGTTTTTCAAGACTTACAAATTTGTGGAAGAGATCTGCTTTAGCAAAATGCATGTTTTTAAATATTCAAGGAGGAAGGGTACAAGAGCATACAATTTTCCAAATCAAGTGGTAAATTATATAAAGGAAGATAGGAGTAAGAAACTTATAGAATTGTCTAATAGGTGTGAACATAAGTTTATGGAGAGCTTTATAGGTAAAAATCTGGAAGTTCTTTTTGAACAACCGGTAAAAGATATGGAAGAGTATGTCGAAGGCCTCACTGACAATTATTTGACTGTAGCTGTTAGAGGTGATATAAAGTTATTCAGAAATGAGATTTTGCCAGTGAAAATAAAAGAACTAAAAGATAATTTATTAATTGGAGAAGTTAAAGGAATTTAAATAGATTTGTAGAATATAAAAAGAGGAGGTGAAAAGATGGCAGAGTGTATTTTTTGTAAAATTGTAAATAAAGAAATTCCATCTAATATAGTTTATGAAGATGATCTAGTAGTAGCATTTCGGGATATCAATCCACAAGCGCCTATACATATCCTCATTGTACCCAAGGAACATATAGCTACATTGTTAGATTTAAATGAGAATAACAAACATTTAGTATCTCATGCATATATGATAGCAAAAGAATTAGCAAAGAAAGAGGGTATTGATGAAAAGGGCTACAGGATTGTATCAAACTGTGGAAATGATGGAGGACAAACAGTATATCACATACATTTTCACCTTTTAGGCGGTAGATTTATGACTTGGCCTCCAGGTTAATCATTGACACATTATGGTTTTAGGAGTATAATATAATGAGAATTTCTAGTAGTATGTCGCAGCAAAATACACAGCTTACTCTGAGCAGTTTATCCGGAGGGAGGGAGAGTAGTGTCTGAAATAAGAGTCGGCGAAAATGAATCATTGGACAATGCACTAAGAAGATTTAGACGCCAATGCTCTAAATCAGGTGTTTTATCAGAACTTCGCAAAAGAGAGCATTATGAAAGTCCCAGCGTAAAACGCAAAAAGAAATCTGAGGCAGCGAGAAAAAGAAAATATAAATATAGTAAGTAAAGGAAGTGCTTGAAATGACCCTAAAAGAGCAGATATATAAAGATATGATAGAAGCAATGAAAAATAAAGATACTTTTAAAAAAAATATTTTGAGTATGATAAGAGCAGCTATTCTACAAGTGGAAAAGGATACACAAAAAGAATTAGATAATGAAGGGGTCATAAATGTTATTTCCAAAGAGATAAAACAAAGAAAAGAAGTGTTGCCGGATTACGAAAAAAGTGGAAGGCAAGACTTAGTAGATAAAGCTCAAAAAGAAATTGAGATTATGCTTTCTTATTTACCTGAGCAATTATCTGAAGAGGAAATAGAAGAAATAGTAAAGAAAGCTATTGAAGATACAGGTGCTAAAACTAAAAGCGACATAGGAAAAGTTATGGGAAAGGTAATGCCAATGGTAAAAGGGAGAGCAGATGGCAACCTTGTTAAAGATATAGTAAGCAGGTATTTACAGTAAAGAAAGGACTTGATGCCATTAGGCATCAAGTCCTTTCTTCTTCAAATAATTTTTTGATGTCATTGTAATTATTGGAATAAGCAAGAGCTGCCATCAGCTTTACGCGAGCTTTTTGCCCTGAGAGATTACCACCAAATATTACTCCTAAAGATTCAAGATGTTTTCCACCACCTTTATAGCCGTAAGAGGCATCAACTCTTCCCATAGGGCATCTTGAAACTAATACTACAATTACTTCTTTTGAAATAGCGTATTCTATGCCTTCAGCCAATTTTGGAGGTACATTTCCTCTTCCTGTTCCTTCTATTACTATTCCTTTTTCTCCATTGTCAGCGAGGAATCTTATAATTTTATCATCCATACCAAAGGCCACTTTTATAAGGCTGACTTTTGGTTCTAGATGATCCACTGGTATATATTCCCTTATCTCACTTTTTCTATAAAAATAGACTTTGTTATTATCTACAACACCTATTGGACCTGTCTCTAAGCTTTTGAAAGTATCAATACTTGAAGTGTGAGTTTTTATTACTTCCCGTGCGGAATGTATTTCATTATTAAAAACCACTAGTACACCTCTGTTTTTAGCATTTTCTGAAAAAGCAGTAATTACAGAAGCAATTAAATTGCTGGGGCCATCATATCCAATTTCAGAAGAATTTTTCATTGCCCCAGTCAAAATTATCGGTTTTTGGGAATTTATAGTTAAATCTAAAAAATATGCTGTTTCTTCTAAGGTATCTGTGCCGTGAGTAATGACTATGCCCTTTACTTGAGGATTTTTGATTACGTTTTCAATTTTTCGCCTTAAATTTACCAATAGTTCGGCAGTAAGATGAGGACTTGGGAAATTGCCAAATTGAATTGTTTCTATTTCAGTAAGGTCCTTTATTTGAGGTATGGTTTCTAAAATATCCTTTCCTGATAAATGTGGCACAGCTGCTTTTAATTTTGGGTCAATTTTCATTGAAATTGTGCCACCTGTAAATATTATTACTATCTTTTCCAATAAAATCCCCCCAGATAATAAAGTTAAGCCTGCCTTTTTCATTATAATACATAATTTGATTCTTAAAAAGCCTTATCGAAGATGAAAAACCAATAGAATTTTTTTAATTTTTTCCTCATAAAATTTAAAAGAAGGGAGGTTCTAATAATGAAGGATAGCCTAAAAAACGAACTTATAAATGCAATAGATTTCCCTAAAGAAGTGCTTTTGAATCTCCCTAAAATAACTTTAATAGGGAAAACCCACATTACTATAGAAAACCATAAAGGAATTATTGAATACATTCCTGAAAGGATTAGAATAAATACAACTATAGGTATAGTTAGAATATCTGGTGAAAACATGATAGTAAATTCAATAATGACAGAAATGATAACAATTAGTGGTGAAATTAAAAATATTGAAATAATGGCATAGGAGGAGTCTGCTTGGGCGCAATAAAATTATGGAATTTTTTAAAAGGATATGTTATTATTAAGGTTGAAGGTTTGTCAATCGAAAAATTTTTAAATCTCATAATGGTAAATGATGTCTATATTTGGGATATTGAGCGCAAAAACTATACCACTATAGTCGCAAAAGTAAGTTTAAGAGGTTTTAAGGAAATACTTTCTTATGCAAAGAAAACTAATTGCCGTGTCTCAATTGTTTCTAAAAAGGGGTTGCCTTTTGTAATTTCTAAGTTAAAAAGAAGGAAAATGTTAATTGCAGGAGCAATAATTTCTCTCATACTAGTTTACGCTTTTTCTACTTTTATATGGGAAATAAATGTTGAGACTGTCAATAATGTAAATAAAAAAGAAGTTTTGCAAAAGCTTTCTCAATTAGGATTAAAGCCAGGGGTTTCTAAGTTTGCTGTAGATGTGAATAAAATAGAGACAGAATTTTTATTGCAAAATAATGACATTTCATGGATTGGAATAAACATAAAAGGAACTAATGCTTTTGTAAAAGTTGTAGGTAAAACAAAACCTCAAGAGGTATTGTCAAAAGATGAACCATGCAATATAATAGCTAAAAGAGACGGAATAATTTATAAAATGACAGTTTTAGAAGGAGAAGCGGTGAAAAAAGTCGGGGATACGGTAAAAGCAGGAGATATAATTGTAACAGGAATAATTGAAAAGCCGGGACTGGAGACGAGGTTTGTACATGCTGATGGTCAGATTATTGCGAGAACATGGTATGAAGCTTATGCCGATGCAGATCTTAAAAAGCAAGTCTTTGAAAGGACAAACAACAAGATAACTGTTACAAAAATTATATTTGGCAATAATACTATAACTATATCGCCTAAAAAAGTAGACTTTAAGAATTTTGAAAAAGAGGAAAAAGAGATAATATCAAAAAATTTTCCATTTAAAGTAATAAAAGAAGTATATTACGAAACCAAACCTAAAACTATTGTTTTATCTAAAGAGGAAGCAAAAAATATTGCTTTTGAAAAAGCACTAAAGGAGTTGGAGAAGGTTTTAGGCTCTCAAAGTAAGATAGTAAATAAAAAAGAAAGTTATGTGATTATACAAGATAAAATATTAAGAGCCAATATTACTGCAGAGGTTTTAGAGGAAATAGGGATGAAAGAAAAAATTTCTTATATAGGAGGGAAAAACTGACTAAATTGATTAAGGAGTTAGCTATTAATATTGAAGACATGGAGCAAGCTGCCAATTTGTTTGGCAACTTTGATGAAAATATTAAGTTAATAGAAGAAGGATTAGATGTCCAGATAGTAGTAAGAGGAGGAACTATCAAGATAACAGGAGAAGAAAAAAATGTCGAATCAGCTAATAAGCTTTTTAAAAGACTAATGGAAATGATTGAAAAGGGAGATGCTATTACCGCTCAAAGCGTGTTATACACTATGAGTACAGTCGATGAAGGAGAGGAAGAAAAATTAAAGTCTTTAATGTCTGATATTGTATGTATAACGGCACGAGGTAAACAGATAAGATGTAAAACCTATGGCCAGATGAAGTATGTAGATGCAATAAGGAAAAATCAGATCGTTTTTGGCATAGGTCCTGCAGGTACCGGAAAAACTTATTTGGCTATGGCAATGGCTATTACTGCAATGAAAAATAAAGAAGTAGGCCGCATAATTTTGACAAGGCCGGCTGTTGAAGCAGGAGAAAAATTAGGTTTTTTGCCGGGAGATTTGCAAGAAAAAGTAGATCCTTATTTAAGACCTTTGTATGATGCCCTTTATGATATTTTAGGAGCAGAGGTTTTCCAAAAATACATGGAGAAGGGCTTAATTGAGGTAGCACCACTAGCTTATATGAGAGGTAGAACTTTGGATGATTCTTTCATAATACTTGATGAGGCTCAAAATACTACTCCTGAGCAGATGAAAATGTTTTTAACCCGTATAGGCTTTGGATCCAAAGCAGTTATAACAGGCGATGTTACTCAAATAGATTTGCCCAAAGGTAAAAAATCTGGTTTAAAAGAAGTTATGGAGATATTAAAAGGCATAGAAGGAATAGAATTTGTAATACTTTCTGAACAAGATGTAATAAGACATCCTCTTGTTGCTAAAATTATAAAGGCTTATGAAGTTTATGAGGAAAATATGGAGGAGAATAAATCAGAAATCCCAAAGCGGGGGGAATAAGTTATGAAAAAATTGGACAAACCAATAAAAAAATTCATAAAGAAGGACCAAACTATCATCGTCCTTTTTATAATTTTTTATTTTATTTCCTCCTATGCTTTAGTTTATACTAGTGTAACTCCTCCAAAGTTTGATTTAAAAGCTGGGGATGTGGCTACCCAAGATATCAGGGCTCCTAAAGATGTGGTAGATATAGTTGCCACTCAAAAGAAAATTCAGGAAGCTGTAAATGCTGTAAATCCTAAATATGACTATAATGAAAATATCGCAAAGGAATCTTATTTTAAGCTGGTCGACTTTTTTAACAAATTAAGAGATGTGCGCAAGTCTTCAGACAGCGAAGAAAAAAAGCTGCAGGACTTTAAAGCTATAAGCCCTATTGGGTTAGAAGATAATGATATAGCTTTGCTTTTGAAAGTAGATGATAATGTGCTTATAAATATGGAATCGGTAATTTTATCTACAGAAAAGGCGATTATGTCGCGACAGATTACAGAAGATGCTTTACCTACTGTTTTAAATGATGCAAAGAGCGTCGTAGAGAGTTCTGATATTTTACCAGAAGTAAAGCCTGTCGCTACTAAAATTTTATCTTCTGTTATTCTGCCAAATATGATATACAATGCTTATGAGACGAATCTAGCTAAAAAAGAGGCGGAGGAAAGAGTTCAACCAGTTATGTACAAAAAAGGACAGAATATTGTAGTTAGCGGAGAGGTAGTGACTCAGCAACAAATAGAAGTTTTAAAGTCTTTAGGACTTTTGAAGGGCAGCAGCAAAATTGACTATGGGATGATAGTAGGGTTGCTTTTGATTTTAAGTTTGTCTCTCTTTTTGTCTGTGTATTACATTATAAAATTGGATAAAAAAATCACCACAAAAAAAATGTACATTGAGCTATTGTGTCTGACAGGTATTTTTTATTTGCTGTTAGCTGTCGCCTTTAAAGAGATTGAACCTCTTTTAATTCCTTCTGCCACTTTGCCCATGTTGGTTTCCATCCTTATTGACCCCTATGTTGCCATCATGATTGATATAATTTATTCTCTTTTAGTAGGTTTAATGGTGAGTTTTAATCAAACATTTATTTTTGTCTCTTTATTAGGAGGGTTGATTGGAGCAGTAAAGCTTTCTCATTCTAAGCAGCGAATAGACTTTATAAAAGCAGGGCTTTACGTAAGTGGGGTAAACCTTGTAAGCATTGTAGGAATAGGCCTTTTAAATAGCAACGACATAATTTTTGTGTTGAAAAGTAGTTTATGGGGAATTGTGAGTGGAACTTTCAGTATAATTTTGGTAATTGGCACTTTACCTTTTTGGGAGGCAGCTTTTGACATATTGACTCCTTTAAAACTTCTAGAGCTGTCAAATCCTAACAATTCGCTTCTTAAAAAGCTTATGATGGATGCCCCTGGTACTTATCATCACAGTATGGTAGTAGCGAATTTAGCAGAAGCTGCTTCTGATGCTATTGGAGCAAATAGTTTGTTAGTTAGAGTAGGAGCATATTACCATGATATAGGCAAGATTAAAAGACCATATTTTTTTAAAGAAAACCAGCTATCAGATGAGAATTTACATGACAAAATTTCTCCTGATTTAAGTACTTTAGTAATAATTTCTCATGTAAAAGATGGGGTAGAATTGGCAAAGAAATATAAACTTCCTCAACAAATAATTGATTTAATAAAAGAGCATCACGGAACTACTTTAGTTAAATATTTCTACACTAAAGCTTTGCAAAGTGAAGAACAAACTTGCGAAGAAGAATCTTTTAGATATCCAGGGCCCAAACCTTCTACAAAAGAGTCTGCTATTTTGATGTTGGCAGATTCTGTAGAAGCAGCTGTAAGGTCTATCCCGGAACCTACTGAAGAAAATATTAAAAATATGATTGACAAAATTATCGTGGATAGATTAAATGATGGTCAATTGGAAGATAGCGATCTAACTTTAAAAGATATTAAGACTATAAAAAATGCCTTTTTGACTGCTTTAGCTGGTATGTTTCACAAAAGAATTGAGTATCCTGATATTGAAGTAAATCAAAATAAAGAGGTGTTACAATGAATATTTTGATAGATAACAGGCAAGATAAGGTTGATATTAGCGGGTTGGAAGAATTAGTTGAAAAAGTTATAAAAACAGTGTTGGAAGTAGAGGAAGTTATTGATAACGTAGAGGTAAGCGTGTCTTTTGTAGACAATGAGGAAATTAGGAAGTTAAATAAATATTATAGAGGCATAGATAAAGAAACTGACGTTTTGTCATTTCCTTTGGCAGAGTTTGAAGAGACTTATGAAGATGTAGAAGAAATAGATGAGGATTCAGAGGGAATTCAACCAATAGGAGATATAGTTATTTCATTAGAAAAAGCTTTAGAACAATCGATAGAATATAGGCATTCCTTTGAAAGAGAAGTAGCTTATTTAACAGCCCATAGCATGTTACATCTTTTAGGGTATGACCATGTAACTGAAGAGGAGAGGAAAATTATGAGACAAAAGGAAGAAGAAGTAATGGTGAGGCTCAATATTGGACGGTGATTTTGTGAAATCGAGGAATTTAATTGACAGTTTTAATTATGCTATAGACGGGATTTTACATGCTTTTAAAACTCAAAGAAACATGAAAATCCATTTTGCTATAGCTATATTGGTATTGTTTTTTTGCCTTTTTTTTGACCTTTCCAGAGTAGAATTTGTGGTAATTTTATTTACAATTTCTTTAGTTTTAATTTCTGAAATGATAAATACAGCCATTGAAACTACCATTGATATGATGGTTAAAAATTATAATCCTTTGGCTAAGATCGCGAAAAATGTAGCTGCAGGAGCAGTTTTAATATCTGCGATAAATGCTGTTCTTGTGGCATATTTGATATTTTTTGACAAAGTAAATCCTTTAACAAAAATAATTTTATTAAAGCTTAGGGAATCTCCTATTCATATTACAGTAATAAGTATTTTACTTGTAGTCTTCCTAACTGTAATTTTAAAAGTGCATTTTAAAGAGGGGACTCCTATGAGAGGAGGTATGCCCAGTGCCCATAGCGCCATTGCTTTTTCTGTTGCAACAGCTATAACTTTTATGACAGAGAATGCTTTTATTGCAACTTTGGGATTTTTATTAGCTATCATGGTGGCGGAAAGCAGGATAGAAGGCAAGATTCACTCTTTTTCTCAGGTGTTTTTTGGAGGTTTGTTGGGCATATTGATTACAGTTTTAATTTTTCAAATAATTACATGAGAGGTGAGAAAATGGGATATAAGTCTGGCTTTGTAGCATTAATTGGCAGAACCAATGTAGGAAAATCTACTCTTTTAAATGTAATTTTACAAGAAAAAGTTGCTATTACTTCTCCTAAACCTCAAACCACCAGAAATATCATTCGGGGAATTTTGACGACAGAAAAATATCAAATCATTTTTGTTGATACCCCTGGTATTCACAAACCTAAATCTAAATTAAGCGAATTTATGATAGAGGTTGCTGAAAGAACACTAAGAGAAGTTGACCTTATTTTGTATATGATAGAACCAGATACTGAAGTAGGGCCTGGAGATAGATACATAATCGAACATTTAAAAGAAGTAAATACACCTGTTGTACTTGTAATAAATAAAATAGATTTAGTGCCTGAGGAAAGAATAGCAGAGACTATAAAAATTTTTAAAAGTCAATACGAGTTTAAAGAGGTAGTACCTATTTCTGCTACTCAAAATAAAAATATAGACCTGTTAAAAGAAAAAATTGTATCCTTTTTACCAGAAGGTCCAAGATATTATTTAGATGATTACATAACAGATCAACCGGAAAAATTAATGGTGGCAGAAATAATTAGAGAGAAAATGTTACATTTTTTAGAAGAAGAAGTGCCTCATGGTGTTTATGTGGAAGTTGAGGCTATTACAGAAAGAGAAGATAAAGATATAATAGACATTGAAGCGTATATTTATTGTGAAAAAGAATCTCACAAAGGGATTATTATAGGTAAAAATGGGCAAATGCTAAAGAAGATTGGCCAAACAGCAAGACAAGATTTGGAAGAATTTTATGGAAAACAAGTTTTTCTTGACTTATGGGTAAAGACGAGGAAAGGATGGAGAGACAATACTACTTTGCTAAAAAAATTGGGCTATGCCATTGACAAGAGTAGTTAAAAGATAGTAAAGTATTTAATGAAAACAAAAGGAGGATATTTTATGAATATAGCAAAAATGATTGATCACACTTTATTAAAACCAAATGCTACAAAAAGTGAGATAGAAAAACTTTGTAATGAGGCAAAAGAATATGGTTTTGCTTCTGTCTGCATAAACCCTTGCTTTGTAGACCTTGCCTATAGTATGTTAAAAAATACAGATGTAAAAGTTTGTACAGTTATAGGTTTTCCGTTAGGTGCGAATACTATTGAAACTAAGGTATTTGAAGTGGTTGAAGCTGTTAAAAAAGGTGCAACAGAGGTTGACATGGTATTAAATATAAGTATGTTAAAAAGCAGAGATTATGAGTATGTAAAAGAAGAAATTGAAGAAGTAGTAAAAGCAGTAAAGTCTTATGAAGATATAGTTGTAAAAGTGATTTTAGAAACTTGTTATTTAACTGATGAAGAGAAGATAAAAGCGTGTCAGATTGCTGTAGAATCAGGTGCTGATTTTGTAAAGACTTCTACCGGCTTTGGACCGGGGGGAGCGACTGTAGAGGATATAAAATTAATGAGACGTACAGTTGGTGAAAGTTTTGGCGTTAAAGCTTCTGGCGGTATTAGAACTGCTGAAGATGCTAAAGCGATGATTGAAGCAGGAGCCAACCGCATAGGCGCAAGTGCAGGAGTTAAAATTGTGGAAGAGTGGAACAAACTTAAAATGGGTTGATGAAAATGCGTTTTTTAAAGACAGAAGCGATAGTGTTAAAAAACAATCTGATAAGCGAGACGGACAAGATTGCTACTCTTTTTACTAAAAAATATGGTAAACTTCCAGCAGTAGCAAAAGGGGCAAGGAGATCTAGAAGCCGATTTGTGAACGCCATAAGACCTTTCATTGTCGCTAACTATGTTCTTTTCGAAGGACAAAACTACTATTACATTGACCAATGGGAGTTGATTGAAGGGCATACAAACATAGAGAAGGATTTAGCTAAATTTTATGTAGCTTCTTATGTTGGAGAAACTATAAACAAAATTTTAGAAGAAAATCAAAAAAGTGAAAGGCTGTATCTATTTTTAAAACATTCTTTGAAGGCTGTTAATGATTTACAAATTGACCCCTTGATTTTTATATCCTCTTACAACTTAAAATTAATTTCTTTACTAGGATATATGCCTCAACTTGACAGTTGTGTTATCTGTGGGAAAGTCGATAGCATGGAATATTTTTCTAATTCCTGTGGAGGTGCAGTGTGCAAAGACTGCAAAGATAAATGTTTTGATGCAAAACCATTACATCAGGTAATATTAAAAGCTTTAAAGTATTTCCTTAAAGTAAATTATGAAAGGCTTCAAGATGTTAAAGTTTCAGGAGTTATAAAAGAAGAAGTGGATAAAATAATAACAGCCTATATGAAGGAACATCTTGAAACAGAGTTTAAATCAAAAGATTTTATTGACAAATTACAAAATATGTGAAAGGAGGGGTTAATGTGTTAGATGAAGAATTAGAAAAAATAGATATGATAGTAGAGAGAATGGGAGTAAGCTATAAAGAAGCAAAAGAAGCATTAGAGAAGTCAGGTGGCAGTGTCGTAGATGCCTTGATATATATAGAAGAAAATAGAAAAAGTTGGACCGAGACATTTACAGTTGCAGGTTCGGAAGTGATAGATAAAATAAAAGAATTAGTTAAAAAAGGGAATATCACAAAAATAAGAATAAAAAAAGATGACAAAGTTCTTTTAGAGATTCCTGTAACTGCAGGTGCTATTTCGGCAGTTATCATCCCTCAATTAACATTAGTAGGAGCAGCAGTAGCACTTTTAGCTAACTGTACAATAGAAATTGAAAAATACGACAAGAGTGTGACAGTATTAAAAGAAGAAAAGAAAAATGATGTCAATAGTCAGCGAAAATGTCATGATAAAAGTATAAAAATTATTCACCGAAAATGTCATTATTGTTACAATAATTAACCCAAAAATAGGATTTATTGTAATAAGACATTTTTAACGATATGT
>DULG01000051.1 GCA_012840485.1 Clostridia bacterium | reverse complement strand
TTGGAACTGTTCTTATACTATTTTTTGTTTTTGGTATTTGTTCTATAGTTTTGTATTCTCTATTTCCTTTTTGGTCAATAATAGTTACCTGTTTAATTGTACGCTGGACTTTCAGCTCCTTCTTTTCCAAATCAATGTCCGGCCATTTTAGTCCTAATAATTCTCCCTGCCTCAGACCTGTCCCAAAAGCCATCAAAAACAATGCTTTTAGGCGATGTCCTTCTAGTGCTTTAGTAATTTTCTTTATTTCCTCATCAGTAAAAGTTTCAATTTTTGTTTCAGCTTTTTCTTCCGGAGTACCGGGTATAACTATCTTTTTCCCTGTGCACGGATTTTTAACTAAATATCCTTCATCTACTGCATAGTTAAAAAACGTTTTTAAAAACTTGTTTAAAGTTCTTATTGTCTTGCTGCTTTTTCCTTCCTGATAAAGCTTGTTGTAGTACCTCTGTATCTGTATTGATTTTATGAGACTAATTTTTAAACCATATAGTTCGCTATCTCTTATGTAGTTTCTATACAATCCCTCGTATCTTGCAAATGTAGAGGGTTTTCTTGAGACTCTAGCTACTTCAAAAAGCCATATATGCATTAGATCTCCCACAGTAACGTCTTGAAAATCAATATTTAATCCATTTTTTATTCCATTTAGATACTCATCTCTTTTGGCTTCGGCTTCTTTTTTTGTTTTTCCATAAAATTCTTTACGTATTAATTTTCCGTTTGCATCCCTCCCAATAGTAACTGTTACACGATAATATTCTTTGTCATTTTTTGTATAGTTTGTTTTTCTACTCATAAATACAACCTCCTTTAAGTTTTTTATAAAAATTTTAAAAGTTTATATTTTACTAAATTTTCATTAACACTTAGTGCAGCAGCAATATAAGATGTTGGAAGATGTTTTAACTCCTCCATATCAGTATCCTCTATCAATAATTCTGCTGCAAATATATTTGCTTCTTCTTCGTAGGTCCCTACAGGGAAAAGTGTATACTCACGAATGAAATAAACAGGTTTGGATGAATGTAAAATAGCATGTCCAAGCTCATGTGCTAAAACAATTTTTCTCTCATCTTCGCCTAACACTCTATTAACAACAATAAACTTGTTGCGCAGGGTTTTAATAAAATAACCTTTTGTGTATAAAGAGTAACTTTCATATACTACATGGATTCCTAAATACTCCGCAAGTCTTTTAGGATCTCTTGTTTCGTGTTCCCGTACAAGGTGCTTCACTTTGGCATAAATATGTTTATTCCTTTTCATGTGAAGCACCTCTTTATCTAACATTTTTCTTCTTTTTTCCATATTTTTCTTTGTTTGTCTCTTTAGCTTTCCAAAAAAGTTCAGATATATCTTTAAAAAGTTTTTCTTTATCTTCTTCTGCAATTTTATCATCCATAAAAAAAGCGTTAACATGTTTTACAAAGTCTTCATATTGGAGCATATCTCTTTTTGTAATTTTATGTTTTTCTTTATAATTTTCAGGAATAAATGGTTTGCGTATATCAGTTCTACCTAAAAGATAATCTACACTAACCTCAAAAAAATCAGCTATTTTTTGGAGAGTTTCTTTATCAGGAAACCTTACTCCTGATTCATACTTAGCTATTGCAGAATAAGACATATTTAAATATTCTGCCAAATCTTGACGTTCAATTCCTTTTTCTTCTCTTAGTTGACGTAATCTTTGACTGAATTCCATATTGTCCACCTCCTACATAAATTTTAACACATATAGTCCAAAAATAAAATATTTTTGGACAAAACGGATAAAAAATATTGACTTTGGACGAAACGTCTATTATAATACAGATTAGGAGCTGGACAAAACGTCAAAGACAAGGGTGAAAAAAATGAAAAGAAAAAGATTAAAAGAATTACGAAAGCAATATGGTTTATCGGTAAAAGATATAGCAAATACAGTAGGTATATCTACTTCTCACTATTATAAAATAGAAGAAGGCGTTAGAAATCCCACATTAAAAATTGCAAAAAAAATAGCAGAAATTTTGGAGAAAAATGTGGACGAAATTTTTTTTGAAAAAGAATTAGACACTTTGTCTCATAAAATAGAGGTAAAGACTAGGTAGAAAGATTTATAGCTAATATGTTAACTTCCATAGAAATTAAAAAGTTACAAGCAAAAAATAACATCGAGGGGGTATTCCAATATGCCTTCAAAGAAAGCAGTAGAAGAGAATATCCTTGAACAGCTACAAGAAACCATAAAAGAAGCAGTTAAGGAAGCCATGAATCCTAAATTAACTTTAACAATAGAAGAAGCAGCAAAATACACCGGAATTGGCAGAGACAAACTGTTGGAACTGGCACATAACCCCGAATCAGGTTTCCCAGCCTTCCGTGTTGGTACAAAATTTTTGATAAGTAGAGAACTTCTTAAAGAATGGCTCAAAAAACTTGCAGAAGAAAGAAGAATCCTATAATAAAACTTTCGCAAAAGGGCATGTACCCCTGTATAGGATACGTGTGCCCAAAAACCTGTACCCAAAAAGTCAACCAAAAAACGTATATAAGGGGGAAGAGCTTAGAATGTGCGATAAAAATAAAGTTTATCATTTATATATAATAGAAAAAAAAACTATTACGGAAATAGCAGATGAGGAAAATGTTAGCAAACAAATGATTTCAAAAATTCTAAAAGAATTTCCCGAATACAAAAAAGAAAAAGAAAGACGAAAAATAGAAAACAGCCTAAAACGTAAGGAGAAAAAACGTGAATATATAAAACAAAAACGAGAAATAGAGAAAGAAAAACAGGAAGAGGAAGAAGCACTATTATGGGGCATGATGGAACAGCAAAGAATACACGCAATGATGATGTCAAAGAAAAGAACACTGTCAACCGCTCAACTTGTAGAATATTCATTAAGTCAATACATAGAAGTGAAAGGTAAACTTATATACAAAAATGACTTCGCAAACAAACCGGAAGACTTGCCAAAAACTTTCAATATACATAAAACAGTTTTACCTCAATTTAAAGATTATTCGCAGAAAGTCGAATCAGAAAAATGGAATTCTAAAGTAGAAAAAGAAGCACTATCTAAAGTAGAAAAAGAAACACAGGAATAAACAGTACATTTTTTTGTCGGGCAGCGGCGTGGTGGGAACAGCCAGATACTGCGTGCCGGATAGAGGCGTTACCTGGGGGCTGTCCAGGGTGAACCCAGCCGGCAGACACGTAGTTGCACAGCAAAGCAGGTTCAAATCCTGCCTGCCCGTCATAAAAAAAGAGAATAATGGTGTCACTAACGACCGAACCCCGCAGATCTATTTCTACGGTGACTTTGCCTCTCTAGGCACTGATAGGCGTTAGGGCGCCTTCTATTTTTGTAAGAATTAAGGTGAATGCAACGAAAATAAAAACTTTTATAATTGACTTTCTAAATTTCCTACCTATAACAGAAAAAGAAAGAGATTTTAAAAATTTATCTGAAAAAGAAAAGGAAATTGTAATTACTAAAACAAAAATTCGCTATGTATTTTCAGGAATTTTTGGGGGAATAACATCTGCTTTGTTATCGTCATATATAAAAAATCCATTATACTGTCTATTAATTGGTATAATAGTAAGTATTTTAAATATATTATACTGGTTATATATAAATTTTGGACATTGTAAAAAGTACGTTCTTTTTTTATTGAACAAATTTTTTTAAATCATAATAATGAATAAATATTTACATTAAATATTGTCGGATGGAGCTGGTTAAAATGTTAGGACGTACACACACGGCAATAGCACTCGCAGCAACAGCAGCTGTAATAAAAGATCCTGTTCAGCTGCCTCTTTCTTTAACCATTGCTGCTGCAAGCTCACTTTTGCCTGACATAGATACACCGGACAGCATGTTGAGACATCAACTAAACAAATATACCGGAATATTAACTTTTCCTGCATTAATAACAGCAGGGTATTTTTTATTTAAATACAAATACTTTTCACTGCCAGGCTTAATATTATATCTAATCTACCTAGTACTTGCTTTTATAGGTCCTCACAGAGGATTTACGCATTCTTTGGCAGGTTTTAGTATTTTTATAATCATTTTATTTGTATCAGATAAAGCAATTATACTGCCTGCTATAATAGGTTATTGTACACACTTAGCAGCAGACTTGCTCACTTCTTCAGGTATTCCTCTGCTTTATCCCTATAACAAGAGTTTCAAAATACCTCTGGTACGCACAGGCTCATTGTTAGATATTTTAATTGGACTAGCATTTGGTCTTATGTTTATGGCTATACTTTTTCAAAAGTTCATATAAAACTTTCAGGGACGTAGCAAAACGTCCCTTTTTTATTAGGAAGGGCGCACTGCACGGGCTGTTCGTTCCCCCTTGGGCCTGTGCATCGCTCTCCTGCGGGTCAAAGCATTCCTCCTTTAAAAATTTTCTCCTCTCCTGTTTTTTATTCCCCCTTGCAGCCTTCGTGGCTGCTTTTTTTTATGTACGGGACTTCCACTGCCGTACATTTCTCTCCCTTCCATGGCCGGTTTGCGTGATGCGACCGGCTATTTTTATATGTATATAAAGTTTTTTTGCACACATGTCAAAAGTAAGGGGATGTTTTTATGATAAACAATAACAATAATAACAAAACAAACCCGGAAGTCAGAAAAATGATGGAATTAAATTTTGAAGGGAATATTATACCAGCACAATGGTATAAACACATTACTTTCCCTTCAGGGAAAACAAACCTTAATGCTGTTGTAATCCTTGCAGAGATAGTTTATTGGTACAGACCTGCAATAGAAAGAGATCCTGCTACAGGAAAAGTACTTGGATACAGACAAAAATTCAAAGGCGATAAACTTCAGAGATCATACCAAAGCTTTGCCGATCAATTCGGATTAACCAAAAGACAGGTTCAGGATGCGGTGAAACGCCTCATTGAACTTGGACTTGTCAGGATAGAATTCAGAAATATAAAAACTGAAACAGGATTAACCTTAACAAATGTAATGTATATAGAACCCGTAACTGAAAAAATAAAAGAAATTACTTACGGAACACTTAATGAAATCATTAAAGAAACAGAATTAAATGACAATAATATTTTTTACAACGATTTTAAAGAAGAAATTAATGATACAAATAACAAAGAAAATGAAAAAGATATTTCCTGTAATACCTCTTACGATAAAACGGAGGATACCCTGCAAAAGATTGATGCCACAACTCAACGTAATACCTCCTACGATAGAACGTGGGAGGGGGTACATCCTAACGTAACACCTCAAACACTTCAACGGGGGACAAATACGGAAAATACTATGGAGAATACTACGGAGATATTTTCTAAAAGATCACTGCAACAGACAAATATCAGGAAATCTATTAAGAGAGAGAAATTATCTTCCAGAGATAGTATTTCTAGTACTAGATATATTAATTTTATACTTTTTTTTAAACCTTATAATAGACTTTATAAACTAAATATAAAACCTATATCAGGTTTATATAAAATGTTTAATAAACTTAGTAAGTATATGGATATAACTAAGGAGAATAACGTTTACAATACGTTAAATGAGCGTGGTATTAATAATTTCTCTGTTCTTAATGCTTATAATGTTCATTCAGGTTTAAGGAAAAGCAGTACAGATATGAAAATAAACGTTTACAAACTTGTTAATAAACCTGTTGATAAAGTTGGTATGCCTAGTGATAAACAGAATTCTTCTGCTTTGAACGTTGAAAACATTTCTGAAAATAGCAATGTTTCTGACTTTGCAGCAAAACATGACAAAAGCATGGTTAGTATCTTGCCTAAAAACAATAAAAACACTCACAACAACACACATAATTTCTCTGACAGTGATAAAACAGTTTCTAATAAGCTCAATAAAAATGCAAAAGCAGGAAAAGAACGAACTAACACAAATGCATTAATCATAATGCATCCTGCAGCGAAAGAAAAAAATAACTTTGGGAAAATTGCAAACCAATCTGATAGCAGTCAAATCAAATATCAGCAAGGCAATATAGATTCATCTTGATTTTATGAACTGCTTGATTCATCTGAAAAACAAAAAAAGGGAGGTTGGTACAGTGAATAACATACATAAAATAGCTCTGTCAAAACCTGCTAAAGAGTGGAACAGGCTTGCAAAAAACACTTCTGACATAAACAGAGCATTTTATTATAACGCTTTAAAAAGACTTTCCGAAGCTCTGCAGAAAGGAGACAAAGACGAAATAGAAACATGGACTTTCAATGCAGAGTAACTGAAAAAATATGCCGACATGGAAGAATTAAAAAAAACTTTTAAAAAGGGGTTGAAATAAATGGCAGTTACGGAAAGAGAAAATCAGGATTTTAATTTTGAAACTGCAAAACCTCAGTGGTATGCAGTACAGACATTTACAAATTACGAAAAAAAAATAAAGCAAAAAATTGACATGCTTACAAAAAAAGCAGAATACAAAGAAAAAATCCTCAGAGCAGAAATCCCTGTCCAGAAAAGAACCGTAAACAAAAATGGAAGAATTGTGGAAATTGAGGAAAAAATTTTCCCCGGTTATGTTTTTATAAAAATGATTCTGGATAAAAATGTATGGCACGCAATAAAAAGTATAAACGGAGTGGCAGGATACGTAGGTCCTGGCGGACAGCCAGTACCTCTTACGAAAGAAGAACTGGTAAAAATAAAAATACATGACAGGGGTATAAACGTTGCCGAAGGAGACTCGGTAATAATAACAAACGGCCCATTTGAGAATTTTGTTGGCAGGGTCGTTGAAATCAGGGAAAGAGATGCAGGTGTTGTCCTATCAATATTCGGCAGGGAAACAAAAATATATTTTTCCGGTGAGCAGCTGGAAAAAATACAATCATGATTTATACTTATATATTGACAAAATTAATTTATAAGTTTATAATAGAACTGTAAGGTATATCAAAACAGGGAAGTGGTTTTATATGGCGGAAGCAGCAGTTATAGGAATGTCAGAAGCACTGAAAGAGATAAAAAACTGCATAATTGAAAAAGTTATTTTCAGAGCGGAAGGCTACCTTGTTGCTGTTATCCGCTCTGAAGGCAGTAAATTTACAGCAGTGTTTCAGGAAAATTACAAAGAGGGACAGAGATTGAACCTGAAAGGCGAATGGTTTGTCCACAAAAAGTACGGCAGACAATTCAGAGTTATGTTTACTGAAATGCCAGATGATTTGGACTACAGTGAGGTAGAAGTTTTTCTGCAGAGTATAAAAGGATTGGGTCCGGTCAGAGCAAAAAAAATAATCTCTTTATTCGGCAAAAACACACTTGAAATAATCGAAAAAGAGCCTTTGAGGTTAAAAGAAGCGGGAATTCCCAAAAACGTAATAGAATCAATAAAAGCAGAAATAACACAAAATAAAGAGTTTAACGAAATAAAGCTTCAGCTTCTTCCTCTTGGTTTATCTCTTCACATAATTAAAAAGATTTACGACAGGTATAAAACTGACACAATAAAACAAATAAGGACAAATCCTTACAAAATTGCTGAAGAGGTTGACGGTATAGGTTTTGTAAAAGCCGATGAAATAGCAGAAAAAGTTGGAATAAATCATGACAATCCATACAGAATTCGTTCAGGTTTAAAATATACTCTTTATCTTGCCGAAATGGAAGGACATTTGTACCTGCCGATTGAAATGCTGTGCAAAGCTGCATCCTCAAAAATTTTAAACGTCAATTATCTTACAGTTCTGGATCATGCTTTGCAGCTTGCAGGTGAGTTTGAATTATATGATGATGAAGGCAGGATATATCTGCCCAAAAATTTTTACAGCGAAAAATACATTGCGGAAAAAATCACTAAAATGCTGAGAGAAAACCCATGGAAGATGGATAACACTGATGAGCTTATCAAAGAGGCAGAACTTGAAAAAGGCATCAAATATAGTACAAGACAAAAAGAAGCAATAAAAAAAGCAGTTGAAAACAATATATCAATTATAACCGGAGGTCCTGGCACAGGAAAAACCACTATTGTGAATGCCCTTATTCATATATTCCAAAAAAACAACAAATCAATAGCCCTTGCTTCTCCTACGGGAAAGGCAGCAAAAAGACTTGAAGAAGTGACAGGAAATGAAGCAAAAACAATTCACAGGCTGCTGGAAGCGAAGTTTGATGATGAACTTATGAATGTAAAATTCTTTAGGAACGAAACTAATCCTCTTGATGAGGATATTGTTATAATAGACGAATTTTCGATGGTTGACAATGAACTTGCTGCAAGCTTGTTCAAAGCCTTGAAAAATGATACAAAGCTTGTTGTAATAGGAGATATTGATCAGCTTCCTTCCGTAGGGGCAGGAAATGTTTTAAGAGATCTAATTGAATCAGGAACAATACCAACCACAAAATTAGACATTAACTTTAGACAGGGAGAAACATCAGGAATAATAGTCAACTCAAGTCTCATAAGAGAAGGAAAAATGGTGTATTTTAACAACAGAGATTTTATCTTTTATGAACTTGAAAGTCCTGAACAAATTGTAGACGAATTTATAAAAGAACTTAAAAGCGGAAAAACTCTTGATAATGTACAGATTTTAACACCAATGAAAAAGACAGACATAGGAACGCTGGAATTAAACAGGTTGATACAGGAACGAATAAATCCACCACATCCCCAGAAAGAGGAAATAGCATACGGCAGCAAAATATTCAGAGTTGGAGATAAAGTCATGCAGACTCAGAACAACTACGAAAAAGAAATCTTCAATGGCGATACGGGATACGTGAAAAGAGCATACAGAGATGAAGAGGGTCTGAGGCATATTGTGGTAGATTTCGGCACACAAACAGTTGATTTGGTAGAAGAAGAGCTAAAGGATGTAATCCCTGCTTATGCGATTACAATTCATAAGTCGCAGGGCAGTGAATATGATACAGTGATTGTTGTAATTGCAATGAACCACTATATCATGCTGAAAAGAAACCTTCTCTACACTGCTGTTACGAGGGCTCGAAACGTTGTTAAAATCTTTGGAGATATGCAGGCCCTTAAAATAGCCATAAATACAATTAACAGTTCAAAAAGGTATACAGCCTTGAAAGAAAGGCTTAAGGAACAAAAAGAACAGATGGAAAGGGGGATTTTATATGTTCTGGAGATATAATCCAAATACAAAAATTGAACTGCAGAGGAAGTATCCTGTA
>DULG01000006.1 GCA_012840485.1 Clostridia bacterium | reverse complement strand
TTAGATACTTTAAACTTTTATCCATTATTTGGAGTTTTAAAGAAAATTTTATCCAGATATATACAGCCCCTGCTTTCGAAACTGGGAAAACAGGGGCTTAAATTTTGCTTTGTCAACAAACTGAAATATGCAGAGTTTTTCTGCATATTTTTTATTTTATATACCCTTTCCTTTTTAATTTTTCGATATGTTCTTTAAGTTTTTCTTCAATATTTATATTATACTTTTCCTCCAAGACAAACATCATTGAAACTGCGACTTGAGCAACATCTAAAAGCTCCTCTGAAATTTTTCCCATTATCTCTTTTTCGCTTAAAGTGACATTTTCTCCGTTTAAACCTCTAAATTTTCCTATAGCTTGTGCCAATTCTCCCGCTTCTTCCATTAATTTAAGGGCAGTAGATTCCAGTGAGGGTGTCAAATTATTAAGCTTTGGCAAACTTATTTCTTTAAAACTGGTTTTCATGATTTCATCTCCATCTTTTAAGCTTTTTTTCGCCTTGCCATAAAGGTTGCCAACTGGGGCGCTACTTCCTTAATCAAATCAAGCATCTTAAAAGAAACATTCCTTATATCCCACTGAGCTTCATTAGTGCATCTCAAATTTGCAAAATGATCAAAAGCCCATAAATCCGCATTCATAAGAACCAAGCGTTTGTGTGCATTTGTTACCACGTAAGGACTTACTTCAGGCAATTTTTCTTTTAATTCTATAAACAATTCCTCTGAAGCCTTTATCGCTTTTATTAAAATTTCGGAAGCCTTCGCTTTTTCGATATTTGGAGGAATAACAAAACCATTTTCAATTGTCGGTTCACCGCAATCAAAGACAATAGTTCTATGCCTTAAAAGCTGATGCCAATTAGCTTCACTTATCTTTAATTGAAATTTAAATCTGACCGATTTAAATGCCTCTATTAAATGGTCAAATTCCCCTATATTTTCAACTGCCTGCTGCAAGATTTTACTTTTCCCCTCTTCGTCCATCTCCTTCACTGTTTTTCTCACCGCTTCAAAACTTTTACCTGAATATGTAAACAAAATATGCATAATTACAATATCTACCGGAGAATATTCACTATCTTTCCCTGTATAGTCTATTAAAATGACATCCTCATCTGAATCTGAAAGCTCATCTTTCTTTACAAAACTTGCTAAATTCTTTAATCTATCGTGAACTTTTAATTGATAAACAGTAGGAGTTGTATGTCGTAACATGCTTGGTGCAATTTTTTCCCCTTGTTCTACTATTCTTTCGGCTAATAACTTCGCCTCTTTAGTAGGATGCGCGAAAAGTTTTCTCACTATATCCTGTAAATCTAAGGCATTTAAAGCTACTGCAAAACTTGTCTTGGTAGCTAAAAGAAGTGCATATCTCGCATCTTCAAAGGCAATTTTACTAATCCTATTGTAAAATCTTTCTTCACTTTCCCCCTCTTTTTTCTCTTCCGCCCTAGCTAAATATTCTGTCAAAACTTCTACAAGTTTTTCATATGCATCATAGGAGTTGTTCCAGACTTTTAAAAACTTTTCTTTCAAATCAGGCTTTCCTTCTAATTCTTTTGGTATCACTACTTTATCTCTTGTAGGCTTTTGATACCTTTGGCTCCACTCTATAAAGGCAGGCCGCCTGTTCATAAGTTCAATATCCCCTGACAAAAGCCTTGAAACATCTTCCACGCACAGGTGCATTAAATGCTGCTCAGCAATAGAAGAATGTCCAAATCTTTCAACCCACTTTTCGTGAAATTCTTTCGCCTTTTGTATTGCTTTTTCTAGAGGTATGTTATGTTTGGGTATGTAGTCAGTTATGTTTAAATCTCCATCTGTCAAAGACTCAAGTATATTAAGCCTCCAGCTGGTATCTCTTCTACTTACCTTCGAATTTATAGGTGGAATGATAAACTCCGGCAATGAATGTATAAAATAGACAGGTCCGTATACGTCTGTCACAAAATTCTCTAAAAGCTTCTCCTCTTCAGGAGTCAATTTTCTCATTTTCATGTCAAAAACTCCCTTCAAAATTATAAAACCGACCCTTTCGACATTTTATATTATTATACCATAAACTTTTGCTGTAAAAAACAAAAAACAGTTATCACTGATAACTGTCTTTTACAACTGGTGACCCATCCGCGACTCGAACGCGGGACACCCTGCTTAAAAGGCAGGTGCTCTACCTCCTGAGCTAATGGGTCATATGGTGGAGGGAGATGGATTTGAACCATCGAAGGCGACAGCCAACAGATTTACAGTCTGCCCCCTTTGGCTACTTGGGTATCCCTCCACATTTTTAAAACAATAAAAAGTTTTGCTCTGAAGCTTTAACAAAAACCACGTAGCTTATTTTATCATATAGAATTCTATTTGTAAAGGGCTTTTATGCAGTTATTTTTGTGTAAAAATATGTAAACAATTTTGGAATTTGATTTATTTTTGTTTTTCTATATAATGAAGATAGTAATCACATAGTTTTTAATTCATAGCAACTCAAAAATATTGGAGGAAAAAATATGAAACTTGTTTCATGGAATGTAAATGGCTTACGGGCTTGCTTGCAAAAAGGGTTTATGGATTATTTCAAAAAAGTAAATGCTGATATTTTTTGTATACAAGAAACCAAATTACAGCCCCATCAGACAGACCTTGAAGAACTTAATTTAGAAGGTTATTACACTTTTTGGAACTTTGCTGAAAAGAAGGCTTATTCAGGAACTGCTGTATTCACAAAATATAAACCTTTATCCGTTAACTACGGAATAGGCATCCCTCAACATGACAATGAAGGAAGAGTTATAACGTTAGAATATGAAAAATTTTACTTAGTAAATACCTATACTCCTAATTCTCAAAGAGGATTGACAAGACTTTCTTACAGAATGGAATGGGAAGAAGACTTTCGAAATTATTTACTAAAATTAGATTCCGTAAAACCTATAATTTTATGTGGAGATTTAAATGTAGCCCATAAAGAAATAGATATAAAAAATCCATCTGCTAATAGAAGAAATGCAGGTTTTACAGATGAAGAGAGAGAAAAAATTACAATTCTATTAAACTCTGGATTCATTGATGCTTTTAGATATTTTTATCCAGATAAAAAAGATACCTATACATGGTGGTCCTATATGCATAACGCAAGAGAAAAAAATATAGGGTGGAGAATTGACTATTTCATTGTTTCAGAAAGGTTAAAAGATTATTTGATTGATGCAGAAATTCATTCAGAAGTATTAGGAAGTGATCATTGCCCTGTTGTTTTATTCTTAAAAGATGAACTCATAGAAAATTAATAAACCCCAGCTGGGGTTTATTAATACTTATCTTTCCTTATGCCAAATTCTGCTGATTCTACCCATTCCTCTGCCTTTCTTACATGGTCAATTAGATTCTCAAAAATCTCTTTATGACGATTTTCTTCACTTATTAAAAATTCAAAAAGTCTTTTTTCCAAATCATCTTTTGCTTCTTTTAACATTTTTTCATATAAATCTATACTTTCATTTTCTATCTTTAAAGCGAATTGATATATTTCAAGTTGTTCAGGTTTAAATCTTACATTACTTTTAATTTCATCTTTATTTTTAAACACATTAGTAAATTTCTTTATTATTTCACTTTCCTTTAAGTCGTATATATTCTTTTTAGCCCAATTTTCAATTATTTCTGCATGTTTTTTCTCATCATTAGCTAAATCTAAAAATAAATTTTCCAATTCATTCCCTTTATTCTTTTGTGCTTGTTCTTTGTAATATTTTTCACCATCTTTCTCCATCTGAATTACAAATTCTACATTTGTCACTTTTAATCACCCTTTCAAAATAGTATCAAAGGGCTTTCATTTTTTATGATGAAAGCCCTATAATTTATTATTCAACCTCTACTTTTTTGCTGTTTTCCCATAGACCATGTATATTGCAATAACTTGTAGCATAAATTGTACCTGATTTTTCAACTTTAAACTTTATAGTTATATCAGGCTCTGTAAAAACGCCGTATTCTCCATGGCTATTCATCACATAATTACCTATTTCAACAGGAAATTTATCCCCTTCTCCATGGAAATAAACCTTCATCCATTTAATATGGTGCTCTAATGTATTTGGATGAGGAATCTCTTCTCCAATATTAACTCTTAGTTCTACTATTTCTCCTTTTTTTACTTTGTCTTTTATATGTATTACAGGTACATGCTTTTCACCTTTCCAATCTCCACTTTGATATAATTCACCAAATTTACCCATATTAAACCCTCCTAATCATTTTTTATGAAACATTTCCATGTTTTCCTGTAGTGTCTCTAAATCTTCTTCATGCTCAATTTCATCTTCTAATATTTCTAATATTAAATGATAAGTTACAGGATCAACATCTTTTAATTCTGAAAGCATTTTATTATAAACTTCAATAGCACATTGCTCACCTTTAATATTTTGTTCTAACAATACTTTCACATCCGGATTGTCTGGAACATCATATCCACAATTAGTAAGTTTGTACCAATCTTCGGGCTTTACTATAGGAGTTCCCCCTAATTTGATAATGCGCTCAGCTATTTTTTCTGCGTGTTCTAATTCTTCACCTGCATGTTCTGCAAGTTCAGCTGCTACAGCTTCCCCCATAGGTCCTCTGACAATTTTGGCCCCTATCCAATATTGATAGTATGCTAACCACTCATCAGCAAAAGCTTTATTTAGAGACTCAATAATTCTGTCTACATCTTTCCCCACTATTTCTCTTCCTTTTGTCCCCATGGATATCTCCTCCTAAATTTTATTATTTTCAATTTATATTATTTTCACGTATATTAGCTAAGTTATTAACTGTATTAAAATCTTATTTTGTACTTTAATCCAACATTTTATTTTACTTCGTCTTTAGTTTCATTATACCATAGAATTATCAAAAATCAAAAAACTTTTATAAATTTTTATTCGACAAAATATTACAAAATAATGATTTCCTTTTGAAAAATACTTATGATATAATAATATAAAATGTTATTTAATAATAACTTAAGGAGAGGTGAAAAATGGATTACACAATTTTAATTGGTGGGGAAGCAGGACAAGGCATTGACACAACTGCAAATCTTTTAGCAAAAATTTTGAAAAGACACGGCTTTTATGTCTTTTCCAATAGCGATTACATGTCTAGAATTAGAGGTGGACATAATTTTATACAAGTAAGATTTTCAGATAAGCCTTTATATTCTCACATTTCAAAAAATGACATAATATTTGCATTAAATAAAGAAACAATTGAAATTCACAGTAAAAATCTAATTAAAACTGGTGTTATAATATGTGACAAAGATATCCCTTTAGAGGGTATAAAAGGAAAAACATTGGCACTTCCTCTTTTAGAAATTGCAAAAGAACTAAAAAATCAAAAAATCTTTACAACAGTTGGATTAGGTGTTATTCTTAAATATTTCTCTTTGGATTTTTCTATAGGAGAAAAAGCAATAAAAGAAGAGTTTAATAAAGATATAGCAGAACTCAATTTACAGGCCTTAAAAAGAGGTTATGCCCTTATTGATACAGAAATTTCTTTAAAAACTGCAGAAGACAAAAATATACTAATAAATGGAAATCAGGCTGTGGCCTTAGGTGCAATTGCTGCTGGATGTAAATTTTACTGTGGATATCCCATGACTCCTTCTACTGGAATACTTTCTTTTATGTCCTATCACTCCAATGAAATGGGCATAGCAGTAGAGCAAGTGGAAGACGAAATAGCAGCTCTTAATATGGCATTAGGCGCTTCCTATGCTGGCGTTAGAGCTATGACAGGTTCCTCAGGTGGTGGTTTTGCACTAATGGTAGAAGCACTGAGTCTAGCTGGAATGATTGAAGTTCCTGTGGTAGTTATTGATGTGCAAAGGCCTGCACCTGCTACAGGATTTCCCACTAGGACTGAACAGGCTGATTTGCAATTTGTAATACATGCTGGACATGGAGAATTTACAAGAATGGTAATCGCTTTAAGAGATGTAGAAGATGCTTTTTACCAAACAGCAAGAGCTTTTAATATAGCCGAAAAATATCAGATTCCTGTTTTACTTTTAAGTGACCAACAGTTAGCAGATAGCTTAAAAACTGTAAAGTCTTTTGATTTTGATAAAATTACCATAGAAAGGTATATATCTGGAGAAGAAGCCATAACAGATGAAGAATACAAGAGATACAAAATAACACCAACAGGCGTATCTCCTCGTATCTTGCCTGGAAAAATACCTGGACAAATCGTTTTAGTAGATAGCGATGAACATGACGAATGGGGACATATAACAGAAAGCGCTGTTATAAGAAAATCTATGGTAGAAAAAAGACTTAGAAAATTTGAATATTTAAAAAATGAAATACAGGAGCCTTGGTTTATAGGAAAAGAAAATCCTGAAGACTTAGTAATAGGCTGGGGTTCGACTTATGGTGCAATAAAAGAAGCCGTTGAGAATCTGGTTGATGAAGGATTGTCAGTAGGAGCCTTAATATTTGGCGATATATGGCCTTTACCGACACAAAGACTTTTAGAGTTAAGCAAAAACGCTAAAAAAATAATAGATATAGAACAAAATGCTACAGCTCAGCTTGAAAGTTTGATTAGACAAGAAGCTCTTATAAAAGCAACTCACAAAATTTTAAAATATGATGGTCGTCCTTTTAGTAGTGATGAAGTATATAAAAAAATAAAGGAGGTACTCTCATGAAATACGAATATAAGCTTTATGAGCCCTCTTGGTGCCCTGGCTGTGGAAATTATATGATAAGAACTGCATTAAAACAAGCTTTGGAAGATTTAGAATTAGAACCTCATGAGGTTGTTTTAGTTACAGGGATAGGTCAAGGAGCAAAAATGCCCCACTATATAAAAGTAAATGGATTTAATGGCTTACATGGAAGAGCTTTGCCCCCAGCCATCGGAATAAAGCTAGCAAATAAAAATTTAAAAGTAATTGTAGAATCCGGTGATGGTGATACATATGGAGAAGGTGGCAACCACTTTATACATGCGATAAGACGAAATATTGATATTGCTCACTTTGTCCATGATAATCAAATTTATGGTTTAACCAAGGGTCAAGCCTCCCCTACTACTGCTAAAGGTCAAAAAACTACTCTGCAATTTGACGGAGTAAAGCTAGAACCTTTAAATCCTCTGGCTTTAGCCTTGACTATGGGAGCAGGATTTGTAGCAAGAGGTTTCTCTGGAGATATCCCTCATCTTGTAAATCTAATGAAAGAGGCAATATTATATAAAGGCTATGCTCTTGTAGATATACTTCAACCTTGTGTTGTCTGGAATAAAGTTAATACTTTTGCTTGGTATAAAGAGAGAGTATATCATCTACCAGAAGATTACGACTACACAAATAAAGAAGAAGCCCTTAAAAAAGCAATGAAATTTGGAGATAAAATTCCAATAGGTATAATTTACAAAGTCGAAAAAGAAACTTATGAAGAAAAATTTGATTTTATAAAAAACGGTCCTCCTTTAGTGGATGTAGAGCTTAATCCGAAGAATACGGAAAAATTAATTAAAGAATTTGTTTGATTTATATTTCAAAAAATAGGGACAGCTCATATTAATTTTTTAGGTTATATATTATATAATAAATGTTAGGGTAGATAAAAACTCCAATAAAAGATAAAGCACTTATTCTGAATGTCTGCTATAATAGAAAGTTGACAACATAATCTAAAAAAGAAGGCATCAGAATAAGTGCTAGGTAATCATATCACAAACTTATTAAAATCTAAAGATATAATTTGGGAGATCATTGTTGGAAATTATAACATGGTAGAAAATTATACCATGGTAGAAAAACATCAAAGTGAATCATAATTTTCATGAATGTTTTTCAAAATTATTTAGAGATCTCATATATATTTTAACCTTTGCAATTCTCTTTTTATTTATCTCTTCAACTTTAAATACAAGTCCATCAAACTCTATTTCAGGTTTCTCATTTTCTTCGGGAATTTTACCTAATTGCCCTATAATAAAACCACTTACTGTTTCATATTCATCTATTGGTAGGTCCACGTCAAAATATTCTTTTATAACATCAAGACTAATAGTACCATTAACAATATAAGTAGTTTCATCAAGCTTTTCAAAATCTTTTTTATCTTCATCATACTCATCAAAAATATCACCAACAATTTCTTCAATTAGGTCTTCCATAGTTATAATTCCCGCCGTTCCTCCATATTCATCAATAACAATTGCCATATGAATTTTATTTTTCTTCATTTCTTTAAAAAGTTCATCTATTCTTTTAGATGAAGGTACATAATATGCAGGTCTTATTATTTTTTGTAAGTTAAAAGTTTCTTTATTTATGTTTTTGTCTAGATATGGTATTAAGTCCTTTATATGTAGGATACCAATGATATTATCAATATTACTCTGGTATACCGGAATCCTTGTATATTTTTTTTGATTAATCAACGACCTTATTTCTTCCTCATTTGCATCAACAGGAAGTGCTACAATCTCTGTTCTATATGTCATAATTTCTTCAACAGTTTTATTATCAAATTCAAAAATATTATTGATCATTTCCTTTTCAGTTTTCTCTATAACACCTTTTTCTTCACCAAGGTCTACCATCATACGGATTTCTTCTTCGGTAACCTGTTCTTCATCTGAATAAGGATCCAGACCAAATAGCTTTACCACAAAATTTGTAGATATAGTAAGCAACTTTATAATAGGAGATGTTATAATTGAGAGAAAGATGAGCGGTTTGACTGCAAACATAGATATAGCTTCCGACTTTTTCATTGCAAGTCTTTTTGGAACTAGTTCTCCTAAAACAAGTGTAAAATATGACAAAATCAATGTTATAATAATTATAGATACATTCTTGAGTGTTGATTCTGAAATAGACAAGTTAGTTTGCTTAATAAGACCAACCAGTTTATTGGCAAAACTTTCAGAGGCAAATGCACTTGCCAAAAATCCAGCAAAGGTAACTCCAATCTGAATGGTTGCAAGAAATTTACTTGGCTCATTTAATAAAGACTTTAAAAGCACAGCTTTTTTATTCCCTTTTTCAGCCATTTGTCTAATTTTATTATCATTCAAAGAAATTACTGCAATTTCAGAAGCAGCAAAAAAACCATTTAGCGCTATGAGTGCCACTAAAAACAAAAGTTCTGTAAACAATAAAATTCATCCTCCTTTGAAAGAATTGTTAAATTAGAAAGCATAAACATTTTTAGTACATAATATCTATTACTTCAATTAATTTTTTACCTCTTTTGTTTTTAATAGTGGCAGCCATAGCACTTTGCTATTTTGCATACTTCCAGGATCATCCTCCATTCTTTTATCACCCCTCACAAATATATACTTTCTCTTATATTATTATATAACATTCTATATTTAGTGTCAAAAAAGGATAAAAGACACTTTGATTGCAATTACAGCAAAAAGAACTTTGTCATTAGTCAGATTATTCAAAGGAATATATTAAAGAATTAAGGAATTAATTTTTTTTAAAAAATTTAACTACCTCCATTACTAAAAGAGGTGTAACTGACATTGTAATAATTATATCCCAGTCATAAACATTAATATTCCTAAGTCCAAATATAGTGTTTATTGGGGTCACAATTAAAATAACCTGTAACAAAATTGCCACTATCAAAGCAAAAATCATGTATTTGTTTGTAAATAATCCTATCTTAAAAAGGGATTTGTCCGACCTTACATTTAAAGCTTGAGCAAGCTGCGATAAAGTCAACACCGCAAAAGCCATTGTTCTTGCAGTCTCTATATTTTGCTTAAGTCCTATAACAAAAGCAATTAATGTGACCAACCCAATTAACATACCTTCAAGCGGTATTCTATAGGCCAACCCTCCTGCGAAAATGCTTTCGCCTTTTTGTCTGGGTTTTTTCTCCATTATATCATTTTCCGGCGGTTCAAATCCAAGAGCAAGAGCTGGCAGGCTATCAGTTATAAGGTTCACCCATAATATATGTATGGGTTTTAAAGGCATCGGCATGCCTAATATTGTAGCAATAAACAGTACAACTATTTCACCTAAATTACAGGTTAATAAGTAATGGATAGCTTTTTTTATGTTTGCAAATATGGTCCTGCCTTCTTTTATTGCTGCAACTATTGTCGCAAAATTGTCATCAGTTAAAACCATATCTGCTGCTTCTTTTGCAACATCGGTACCAGTTATACCCATTGCAACTCCAATATCCGCCTGTTTAAGGGCAGGTGCATCATTTACACCATCGCCTGTCATTGCTACCACAGCACCATTTTTTTGCCACGCTTTTACAATTCTCATCTTGTGCTCAGGAGATACCCTTGCAAAAACAGATATTCTTTTTATCCTTTCCTTTAATTCTTCATCAGAGATTCTGTCAAGGTCTTCGCCTGTTACTGCTTCATCATTATCCTCAAGAATTCCAAGCTCCCGTGCTATCGCAGAAGCCGTTATCTTGTGATCACCCGTTATCATAACAGGTTTTATTCCTGCTTTTTTACATATTTCAACTGAATGTTTGGCCTCCAGTCGTGGTGGATCTATCATGCCTATAAGCCCTATAAATATCAAATCTTTTTCCATTTCATCGCTGTTCAAATTTTTAGGTATTTCTTTGATATCTTTATAAGCAACTGCAATAACTCTTAAAGCTTCTTTTCCCATTTCTTCGTTAATAGAACTTAACCTATTCTTTTCTATTTCATCAAAGGGTAAAATTTTATTGTCTTTCAAAATATACTTACATCTTTTTAAAATATTGTCAGGTGCTCCCTTGGTAATTAATCTAAAGTCCTCTTTATCCATAACATGTATTGTTGACATCATTTTTCTATCTGAATCAAAGGGTATTTCCGCAATTCTTGGAAATTCTTTTTCTATATCGGCTTTTTTTAAGCCTATTAAATCATTTAGCGCAGCAACAATCGCAACTTCCGTAGGATCGCCAATCCCTTTTCCTTCCTCATCTATAAAAGCATCAGTACATAATGCAGCATTTTTTAAAAGGAAATAGTCCTCCTGTTTCACTTCATCTTCTTTTACATTCACTTTTCTATCGTTAATATAAAGCTTCACAACTGTCATCTTGTTCTGTGTAAGGGTTCCTGTTTTGTCAGAACAAATAACACTTGTACTGCCAAGCGTTTCTACAGCCGGAAGTTTCCTTATTATCGCATTTTTCTTAATCATCTTTTGCACGCCAAGTGCAAGCGTAACAGTTATAATAGCAGGGAGTCCCTCAGGAATCGCTGCAACAGCAAGGCTTACAGCCGTCATAAACATATCAAATGCTGGTCTTTTTTGAAGTACTCCTATTGCAAATATTATTGCACTTATGAGTATGGCAGCTGTTCCTAAATATTTGCTCAATTCTTCAAGTTTTAATTGAAGTGGCGTTTTGACATTCCTTTCGTTTTCTATCAAACCGGCTACTTTCCCCATTTCGGTATCCATACCTGTAGCAATTACAATAAATTTACCTCTGCCGTAAGTAACCGTAGTACCCATGTACACTAAATTAAGCCTATCTCCTAAAGGTATATTTTCATTTTCTATTACAGTATCAACTTTGTCAACAGGTACTGATTCACCAGTTAATACTGATTCATCTACCTTAAGGTTTTTAGCCTCCACCAATCTTCCATCTGCAGGTATGATATTTCCTGCTTCTATTAATACTACGTCTCCTATTACAAGAGAAGATGCTTCAACTTCCATTACTTTCCCATCTCTTACTACTTTTGCAAGAGGTTGAGACAATTTCTTAAGAGCTTCAAGAGACTTCTCAGCTTTGTTTTCCTGAATTGTTCCTAATAATGCATTTAAAATTACAACAACTAATATTATACTTGCATCTATTGTCTCTCCAAGAAAAAAAGATATAATTGAAGCAATAATAAGAATTAACACCATATAATCTTTAAACTGTTCAATAAATAATGAAAATATTGATTTCTTTTTCTTTTCTTTTAAAACATTTTTACCATATTTAAATAACCTTTCATTAGCTTGCTCTTGTGTCAATCCATTTTTATCATCAGTTTCTAACTCTTTTTTTATCTCTTCTACATCCATATTCCAATATCTTTTCATTAGTAGCCCTCCTTTAAAAATTTTGCAAAATAAAATAGACCTTTACTTTGTAGTATCCCACAAAGTAAAGGTCTCACTCGCATTTTTTGCTCAATCAGCCGGGCAAAGCCGTCATGACGACTGATTGACTTGGAGTTACTCCCCTTTACTGAGAAAATTATACTATCATTTAAACCAAAAGTCAATTACCAATATCCAGTATGTTGCTATTTTTCTTGTATAGTTTTAACATAGTTAAGAATGAAATTCAAAAAATTATTGAATTTAATTTCTTTTATAAAGTGGTATTTTCAAAAATCAGAAACAGCATGCTGATTTTTGAAAATTTATTTTGCAAAATTCTCTCATTGGAATCAATAATTCCTCTCTAATGATAGACTTTTATCAACTCTCATATTATAATATAAGAAAAGGAGGTCAAAAATTTGAACAATTTTTTATTGAAACACAGTGATATAATTAAAAAATCTGTGACTGTTGTTACTTTTTTTATTGTATTTTACTTAATCATATTTAAAATTATTCCTTTTCTAATGCCCTTTGTATTAGCTTTGCTTCTTGCAATTATAATCGATCCTGGAGTAAATTTTTTGGAGAAAAAATTAAAAATTCCAAGAAGTTTAGCTTCCTTTATTTTACTTTTGATGTTAATAGGAGTGATAGGATCACTCATTGCAATATTAATAAACCAACTTATATATGAACTAAGTTCTTTTGCGGAAATAAGTACAAATTATGCAAATGTTATTAATGAGACAATTTCAAATCTCGTTGATAAAATAAGGACGTATTATATAACATTGCCCTCAAATATCACATCTTTCATTGAAAGCAATATGCAATCAATTTTAAACTATATATCATTACTTGTAAAAAATCTTACCACTTGGCTTTTGAATTTTACAACAAAATTGCCTAATTTTTTCTTTGAAACTTTGATAACACTGGTGGCTACTTTTTTCATAAGCAAAGATAAACAGCTTATATTAGATTTTATAAAAAGACAAATTCCTTCTCATTGGACACAACACGCAAAAAATATTCAAGTGGACTTTTTAAAGACATTTTTCAGATATCTCCGAGCAATGGCAATAATAATGTTTATAACATTTTTACAGCTATCCCTAGGCTTTGCAATGATAGGTTTTGACTATCCATTTTTATTAGGTCTTCTTGTAACAGCTTTAGATGCATTGCCCATACTGGGTCTAGGTGCTGTTATGATACCGTGGGCTATTTATAATATTATAATGAAAAATTACATGGTAGGAATATATCTTTTAATACTCTATACGTTGGTAGTAGTTGTGAGGCAAATAATAGAACCGAAGATTGTAGGAGAAAGTATAGGACTTCATCCTCTAGTGGTACTTTTATCTATCTTCATTGGTGCAAAACTTTTCGGAACTTTGGGTCTTGTAATAGGGCCTATATTTGTGGTGGTATTTAAAATTTTTCAAAAGGTAGGAATTTTGCCAGCGTGGAAGTAAAAAAATAAATAGCCAATTTTATTATCATAGGAATTCAGAACAAGTGCACTGTTTTTTTATGGATTTTTTTATCTACCCCAACATTTATTATAGAACCGAAATTGAAAAACTGATAAGAAGACCTACATAAGCCTCTTATCAGTTTTCATTTTATACATATTCTTTTGCCTTTTCTTCACCGTTTAAAACTCTCAAAGCCCCTTGAGCTAAAGCTAGCATTTCCTCTTCTCCCGGATATACATAAATAGGTGCTATAAAATTTACTCTGTCTTTTATAAGTGTTACAAATTCCTCACTATATGCAATACCTCCAGTAATTCCTATTGCATCTACGTGTCCTTTAAGAACAGCCGCCATACTACCAATCTCTTTTGCAACTCTATATGCCATTGCTTCAAATACCAGTTTAGCATATTTATCTCCGTTATTTATTCTTTTTAATACTTCTCTGACATCATTTGTACCAAGAAGAGCTGTCATTCCTCCTTTTCCATTTATCATCTTTTTTATCTCTTCATAACCGTATTTGCCACTAAAGCATAAGTTTGCAACATCAATGGCAGGAAGTCCCCCAGCTCTCTCAAGTGAAAAAGGTCCATCCCCATTTATAGCATCGTTAACATCTACAATCCTTCCCTTTTTATGTGCACCTACCGATATGCCTCCTCCAAGATGAGCTATTATGAGATTTGCTTTTTCATACTCCTTACCAATATCCTTTGAGAGGCGCCTTGCTACTGCTTTTTGATTTAAGGCATGGAATCTACTTTTTCTTTTTATTTCTGGAATACCAGTAATTCTCGCCACATCTTCAAGTTCATCAACCACAACCGGATCCACTATAAAAGCCGGAATACCATATTTATCTGCTATCAAACGAGCAATTATTCCTCCCAGATTTGAGGCATGTTCTCCTTGGACACCATTTTTTAAGTCATTTATCATAATATCATTTACAATATAAGTACCACTTTCAACAGGTTTAAGCAAACCTCCTCTACCTACCACTGCATCAAATTCAGATAATAAAAAATTGTTACCTTGAAGCGTATTAAGTATACAGTCAACCCTAAAATCCAGTTGTTCAATAATATTATTGTATTTACTTAACTCTTTACTTGAATGTCTTATTGTATCATTAAATACCTCATTTTCACCTTCATAAACTGCAAGTTTAGTTGATGTTGAACCAGGGTTTATTACTAAAATTTTATACATAATATTAAATCTCCCCTTTTAAATGATGAAAGCTTAATCTAAAATCATAGTTGGAAGCAAAAACTGCAGAAACTTAGCTACAATATTTTTGCTTCCAAGTATTCATTCATTATTGTCTTATTTAATAAAGTCGCGTTTTATTGTAAAGTTCCTCAAACATTTTGTTTATTTCTTCAAGTTCACTATTCGCATTTTCTATAAGTTTATAGAGATTCACATTTGTATTCTTTATTTCTTTCATATTTTTATCAATTTTATAACTTATTTCTTTAAGTTTTATAAGTACATTGTTTATAGACTCTACAGAGTCTTTGGTTGACATGGATAATTTCCTTATTTCATTTGCAACTATTGTAAACCCTTTGCCACTCTCACCAACTCTCGCAGCTTCTATTGCCGCATTTAAGCCCAATAAATTTGTTTCTGAAGAGATATGTTTAATAAAGTCTATAAGCTCGTCAGTAGATTGAGCATTATTTTTTGCATATTCTGCAAGCTTTGAGGCTTCATCGCTTATTTCAGATACATTTTTTGAAATTAGAAATATCTCTTGTATCATAGAGTGAATCTGCTGCAATGAAGAAAACACTTTTTCAGTTATATTTGCTATCTCATCCTGTTTTGCTGTCGATTGAAATATACTTACTCCTCCTGTTATTACACCGTTTTCTATCAGCGGAAATGCTATAGCAATATATGGAAAACCATACACTTCGCTTCCTACTCTTCTAACAATACGTTTTCCACTTTTTATTGCTTCATATATAGCGGTACCCTCTTTTAAAGGATCTCCTACCTTTATGTTATGATTAATTTTTTTACCAGGTAAATATAATACACATTCATTAACATCACATATTGATATACCTAGATCCTCTGTTGTCATTATATTAATAAAAGGTGCTATTTTTTTAAACGCATCAATAAGGGTCATTTCATCACCCCATATTATTCACCAAGATATGCACTGCTTAATATATAAAAGCTGATGCAGCCATAGAAAATCCTACTCCTGAACCTACAAAAACAATTAGGTCTCCTCTCTTTATCCTATTATTTTTTACTGCATCATCTAAAGCCATAGGAAGACAAGCCGAACCAGTATAGCCGTACTTTTCCATAATAGTAGTTGCTTTTGACCGGTCAAGCCCTAATGTATCCATAACCTCTAATATTACTGACTTATTTATCTGAGTAAAGAAAATATGATCAATATCTTCAACTTTATAACCCGCTCTTTCCACAACTTCCTTTACAAGAGGAGGCCACATTTTAAGGTTTCTATCTGGAGGAAGAGGCTTGAAAGATGTCAAAAGCTGGTCTTTAGGATTGTCTTTTCTAAACGGATTTTTTGCACCACCATCATATATACCTAGAAAACCATACTGGGTACCATCTCCTATGAATTTGGATGCTAAAAACCCAGCATTTTCTTCTATTGAAGTAAGTACAACCGCTCCACCACCATCCGCAAATATGGCTGAAAGTCCGGGTGTATTATAGTCAATAAATTTGCTCATGTTATATGCACCAATAACTAAGACTTTATTTAATGAATCATCTGCCATAATCATTTTTGATGCAACTGCAAGAGAGCCTGCAAATCCAGCACAAGAAGCATTTATATCAAAAAAGCCAGCATTTATTGCTCCAAGCCTGCCCTGTACAATTGCAGAAGTTGGTGGAGTAATATATTCAGGAGTATCTGTGGCTAAAATTATCAAATCAATATCCTTCGGTGATACATTTGCCATTTCAAGGGCCCTTTTAGCTGCTTCATAAGCAAGGTCTGCAGTGCTTTCATCCGGATCAGTTATATACCTTTGAAGTATTCCAACCTTATTTTCAAAATTTATGCTTATTGGCTCACCTATTCTTTTTGACAGTTCTTCATTTGTTATCAAATTCCTTGGGTGATAACTTCCCACTCCTATGATTCGTGCCCTTCTCCTCATATATTCATCTCCTCCCCTATTGCTCAATAAAGTCTAGCATAACCTTTAATGTTTGTTCTTCATTATCAATAAAGACACTATGAGCCGCATTTTCAATAACTACAACATGGGCATTCTCCCCAATTTCTTTTGCTGTTTCTTCGCTATACTCTTTTTTTACAATTACATCATGTTCTCCCCATAATAACAATACAGGCATCTTTAGATTGTCTACTTCCCCTGTACCCATGACCACACCATTATGAAGGTGAGATATATTAAAAATCTGCGTTGCCCATGCACAATCAGGATAATTTCTTACTGTAAAAATGTCTTCTATGAGCTCTTTATAATAACTTTTTTCAGGTTTTTTATAGTTAAACACAGCAGAATCCCAAATATTTTTCATTATTTCTCTGTTTCCCGATCTCAATGCATAAACTATCGGCAAAACTTGTACTTTATCATTAAACACTTCTTCTTTTGTTTTCCAATATTCACCCGGCATCATTTTACCTTCTTCATCTTTTTTTGTAAATGGTATACCTTTGCAAGATGGTGAACTTACAAGGATCAATTTTTTTACTGCATTACGGTGGTCAGCCGCTAGTTGCATAGAAATTACTCCGCCCATCGACCACCCTACAAGAATAAACTTTTTGATATTTATTTCTTGTGAAAAAAGCCATATATCTTCAGAAAAATCCCTCATTGTTTCAATAGGCTTGTTATATGAAGAGATTCCTGCTCCTCTTAAATCCACTGCATAAAGTTTAAAATTTTCAGGAAATCTTTGCATAAATTTTTCCCAATATTTTGATGAAACTAAATTACCATGAACAAAAATTATTGCGTCTTTTCCTCCTTCTCTTTCTCTGTAACCAATTTCCTCTCCATTTGGTAAAGCAATTTTTTTATATATTACTCTACACATAAATTTTAACCCCCTTTATTTTTAACATCTACAACGCAATATAATATTTTAATTTGTTTCAGAGGAAATAAACTGCTTGAAATATAATTTACTTTTGCTAAAAGCAATTCCTTTTCTCATTTTGACAATCGTGCATCTATCCAATCCATAGCTGATTTATCATATGCCAGCTCAAGGTGATTTAAATGGTATACGTCTTTCGCCAAAAGTTTTGCTCCTGATTTTGTCATTGCCGATGTATCAGTAGCACTTTTTACAAATACTAATCCGTCACTGGGCCCTGTGGTCTCCCACGGAACACCATTTATATAATTATAATCTCCAGCCAAAACAGCTATTTCTACAGAAGGATCTACAGGGGAATTCTGTAATGTATTAATAAGATTTCCACCTTCTTTAATTGCATAATCTATCCCATAGGAATAACTAGCAAATCCCCATCCTCCATAATAAGTTGTATACCAATCTTGCTGCGTTGTATTTAGAGGATATACACTATCCCATCTTGCTAACATCTGAAGTTGTCCTGGATAGGCACCACCTTCCGTGTATATACTGTGGTAGGTAGTATCATACCATAAACCATAAATCAACATATAAGTATAAGGAACAGGTCCAAATCCTCCAGTTGTTATTATACCCCATGCCATATTTGGATTCCTAAAAGTAAAGTCAATTCCACCATTTGGAGCTCCCAGCTGGATATATCTTCTCACATCTTTTCCAAAATCAACTCCCCATGATTTTTTGACATTTGATACGTACATTCTCGCAGACATATTGCCTTTACTATGTGCTATAATATCAACTTTACTTGCTCCTGTTACAGCCTTAACCTTCTGAATCGCATCAGCAAGAATCTCTCTTTGAATGTAATTGTCCCCATGAGGATGCGCAAATGTAACAGCAAAGACTTTATAACCTCTTTGCGAAAGATATTGCATCAAACCAGTAATCGAACCATCCCTTTTAGGATCTGCAAAAAAGTTCGCATCAGAACCAGCACCGTGAACAAGAATTACAGGATATGGCTTTGTGCCTGTATCCCAACCCGGTGCATAATGGAGCAAAAAATATTGCGAATTTGGTTGAGGATTGTTGTTAAATTCTTTGATGATTTCTGAATCCTTCTGTTGATTATCTGTTATGAATTTTTCTTGTCCTATGTTAGGATTGCTATCCCTTAAAAGTTCCACTTTAGCCCAGTATTTGGAGTCTGTAAAGGTTTTTATTGGTATTGAGTCAAAATATGATGTTGCTTTATAATGTCCTTGAAATAATAACAACGACATTATTACCAATAGGGGAAATACTCTTAGCTTCTTCATAAATTATTCCTCCTTTCTTCATCGTCATTTTATCTTTAACATTCAAATATTACCATATCATAAGCTCTTTAGCCTTCTCTTTAAGTTCATCTCTAAATTTAGGATGAGCAATGTTTATTAAATTTCTGACTCTATCTCTTATTGACCGTCCTCTCATTTCTGCAATGCCATACTCTGTAACAATATAGTCTACATCATTTCTTGAAAGAGTCACTGCAGCACCCTCTGTCAGCACAGGAACTATTGTAGATATAGCATCGTTTTTTACTGATGAGTACAGTGCTATTATTGATTTTCCTCCTTTTGAAATTTGTGCCCCTACTGCCGTGTCTGCTTGTCCCCCCGTCCCACTGAATTGCCTTATACCCAGAGATTCTGAACAAACTTGACCTGTTAAATCTACTTGCAATGCAGTATTTATAGATACCATTTTATAATTTTGGCCTATTACATATGGGTCATTGACAACTGCGCCTCTTTGAAATTCTACTCCCATATTATCATCTATAAAATCATACAGTTTCTTAGTACCAAGCGCAAATGTAGCTATAGATTTTCCTTTCCATAAGGTCTTTTTCTTATTGGTGATTACCCCAGCTTCAAATAAATCTACCATTCCTTCTGTAAACATCTCTGTGTGTATGCCAAGGTCCTTTTTATTTAAAAGTGCTTTTGCCACAGCATTGGGTATTCCACCTATTCCTAATTGAATCGTTGAGCCATCCTCTACTAACTCAGCTATATAATTCCCTATTATTTTGTCTTTTTCGTTTGGTTCTACAATGGGAATTTCAGGAACAGGAGCATGATTTTCAACAACAAAGTCAACTTCACTTATATGAATTTGTGTATCACCATAGGTTCTTGGGAGGTTTTCATTTATCTCTAAAACAACATAATCAGCGTTCTCAAGAATATCTTTTTCATAAGTAATACCTAAAGATAATGATAAATATCCATGTTTATCCATTGGAGTTGCTGTGCCTAGAAAGAACCTAGGTTTTCTATAGTGTAATCTTTTTGTTGAAGCTAAATGAAGATGATTGGGTATAAAAGATACTGTTCCATATTTATGTGCTTCCCTTAATCCTGCAGTATAAAACCATGATTCAGTAAGAAAATGCCCTTTCATTGATGGATTCATAAAAAATTCATAATCTTTCATTGGAAGACATACAACAACCGTTACATCTTCAACTCTATCTTTTATAGTATGGAGTTTACTTAAAATGCCTTGAGGCTCTGAAGCAGCCATAGCAGAAACAATTTCATCTCCACTGTTAATCTTTGATAAAATTTCTTCAACAGAAACTAACTTCTTTTTGTATAGTTCTTTATAATCCATGTCTAAAACCTCCTGTCATAAAATTTATGCCATAAAATTTATTCTATAGGTCCCCACTTTATTGTAATTGCATCCCATACATAGCCTATACCTGCACTTACCCACACGACTACATCGCCATCTTTTATTTTTCCTTCTTCTAGTGCAAGTTGTGTTGAAAGTATCTGGTCAATCTGACCCATATGCCCATAGTTTTCTAAGTAAATCGATTTGTCAGGAGATAAGCCTAGTTCCTTTAAAATAAATTCATGTGCAGACCTTTTCATGTGAAGTATCGCGAGATAGCCAATATCGGAAGGTGTATAACCGCTTTTCCTTAGAGATTCTTTAATCACACCTAAAAAATTAGGCATCGATTTTTCTTCAAGGCCTTTTTTCATATGTTCCATATTTAAAACATCCAATTTATATAGTCCTTTATCAATCATTTCATGGCTTACAGGATATTTTGTCCCTCCACCGACAACAGCGACATCTTCAGAAAAGGAACCATCCGTTATAATTGATGCCTCAAGTATAACGTTTCTATTATAATTTTTCTTAAGGAGAATTGCTCCTCCTCCTGCAGCAAGGTCATACATGAAAGATACGCGCGGATTCTTATAATCAATAAAGTCAACGTTTCTATATCCACCAGCAATCATGACAGTATTAATATTATCATCTGCAATCATCATATCTTTAGCTATCTTCAAAGCTGCAACTGCTGTACCGCACCTTAACGCCATATCAAAAGCCCACGCATTTTCTGCTCCTACTTCGTATTGTAATTTGATACCAGATGTCCAAAGTAGATATTCTTTGTGTTCTTCGCCTATATATATAATGAGGTCTATTTCTTTTGGATCAACACCAGTTCTTCTTAAGCAATCTTTCGCCGCTTGTATTCCCATATAACAAGTATGGTCTTCTGGACCTGGTACAGGCTTTCTTATAATCCCAAATTTGGTTTTTATAATTTCTTCAGGTATACCTGTTTCTTTTGCTATATCTTCAGCTGTCATATATGTCTCAGGAATGTAAAGTCCTGTTCCAACAATTCCTACGTTAATATCCTTTCTTTCCATTTTTCATCTCCTCCTATAGGTTTTGTTAAAAACTCTACAATTTTTTGATTCACTTCCTCTGCTTTTTCTATAAAAAACATGTGTCCTGCATTATCAAAAAATTCAACTTCTGAGTCCTCAATTTTTGAATGCAATAAAAGAGCATTTTCATAAGGTACGATTTTATCGTCTTTACCTGCCATTATTAAAGTAGGAGCTTTAATCAAATGAACTCTTGATTCTTCATCAAATGCTAATCCAGCGTAAAATTGTCTTTTATAAGCGTAAAATGGTTGCGGCTTTTCAAATTTCCATTTCACAATTTGTTCAAATTCATCTTTATGAGTAGAAAGATATTCATCGCTAAAACTTAAAGACATAGCAATTCGCAAATTTTCCAGTGCATTGCCTGCACCTGCTCCATTCAACATAATGCTAAGAGTGGACAATGGTATTGGCACAATATTTGGTCCTCCATAATGAGTAGAACATAGTATCAACCTATCAACAAGAGCAGGATATTCCAAAGCAAGTTCTTGTGCTATATAACCACCCATAGAAACCCCAAGTACGTGAACTTTTTTAAACCCAAGTTCTGTTACCAGAGCCGCTGTATCATCAGCAAACAGCTTAATAGAATATTCCCTATCAGGTTTATCAGAATCACCAACACCCCTCAAGTCAAAAACAATAACCTTAAAATGCTTTTTTAACTCATTTATCTGTTTAAACCACATCCATTTCGAACAACCAAGGCCTTCTATTAGTACAAGAGGTTGACCATTTCCGTGTATTTCATAATATAATTCAATATTATTAACTCTGACTTTTGCCATTTGGTAGCCTCCTATCATGAGGTTTTTAGAAAGGGCTTTTTAAAAAGCCCTTTCTAAAATATTAAAAAGTATCACTTAGGTTCAATGTAATCGGTAATTATCTCATAAGTATATTCATTTTCGTTTTTGTATATAGCCTTCATAAAGTACATTGCCCTTTGCGGACTATGGTCTGTCTCTGTATAGGTAAGTTTATAAGCAAGGCCGTCATTCCAATCTTTAAATGTCTCCATGGCTTTTATAAAACCATCCCAAGTAAGATTATCGCCAGCTCTTTTTAATCCTTCAACAAAAGTTTGAGCAGCAATCCATCCTGCAACATGATATCCTGAAGGTGTTTCATTAGGAAAATATTTTTTTATTGTATCAAGGAATAATTTAACTTTAGGTTCATTCTCAGTTTTACCATATATTGGGTAAGCCCACCCTGCAACTATTGCACCATTCCATGCATCCTTTGCAAGTTTAAACATTGTAAGGTCAGAAACCACATAGGAGGCAAGAAATTGAGGCTTATATCCAATTTCTTTTGCCTTGACAGCAATACCTGCAAGAGGTTTCGCGGTACCAAGAAGTATTACAACATCTCCATTAGCTTCTTTTGCCTTTAATACCGGTGTGCTAAAATCTACATCAGTTGTGTTAAAAGGAACAGCAGCTTTCAAAAGGTCAGATTTCCCCAGCTTTTCAAGTTGTTCTTTTATAGCATTTAGGCCTTCTGTACCTTGTTCATCGTTTTGATAAATTATTACAATGTTTTTCGCATTTAAATTATCAACCGCATATTGTGCTAGCACATGTCCTTCTGTAGTATAATTAGGCTGTACAGGAAAATAATTTTTCTTGAAGGGAATTGCAAACTTGCTTGACCCTGAGCCCTGGTATACATCAGGAATTCCTTTTTGAACGATATAATCCATTGATGCAAGCAATCCTGGAGTTCCAAGCGTACCTACAAGAGCAAATACTTTATCTTGTTCAACTAATTCCTGAGTTTTTTGTACTGTTACAGCAGGGTTAAATTGATCATCTTTGTATATAAGTTCTATTTTCCTGCCATTTACTCCTCCCTGGTCGTTAATGTAATTAAAATAAGCTTGCATACCATGGAGCATTGGTGTGCCAATTACTGCTACTGGTCCTGTCAACGCCAGTGTTGTACCTACTTTTACTGTTGTATCTGTCACTCCTTGAGCCAGTTCTTTTTTTGTTTGTTCTTTTTGTGAAGCCGGGGTACTTGGCTGTTCATTATTTTTGTTTCCACAACCTGTTAAAATAATCCCTAATGTAAATATTAAAGCAAATGCTATTACAAACAATTTTTTAATAAACTTTTTCCCCATAATTATCCTCCTCTTATTATTTTTAATTTACATTCGACCCTGGGCTTTTACCTCCAAGATAAGTTGCTTTCACCTCCTCATTATTTTTTAAATCTTCTGCTTTTCCTTCCATTACTACTAATCCAGTTTGCAAAATATAAGCATAATTAGCTATTGCTAATGCCTGTCTGGCATTTTGCTCCACTAAAAGTACTGTTACCCCTTCTTGATTAATTTCTTTAATAATTTCAAATATTTCCTTAACTACACGTGGTGCAAGTCCTAATGAAGGTTCATCAAGCATTAACAATTTTGGCTTTGCCATCAATGCCCTTGCTATTGCGAGCATTTGTTGCTCTCCACCACTTAAAGTACCAGCAATTTGATTTTGTCTTTCTTTAAGTCGCGGAAAATAATGATATATCATATCAAGGTCTTTTGAAAGATTATTTCTGTCTTTTCTTGTATAAGCACCTATTTTTAAATTCTCTAAAACGGATAAACTAGGAAAAATTTGTCTTCCTTCTGGAGATTGTACGATACCTTTAGATACAATTATCTCTGGAGGTTTTCCGTCTATTCTTTCTCCCATAAATTCTATTTTCCCACGACTAGGTTTTAAAAGTCCTGATATTGTTCTAAGCATAGTAGTTTTCCCTGCACCATTGGCACCTAAAATTGCAACAATATCTCCTTCTTTTATTTCAATTGTTATGCCTTTTAGCACTTTAACGTATCCGTAGGAAGATTCTATATCAATAAGGCTAAGCAATCTCTTCACCCCCCAGATATGCTTCGATGACAGCAGGATCAGATTTTACTTTTTCTGGTGTACCTTCGCATATTTTTTTGCCAAAATTCATTACACAAATATTCTCACATATATTCATGACAAGAGACATGTCATGTTCTACTAAAAGTATTGTAATACCAAGCTCATCTCGCAATTTTAATATTAATTCAGCTAATTCATCTGTTTCACTGTGATTCATACCTGCAGCAGGTTCATCTAACATGATTAGTCGTGGTTGAGATACAAGTGCTCTTCCTATTTCTACTAGCTTTTGTATTCCATAAGGTTGTGCCGATGCATATTCATGTGCTTTGTCTTCTATATTGAGAATTTTAAGTATTTCCATAGCTTCCTCCCTAATTCTTCTCTCTTCTTTTCTTACAGAAGAGAGCATAAAAGCAGCGGATAATATGTTCTCTCTTGTAAATGCAACTTGACCAACAAGCAAATTTTCTAATACAGTCATATGCTTAAAGAGTTCTACATTTTGAAAAGTTCTAGATATCCCTGCTCTTATTATTTCATGAGGTTTAAGCTTTGTAATTTCCTTACCCTCAAAAATAATTCTGCCTAAGGTAGGATTGTAAAACCTTGATACGCAATTAAAAACAGTTGTTTTCCCAGCACCATTAGGACCTATAAGACCATAGATTTCACCCTTTTTAACACTAAAACTGAGAGAATCAACAGCTTTCAAACCTCCAAATTCCATAGTTAAATTGTCAACTATTAAATGTTCCATGCATTATCCCTCACTTCTCTATCTTAACTACGATTTTTTCTTGGTGCTTCGCAAATAATTTCTCAAATTTATCTTTTAGTCTAGCTCCCGCATATGCTATACCGTTTGGATAAAAGATTACGACGGCTATTATAATTGCACCTGTAATAATTTGCGATAAACTTTTTATGGGTAAATTGGAGGTAATCTGTGGAAGCCACGTCATAATTATTGCCCCAATTATGGACCCACTTATTGTTCCTATCCCGCCTATAACAATCATTGCAAGAAAATTAAGAGACATCCCTATGCTGAATGCATAATCATAAGGAGTCATAAAACCAAGCAGGTGAGCATAAAGGCTTCCTGCAATTCCTGTATAAAATGCGCTTAATCCAAAAGCTAATGTTTTATAATACGAAACATTTATTCCCATTGCCTTTGCAGCAATTTCACTGTCTCTCATAGCCATTAGGCTTCTGCCCACTTTTGTCCTTATAATATTCCAAGTCAATATTACAAGAACAATAGTTAAAATTAAGATAATATAGTAATAACTTAGATACGAATTAAACTTAAAACCAAATAATTCAGGTTTCAATGGTTTTATACCTGAAAAACCACCAGTAAAACTTGTCCATATAGCAAAAATTTGTGTTACAGCTACACCAAATCCAAGAGTAGCTATCGCTAAATAATTCCCTTCCAACTTCAGTGCAGGAAGTCCTAAAAGAATCCCCACAATACCTGTTATTAAACCTGATAATATAAGTGCTATAAAAAATGGCACATGAAGTGTAAGTGTTAAATATGCTGAAGTATAAGCACCAACAGCCAAAAAAGCACCATGTCCCAAGGATATCTGTCCTGCATAACCCATTAGAAGATTAAGGCCTATTGCGACAATTGCATATATAAGCGACAAATCTAAAAGATACTGAAGGCTACCCGGTAAATTTAATATAGGTGGAATTAATGTAGCAATTAAAATTAGAACTATCCATGAGATGTATTTTTTTGCATTCATTTTTACACCTTCTTTCCCACTTTTTGGCCAACAAGTCCCGTAGGCTTAATCCATAGCATTATAACTATAAGAGCAAACGCAAATGTCGAACTCAGTTGTGCAGAAATATAGCCACTTGCAATGTTTTCTAACACTCCAAGTATTAACCCTCCTACTACAGGCCCCACAAAAGTTGTAAATCCTCCTAAAACTGCAGCAGTAAATGCCTTTAGCAACACAGAAGACATCATATTTACATCAAGAAATGTAGTTGGGGCTATGAACATACCTGCAATTGCACCAAGTATAGAACTTACAACCCAAGTAATAGAATAAACATGATTAACAGCAATACCCATTAACCTTGCAATAGTTGGATTTTCTGATGTAGCCCTTATAGCAATTCCAGCAAGAGTATATTTCAACATATAAAACAAAATTCCCATTATAAATACTGTAATAACTAATGTCAAAAGATTTGACTTTGATATCACTGCATCAAAAATTTTTAATTCCCCTCCGACAATTGCTGGAAAACTATGAGTCTCAAAACCAAATACCCATCCTGCTATACCATTTACAATCATCATAAGACCTAATGTCACAATTAAAAGACTTAAAACTGGAGCATTTTGTATAGGTCTTATGAAAAATCTTTCTACGATAAATCCTAAAGCTGATGCAAACAAAAGTGCCAATATAAAAGCTTCCCAATAAGACATACCATAGGATGTCATAGCTGTATATGCAATAAAAGTAGAAAACATCGCCATTTCGCCCTGTGCAAAATTTACTACATCAGAAGTTTTGTATATCAATACGAGACCTAATGCTGCTAATGCATATAATCCACCTGTAGCAAAACCGCTTATTAATTGTTGCAATAACATGTACTAACCTCCCATTCCAATAATTTCTGCTTACTCCTTTGGTGCAAGTACTGTCGCCATGCCCTCCAGTACAACTTCGTTATTTTGATTTGTACATATTGTTTTAAATTTAACTCGATTTTTTTCAGGGATGATTTCTACTACTTCTACCTCAGCTTTGATTGTATCGCCAATCCTTACAGGTTTTGTAAACTTCAATTCCTGACCAAGATAAATAGTTCCCGGTCCTGGTAACTTAGTACCCAAAACAGCAGAAATTAATCCCGCTGTCAACATTCCGTGAGCTATCCTTCCCTTAAACATCGTTTTTTCAGATGCTACCTGATTAATATGGGCAGGATTAAAATCACCTGTAATCCCAGCATATAAATATACATCTGTTTCTGTAATTGTTTTCTCAAAATAGTCTTTGTCACCAATTTTTAATTCATTAATCGTTTTCCCCATAATGCTACTCCTTTCAGTTGTTTTTCTCTAAATAGTAAAAGCAAAAAAAGTGCCAACTATTAATTTTGCTTAAAAATTTTTAGAAAATAAGCAGTCAAATGTGGATTTTTTAAATGTCCACCCTTTAAATTAAAAATTCTCTTGTTGCTTTTAAAGACATTACAAAATACAATTTTTTATTGATAAATGTCTCACAATAATACAAAAAACGCAAGAGATATGTCTCCTGCGTTTTCAAAATTTGTAGCTTTTCGCTACATAGTATCATTTTACTTCATTATCTTCGAGAATATTAAACTTTTTTAGCTTCCGATAAAGTCTTGACCTTGGTATTTTTAATATTTCTGCTGCTTGTGATTTATTATAGTTACACTCTTTTAAAGTCTCAAGGATTATCTTCTCTTCAAATTCTTCAAGCATTTGCTGAAGTCCCGACCCTTTCTTCTTTATGGGTATCTCTTTGTTTAGAATATAAAGAGGAATGTCTGTTTTCCTAATTGTATCACCTTCCGAATTGACAACCATTCGCTCAACTGCATTTCTAAGTTCCCTTATGTTACCTGGCCAATCATATTTCTCCAAAATATCATACACTTCCTTAGAAATTTTTTTGTATATTCCAGAATTCTGAGCCAAAAGGTACAAAAAATGATCTATCAAAAGTGGAATATCTCCTTTTCTTTCACGCAATGGTGGAACATTAAGCATTAATACATTTATTCTGTAAAATAAATCGCTCCTAAATTTCCCCTCTTTAATAAGCTTTTGAAGGTCTTTGTTAGTTGCCGAAATCACACGTACATCGACTCTAATAGGTTCTTTTCCACCTACTCTTTCTATTTCTCCTTCTTGAAGCACTCTTAGAAGTTTTGCTTGCATTGTATACGGCATATCACCTATTTCATCTAAAAAGATAGTACCATGATTTGCAAGCTCAAACTTACCTATTTTGCCACCTTTTTGAGCTCCTGTAAAAGCGCCTTCTTCATAACCAAATAGCTCTGATTCCATTAACTGCTCTGGTATAGCAGCACAATTTACAGTCACAAATGGATAATCTCTTCTGCTACTTGAATTGTGAATTGCCTGAGCAAAAATTTCTTTCCCTACCCCACTTTCCCCATATATAAGAATATTGGAATCCATACTAGCCATCTTTATAGCTTTTTTCTTACACTCAATTATTGCATCACTTTTTCCAACAATATTCTCCCATGAATACCTGGCACCACGAATTTTTCTTAATGTTTTTTTATAGTGATTAAGTTCAGTCTCCAAAAGCCTGTTTTTTTCTATCAGTTTTCTAAGTTCATTTAAATCCTCAAACAAAATCATTCCAAAACCGCCAATAACCTCGTCGCCATCTTTTATCGCAATTCTATGCACAATAGCTTCTTTTCCATTGGCAAACTTATGTCTATAGGCAATCTCGTTCTGTCCTGTTTTCAAAACAAGAGGAAATCGCGAGTTTCGATCAACGTCCAATACGTATCTGTTAATAACTTTTTCTTTTTCCAAGCCTAAAAAATCTAAAAACGTTTTATTCATCATTCTTATATTACCTTCTGCATCAAGTATATCAAAAGCAATTGGCAGTTTGTCAAAAACACTCTCAAATAAAAATTCCATTTCTTCACTAAACAAAAAGGATTTATCAATGTTTTTCGGCATCTTTTCACTCCCCCTAATATTAAAAAAAGATGTATCATTTTAGGACATCCTTTGGTATTTATTATATCTGTAATCGTTATTAAAAGTCAATAACCCCCGGCATGAACCGAGGGTCATTATTCATTTCTATTTTTTACATTTCTACAATCATTGATATGCCCATGCCACCACCTATGCAAAGTGTCGCAAGCCCAAGATGGGAACCTCTCTTTCTCATCTCATACAGGAGTGTAACTAAAATCCTGGCTCCACTTGCACCAATAGGATGGCCTAAAGCTATTGCACCACCGTTTACGTTTACTTTATCCATATCAAAATTGAGTTCTTTTG
>DULG01000050.1 GCA_012840485.1 Clostridia bacterium | reverse complement strand
CCGAGAGGTCGCAGGTTCGATTCCTGTCAGGCGCACCAGAATGCTTGAAAATACTGAGTTTTTAGCGATATATATTTTTTACTTTTTTCTTTTTCCCACACTTTTCCCACAGTAAAAAATTAGAGAAAGTAGTAATTTTTGTATCTTAACAAAAGTTGCTGTATTCTTTATTTTTTTGCTTTGACATTACTTTTTCCCACATTTTTATTTTCAATAACATTTTGTTGTGGGTTTTTTTATGTTGATACAATCCCATAAATCTGTATAACTGTATAAAAAGGTCGGTGTCCCATAATATCAAACAACCAAGCAGCGAACAACATCAAGAACAATTCGGATTTTTGTATAATCAAATTAATCAAGTTTCATGCACTCCACTGGAAGGAACAAAAATGGAAGAGAAAGAAAAAGCCCTAAAAATGGCAATTGCAGCGATAGAGAAAAAGTTTGGCAAAGGAGCTATCATAAAATTGGGAGATAGGCCAAATCTCGATATTGAAGTTATTCCTACGGGCTGCCTTGAATTGGACATTGCTCTGGGAATTGGTGAATACCAAGAGGCAGAATAATAGAAATTTTTGGGCCAGAATCCTCAGGAAAAACAACTCTGGCACTGCACATGATTGCTGAGGCACAAAAATTAGGAGGGACAGCCGCTTTTGTAGATGCAGAACATGCTCTGGACCCAATTTATGCTAAAAATCTTGGAGTAGATATTGATGAGCTGCTTGTTGCTCAACCCGATACTGGAGAACAAGCCCTGGAAATTGTAGAAGCTTTAATAAGGAGCGGTACTGTGGATATTATAGTGATTGATTCCGTTGCAGCTTTGGTACCTAGAGCTGAAATTGAGGGCGAAATGGGTGAAAGCCAGGTTGGTTTGCAGGCCAGACTTATGTCGCAAGCCTTGAGAAAGCTAACAGGAACCGCCAGTAAATCTAAAACTGCTGTAATCTTTATAAACCAGCTAAGAGAAAAAATAGGAGTAACTTTTGGTAATCCAGAAACAACGCCGGGAGGCAGAGCTCTTAAATTCTATGCAATGATAAGAATTGATGTGAGAAAAGGGGACAACATAAAACAGGGAGACAAAGTGGTTGGCAGCAAAATTAAAATTAAAGTTGTAAAAAATAAGCTTGCTCCACCTTTTAAGCAAGCTGAAGTTAACATGATGTTTGGAGAAGGTATTTCAAAAGAAGGAAGTCTTTTAGATCTTGGTGCGAAAATTTGGTTTAATCGAAAAAAGCAGATCATGGTATTCGTATGGAGAAGTAAAGCTGGGACAAGGCAGAAAAAATGCAAAACAGTTTTTAAAAGATAATCCTGACATTGCTTACGAAATAGAGAGCAAAATCAAAGAAAATTTTAACTCAGTTTATGAAAAATTAAATTATACCGTAGATGTTGTTGATTAGAAAAATACAGAAAAAACAAAGTCCATGTCAAGATTTTGTTAGACAAAAATTTTTTGTAGCCGACCTCACCATTTACTCGTGTTAATTCTTTTAAAACGTATTTACTCCTGTTGGACCGGTGTTGTTATCTTTTTTATTCCTTCTTTAATAACATCCATATGCCAAATCCAATTAAGACTACTGCCCACATCATTTTAAGGTTCACAAATGAAAATAATTTCGGTAGCAAAATTAAAAGGCCTAAAATTATCAATCCCCATCCCAACACTTCATTTGTTTTATCCACTGCCTTCCATGTCTGATAGGGATTTTCAGGAATTATAATCCACGCTATCAAGTAAAAGAGAAGTCCTCCTCCGCCAAAAATCGCAGTAACAAGGCATATAAGTCTTACCCAAGTTACGTCCACATTAAAATATTCTGCAATGCCTCCACAAACTCCTCCCAAAATTCTCTGCTCCCTTGACCTGTAAAGCCTTTTATTCATTCACACTTCCTCCAATCTGCTACCATATTCTTAAGTTAAAAGGCGGCAAATGAAAAATTCCGTTAGTAAAAAGTAACATTAAAATTGCCAGCAAAATAGCTTCAACGTTTATTCCGCTGTTTTCTTCCCCATACAATTTTTTGCTAAACAAAAGTTCTAGCCCCAGAAAAATAAAAAAACAAGGCCATATAATCTCATGTACAAAATAAGGAATGCTAATATAAAATTTCTCTAAAATGAGTATTATTCCGACAAAAATGAGGGAAATCCCACTTGTTAAGATTCCTGTTCTTCTTCTCATATCTTTTCACTCCTTTTAAAGCATATTTTAGACTTGTGCAAAATTCAAAAGCCTTAATTTAAGCCATTCTACAGACATACTTTTTTCCTATCACTCTTGAATTTTTTATCTTTTATGTAGGATTTCCCCTCCCATTTGTCGAATTATTATATATACAGCATGAAAATATTTTTTAAGGAGGAGGAAATCCTACATGTACCAGCTTCAATTACTTTTAAATATACCTGAACTCTTTACTTCCCAGTCTAAAATTGATTTCTATTCTTCTAT
>DULG01000049.1 GCA_012840485.1 Clostridia bacterium | reverse complement strand
CCGAGAGGTCGCAGGTTCGATTCCTGTCAGGCGCACCATTTATTTTATTAGTTTTTACAACATCTTCCGCCATTGTTTAATTCATCTATAATTTCTAATAATTCTTCTCCTAAAGAACTTATAATAAAATCAGCTTCTGATAAGTCCTGATTTCCGGAATTAGGATTTTTAAAACCTATCACTTTCATCCCTGCTTTTTTAGCACCATAAACTCCATTATATGAATCCTCAATTACAACACACTCATGGGGTTTTACTTTTAATTTATCTGCTGTATATAAAAATATATCTGGTGCTGGTTTGCTATTTTTTACATAGTCTCCAGATACAAGCACCTCAAAGCATTTATCAATTCCCAACTTTTTCACAACTAATTCTATCACATCTATAGGAGAGGAAGAAGCAACAGCTAATTTATACTCTTTCTCAAAAAGCTTTTTTACCGTCTCTGTTATACCTTCTATAGGAATTATTTCGCCTGTTTTCAATACATGCTCTAAATACCTTTTTCTATCTACTTCTACAAGCTCTTCTACGCTTTGAGAAAGATTAAATCTTTCTTTAATTTTCCTCCACATGTAATAAGAAGAAGTCCCTACAAATGTCAAATGTTCGTCTTCACTTATCTCTACTCCTAAACTTTTGAATAATTCCTCTTCTAATTTAATGTGTATTGGCTCACTGTCAATAATTACACCGTCCATGTCAAAGATAATTGCTTTAATCACTTATATCAACCCCTTGCAAAGTTGTTAGTTATTTATCTCCAAAAGTTCTAACTCTTGTTTCATTCTTAAACTACCTCTTCACTTATTTGAAAAGTTTTCTTGGTATATATCTTCCTATAGTCTCTATCATCTTTTCATTTGGCTCAAAAAACAAAACAGTTTTTATCCCTTTATCTTCAAAAACTGCAAAATACACATCAGGAGAAGACATAGAACTTACCGCTTCAATTCGATTTTTAATAGTTTTTATATCTTGTGTGAATCTGTCACTGTTAACTCTTGCCATGATTTCAAAATCTCTGCAGTCAACGCTTATAACATGTTTCCTTCTTTTTTGGTCAATTATTTTATCTACATCCAATTCACTGTTTGTAAGCGAATACTCAAACTCAATGTTTCTCGACCTTATTAAGTAATGCGCTAAATAGCCAAACAAAAACAAAAAGAAAATTAAGAAATTTTTAACTATTGGTATTAAAGGTATCACGCCAAACACAATAATTAATGTAGCCACCACAACACCAATACTAAATAGAGTATCCTTCGAAGTTTTTTGTTTTTTGACCAATTTTTCAATAAATATATCCATTCTCTTTTCACCTCTCCCTTAATTATATCAGCAATGTCAAAATTCCACAACTTTATAAAGTCTCCACCCTTTTAAAAGTGGAGACTTCACCTACTTTTATATTTCAATTTCAATATTATCTCCTGGCTTTAATATATCTGTATAGGAGGCACGCCTTCCATTAAGTTTCATTTCTGGCACCTTGTTATTATCCAGTTTCAAATCTATAAAATTAAATACGTCTACAAACAGATACTCTTCTTTCCCCTTTAACACTACTTCTTTCCCATTTACTGTTACAACAAAACTTGTTAAATCTTCTTTTATAACTATCTCATCCCCATTTTTTATAACATAATTTTGGTCCACTTTTGAATCATTTACAAAAATTATTTTCCCTTTTTGCTGCTTTAGTAGTTCACCAGCAGTTATTGTAGCATCTTGCCCTTTTTGACCTTTTATAATTGTTATTTCGTCTCCATCCTTTATAGGAGTTTTTAAATTTGCTAATGAATCATTTACATATATTTTGGGAGGTGTTCCTTCTTCACCTTTAACAACGATTTTTTGGCCGTTAAGATTGAAAACTAAATCTTTGCCATTTTGTACAATTAAATTTTTAGAGTCATAGTTTATAGCAACTAAAGCATCCATTACCGTGGGATTTTTTATGTTAAAAATCTTTATTGTTTCATTGTCAATAGAAACTTTTATAAAGTCCTTTCTCTTATTTATCATTGCAGAGTAAGCTATTCCTATTGGAGTTATGCTTTCAGGGCCTTTTAACGTCTTCCCTTTGTAATCTAAAATTTCTACTGATTTTATATCTCGTACAGATACTCTATTTATAGGTAAATTCAATATAGATGCTATTTCTTCAGGCAAATTAGGAAGATTACTACTGCCACCGACTAAAAATACCGCAGAAGGGCTTTTACCATTATATTTTATAATTTCGTTGCATATCTTTTGCGCCAAAACTTTAACTTGTGGCGCTATAATTTCCATTACTTCTTCTTTTGTTATTTTGTGCTCTATATTTAACACGTCTTTAAATTTGATTTCTTTTTTTGTGCTTTTTTTTATTTTCTCAGCAGTATTAAAATCGGTGAGGAAATGGGTAGCAATTGATTCCGTAATTTCATCACCGGCATAAGGCACCATAGAATATGCTATTATGTTTCCTTCTTTTGATATAGCAATATCAGAAGTACCTGCTCCTATATCTACAAGAGCTATATTCAACATCCGAATTTCAGGTGGAATTGCCACATTTATTGCTGCTATAGGCTCTAACGTGATATATGAAACTTCCAACCCAGCTTTTTTTACTGCAGCATAGAGCCCTTCTACTACATCGTAAGGAAGAAAAGTAGCTAAAATTTCTACTGCTATTTCACGGCCTTTATGTCCTTTTAAATTGGTAATAGGAAAACTATTTAAGTAATAATTGGATACTGTATAACCGACGGTATGATATTTTGTAACCCCTGATTGAGAAACAATGGAATTTTGTGCAATCTCAAGAGCTTCCAACTCGAGATTGTCTATATCTTCTACCGTTATTTCGTGCTCTTCATCAATATTTTTTTCCGCTCTCGCAGATTGAGTTTTTAAAGACCTTCCCGCCGCCGCAATACATACTTCTGTCAATTTTATATTTAAAGAGTCTTCAAGCCTTCTCTTTATTTTTTCAACAACATTAGCAACTTTATCTATATCATGAACTTGCCCATCAAACATTGCCCTACTTTCATGTTCCATCTGTTCAACAGCAAGCACTTGGAATTTCCCATTATTTTCAATTCCAACTATCCCTACAACTACCCTTGTCCCAATGTCAAGAGCAAAAATAATATCACGGTTATCCATCATTTAACCCCCGAAATTATTACTTTATAATTTTATTATACAATTTTACATATTATTTCGGAAGGGCTTTTAATAAGTTTAATGTAGATTAACATTTTTAGTGTTATAAAAATTTTGTAATAAAATTTAAAAATAATTCCCTTGCACAAAAAGTTTATTCGCAGTAAAATATCTTCAAAAAACGAATGGGGGAATACGGTTTATGCGAAAAGTTGTAATCTTTTTGTTAACTTTTATTTTTATTATATCTGTTATTTTATCAGGATGCAGTGGTAAATCAGCGCAAAGTACAGCAAATTCAACAAAAGAAAAACAAGTTCTAAGGTTAAATCTCGGTGAAGAGCCACCTCGCTTAGATCCTCAAACCTCAACAGATGGAGTTTCTTTTCAAGTGCTTAATGCAGTATTGGAAGGTTTAGTAAGGCTTGGCCCCGATGAAATACCACAGAAGGGTTCAGGTTTAGCTAAAGATTGGAAAATATCTGAAGATGGTTTACATTACACTTTCTATTTAAAAGACAATATATATTAGAGCGATGGCAATCCCATAACAGCCTATGATTTTGAATATTCTTGGAAAAGGGCATTAGATCCTAAAACAGCATCGGATTATGCCTATATAATGTTTCCAATAAAAAATGCAGAAAAATATAATGCTGGTGAGGTCAGTGCTGATGAAGTAGGAGTAAAAGCATTAGACGACAAGACATTGCAAGTAGATTTAGAAGCTCCTACTCCTTATTTCTTAAGCTTAACGGCTTTTATAACATATCTGCCTTTAGAAAAATCCTTTGTAGAAAAAGTAGGAGATAAATTAGCCACAACTCCTGATACGCTTGTATACAGTGGTCCTTTCATATTAAAAGAATGGAATCATGAGCAAAATATTGTCCTGGTAAAAAATGATAAATACTGGGACAAAAACAATGTTAAATTAGATGAAATTTATATGGATATGGTTAAAGACATGAATACTATAGCCCAAAATTTTGATACAGGTCAATACGATGTAATAACTGTTACAGGTGATTATGTAGAAAAATATAAGGACAAACTTCAAATATATCCTAATGGTTTTACTTACTTTTTAGCATTTAATACAAAAAATCCGGTGTTTAAAAATGCAAATATAAGAAAAGCCTTCGGATTATCCCTCGATAGAAAGCAATTAACAGAAAATATTTTAAAAGATGGCTCTATACCTGCTTATGGATTTGTACCTTATGGCATTCCCGGGAAAAATGGTGAGTTCCGTAAAGAAGTTGGAGATTTATTCAAAGAAGATGTAGCACAGGCAAAAGAATTACTGGCTAAAGGAATGAAAGAATTAGGCATAACTACTTTGCCTAAAATAGTCCTGTTAGCTGATGATACAGATGTAGCTAAAAGAGAATCTCAAGCAATTCAAGAGTTTTGGAGAAAAAATCTAGGTGTAAATGTAGAACTGCAAAATGTTCCATTTAAGATAAGATTGCAAATGTACTCACAAGGACAATTCGATGTAATATTGACAAGATGGGGAGCCGATTACAACGATCCAATGACTTTTATGGACCTGTGGGTCACTGAAACGAGTGGCGAGCCAAATCGGGTTTTTTACTCAAATCCTGAATATGATAGGTTAATTGCAGAAGCAAAAAGTACTAATAATAATGAAATAAGAATGGAAAACATGAAAAAAGCTGAAGAAATTCTGATGGAAGATATGCCAATTTCTCCACTGTTTTTCTCAGCTACTGCTTATGTACAGCAGGATTACGTAAAAGGAATTGTAAGGCATGCAGTTGGCGTGGATAATGATTGGAAATGGACATATATAGAAAAATAAGGTTTAAAATTGGGAGGCTTATATTGCCTCCCATTAATTAACTAGCTGTATTTGCATGGACTTTCTTGCTAGTGCTGTTAGACCATCTGCCGCACTTATCTCCCCATCTTGAAATTACCTCATCTCCTTGTATGAACTCTACGACTTCGCATCGATTTGGGCAAGCAGTACACTCAAAACCTACCGCTCTATATTTAAAGTCACTTACTTCAAAGCCTTTAAAGGAAGTATATCCTTTTTCTTTTACTGCTTCTTTTGCCAATATTGCTGCCCCGATGGCTCCCATTACTCCGTAATGTTCAGGCACATATACTTTCATCCCTAATGCCTTTTCAAATGCTGCCTTTATTCCCTTATTAGCGGCAACACCACCTTGAAACACTATTGGCTCTTTTATTTCTTTTCCCTTCCCTACATTATTTAGATAATTTCTAACAAGGGCATCACACAAGCCACTTATTATGTCTGGAAGAGCATATCCCATCTGCTGCTTATGAATCATGTCAGATTCTGCAAAAACACTACATCTACCCGCAATTCTGACAGGACTTTTAGATTGCAAGGCTATGTCTCCAAACTGTTCGATGGGAATATTTAACCGGTATGCTTGCTGGTCAAGAAAAGAACCGGTACCTGCTGCACAGACTGTATTCATTGCAAAATCTACTACTACCCCATCTCTTAAAATTATGATCTTTGAGTCTTGTCCCCCTATTTCAATTACCGTTTTGACATCCTTTATTACATTGGAAGCTGCTACAGCATGAGCAGTAATTTCGTTTTTGACAATGTCTGCCCCTACCATTAAGCCAGTCAATTGCCTTGCACTCCCTGTGGTGCCTACTCCTTTAATAACCATATCTCCTATTTTATTTTTTATCTCGCGAAGAGCATTTTGAACTGCTTTAATAGGTTGACCCTGTGTCCTTATGTAAACAGAATCTACTACTCTATTATTCTCATCAATTACTGCAATATTAGTACTAACAGAACCTACGTCTATCCCCATGTAACCTTTCATATCTAACCTCCTAATTGTTCATTTATTTTACATTTTTGCCTTTAAAATCATTTTTTATACTCTTGCAATTAACGAATAAATTGCATTAATAAGCAAAAACTACATTCAGAATAAAAGTGGGGGCGAGAAATTATGAAAAAGAATTTCCACATTGTTATTTTGGTGCTTTCTATCTTTATAAATTTACTTTTTATTTACATTTTTATCTCAGAAGTAAAACCAGATCTAAATCTCAACCTTTCTTTTATCTTGACAGCAGCAGTAATTGTTGTAACCTACCTACTATTTAAAAATAAATTTTCGGAGCTCATGCCTGTAAACTATAACAATATCACTGAGACAAATGAAGATGCCAGTCATCGAAAAACCAATATCACTTTTAAGGATGTGGCAGGCTTAGACGAAGTGATCGATGAATTAAAAGTTATAATCGACTTTATGACAAATACAGAAAAGTACAACAAAATGGGAGCGAAAATTCCTAAGGGTATATTATTTTACGGGCCACCAGGTACAGGAAAAACTCTTTTGGCTACGGCATTAGCTGGTGAAACCAATTCTACTTTTATAAGTGCTTCCGGTTCAGAATTTGTAGAGAAATATGTAGGAGTAGGTGCAAGTCGCATAAGAGCTCTTTTCGCAAAAGCGAAAAAAAGCGCTCCCAGTATTATTTTTATAGATGAGATAGATGCTGTGGGAACAAAGAGAAACACCGATAACAATTCAGAAAAAGATCAAACTTTAAATCAACTGTTGGTAGAAATGGATGGTTTTAATAGCAACGAAGGGATTATAGTCATAGGAGCAACTAATAGAATTGACATGTTAGACGAAGCTTTACTGAGGCCTGGAAGATTCGATAGAACTATACACATTGGAGCACCTAATATGAAAGCAAGGTTGGAAATATTAAAGGTACATACCCGCAATAAACCCCTTGACGAAACTGTATCTTTATCCGAATTAGCTCGAAAAACTCATGGTATGACAGGCGCACATCTGGCTACTATGTGCAACGAAGCAGCAATACTGGCTGTGATGAAAAATAAAAGTAAAATTGGAAAAGAAGAGTTTGAAGAAGCGTTAGAACGCGTAATCGCAGGTCTTAAAAAGAAAAATCCTTCTGTATTAGAAAAAGAACAAACTATTGCTGCGTACCACGAAGCGGGTCACGCTCTTATTGGAAAAATTTTAAACGTAAATACTATAGAAAAAATTTCAATCGTTCCTCGAGGCGAAGCATTAGGATATGTATTGAACTTTCCTAAAGACGATGCCTTTTTATTAACAAAAACAGAATTGAAAAATAAAATAACCATGCTTTTAGGAGGTAGAGCTTCTGAAGAAATAATATTCAATGAAATTTCAACAGGAGCCGAAAATGACTTAAAAGAAGCTACAAAAATTGCCTATCAGATGGTTTGCAATTATGGAATGAGTGAATTGGGAAACAGGGTTTTTGACTTACACATGTTAAAATCCACAGAAATTGTCGATAAAGAAATTGACAAAATTATAAATAGCTGTTATACACTTGCCAAAAAAATATTGCTGGAAAATAAACATAAAGTTATTGCAATAGCCGAAAAGCTTTTAGAAAAAGAATCAATTACAAAAGAAGAATTAGAAGCATTATGGGAAGAAGAAAATACTTTATGTGTATGATAAAAAAGCCTATTTAAAAAACAGGCTTTTTTGTCATTTTTAGTATCCCATATACTATAGCAAGTATAACTATAAAAGTAAAAAAAGCATTTCTGAAAATTACAAACACAGCATCTTGAAAAAATTCTAAAGGAAACATTTGTATAAGTCTATCTGTTTCAACGTTTAATTGCCATAAATCATTGTCAAAAAATACAAGGTGAAAACCAGTAAACCAATTATCAAAATCAAAAGTAACTCCTAATGCAAAAACTAGCAGGAAAATTATTACAAATATTGTACCTTTTAAAAGATAATCGAAGGCTTTATAAAAGGATTTTGCAAAAAGAAAGTATGTAAAAATGAGTATAAAAACTATTATCGATATATTTCTTGTTAAAAAACCCATTTGAAACAAATCTTTTACATCTTTCATATGAGCTAATTCTCTATCATTAAACATTCTCTGCATACTGCCATTAATTTTTGCACTTACATCTAAAGTCTCTTCTTTATCCATTAAATATCTCTGCATTATCTTGGTTATTTTCATAAGTTCATCGGTACTCATTCCAGTTACAGACATTACATCATTTTTTTCGTATTCCTCTTTATAAAAATTACCGTTAAAAGCCACATATTGCAAACTACTAAGCAAAACAGCCAAAAGCAGTGAAATCATCATCCCGCCAATAAGGAGGGCATCAATAGTTTTCCTCACCATTTTAAATAACATCCTTTGCACCTTTTATTATAGCTTCATAAAAATTTTTTTGGTTTTTTAAATCATTGTAAAGTTCTATTTTTTTCTTTACTGTATGCATAAAAGATAACTTTCTACTCTGTGAATTGTCAAGCTCAATGGAGTTTTTTATATAATGCAAGACTTCTTTTTCAAAATTCTGAGGTACAGGAATAATTCCCATAAGTCTTTTCATTCTCGCTTTTCTATACTCATTTTTCATGTTTCTTGAAATATCTTCAATTAAAGAAATGACATTTTTTATTTCGCCTTTTATCAGAGCCATATCTATAGGTTCTTCGTCTATTTGACCACCCTCGAGTACTACTTCACTCGTATCATTTAACAAGTTTTCGTACTCTGAAAGCGTTTCAATGTCTCCTAATATACCCTCATTTATAATTTCCATAATATCTAAACCAGAATAATCAATTTCTCCCAATAGTAGATTATACCTATACAATTCAAAATACCAATTAGAAATTACATTATCACATTTTTTGATGTTTTTTTCTATTTCTTTGTAATCTAAAGAATCTTTATTCAATTTGCTGTAAAAATCCATATACTCCACAATAAAAGGCTCTTTTTTAAATAAAGTTTCAAATTTATTTTCTGGCAAAAATACTATCAATAATCTATTTATAATTTTTAAAACAGAAAAAGAAACCTCTCTTAGACTTTGAATACTTTTTATTAACTCTATACTTTTTTTAAAGTACGCGTCTACTTCTTCCCGAGTCATTTCTTTAAAATCCAGTGACTGTAAGTACTCAATTTTCTTAGCAATAAGAGGGAAAAATTCGCCGTAGCCTTCTATTAATTTTCCATAAAAATTTTCCTCTATATCTATTACATTTTCCAAAAAAGCTTCATAATTTGGATAATCCTTCTCCAATCCCTTTGTTAAATATTCATAAAAGCGTTTTTTAGACATAGCAAAAGGAATACTGGATATTATTTCTTTTATCCTTTCTTCTTTTTCCTCTTCAACCTCATTTATAAAATTAATAACACTTTCGTAAAATTCTTCCTCATCTATCAATTCTTCAGAAAAGAAATCTCTTATTCTATCACTTACCACTTCGTTAACATATCTCGATTCTACATAATACCCATACAAAACATCTATAGCATTTTCAAAATACTCTTTATATTTTCTAATCGTCTTTTCTACATTTTCTTTCATTTTTTCTTCCATAAGGCTGAAATATTTTGTATTATTTGCTATATTCTTAACAACCTCCAAAATGTTTTGTGTTTCTTTATCCAAATACGCCAAAGCATTTGCCACATTTTTTTTCCTAAATAGTACATGGTATAAATACACCGTCTCATTAAAAAGCTCCAAAATGCTAATTATTTGTACTATTTCTTTTTGTTTTTTTATTATTCTTTTTAACAACAAAGAAATCTCATTTGGTGTCTTCGGAATTTTATTTAGTTGTTCCCGCAATTCTCTTACTTCATCTTGTTGCATTGTTACACCTCTCAGTCAATTATCTTTAACATTCGCGACAGGTCTTCTACTAAAGAATACTCTTGTTCTTCCTTAGTTACAGCCAGTTGAGCTACAGTGTTGGCAAGCAAAAAATTTGTTTTCTCTTCTATATTAGTCAAAATTTCTTTTATTTCAAGCAAAACATTGTTAAAATCTATCTTTTGCTGTTGGATTTCTACTAGCAATCTATTCACGGAGATTTTTAAATTTTCGGCTTGTCTTTCTTTTGATGAAGCATTTTCAATAATCTTGTTCATTCTTTTTTCAAACTCTAATCCAATTTTTTCTATTCTCTCCTCTAATGTTTCTTTTTCCTTTTCTAACTGTGAAATTTTATTTTTATAGCTTAAAATTTCCCCTTCTTGCTCTTTTATTTTTTCAGTAAGCCTTTCTATCTCCATTATATTCTTTTTTTCCTGCAGAATCAATTTTTCCTGTAATTTTTCAATCTCTTTCAATAGTTTTTTGTTGATTTTTACTGGTTTATCACTACCCTCTTGCCCATCAATATTTTTTTCTATTTTTTCTTTTTCTCCTTCAATTAAATTTGATAAGTCCTGTAATATTTTTTTATAACTCTCTCCTTTGGAAAATAGAAGTGCGGAAAAAATAACTTCTGGCTTATATAAACTCAAAAGCTCTGGTACTTTCTCCTCTATTTTTTCAAGAGTCAAAAGCTGTATCTGCTTCGCCAAATCTTCGTAAATTTTTTCCCATTCTTTTATAAACATTTTCTCATCTATATTCCCTTTCAAAATCTCTTCTCTGAGAATTGGAATTATCTTTTTAGGTGGAGAAGCACTTTCTATTAATCGAAAACCGGCCAACTTTTTTTGTAAATTAGTATTTTTTTTGAAAGGTTTTATAAGCACATCATAGGGGAGAGTAGATAAAAAAATATCTATATACTTCTTTTCTGTCACATTTTTAAATTCCAACATATTTTCACCTTCTCACATTCTAATGAGCTTGTCTGTTTTTTTATAGTTCTCTTCAATGATTTTTTGTGCTAAATACCTAATCCTAGCACTATTGCTTTCCATTGCATCCCTAAATATTTTTTCATCAATTATATTTTTTAATCCTTTCGCATTTTTGCCTAAAATTTTATAAATCAAATACTGTATTTCTTCCTTTGCAGTGTTTTTTAATTTTTGTATTAATTCTTGTGCTATTTCCTCGTCGAGATTTGTTTCTATTATTTTTAAAGCGTTTATACAAGCATAACCATCATCATTTTTAATAATATACTTTATCCCTTCCGCAATTTGCCTATTTATGTCACTGTTCCTAAGCCCCTTCAATCTTTTAATTTCTTTTATTGCATTTAATAATTCCTCTACAGAAAAACCTGGTTTTACAATATAATAGAATAAATTACTTAGATATTTTATCTCTCCCAACTGAACCAAAGCCGAATAAGCATTAATAGCCAAATAATTATTTTCTAAAAACTGTTTTATCATAGGTTTTGCTTCTAATATTTGCAAATTTGCTAAAGAAGTAATGGCACAAGCCTTTAACTCTAACGATTGATTTTCTTCTTTCAAAATTTCCAACATTACATTTGCACATCTTTCATCTTTCGTATACCCTAACCCAATTACTATATTCATTTTGTTTTCTATGCTAGGATCATAATAAGCCTTAAGTAAATACTCTGTAGCAATGCTCGTCCTCATTTTCCCTAATGTTATCGCAGCTTTTTGACTATATCTCTCCTCATATAGCAGCTCTGCAATATTTTCAACTGCCTTTTCCTTTAGATTCGCTATAACATTAGAATATACAATATTCAAGCTGCTATTTTCATTGTCCAAATATTTTTCTATTATCTGCTTTACTGCCTCATCTCCTAGCACAATAAGCTTTGTTAAAATTCTAAAAGCAAAATTTCTTTCTCTGCTATTAAATCCATTAAGAGAATTAACCATATTCAATATATGAGGAATGCATTTTTTCTCTCCCAATTCTATAAGAGTTTCTGCTGCTATTTCCTTTAAATTATCATTTTCTAAAAGTGTAATTAATTGCTCATAAGCCCTTATTTCTTTTATTTCTCTAAGCGTTTGAATGACAAGTTTAATTTGTTCTTCCCATTCCCATTCTTGCAAAATAGTGATAAGAGCATCGCGGGCCTCTAAGCTGTTATTTGATATATTTTTGAGAATTCTTACCATTCTTTTAAAAACTTCTTCTTGTCTTAAATCCAAAGCCTTTGTACTATATACTATCATCTCAATTGGATTTTGCCCTTCTGATAAAATATTTCTCCCTAATTCAACAATGTCTTTTTCTAAAGAAGTTAGGGCAGATTGGTTAAGAGTAGATAGCAATTGAATTTTTTCTCCAACAAGTTTTGCATTAGTTTCGCTAATATAATATTTAAATAGTTCTCTTTTAAAGTTTTTATCTTTATCTTTCAGCCTTTTTGCTCCCAAATATTCCATTCCTTCATCCATCACCTCTTTTGAAACATCTATAAAAAAATCTTTATTCTCCAAAAGCAACTCCTTCCAGTCAATGCTCATACTTTTCACTCTCCTCGCCAATAGCCACTTGGACTCTTTGCTCTGTAGAAGCTACTACCCATGCTCTCAAAGTCAAAATCCTATTTTTATCAAAATTTATTTTTAGAGAAATAGGCGTGCCGGGTTTTATTAACTTTGAAAAATTTAATTGGACACTTTTTAAACGCTTCATCTTTGGATCCCATAAATTTTTCCCTGAAAATACATCCAAGCGCATCCCCGTAGCATTAGTTACTCTTAAAATCTTGTCATACTCTCTTTCATAAGGTGCTTTTGTACCTTGTGAAACAATCAAAAAAGGTAACCCATTCTTTATATCAATGTATATGTTGGAAGCCAGAACAGGCTCAATTTTGATATTGTTATTTCCTTTATTCAGTTTTTCGCTTAAATAGTGGTAAATTGCTGCTCCCCGCGCAACCGAAAACATAGGGTGTAAACTTATTAAAGCTTTTTTCACAAATAATTTCTCTATGACATTTCGCACAGGCTTATAATTGCTCATACCTCCTGTCAAAAGTACATCATCTATATCTTGAATCATAAGCCCCGCTTTTTCCAAAGTATCTAAAATAGGGTCTACGACATTATATCCCATGTTTCCTTCTTTAACCAATAGAGGTCTTATGCACTCCTCATATTCCTTATTAGATATTTTAAACTTATAAGGTTTCCCTTTTATAAAATTTTCTACAATATTTTCATATATTACTTCTTCTCCCACTGAAATACTAAAAAATTTTCTTGCCTTTTCCATCTCGCAAACCAATCTATTATATACATGCCTTTTTTCATTTTCACTATCAAATAAATCCCCCATTTCCTTCGAACATTTTTCTAAAAGATAAATACTGCCCATTATTAAATCAAAATTTATTCCTCCTACTAGAGTATGAGAAGAAATGGCTATTTCTTCTACAATGAAGTCCTTATCCGTTATTTGTACTTCTAATATCGAGACATCACAAGTTCCTCCTCCTAAATCGAACACCAACATTTTTCTCGGCCGCGAAAAATCTAAATGTCTTTTGTTTTGTGGCAATTTCTTCTCAGTATTTATAAAATCAAGAAGTGCTGCTGTAGGCTCAGAAATAAAATAAGTATTTTGTTCATCAAATCCTGCCATTTTTGCAGCTTTTTTTGTTGCTCGAATTTGGTCGTGATTAAAAGATGCTGGCACAGTTATAACTGCATTTACTACTTCTTCACCAATTTCTCTCTCCAAGCTCTGTTTAGCTTCCTTTAATATTAAAGCTGCCACTTCTTCTGGTGAAAAAAGTTTTCTATCAATTTCCCAAAAATAACCTGACGTTCCTATATAATTTTTACTGTTATAAATAACTCTCTCCGGTTCCTTAACTTTCATAGACTGTGCTATTCTACCCACATACTGATTTCCACTTTTATCTACATATAAACAAGAAGGCAATATTTTATCATAAATATATTCATAGTCTTCATTAAACTGTCCAATATCTATGACCCGAGGCAGTAATTCCCCTTCTTGAGATATTTCCAAAACTGATGCAACCGTATTCGTAGTACCTAAATCTATTCCTACATATCTTTTCATAAACTCCCCCCTATTGAAGTTCTATTATTTCTCCTTCTTTTGGTGCAAAAACTTTTATTCCTTCAATTCTTTTTAAAATTGTTTCTATATTTATTTCACTCTTACTTTCGTATCCCCTGTGAATTACAAAAACAGCAGATGGAGCCATCTTTATAACTGTTTCTAATAGGTCTACCATATTTGCATGATTTAACATTCCAATTTGATAATTTTTTAAACCTTCAATTTCTCTATTATTAGTATCGAGATTCATAATACAGCCCTTTGAAAAATTTTTTATTTCAAAAGCATATATAAAAGATGCACTTCCCTCTTTTAAGTCATTTGAACTGGCGAGAATCACGCAATTGCCTAGGGCTATTTCCTTTTTTATAAAATCTTTTCTATCAGTGTATAAAGTATTTCCAGCCACATTTAGTATTCCATTTCCATATATGGGCCCAGCAAAATTTTCATATAATTTACTAAAATATGCTATATCTCCATCTACATACACATTAAAAGGAATATATGAAAAAGTTTTTCTAAAAAATAATAATAGGTCTTGCCCTTTACCAATAGCATATACAGGTAAAAGTATTCTCTCTTCATCTTTTAATAGTTTTTCTATCGACTTAAGTATCAATTTATCCTGTAAATACTTATTTTGGACACCAAAGTTATTGCCGTAACCATAAGTAGCTTCAGTTATTAAAATATCTACTTTTAAATCGGGAAGAAATCTAAGTCCTTTATTGCTTTCCACATCTTTTAATGTAAAATCACCTGTATAAAAAATTTTTATCCCGTCAATCTCAAGATACACAGCTACAGCCCCTAAAATATGCCCCGCAGGAAATAACTTAAGTTTTACTTCTTTATTTTTTATTCTAAAACTACTTTCTTCTTCTGTATCAAAACTTATAATCTGACTGTCAAAATTTATAATTTCTTCTTCTATTTTTACCTCCAATTTTGTATGTCCCCGCAAAAATATTTGCTTCAAAATTTCTTTAGTAGGTCTTGACATTATAATCGGAGAGTTTAAACCTTTTCTTAATAATTCTACAATTCCCCCAGAATGGTCTAAATGAACATGAGTAATAATTACCAAATCAATATCTTTAATATCTATAGGTAAATTTTTTATAGAATTGTAATATAAGGTTTTATCCTTAATCAAAGCTCCCGCATCTAGTAAAATATTTATTCCCTCATAGGATACCAAATAAGAGCTAGCACCAATATTATCCCCTCCCCAACAAAAAAATTTAAAGTTATGGATGGAGTTAAAATTTTTTCTGGTTTTATGGTAATATTCATTGATTAATTTCGAATCTTCTGGAAACAAACGATAAAGTTTAAGATTTTGTTTTTCTTCTTCACTAATAAGGCCATATTTTAATTTTAGCCGCAATATATATAAATCTTGAGGATTTAATTTATAAGCTTTATCTAAGAATTGGTGCCATTTTATCTCACCAATTTCTTCGTATATTTCAGCTATAAGCCCGTATATTTTCGGCAGCAACAATTTATCTTCTACTTTTTTCTCCATATAAAGTAATTCTTCCAAAACTTCTAAAATCCTTCTTTTATTTTTAAAAGAAAGTAACAATAAATAAAATTTTATCCATTGGTCTTCCCCACTATAATTCATTAATGCTTCAAAAAGGTTTTTTGTTTTTAAAGATTCTTCTACCAAATCTAAAAGAATCACACTTTTTATAAACAAAGCTAAATTATGTTCATCAATTTCTAATTCGCTTTTTAGCTCAAAAAAATGCTCTTTTGCCTCTTCAGGAATACCTATATAAATTTCAAGTATTATCTGCCACAACAGCAAATATTCATATAATTTTTTGTCCAATTTCTTTACCAAACTTTTTTGCTGAAAAACATACCAATAAGCATTTATATAATCCTCCTTTTCTATAAATTCTTTTAGGTTGTTATCGTATACATCATAAATATTTAAAAATGACGTATTCCATCACCTCCTTATGTTTTTATTTTAATACCTTTTGAGTAAAAATTCTACACAAAAACTAAGTCTGGATTTTGTCCAGACTCAAAAATATTAAAATTTATTAAGTTTTTTTGCTTCTTCTGCCACTAAAAGAACTTTATCAAAATCACTACCTATAGAAGCCTCTACACTAGCTGCAATTGCTCCCTCCACTAAAGGTGCATCAGCAATTTTTACTTTACCTTCATATTCCTCTCCCAGGAGTTCTATCGCCATTTGCGCACTCATTACAGCACTTCCAATATCAACTAAAACTACTACTCCTTCTCCCTCGTCTACTTTTTTAATTTCCTCCATTATCTCTGTAGCATCTGTTCCCAATCTGCCATCTTGTGTCCCGCCAGCTATCCCTATAGGAACTTTTCCACCTGTCATTTGGCTTGCAAGTTCATAAATCCCCTCTACTATTTTTCTTGAGTGAGAGACTAACACTATTCCAACCATTTTTTCCTCCACCATCATGATAAATTGACAACATCAGAAAAAGACTTTATCATCAAATATGCTGATGTTGCCCCTGGATCTAAGTGTCCAATACTTCTTTCTCCTAAGTAACTTGCTCTTCCTTTTCTTGCAGAAATATTCTTAGTGTATTCCATTCCCTCTTTTGCAGCATTAGCTGCTCTATTTAATGCTTCAGGTAATGCAATGTTGTTCTCTAAACTATCTTTTAAAGCTTTATATGCAGGTTCAATAGAATCTATCATAGTCTTGTCTCCTGCTTCGGCTTTTCCTCTTTGTTTGATGCCATCTAAAGCAGCTTCAAAGATTTTAACTATATCCTCTTCAGAAAGTTCATTTTTACCCTGAACTACTTGGCCAGCCCTCATAAAAGCTGTACCATATAAAGGACCAGAAGCTCCTCCCACCGTAGATACAAGTGTCATGCCTATAGTTTTTAATATTGTCCCTATATCAGTAGTTTCAGGCAATGTGGTCAATTTTTGCTTTACGGCATCAAATCCTCTATCTAAATTTATTCCGTGGTCCGCATCACCAATAGCAGCATCCAACTCTGTAAGGTACTCTTTATTTTCTTTTATAACCTCTACAATTTTGTCCACAATTTTTAGGACATCATTTTTTGTGATAACCATCTTCTACCTCCTAAAAATTTATAATTGTTTGAAAGCAGGTGTATCAGCCTTTGCATCTAACAATGTTTTAAGTTCTTCATCTAATTTTAATAATGTTATAGAAAATCCACTCATTTCAAGAGAGGTCATAAATTCTCCTACGTATGTTTTGTAAACTTTGATCTTCTTACTCTCTAAGATTTCTGCTACTTTCCTGTTCGCAACATAAAGTTCCATTAAAGGAGTTGCACCAAGCCCGTTTATCATAACAGCAACCTCGTCATTTTCTTTATAAGGCAGGTCATTTATTATTTTCTCCATTAAATGTTCTACTATTTCATCTGCAGGTTTTATTTTTTCTCTGTGAGTTCCAGGCTCTCCATGTATTCCTATACCAATCTCCATCTCATCTTCTGCAAGAGTAAAGCTGGGTTTCCCTGCTGCTGGAACAGTACAGGGTGTTAGTGCCATTCCCATTGACCTTACATTTGCAATTACTTTCTCAGCTACTCTTTTTACTTCTTGTAAGCTAGCCCCTTCTTGTGCCTTTGCACCAGCAATTTTGTGAACAAAAACAGTTCCAGCAATGCCACGCCTTCCCTGCGTCCAAGTGCTATTTTCTACTGCAACATCATCGTTCACTATCACTTCATCTACTTCTATTCCCTCCATCTGTGCCATTTCTCTAGCCATTTCAAAATTCATTACGTCACCTGTGTAATTTTTAATAATCAATAATACTCCTTTTCCTCCATCCACTGCCTTAATCGCTTCATAAATTTGGTCAGGTGTAGGTGAAGTAAAGACAGCACCAGGGCAAGCCGCATCTAACATTCCATAGCCCACATATCCTGCATGAGCAGGCTCATGGCCACTGCCACCACCACTTACAAGTCCAACTTTTCCTTCTACAGGTGCGTCTTTTCTGACAATTACATCTATGTTGTCAAGTTTTCTCAGGTAAGATGGGTGAGCAGCCAGCAAACCTTCTATCATTTCTTTCACGACATCATTAGGATTATTAATCAACTTTTTCATAATTTACCTCCTCCTAAATTTACTTTTGTTAGTTTTTAAATGCAATTTACGTGCCAAATAAATTGTAGCAAACATACAATAAAGAATAGCCTCGAAAGACTATCTTGGTAAAAAGTATCAACTATTTATTTCTTTTGGTATTATCTATCAACAAGTCCAAATTTCCTTGCTTTTGCAGCAATAGTTTTATGGGTAAGTCCTAAAACTTTTCCTGCTTTATTAAAGCTTTTATATCTTTGTATCGCAGCCTTTATTATTTTATACTCATATTCCTCCATTGTAAGTAGCTCACTATTTTCTCCAAGATAAATAATATCATCATCTGATACAGTAGTAGTTTCATTTCGAATATATTGGGGCAAATCTTCATAATCGATGTAATCAGTATCACTTAATGTTATACACCTTTCAATTATATTTTCTAATTCTCGTATATTCCCAGGCCAATCATAATATATCAATGCTTGCATAGCTTTTTTCGTAATCTTTTTTACATTTTTGTTTAGTTTTTTGTTCAGCTTTTCTATAAAATGTTCGACAAGTAGAGGAATATCTCCTCTTCTTTCCCTTAATGGAGGCAAAATCACAGGTATAACGTTTAATCTATAGTATAAATCTTCTCTAAAAGTCCCCTCTTTTATTGCTTTTTCTAAATCTTTATTTGTCGCAGCGATTATCCTCACATCTACTTTTATAGTTTTTATTCCCCCTACTCTTTCAAATTCCTTTTCTTGAATCACTCTCAAAAGCTTTACCTGAATCTCAGGTGGAATATCTCCTATTTCATCAAGAAATATCGTTCCTCCATCTGCTAATTCGAATTTTCCTATCTTTTGAGTTACAGCTCCAGTAAAAGCTCCTCTTTCATGCCCAAAAAGTTCACTCTCCAATAGAGTCACAGGAATAGCCGCACAATTTACCCTTATAAATGGTTTATCCTTTCTCTTACTGGCGTAATGTATCGCATTAGCCACCAGCTCTTTCCCCGTTCCGCTTTCCCCTCTTATGAGGACTGTTGAATCAGTTTCTGCAGCTTTAGAAGCAATAGTAAGAGCGTCTTTTAATTTTCCGCTATTGCCTATTATTATGTCAAAAGCTTTGTCAAGTTTTCTATCTCTTTTCAGCTCATTTTCCAAATATTCTATTTGAGGGAAGTCATAAAATACTATAACCGCCCCTTCTATTTTTGTACCTGTATAAATAGGTGTTATATTTGTTAACACCACATTTGTGCCTATTTTTAGTTTTTTATTCATCTCTTCTTTGCCAGTTTTTAACACATCAGCAATTTTTATATCTGACATCACTTCTTGTATTTTTTTCCCTATAGCCTGGTCCATATTAATCCCTGTAATACTTTCAGCTGCTTTGTTAAAAATCATTATTGCCCCATTTTCATCAGTAACTATAAGTCCTGAGCCAATAGAATTAAATATTTTCTCATAGGCTATTGAGGTATTTTTTAAAAGTTCATAAGTAGTTTTTTCTTCCTTTTCTTTCCCTAACTCGTTGTAAAAAAAGCCTTTAAACTCTTTTATAGCATTGTCCACATTTGCTCCTTCTACCACTACTTCTATTTCTTCTCCCCGAGAAGCAAAAAAAGTCACCATTGATAACATACTATTTGCAGGAATCAACCTATTGTCATTTATCTTCCTTAAAAATATGCTTACATTGTTTTGTCTGCTTATGTGACTAACCTTTTGAACAATATGGGCAGCAATCTGAGAATGGATACTCACAGGAGTTCTTAATATTTCCCTTCTTCCCTCCATTTTATCACCACGCAAAAACTTATTTTACATAGAGGTTTCTTGTAGCAATTATGTCAACCCCCGTACCTAAAATGTTCTTCACCACTACATCTCCTATTTTTACAGGAGCTTTAACCTCTACCTTAGCCAATTCAAGCATTATTTCTTGTATCTTTTCTTTTGGAACAGGCTCTTTTGTCCTAACAGATAAGAGTGGAAGATGTCCCCCTATTGCTCTCACACTTGTAGTAATAGTCCTTTTAGGCATAGTAACTTCATTTTTAGCATATTCTAATCCTCTAGAACAAGAATATCCCTTTACGCTTTTTATCTCCCCTCCTTCCATTTCAACTTGTATCCTGCAGCCCAAGGGGCAAACTATGCATGTAATTTCTTTTAGTTCCATTTTATCCCTCCTCAACTAAAAAGACAATACCTTCTTCAAGATTTGCATTTTTTAGTATGTCTTTACTTAAATTTACATCAATCATTTCACCAGGGGTTAAGCGCTGCCTTTTTTGTCTTAGTAAATATTTGTCTCCTGACTTTACTGCTAACATAGCATTGTTATAAACGTTAACAGGTCTCATTCTGAATTTTATCCTTTTTTCTATGTTATCTACATTTATCTTTTGCGGAACAACATAACGTATGCCATTACCAGCTTTTACGGCAATATTGCTTTTTCCAAATTCACCTTCTCGAATAAATCGTATTGCTGAATTAGCTGCCAATCTCGCTTCTGCAGTAACATTGTCAACTAAGTCGTGAACTTGAAGGACATTGCCACAAGCAAAAATTCCAGGAACACTTGTTTCTAACATTTCATTTACAATAGGTCCTCCTGTTATAGGGTCTAGCTCTATACCGGCCTTTTGAGAGAGCTCATTTTCAGGAATCAAGCCAACAGAAAGTATTAACGTATCACAACTTATATACTGTGCAGTCTCCATAATTGGCTCTCTATTTTCATCAACTTTGGCAATTGTAACTCCTTCTACCCTGTCTTTGCCGTGAATTTCAATGACAGTGTGACTTAAAAGAAGAGGAATATTAAAGTCCTCTAAACACTGAACGATGTTTCTTGTAAGTCCACTAGAGTAAGGCATGAGTTCTACAACTGCTTTGACTTTTGCTCCTTCTAATGTAAGCCTTCTCGCCATAATAAGCCCAACATCACCAGAACCTAATATCACTATTTCTTTCCCTGGAAGATATCCTTCCATATTTACATACCTCTGAGCAGTACCTGCTGTGAGAATACCTGCTGGGCGAGTGCCAGGTATCATAATAGCACCTCTCGGCCTTTCCCTGCATCCCATAGCTAAAATTATAGCTCCAGCTTTTATTGTGAACACACCTTCCTTAGAATTAACAGCTTTTACAATTCTATCAGGAGTTATTTCCAAAACCATAGTTTCCAACATTACATTTATGTCATATTCTTCTACTTTATCAATGAATCTTTGTGCATATTCTGGTCCTGTCAATTCTTCTTTAAATTCCTGAAGTCCAAATCCATTGTGTATGCACTGCTCTAAAATACCCCCAAGATATTTATCTCTTTCAATTATGACTATATTTTTTACACCCTTTTCATAGGCTTCTACAGCAGCACCCAAGCCTGCAGGGCCGCCACCTATTATGACTATATCATAGTTAAGCATTCTCATACACCTCTTTCTTTAAAACCTCCGATGCTTTTTCTAATAAAAATTTTTTTGTCTCTGCAGTTAGTATATTCGAATTTCTTCCATGCTTTGTAACCTCAAGAGGAGAAATATTAAGTTCTCTTGCTAATATTTCAACAACTCTCGGCCCACAAAAACTTCCCTGGCATCTTCCCATTCCAGCTCTTACACGCCTTTTAACACCATCTAAAGATTTTGCACCTACAGGTCTTCTTATCGCATCTATTATCTCTCCTTCCGTCACTGTCTCACATCTGCATATTATTCTTCCATAAGCAGGATTTTCTTTTATAAGCTTGTTTCTTTCCTCGTCTGAAAGTTCAGTAAATCTTATGACTGGTTTTCTTTTTGGGTTAAAATCTACTTTTTCAATCAACTGAAGTCCAGCATCTTTAAGTATATCCCTTATCATTTCAGCGATAGCAGGAGCTGCAGTAAAACCAGGAGATTCTATTCCAGCAGCATTTATAAATCCTTTCACATCAGATTCTCCAATTATAAAGTCTTTGTCTTCTGTATCAGGAGTCGCTCTAAGTCCTGTAAACTGAGTGATAGTCTTTCTGACATCAAATTTATCCACACTTCTTTTTGCAACTGTAATTGCTTTATTGAGCCCTTCTCTGGTAGTTGCTTTAAATTCTTTATCTTGTATGTCTTCTGAAGTAGGTCCTATCAATAGATTTCCATCAACTGTAGGAGAAACTAGTATTCCTTTACCCATTTTAGTTGGAACCTGGAATATTACTGTCCTTGCAAGATATCCTTGGTCTTTATCTAATATCAAATATTCTCCTTTTCTAGGATGCACAGAAAATGGCTTCGCCCCTACCATGTTATTTATGACATCTGAATAAAGTCCTGCAGCATTGACAACATATTTACTGTAAAATTCTTCTTTGTGAGTTTTTACTATAAAGAAGTCCCCATTTTTTTTGATATCAATTACTTCTGAATTAAAAACAAATTCTGCTCCATTTTGTGCAGCATTTTCTGCCACTGCAATAGTATATCCATAAGGACATATTATTCCTGCTGTTTTGGCATACAAAGCAGCAACTACAGTGTCATTTATGTGTGGTTCTATCTCTTTGACCATATCTTTTGTAATGAGAGACAACCCTTTGACACCATTTTTTATTCCTCTATCAAACAATTCATAGAGCTCTTTTACCTCTTCTTCAGAAAAAGCCACAACTAAAGAACCTGTTCTCTTTATTGGAACATCCAAATCTTTACACAACTCATCGTACATTTCATTTCCTCTGACATTCAGCATAGCTTTTAAAGTACCAGGTACAGGGTCATAACCCGCATGTAGTATTGCACTATTAGCTTTAGAAGCTCCTTCCGAAGCCACATCTTCACCTTTTTCTACAACTAATATTTTTAATTTGTATTTTGAAAGTTCTCTCGCAATTGAACATCCAACCACTCCAGCACCTATTATCAAAACATCGTACATTTCTTTCATAGTCATAAAACCTCCTTAAAAGATAAAAAAACCATATATAACCGACCCCTGTCGGCTATATATGGTTCTCCAAATCTCCACCATACTCATATTTATTTTTTCTTCTCTTTAATAAATATATTCTACAAACATCTTAAAATTCCTGCTACTTTTTATCAATTTTTTATTTTATTCTTCAGCCCATTTCATAGCCCTTTCTACAGCCTTTTTCCAACCTTTATACAATTTTTCTCTCTTTTCATTATCCATAGCTGGTTCAAAATGTTTATCAACATTCCAATTCTTCTCTATTTCTTCTTTGCTGTTCCAGAATCCTACTGCCAATCCCGCAAGATAAGAAGCGCCAAGAGCAGTAGTTTCAATTACTTGAGGCCTGTCAACTGGAACACCTAAAATGTCAGATTGGAATTGCATCAAGAAGTTATTAGCACTTGCTCCACCGTCAATTTTTAAAGCCTGCAATTTAATACCTGAATCCTCTTGCATAGCCTCTAATACATCTCTTGTCTGATAAGCAATAGACTCCAGTGTTGCCCTTATTATATGCTCTCTCTTTGCGCCTCTTGTAAGTCCTACAATAGTGCCTCTCGCATACATATCCCAATAAGGGGCTCCTAATCCTACAAAAGCAGGAACAACATATACACCATTTGTGTCTTCAACTTTCAGCGCATATTCCTCACTTTGAGGTGAATTGTCAATTATTCTAAGCTCGTCTCTCAGCCACTGTATCGCAGCACCTGCTATAAATATACTACCCTCTAAGGCATATTCTACTTTGCCATCAATTCCCCAAGCGATTGTAGTGAGAAGTCCAGTATTGGAAGGTACAGCCTTTTCACCAGTATTCATGAGCATAAAGCAGCCTGTTCCATAGGTGTTTTTTGCCATCCCAGGTTTGAAACAGGCTTGACCAAACAAAGCTGCCTGCTGGTCTCCCGCATCTCCTGCAATAGGTATCTCTACTCCAAATATACTTTTATCAGTATAGCCATATACATAACTGGAAGGCTTAACTTCCGGAAGCATTTGCTCTGGTATGTTAAGTTCAGCCAATATCTCTTTATCCCATTTAAGCTCATGTATATTAAAAAGCATCGTCCTTGAAGCATTGGAATAGTCAGTTACGTGTACATTACCCCTTGTCAAATTCCAAATAAGCCAGGTATCAATATTTCCAAAAAGCAATTCTCCTTTTTCTGCTTTTTCACGGGCCCCTTCTACATTATCCAAAATCCATTTTACTTTAGTTCCTGAAAAATATGCATCTACTACAAGTCCTGTCTTTTCTCTAATTTTCTTGTCAAAACCCTTGTTTTTTAGTTCATCGCATATAGGAGCTGTTCTTCTGCATTGCCACACTATTGCATTGTAAATAGGTTTTCCTGTATTTTTATCCCATACAACAGTTGTCTCTCTCTGATTTGTAATGCCAATAGCTGCAATATCCTCCGGATTAATACCCGCTTTTTCTATAACACCTTTTGCAACACCTATTTGTGAACCCCAGATTTCCATTGGGTCATGCTCTACCCAACCTGGCTTAGGATAAATTTGCTTAAATTCCTGGTTTAGTGAAGCTATTATTTTCCCGCTGCGGTCAAAAATTATCGCACGGGAACTTGTTGTCCCTTGGTCGAAAGCCATAATGTACTTTGCCATCTTTTTTCCTCCTTACAATTTTTATAATATCATATCGGCGAGAGATAAATTCTCGCCGATTTAAACTCTTTAAACTTTTGTATTAGTGTATACTCATAATAAGCTGGTAAACTACAGCTCCAAGTATTCCTCCAACTATTGGCCCAAATATTGGAACTATCAAACCATATCCCCAATCAGAATCTCCTTTCCCTGGGATAGGAAGAATAGCATGAGCAAGCCTTGGTCCAAAGTCTCTTGCTGGATTAATTGCATAACCTGTAGGTCCACCTAAGCTTAACCCTATTGCCCAAATAAGTAAACCAATTAGAAGCGGTCCTAATCCTCCAACTAATTGATTGTTGCCATTTGTTATACCCAGTATTCCTATTAAAAGCATAGCAGTACCAAATGCCTCTGTCATAAAATTCTTACCCAACTTTCTTATAGCTGGAATAGTTGCAAAAGTACCAAGCTTAGCTGTGGGATCTTCAGTTGCTGCATAATGATCCATGTACATCAAATAAACAATTATAGCTCCCACAAAAGCTCCTAAAACTTGCGCTATAATATAGCCTGGCACCAAACTCCATGAAAACTTGCCTATCGTTGCTAAGCCAATTGTCACAGCTGGATTTAAGTGAGCACCACTTATCCACCCAACTGTATACGCTCCTACCATTACTGCAAATCCCCATCCCGCGGTGATTACAATCCAACCGCTGTTTTGCCCTTTAGATTTATTTAAGACAACGTTTGCAACCACGCCATCACCTAACCATATAAGTATCATCGTACCAAAAAATTCAGCAACATATTTTGCAAGGTCACTCATAAAATATCCCTCCATGATTCCAAAATTTATTAAGTTTTATTTTTTAAAACTCAATTTTTATGTCTCTCACCCTCCTTTCACTCAATAAACCACAGATTTTTTTCACTCGTTGATACGGCAATAGCTCCAGATTTAAGTGCATTTATAACTTCTTCTTTTGTCTTGACTAAACCTCCTGCGATGACTGGTTGATGCACATCTACTGATATTTCACTTATCACTGAGGGAATTATCCCAGGCATTACTTCTATTGCATCTGGAACTATTTGTTTTGTTGAAGCAAACCCTGTTTTTAATGCCTGGGAATCTAAAATGAAAAGTCTCTGGATGCAGAAAAGATCAAATTGTTTAGCGTGTATCAAAATATTATTGCGGGTAGAGATTATACCATGTGGCTTTATTTTTTCAGCCAAATACTCTACTGCTTTGTTGTCCTTTCCTAAACCTTCAAGCAAATCAAAATGCACAAAAACAATTTTATCATGTCTTTTGACCTCTTGAACTATTTCAGAAATGTTCATTATGTCACCAGTAAGTAAAAATATCACCTGTGCATTTGAAGAAAGAGCCGTATTTAAATCTTTTGCCTCTCGCACTGCAGCTATTATCGGGAAGTCTCTCATTGCATCCAGAATCTTTTCTCTCATTTTTATACCCCCATCTTTTCTTTATGCAAGTAATATGCCAAAAAATAAACCTGAAAAATACATATAAAAAAATACCCCTTTGATACAAAATATCAAAGGTTATTATTCCTGTATGATAATTAGTACCAAAATGTTATTTAATTAACATTCTCTTTGCATCTTGATTTTTTATTGCCATAAAAAATCCTATAGCCGAAATTCCCAAGTAAACATAATAAGTAAAAAACCTCCACATGCCCACAAAAATTCCTAATTTACTGGGAGGAAGTATATTTGAAAAAATTGTTGCAAAACCTATTTCTACTACACCAGAACCACTTGGAATAAAACTATACGCCAAAATGTCATAAAATATGAGTTGTCTTCCAATTACTGCTAACAAATTAAAATGTATATTCATAGCTAATAATAAAACTGGAGCAATGCTGTAAAAAAGCAACCAATAAGCTACTGCATAAAATAATTGAGAAAAAAACAGCTTATAACTGGAAGGCCCTATAAAAAGGTCATTAAAATTTTTATGATAAAGTATGATTTCTTCTTTTATTTTTTCAAAATACTTTTCCAGTTTAGGCTTTTTAAAAAACGAGATATTGCTTATTTTATTAACAATCTCAATGACAAAGCGGGGTTTTAATATGATATAAATTAATATAAATAACAAAAGCATCAAAAATATACTTACTAACACTGCAAAATAAGAAAGAACAGTTCCTAATTCTAATTGATTTCTAAAAAAAATAAGTAATATAGGAGGCACAGTCCCAAAAAAAAATCCCTGAGAACAAAAGCTTGGCAGTAAAAATCATTAAGCTTTTATTTGGTGAAACTCCTTTTTTACTAAGTAAATATACAATGAGAGGTAAAGCTCCTGAGCCAAAAGGTGTTATGTAGCTTATAAAAAAAGTCGCAAGGTTAAATTTAAAAAGATAATCAAAAGGCAAGTTTTCTCCTAATTCTCTCAATAAATCCCTTATTCGCAAAGTATCCACTATCAAGCTCAATATTATCAAGCCAAAAATCGCCCCAAGATAAAAAAGGGGTATGTGAAAAGCCATTTCAATTTCTTTAACGCCTGTAATTTTTAACAAGACTAAAATTGAACCAATGCTTAAAAGTAATGCAAAAGCCATCATATATAAATTTTTCTTCTCAAGAATTGTCCCCAAAATAATTCCCCCAATTTTGCCTTTGCGATGTAGAAAAACCTACATCGCAAAGGCTTTATTTTACATTTTTCATGGTATATCATCTAGAGTTTTAAATTCATATCCCTCGGCTTTAATACTTTTAATTATCCTATCAAGGGCTAAAGCATTGTCTTTTGAAACAGCATGTAAAAGTATGACAGCTCCCGGGTGAAGCCTTTTCATAACAGTATTATAGCTTTCCTCTGGTCCTCCAGGAAGTGGCTGCCAATCAGCCATCGCTAAACTCCAAAAAACTGTTCTATAACCTAACGATTTTGTAAGATACAAGGTTCTCTCACTATACTCACCTTTTGGCGGTCTAAAATACTTCATCTTTTTCCCTGTCAGCTCTTCAAACATATCTCCTAACTTAGTTATTTCCTCTTTTACTTTTTCATCAGATAAGGTAGGTAAGCTTGGATGATTCACTGTGTGATTCCCAACTATATGCCCTTCCTCCACCATCCTTTTAACTAAATCAGCCTGTTCTTTTACATAGGGCCCAGTTACAAAAAAAGCAGCTTTTACATTGTTTTCTTTGAGTATATCTAATATTTTAGGTGTATAGCCATTTTCATATCCTTCGTCAAAAGTCAAATAAACTACCTTTTTTGTCGTATCTCCTACAAAAATCGCATCATATTTTTTTATAAGCTCCATTGCCAAAGGGGTAATTTCTGGAGTTTGATGATTTGGCAACACCCTTAGTCCCCAGCTATACAAAGTGTTATCCAGATTTTCTGTATTGGTATAAACAGCATTGTTGACCGTATTAGATATTTTTTCTTTAGGTTTTTCCAAAGGCTTTTGTAAAGCTTCATTTTGCATTTTTTGTTCTTCTGCCCTTGTAATGTCTTTTTTAGCTATTCCACAAGAAGCAATTGAAAAACACAACAAAATTCCCATTAAGATATAGAATATTTTTCTTACCATAGCCATACCTCATTTCAATTTTTCTATATTCCGTTTTTATTTTTTTCTCTATATAAACATAATATTCTGTTTTTATTTGGAAGTATTTTTGTATATTTCACATACAGTATCTCTACAAAGGCAGAATCTACACAAGGCAAAAGAAGGATTTACTTCAGGATAGTAATCTCCTTCTTGCATTTTTTCCATTTGCTTTAATATATTAAAAAGTTCTTTTCTTAAGTGTCGCCTATTATAAACCTCAAACATAGTATTCCTATAAACTATTCGCCCTCTTTTTACTCTTTTTTGGTATACATCTTCTATTATCAAAAAATATGCAACTAACTGCATAACATCTTTATAATAAGGTGAATCATCAGCTTCACTACTTTTTAATTCTACAGGGACTAATTCTTCTCCCAACTGATAAATATAATCAGGCTTTCCAGATAAGCCATATTTGTCAGATTTTAATAACTTCCCATATATTAATCCCTTTTCTTTTACCTCTTGCGATTTATCTATGTAGATTATTTTACCTCCTCGAAATCCTATGCTTCTTCTCATTTTTTTATAAAAAGGCCTCTGTTCGATAACTGATTGAATAAGCAAATATATAGTAAAAAATAAAAAAATTATATTGAGAATCATTTTAAAACCCTCATAATCGCAATTATTAATAAAATAGCTATAATTCCAAAAATAATCGCATATTTTTTATATCGCAATTTTACAATATCCTTGTAATATTTTTCATGATATTCTATCCCTTTCTTAAAGTTACTAAATTGCAAATCTTGCTCTTTTGGCTCTCTCAAACTATTGATATACTCTATTCCATATTTTTTTATATAATACCACTGATAGGGGCAATAAAGAAATTGATTTATCTCTGTGGCAGATATATACTTATCCTCTTTTTTCATAATATAACACCTTTAAAAACAATATTTTTACAGACTTATTATACCATATAAAAAAACGGGGTAAAACCCATTTTTACCCCCGTGGATCGGCTACAACAAGAACATCTATAAATTTAGTACCTTTCATTATTCTTCTAACAATAGAACCCCTTATTATTTCATCAATTCTTCTTCTCACAGACTGTCCTACTACAATTTGAGTAATTGCATTTTCTTCAGCAAATTTTATTATAGCCTTAGCAGGGTCATTTGATTTGACCATGTAAAACTTTGCTTCTAATTTGTTGCACAGCATTGTGATTTCATCTAATTTTTTGAGTTTTTTATGGTCTCTTAAGTCATCATCATTGTAAACATGCAAAACAAAGAGGTCTGCTTTAAGCATTTTAGCTAACCTATAACCTCTTCGTATCAGATACTCTGCATTAAATCTCAAATTTACACAAACCAATATCTTTTCTTGTGCTCCTTTTAATCCTATAACGTTTTTTCTATTTTTATATTCCAAAAGCCTATCGTCAACCTCATTTGCTACTTCCCTCAATGTAAGTTCCCTTAACGCGGAAAGATTGCCAATTCTAAAAAAATTGTTAAGAGCAGTTTCAATCTTATCGGGACTATAAATCTTTCCATTTTTAAGCCTCTCTATCAAAGTCTCCGGCGAAACATCAACTACTTCTACTTCATCACATATTTCTAAAAGTTTATCAGGAATAGTTTCCCTCACCTTTACATTAGTCATGCGGTTTATATAATCATTAAGACTTTCAAAATGTTGTATGTTGACAGCAGTCATCACACTTATGCCGTTATCTATAAGCTCCAAAACATCTTGATATCTCTTTTCATTTTTTGAACCAGGAGCATTTGTATGGGCTAATTCGTCTACCACCACAACCTGGGGTTTTCTCTTTAAAATAGCCTCCAAATCCATTTCCTTAAGAATTGCACCTTTGTAATTTATTTCCTTTAGCGGAATAATTTCAAGGTCCCCTATCTGCTCCTCAGTGTCTTTTCTCCCATAGGTTTCTACAAAGCCTATTACCACATCTATACCTCTTGCCTTCATTTCATTGGCATCTTGCAACATGTGATAGGTCTTGCCGACACCAGGAGCAGCACCAAGATAAATCTTCAACCTTCCCTTATTAGCTCTTTCTATTTCTCTCAAAAAATAATCAGGGGACTTCTTCGCCATCATAAAGCCTCACTTTTTATTTTTCTTAATTTCTTCTAATAAGCTTAAATTTAATTTAAGCACATTTACCCGTGGTTCTCCAAAAAGGCCTAAAAATCTGCCTTCAATATTTTCATCCACAAGTTTTTTTACAACTTTTTTTGGCAAATTGTTTGCTTTAGCTACTCTTTCAACTTGTAAATATGCGGCTTGCGGAGAAATATGAGGATCTAATCCTGATGCAGAAGAAGTAACTATATCTGCAGGTATGTCACTTCTTTTTACTCCAGGGTTTTTCTTTAAAAACTCCTCAATATTTCTTTCCACTTCTTCTTTAAATTTAGGATTAGATAAAGCGTAATTAGTACCACCTGAAGACTCTGCATTGTAATCCACTGCGGAAGGTCTTCCCATAAACCACTTAGAATCAGTGAATTTTTGTCCAATGAGCTCGGATCCTACTGCCTTACCATCTACTTTAATTATACTACCTTTTGCCTGATAAGGAAATATTAAATTTGCAATTGCTGTCATAATAAATGGATATATAAGCCCTAGCAATATCATCAAGACAAGTGTAAATTTAATTGCTTTCTTAACTTCACTCATAGCAAATCCTCCAAATTAAAAGATAGAAGATATTATTAAGTCAATAAGTTTTATCCCCACAAAAGGAGCAATCAATCCTCCCAGTCCGTAAATCAGTAAATTCCTCGCCAATAACGCATTAGCACTCATTGGCCTATATTTTACTCCTCTCATAGCAATAGGAATCAAAATAGGTATTATAATGGCGTTAAATATTAAAGCTGATAATATTGCATTAGTCGGTGAGGAGAGTTTCATTATATCCAGTACCTTTATTGATGGCAAAGTATCAGACATAATGGCAGGAAGTATCGCAAAGTATTTAGCAACGTCATTGGCAATACTAAAAGTAGTCAACGCTCCTCTCGTCATGAGAAGCTGCTTACCAATTGCTACTACTTCAATAATCTTTGTAGGGTCAGAATCAAGGTCCACCATGTTTGCAGCTTCTTTAGCAGCCATTGTACCGCTATTCATTGCAAGTCCTACATCTGCTTGGGCAAGTGCTGGTGCATCATTTGTTCCATCTCCTGTCATGGCAACAAGCCTTCCTGCCGCCTGTTCTCTTTTAATCACATTTATCTTATCCTCTGGTTTACTTTCTGCAATGAATTCGTCAACACCAGCCTCTTCTGCTATTGTTTTTGCAGTTAAAGGATTATCCCCCGTTACCATGATAGTTTTAATTCCCATCGCTCTAAGCTGTTTAAAACGCTCTTTCATACCAGGTTTTATAGTATCCTTTAAATATATTACTCCTAATACTTCTTTGTCTTTCACTACTACAAGAGGAGTCCCACCTAATAAAGATATCTTCTCAACTTCTTTATCTAAATCTTCCGGAATTTCTCCTCCTTGTTCTTTTATATATTCTTTCACCTTATCATAAGACCCTTTTCGCACAATAGTCCCATCTTTTAAATTTAGTCCGCTCATCCTTGTTTCTGCAGTAAATTCTATAACTACCGCTCCATCTAAAATATCTTCCGGTACCTTTACGCCCATTTTCTTAGCTAAGTCTACTATTGACCTTCCTTCGGGAGTTAAATCTTTTAAAGAGGATACAAGGGCATAATATGTAACTTCTTCTTTTTTATGGCCGCCAACTGGTATAAAATCAGCTGCTAATCTATTTCCAAAAGTGATTGTGCCTGTTTTATCTAAAAGCATTGTGTCGATATCTCCTGCAGCTTCTACTGCTTTTCCAGACATAGCAATTACATTAAAGCGTGTAACTCTATCCATACCTGCAATGCCTATCGCAGAAAGAAGGCCTCCAATTGTAGTTGGTATTAAGCAAACTAACAAAGCAATCAATGTAGTAGCACTTATTCTTACATGGACAAATTTAGCCATTGGGTATAGGGTCATAACAACAATTATAAAAATTATTGTCAAACTCACTAAAACAGTAGTCAAAGCAATTTCATTAGGAGATTTCTGCCTTTTGGCTCCTTCTACCATTTTTATCATTCTGTCTAAAAAAGATTCCCCTTCGTCAACAGTAACTTGGACTTTAATGCTATCGCTTATTACCTTTGTCCCACCAGTAACTGAGCTAAAATCACCACCAGCTTCTTTTATAACTGGTGCAGATTCACCTGTTATTGCAGACTCATCAATTGCAGCAAGTCCTTCTATTATTTCTCCATCAGCCGGAATTATATCTCCTGCCTCACAAAGCACTATATCCCCTTTTTTAAGCTCAGAGGACTTAACCATTTTTATGCTTCCATCACTTTTAATGAGTTTTGCCATAGTCTCTTTTTTTGTCTTTTTAAGGGTATCTGCTTGAGCTTTCCCTCTTCCTTCTGCCAGTGCTTCTGCAAAATTAGCAAAAAGCACTGTTACAAACAATATAAAAGTGATTAAAGCGTTATATCCCACTTCGTCGTAAGTACTTCCAAAATAAGTAGGAAATATTGTAGCCAACAATGTAATAAACATACCTACTTCTACCACAAACATCACAGGGTTTTTATACATTTTAAGAGGATTAAGTTTCACAAAAGAGTTTTTGATTGCGCCTACTACAATCTCTTTACTCATCGTTTTTATTTCTCTTTTTCTCTTCATAAGGCGTTACCTCCATTACGTCATGCTCAAAAACTCAGAAATAGGTCCTAATATTATCGCTGGGAAGAAAGTAAGAGCTCCTACAATTACAACAATCGCTATAAAAATTGCTCCAAACAAAGCATTGTCTGTTCTAAAAGTACCTGGTGATGGCGGTGCAGGAATTTTCTCCGCCATAGAACCTGCAACAGCTAACATAAGAATAATGGTTATATATCTTCCAAAGAACATAACTAAACCTGTCATTATATTCATAAACACAGTGTTTCCTATAAATCCTGCAAATTCAGAACCATTATTTGCCGCCGCAGAAGAAAACTCATACAAAACTTGTGTAAGTCCATGATACAGCGGATTCGTTACAGAAGATACTCCCACTTTTAGCATCACTGTCAAAGCAGAAGAAAAAAGTATCAAAAATGGATGAACTAATATTGCTATGGCAATAAGTTTTATCTCTTTAGTTTCAATTTTTCTCCCTAAATATTCTGGAGTTCTTCCTACCATAAGCCCCGTCAAAAATACCGTCAATATTGTATACATTATTATATTCTGAAGTCCTGCTCCATCTCCTCCAAAAATGGTATTTAACATCATGAGGATAAGTGGTACTGCTCCTCCTAAAGGTGTATAAGAATCGTGCATACTGTCAACAGAACCTGTGGTAAAAGCAGTAGTCACAGTTGCAAATAGTGGAGATTGTGAGACTCCAAAGCGCACTTCTTTTCCTTCATAATTTCCATAAGGTGTACCATCAATATGTAATTTCGAATATGCCACTCCTGGATGACTTTCCGCATAAATTGCTCCAACAACCAAAAGAATAAAAATTACAAACAAGGAAATGTATAAAACCAAAGCGTGTCTTTTATTGTTTATCATCAATCCATAAGTGTAAATTAAAGATGCAGGTAAAAGCATCATAAGAAGCATCTCAATCATATTGGTAAGCCAAGTAGGATTTTCTAAGGGGTGAGAAGAATTTGCCCCAAAAAATCCACCACCATTTGTGCCTAAGTGTTTAATTGACTCTAATACAGCTACGGGACCTGTTATAATAGTTTGTCTGCCACCTTCTAATGTATCTACAACTATTTTTCCTGCAAAAGTTTGAGGAACTCCTTGCCATACTAATATAAGAGTGACAACCATGGAAATAGGAAGCAAAAGCCTCACAGTCACTCTTACAAAATCCGCATAAAAATTCCCTAGCAATTTTGTCTTTTTACTAAGTCCTCTCATTATAGCTGCTGCAGTTACTAACCCTGAAGCCGCAGAAGTAAACATCAAAAATACTATTATGATCATTTGGCTTAAAAAAGTTACGCCATTTTCCCCAGCATAGTGTTGAAGGTTTGTATTTGTCGTAAAGCTTATTGCCGTGTTAAAAGCAAGAGAAGACTCCATGTTTTTAACTCCAGTAGGATTTAAAGGCAAAAATCCTTGTATTCGCAATATAATATACCCAATTATCATCATCACAGTATTAACAAGCAAAAAGGACAATGCATATTTTTTCCAACTCATTTCTTCTTCTGCATTGATCCCTGAAAGTTTATATATAAAATTTTCTACAGGTAAAAAAACTTTATCCAATTTCATCGGCTTATACTCAAATATTTTATACATATAAGTACCAATAGGTTTAGTTAAAAGAGCTATTACCAATAGCATAACAAAAAGTTCTATATTCGAATACATGTACTTTCCTCCCTTAAAATTCTTCCGGATGTATTAAAGCATAAAACAAATAAAGGAGTAAAAGAAAAAAAACTACATACAACAAGGCCACCTTTAATACACCCCTACTTCATAAGAATTAGCTTCTACCAAATAACAACACCATTTAACTATTCCTTTTACAACATAGTACAATGTTACAAATCCTAATAGAATTATAAAATCCATATTCTTCTTCACCTCTAATTATTATTATCAATTTTAGGTAATTAACCAAATTAAGTGACACTATTTTTACAATATTACCACCTTTTACTTTATTTTTTGGCTTATTTATTATTTATTGTACCATATATATTATATTATTCAAATCAAGAAACAGCAAAAAGGCTTTTTCTCTTTTATAGCTTTTTTAGAATAAAAAAATAGGATGTAAAGCGTTACAACTATTATATGCTTTGCAATCTATCGCTTTGCATCACTTTCCAATTATTTTCATACAAACAAATTTTTATTTTTCTATGATGCTTTTTATTTTCCTTTCATATATGAAAAACAATTCTTCAGCTTTCTCTTTTGTCGGGGCCTCTATATAGATATTGCAAGCAGGCAATTCATTGTCTGGCACCACTAGTACCCATGCATCTGTTTCTTTAAATTTTAAACCATCTAAAAACTCTGCTTTTTCATCTGCTTGTTCGAAAAGCTGTCTCATTATCTTCCCTTTATCTTTTAAATCACATTTTATACTTTTGACCATTTTATATCCTAAAGGAAAACCATCTTTTATAGCAGAAAGCTCTTTAGAATTGTATTGTAAATATTCTAAAAGCTCTAGTAAAAAGTTTATACCATCAAAATTTAAGTTAAACTGTTTTTCTCTTTCTATTTTATCAGATTCTAATATGGTCTTCATTCTATCTTTGTGAGAGATTTTGCTATGCACGGTTTTAATAGCAATTTCTTGTGCAAACTCTGTCAAATACTTTGAACTGTCAAAAGGAAGCACAAATCTTTTAATCCCCTGTTGTTTTGCAATTAACATTCTTAAATAATTTAGCTCATCTTCATCAAATTCTCTACCCCTTTCATCGTAAATCTTTATCTTTTCTCCATCTTTGTTCAAACTCACCCCTACATGGTACTCATCACCACTTATCAAAAAACTTCCATTTCCAATTTCCTCTAACAAAGTCTTGGTAGTTTCATCATAGGCTTTTATCTTAAATTTCTTATAAGCATTTTTATTTTCAAAAAGAAACTTTACATAATCCTCTTTTAAGTTAATTTCTCTTATAGGTTTTAAATTTCTTCCATCTACCTTCTTCATATCATAAACCCTCAGTTTATTTTCTATCTTTTTTTCTAAGCTCCTATCAATGTCGGCACCTTCTCTGTCTAAAAACAAAATCTGTATATTCTCTCCTTCTCCTTGTACATATATCCCACCTTCGCAGTCATTCTTTTTGATTCCATATCTTACAGCAGGCAAAAAAGTGCCATTGGCCTTTAAAACCTCACAGCCGGAAAAGGCCAATCCATGAGCGATTATATCACTCACAAACTGAGAAATAAAATTGCCATCATAGGCTATTAATACCTTGCCATTGACGACATTCCCAAAAGCTTCTCCAATCTCAATTGCAGCCTGAGGGGTTATATCTTCATTAAAATTTCCTTTTATTCCCCTATATCCAAATGACAAGATTTTTTTCCCATTTCCCCATACAATATCTTTTGATACAATAGATTCTTGTTCTACTGTCTTGTAAGGCCATATTCTCACATCTGGCTTTATTTCAGCAAAAGGCCTAATTCTTGTACCTTCTCCTATAACACTATTTTCAAAAATTCGAACATTATTCTCTATTCTCACTCTATTACAAATAACACAGCCTCTTAATTCGCAATTTTTATGTACATAAACCTCTTCCCATACAATTGTATTTTTTAAACTACTTCCTTCCTTAATGAAACTCCTTTCTCCAATTATCACATTGGGACCTATCAAAGTGTTAGCTTCAATTGTCACATTATTTCCTATAATAACAGGAGGAATTATTTTAGCTTCAGGAGAAATTGTAACATTTTTGCCTATTATCTTCCTCTCTTTCAATAACTTATCTTTATATCCTAAATCTACTCTTCCTTCTAAAATATCAAAATGACTAGTGATGTATTGATTGGTATTTCCTATATCACACCAATATCCTCCTGTAATATAACCGTACATTGGAATATCATTTTTCAACAACATAGGAAATAAATCTTTACTAAAATCAAAAGGTTTATCTTGAGGTATAAACTCCAATATTTCTGGTTCTATTATATATATACCCGTATTTACTGTATCGCTAAACACTTCTCCCCAAGAGGGTTTCTCTAAAAATTTTTTTATTTTGCCTTCCTTATCCACAATCACAACACCATATTCCAATGGCACATCTACTCTTGTCAATATGAGAGTAACTTTTGCCCCTTTCTTTCTGTGAAACTCAAAAGCTTCTTTTATATTGACATCAGTAATTACATCACCGCTCATAACAATAAAAGTATCATTTAGAAAATCTCTAGCATTTTTGACACTTCCAGCAGTACCTAATGGTTTCTCTTCTATATAAAATTTTATTTCATTCCCGTATTCTTCTTCTAAATAATTTTTTATTTTATGTGGCAAATAAAAAAGTGTAACAGCTAAATTTCCTATGCCATATTTGTATAAATGTTCTACTATGTGTTTTATAGCCGGTTTGTTAGCAACAGGTACTAAAGGTTTAGGTATATCTGCTGTTAAAGGTCTTAATCTGCTTCCTTCTCCACCCGCCATGATTATCCCTTTCATTCAACCACCCCTAAAAATTATTATTAACCTCTATTTCTTAGTGTTTTTATTTAAGGAAAAATTATTCATTTTAAGGCATTAACAACATAAAATTGAAATAAGAAAGGGACTTTGCGGAGGAGTAAAAATGATAATCTCTTTAATATATTTTGCGACAGGAATAGTAGTATTTATTTGGGGAATTTTTACTTTAACAAGAGGTTTGCAGGTCTTCTCACAACAAAAAATTTCGCAAATTATTAATAATTTTGCAAATAATTTATTGAAATCAATAATAATAGGTTTTTTTATAACCTTAATCCTTCAAAGCAGTAGTATGGTAACTGTAATCGCAGTAACAATGGCAGGAGTACAACTTCTAACCCTTAAAAGTGCAGCAGGTATAATTATAGGTTCTAATATTGGAACAACTATTGCCGTGCAGCTTTATGCTTTTAATCTCTTTAAAATAGCTCCTTATTTAGTTTTTATAGGTTCTGTATTACATTTTCAAAATCATAATGTTAAATTAAAATTTATAGGAAACATATTATTAGGCTTTGGATTAGTATTTTATGGGCTTAAGATAATGGAATTGGCTGCAACGCCTCTTAAAACTTTCAAATTTGACCTTACTAATTCTAATCTCTCAAATCCTTTTATAGGAATTTTAACTGGGATTATTACAGCATTAGTCCTTCAATCCAGCAATATAGGGATAGCAACACTTCAAGTTTTGGTCTCTTCCCAACTACTAACTTTATCACAAGCATTACCAATAATATATGGTTTGAATATTGGAACTTGCTCAGAAGCTATCATCTTAAGCTTTGCCTCTAATAAAGAAGGGAAGAAAATAGCTTTATTTAATATTTTTCTTAATATAGTTGGTACTATAATTTTCCTGCCTTTTACCAATTTCTTTTCGGAATTTTTAAAGATTCTCTCTCCTTACAATACCTTTAGACAAGTTGCAAATGCTCATACTCTATTTAACGTCTTTTCAGCCCTTTTAATAATTCCTCTACTTAAACAAATTTTTGCCATTATAGAGTCATTGGTAAATAAATAAAAAAAGAGAAAGCTTTCTTTAATGCTTCTCTTTTACTCACCTATTTTATACATATTCCAAGGT
>DULG01000048.1 GCA_012840485.1 Clostridia bacterium | reverse complement strand
TAATGATGATTTTTTCTGCTGATAATCCTTTAATACCATTAGATATTAGATTAATAGTAAAATCTCCGAGCAAAAGAAGAATTAAAATAACTATACCAGTATTTACAATTTTCCTGCCTCTGTTAACTTGTTCACTACTAAAAAGCAAAATTATCTCACCCCTTTCCTACTGATTTACTATACTTACTTTTCGGTTTTTCTACATTAATAACACACATCACATGCCTTAAGCATTTTTTATTCATCATAATTTTTTATTTCCTTCCTTCAAAGAATATCTTTCTAATATCTTTACTTTTTTTGAAATCCGTTTCAACAGTTTTTACCAATCCTCAGGTATCTCCAGTAAAAGTCCCTCTCCTTCCCATGAAGTCTCAAAAGGAACCATTTCTTCTAGCATTACGATTTTTTCTACACCACGTTTATTTAACTCTTCCAGAGCTGCTTCCATTGTTTTGTTCACAATTTCTATAGTTGTTGCTGGATTAAACCAAAAAACTGTACTTGAAATATGCTTATCTCCTGCATAGACAACTGCTCCAACTGCATCTGGAACAGGTGCTGTGTATGGGAAGTGACTTAAAAAAGATAAACACGCTTTTATTTCTTCTTCCCCGGTAATTATACTGCTTGGGCCGTTTAGCACTTGTTCTTCTATCAAGAAATCAGACATAGGCTCAAATATTGGAGCAGCAGTTATCCACGAATCCGGCTGGAAAGGGTCAAGATTTTCTTTATTAAAAAATTCTTCTGCCCGCTCAACATTGCCAAGTGTTAATTTAAAGGGAATGTTATTCTTCTTTAAAAAAGCAGTGTTGTTTTTAAACTGCGCAAATACTTTGCGTATTCATCTGCTTTTATGCTTTCCCCAATTACAGCAAATTCCTGTGGAGTCTCTGATATTTCCTCCAGTTCATCCCAGTATTTCTGCATTTCTGCCTGTATGTCCGGACGCTTAAAATACTCTTTAAATGTGTAGAAAGGCATAGCTATTTCATTAAAAGGTAATGAATTAAAGGACTCTTTAAGCTTTTTTGCATTTTCCCATATTACTGGATCTGGCCACCAGCATATTAACCTGTCCGAATTTAGCACCTCTTTTTCTAAATTTTCCTGCTGCTTCGCTGTAAAGAACTTTTCTCCGTATTTTCCACTTAAGCAGGCCGCTATCATTAAATTCCCTTCTTCCCATAAGTTTACAGCGGGAGGCAGCAGTTTTTTTCGTTCTTTTCTCGAATATATGTGCCATGTTAAATCCGCAAGATCTTTTGCTGCTTCTTCTTCATCGGCTGTTGTCTCTTCTTTATCAATGATTGCTTTCAGAGGATTCCATTCTCCTGAATCGCTCTGTTCAGCAACTAATACAACATCAATTTCGGTATCATTTATGTAAGGAAAAACCAGATTAAAATTGCGCTGTTTCCCGCCCTTGGATTGAGAATAGTTAATTATAATCTTGTCTTTTCTGTTTACTATTTTTCTCATTATTAGCTCCCTGCCTTTTTTGACTCTTTTTAATTCCATTTTAAATTTTTTTGTGTACAGTATCAACTGTTTTCACGTGCACAATTAAAGAAACAGAGCTAAAGTTTCAATATTTTAAGCTTACCTTTTGAATATGATTATGAATATTAAAAAAATAGAGCATTTATTCTAAATGCCTGCTGTAATAGAATAAGAAACAAAATTAAAGGCGGGCATCCAGAAAAAATACCCACCTCAACTATTGACAAAAAGCCAATAAAAAAGACAGGCTTTAAGCCTGCCTGTGGTAAGTTTTTGCCCTTTATAAGAAGAAAATTGCGAGAAAAATTTTTCAACCCATATAGTAAAGAATTAAAAGCAGAGGGTTGTATCCAGAAACTACCATTATATTGCTATAAAAAGCACAGGAATATAGTGGCAGTCCGTTTACAGCATACCTGAAAATGCCTTGGACAGTACTATATCCTAATACCAAAATCCTTTCTTCGGTGGTCTGAATCCTGCCCTCCGCTTTTGTTCTGTCGTACCATGATGGGTTTTCTGGGAATGTGGTAGATTTTTTCTTCTTTGCTGTTGACATTACTTTTTCCCTTATTCTTGAAATTTTCTATTTTTTACGGCCTGCATACCTTACACGGCCTGTACCCGGCTTTGATTGCTTCTTCTCTCGACTCGAAAATTACCTTATTTTGTGGTGCAATTTTTTTAGCCCACTGGCAGTCTGGATAGTGAAATATTTTGCTGTTTCTATTGCCGATATAATAATTTGTGCCCCCAGGATATGTAGTAGATTTCTCTTCACCAATTTCCAGTCCCCACAATCCCAGATTTTTTTCTCTGGCTTCCTGCTGGTACACTCTGAAATAATCTACATATTTTACGTTTGGCGGCACAGTCATGATTTGAGCATATCCTTCCAGCAGCAGTATAGCATTGAACATTTTGCCTCTTATTTCGGTATCATTTATATTTTCTGGAGGAGACAGCCATATGTACGCCAGAAGACGTCCATATTTATCTCTTTCCTGCACATCAAGTTCCAGCCATACGTCTTTTTTGTACAGCTTTGATTCTGTATAAGCAGCAGCTTCTTTGCCATAGGGATCGACTCGTATAGTGCTCTCAGGTGTGTCTACACCGATAAAGCGAACTTTTTCTTCTCTTCCATTTTCAAACCTGACGTATACAGTGTCGCCATCAACAACCTTTGTAACTCTGGCTTTTATCAGGTTTGTTTCAGCCTTATGCCCTGGTTCTTCTTCCTGGACAGTTTGATTGTTGCTGGTTGATTGTAAGCTTTGGTCCTGTTCTTGCTTTTCTGCTACACTGGTTAATTCATTTTCTTTTGTTTGTGTTTGTGTTGATATTTGAGTCTGGTAGCTATCCTGTTGGTGAGCATTTTGAGATGGTGTACAGCTTACCAGAGAAAGCAGTAAGACTGCTGTTAATAGAAAGGTAAGCAGTTTTCTTTTAAGCATTAAGAAAATCACCTTTCCTTTTTTAAAAGTGTACTTTAAATTTTTAACCTTAAAACATAAAGTATACTTTAAATTTTTATAAGACTCCCATTTTTTCAGCATATACTGCAATTCGCAGCATGCTTATTTTGTAATTAAAGCTGTTATCAGCTTCTAAGTTACAAACAAAAAAGGGTCCTTCGGATTCTTCGTGTAAAAACCAGTCTCCCTGAACTGAACCGCAATAAGGACATACATTTGCCCAATATTTATGTCCTACTGTTTTGCTATAGCGATATTGTAGTGTAGAAGGAATAGGCTTCTTTTTGGGCATTTTTTGATCAAATACCTCATGTCCTGTCCATGTGAATACTAGTATTTCTTTTTTACATTTCCAACAGGTAGTTATCCCATACAGATAGTATTCGGTTGGTATTTTTACTTTTGTTTTTTGTGCTATTGTTTCAGCTTTTTCAAAAATTTCCTGTAAGCATATTTGCAGTTATTACAAATGAAAAAAGGCAGTTTATGTTTCAAAGGCTTCCATGTGAAAAGATCAGTTATTACATCATAACCATTTAATTCTACAAAAGGAACATTTATATTTTTCTCTTTTTTTCTTCTATACTGTGTGTTACTTTTATTTCTATCACCATTTTTATTTTGTTATTTGCTATTAATGCTATATCTGCTATGTACCCTTCAGGTAATCTATATTCCAGTACAGCGTCTTCTATCTGCATTTGTTCCAATATTTCCAGGTATGTAGGTTTACCACATATAGGACAATTTACCCTTATAATAGGAGCTTTTTTATCTCCTTTTTTCCATGATTGTATTGTCTGTTGAATAAGGAGTTTAGCAGTTTTATGAATGACAGTTTCTTCACTGCAGTTAGCATTTGATTTATGAGCAAAATGTGCAATCCTTATTTCCCCTTTTCGCAGTATAACCTCTTCTCCGCACGAAGGGCAATAATATTGTTTTCCTTTTTCAGCATTTTTTGCACTATACAGCCTTCTTTTGTTGTCTATTGCATAAGGAATTAACATAATATCCCTTCTCGTGATTTTATTTTTTTTCTTAGTTTTCGTTAACAACTTTTCAAGAAAAACTTTGCTTTCTATAAAAACATAACAATTGTTCGTTTTATTCTTTTTAGTTTTATTTTTTTATTTCTTCCCCTATAACTTTGTTTTTTACTTGATGATCAATTTAACAAGAATATATACTATAACATAAACTAAAAACATATAAATAAAAGGTTTTAGTAGGGGTTGCTGCTACACTTATAATGAATAACAAAAAGGCAATTAACAAACCTAAAGCAACCTGTTTCCTGGACCGTAAAAACCATACACGACCATGAATTAAGCCTATTAAAGAAATTATCAAAAAGCCAAAACTAGCTAAAAGTATTAAGGCAAATAAAAGCTCCATTAGTTACACTCCTCTACTGGATTCTTTAGCTGTCAGGTTTCTGCCAGAGTTATATAACTTAATTAATAATGTTTTTGAATTCTTCATCACCTTCTTGCATTTTGTAGTCACTTCCTCTCTTTATATTTTTATTTTATCCTGTTTCAAGTTAAAGTGTCTACAATAGTATACTAACACCATAATAACTAGTAATCTAAGGATCTGTTATCCCACTAGCAGCATAGGGTATTTGTGGCATAATAAAAAATATAGCATAATAAAAAAATACATAAAACGGCAGTTAAAAAGCTTCCACCTGCTTTGAGTATCCTCCAGTGATACAAAAGATTATGTATTCTGCTAATCAGATAGAAACTTTTCACTGCCATCTGCGAAAAGTCGCCAAGAGCAAAACTGTATCATCCAATGATAATATGTTACTCAAACTCCTCTATCTGGTAACCAAGAGGTGAACGACCAAAGCACAAAACCCGGGGCTTAATCTGCCCGGATTATCATCCTATTCGGTAGCAGAGTAGAGCGCTAGTGTAAGGGAGTCTACACAAAAATTTTGACAGACCCTTCAAATTTAATGGTGCAGGATGTAATATAAAACTGGCAGGTGTAATAAAAAATATCTGGTAGGCTTTTACATGACTGTAATTCTCCCTTAGTCCTGCCTTTTTAGATTTAAAGTAGCCTGATGTAAATTATTAATAAATTTATCAAAACAATTTATTGCACTTTTAACTAATTCTTTATTAGAAAATATCGGCTCCTCCGGAGGGACTTCAGGTTGATTTAACATTCCAATAAGAGGTGAAACGTGAATTATCCTGTGGCGGTACTGAATGATTTTTTGTAAAAAGGAAAGTTCATCGGATGTCAAACCAATTTCGCCGAACTTAATGTTATATGCTTTGTTATATGCTTTCTTGTTCCTGTTATAATCTTGGAAGTTTATCTTTTCATCAGCGATTATCTCTAAAAATGTCTTATTTTGGTTTGCTGCCTTATCTCTTAAACTATCGGGTAGCCGTGTATCTCGCTCCTCTTTAGTGAAAAAACTGGCCACTAATGCTTCAATATTAGGCTTAATGCCTTCCTGTTCTAATTCAATAAATCTTCTTTTACAATAAACCTCAAAACCTGTCACTATAGTAGCAATAGATAAATTGGATACAACGGTTTCAAAGATATATCCATCCTCTGATGAACTTTTCTGCAATATTTCTATTGCCTTGAGCGTATTTCCCCATGTTTCGATTGCAGTCGGCTGAAGCATTGGCTTGCCTCCAACAAAAAGACTATAATGGCCTACCTCAATCCCAGCACCTCCAATTTGTATGACATCACCATTTTTTGTAGTTCTAATTTTAGTAGACGATGTTGTCCCAATAGCTTTTACTAATTCACCACCCTCTATGTATGGACCTACATACGCATTTATTTCTTTCGGGGTCCAAGTAAAAACTATATACACTTTTGTAGCCGGCTTTACATTTACTAAATCAATTGTAGCGACTCTTGTCCCTGTACCCGGGGAAGAATGAGAAAATATCAAGCACATGAACCTTTTTTCAATCTTAAAGAAATGAGCCCCTGCAGTTATTTCAAAAATAACTCCACCTGGATCTTTTGGATCAAACAAACTATCCGAAAAATACTTAAATTCTAAAGTTCCCTCTGGCCTACAAATTGCATCTTGAATCTGTTTCAAAATATCGGGCGATAAATTGATCATATTCTGCCCTCCCATTCTCGTGGTCCGATTTGTAAACATAAATAATGAAAGTTGAGGACTTCAACCTTTCTGGTACAATGTTTTGCAGAAACAACAAATACCTCCCAGAAAGGATGAAGTCCTCATGCAAAACATTGTACCATTAAAATGTCTACAATAATATACTAACACCCAAATTTCTACAAAAAATATCAAAGGACAGTACAACATTTTAGTCATGTTTTTCATCGTATTGTGTTTCAATACATCCGGCATATATTCCATTATTTCCGCCGAATGGACGCTTGTGATCTATATATTTTGCTGAAGTATTCCATCGATTTCATTTTCGGTAACAAAGTTATTGTATTTGATTTTCTTCATAGTACTTAACCTCCTTTAAGTAGAGTTAGCACTCAGATTTTAGAATTTCTCGAGCTCGGGCAATTGTTTTATCATCAACCCGATTTGAATTGATTATCAGTTGTAGTGCATCTTTTTGCCTTCCTTCACGAAAAATACGCTGTGCATAACTAGTACGAGTAGATTTAGATTTATCCGTATAGTCCTCAGTGAAGGCAGCTATACATGCCTCACGGCTTTCGTTCTTAAAATTATAGTAATATTTCACGAATGTTGATTTACCAACGCTATTTAACGTTCTGATTAAGTCCAACCTACAACCCTCCCATCATTTGGATTTATGTCAATATAGTAGACACAAAAACTCGAAATTTTTATGCTGACTTTTTAATTAAATCCTCGAATTGTTGCGGAGTCATATATTCTATACTACTATGTAGTCTCTTTCTATTATACCAGGATTCAATATACTCGAATATAGCAAGTCTGGCAGTATCAAAATCATAAGTAAGTAGCTAAATTTACTTCTTCCTTTTTAAAGAAGCATGAAAAGATTCTATACATGCATTATCATAAGGGCATCCTTTGTGACTAAATGAGTGTTTTATGTTACCTTTGGATAATATATATTCTTGAAATTTGGTGCTTGTATACCGTGAATCTAAATCAGTATGAAGCATAAGCTCTCCCTGTGGCTTTTGAGCATTATAGGTATTTCCCACAGTACAAATAGCAAGCTATGTATCCATTGTCTGGGAAAATATGTAACTAATAACTTTCTTGGTATGTAAATCTAATACTGTGGCAAGGTAACACCATTTGTCCTTGATAGTGTAAATAGCGTTATATAGGAGCGCCTTAAAACCTTTAAAACTTCACACATTAATTTAACATTTATGATATTTTTTATTTTTCATCAATAAACTCAAATATAGAGCTTACTCCTTTGCGAATATGGCCATGGCTTTTTTTAATATTTCATTCTCCTCTTCAAGCCTTGCCATCTTCTTTAACATAGCCTGATATTCTGCTACTGTAATTGTTGTGCCTTTGTTGTCTATATT
>DULG01000047.1 GCA_012840485.1 Clostridia bacterium | reverse complement strand
CTAAAGCTCGACCTTCAGGTTCCGGCAGGGTACCGGGCACAATCGGCATCCATGCCTTAAGGTGCCCGCCTCCGCCATCCATGGCTTCGGCCCTGCCTCCACCCTCGGTCTTGCTAAGTTTTGTTATTGCTTTGTAACAAGTCACTCCTTATGCAAAATATCTCCTTTACGAAAGTTTGTCAACAGTCTGAATGGCATACAATAAGTATGCCATATATTTTTATGTAAGAGGTGATTTTTAAATGAATCCTTTTGCTCCAGAAGAATATGCAAAATATGTGTTAATAGATGGGCGCGAGAGAAAGGTTGGTAATGTTTTACATAGTTTAGGAGTAAAGGTTTTATATACAGAAAAATGTGAAGAACTATATGATGCAATATCTTTTCATCCCGATATTCTTGTTCATCCTTTAGGAAATAAAGAAGTTGTTGTTGCACCAAATGTTTCTCAAAGTTTTATCCATAAATTAGAGTTAATAGGATTAAAAGTAAAAAAAGGAAGGACTTTTTTGAAAAGAAACTATCCTTACGATATTGCATATAATGTAGCAAGATTAGACAATGTAGCTTTTCATAATTTGAAATACACAGATTATATTTTAAGACAAAGTTTAGAAGAGCAAGGAGTAAAATTTTTAAATGTAAAGCAAGGATATACCAAATGTAACATGGCAATTATAGATGAGAATAGTTTTATAACTTCTGACAAAGGTATATATGAAGTTGCAATTAATAATGGATTTGATGTTCTTTTAATTGAGCCAGGAGGAATCTTTTTAAAAGGCTTTGATTATGGATTTATTGGCGGTGCGATGGGACTCATAGGAAATAAGAAATTAGCAGTAACCGGCGTTTTTAATGCCCACAAAAATTATGAAAGAATTATGGAGTTTTTAGATAAAAAAGGGATTGAAATCATTTATTTAACTTTAGAACAAATAAAAGACATAGGTTCCATTATTCCACTGATTTGAATTCGATAAAAAATCTTGAAAGAGACGTATACTATTAACGAAGGGAGTGAGAAAATTGGAACTATTTTCTATAGGTGTATCTAAAGCTTTAAAGTTAGATGGAGAAAATTTAAAACACGATTTTGAAAATTTATTTGGGAAAGGTGTAAAAATTGCGGTTAATTCAAATATATGTGGTTCTGTTACCTATTATGACTTGAAAATAGAAGAGAAGCATCCCTTTAGCAATATTGACAAAATAAGAAATTTAATAGCGGAAGCTATTTCAAATATAATTGTCAATAAGGTTGACAAGCAAATAATAAAAAAGTTAATTAATAAGTATTACTACTATTTTACCGAAAAAGAAAAAAATGAAATAGAAAAAATTGCTTATAATATACTAGAGGATGATGTTAACAGAGAAACTTTTAAGCTAGTAAAAAAAGATCAAATTTTTGAGTTAGTAAGAGACTTTCTTAAAGAAAATGACTATATTGATATAGAAGGGTTTGTAAATTTTAGATTGAGGGATTTTATTGGAGAACTTAGTGAGGTCACAGATAAAGCAGTAGATGAATATTTGATGCAGAAAGAATATAATGAATTTGTAGGATTGCTAAAATATTTTGTAGAACTGCAGGATTCAAAGCTTGATACCCTAAACATCATTGTTGATAAAAATGGGAAATTCCATTTGTACAATGATAAAGATGAACCTATATCTGGAGATTTTATTAATGATGTAGCTGGAGAATTAAAAGAAGGAGCTATAAGCGATGAGGATGCTTTAATGAGCATTTTGATAACTATTGCGCCAAAGAAAATACTTTTTCATTCTGCCAGCAATATAAGGAACAAGGAAATTTTAGAGACCATCAAAAAGGTATTTCCTGATAAAGTGGAAATTTGCTATGGATGTGAAATATGTTCAGAGGTCAAATGTGAAAAATAAAAATTGTATTGACAAATGGATTTTGGGAGGATATAATGAATTAAAAATTGAATATTAAGGCAATGAAGGGAAGAGTAGATATTTGGAAGAACATCACAGAGATTGAATGACATAGGCTGAGATCATTCAAATGTTCTGAATATCGAAGACCACCCCGGAGCTGCGGATGATAAGTCCGAACGGTTATTCCGATATAATACCAGAGTATAAAGAAGAGTGGAACCGCGGATAACCTCTGCCTCTTTACGGGGTAAGAGGTTTTTTATTTAAAAATTTTTACAGAGGAGGTAGTTGAATGATTATAACGTTAAAGGATGGCGCACAAAAAGAGTTTGAAAAGGGAATTACAGTTTATGAGATAGCCAAAAGTATAAGTGAGAGACTAGCCAAAGAAGCTGTTGGCGGGAAATTTAATGGCAAGGTAGTGGAACTCAATACAAAAATTGAAGAGAATGGAAAATTAGAAATTTTGACTTTTGAGGACGAAGAGGGTAAGAAGATTTATTGGCACACTTCTTCTCATATTTTAGCGCAAGCTGTAAAAAGACTTTTTAAGAATGTAAAACTGGCAATTGGTCCGGCTATAGACAATGGTTTTTACTATGATTTTGATACAGAAAGATCCTTTACAACAGAAGATTTTGAGGCTATAGAACAAGAGATGAATAAAATTATAAAAGAGAATTATAAATTAGAGAGATTTGTTCTTCCAAAAGAAGAAGCAATAAAATTAATGGAAGAAAAAAATGAACCCTACAAAGTGGAGCTTATCGAAGAAATACCAGAAGGAGAAGAAATTTCTTTTTACAGACAAGGGGAATTTACTGACCTTTGTGCGGGACCTCACCTTCCTTCAACAGGAATGGTCAAAGCTATTAAACTGCTTTCAGTGGCTGGTGCTTACTGGAAAGGTGACGAAAAAAATAAAATGTTACAAAGGATATACGGGATTAGTTTTCCTAAAAAGGGCATGTTAGATGAATATCTATATATGCTGGAGGAAGCTAAGAAAAGAGACCATAGAAAATTGGGGAAAGAATTAGATTTATTTAGCATCCATAGTGAAGGGCCAGGTTTTCCATTTTTCCATCCTAAAGGGATGATTATAAGAAATATTTTAGAGGATTTTTGGAGGAAAGAGCATATAAAACGGGGTTATCAGGAGATAAGGACGCCTATAATTTTAAATGAAGAATTATGGAGAAGGTCTGGACATTGGGACCATTATAAAGAGAATATGTATTTTACAGAAATAGATGGAGAGACTTATGCAATTAAGCCTATGAATTGTCCAGGAGCAATGCTTGTTTACAAGTCTTCTATGCACAGTTATAGAGATTTGCCTTTAAGGCTTTGTGAACTGGGTTTGGTGCATAGACATGAACTTTCAGGAGTTTTGCATGGGCTTATGAGAGTTAGAAGTTTTACTCAGGACGATGCTCACTTATTTATGACTCCAGAGCGGGTGGAAGATGAGATTTTAGGTGTTATAAATTTAGTGGATTATTTTTATAAGATCTTTGGCTTTGAGTATTTTGTTGAATTATCTACACGTCCTGAAAACTCAATGGGTTCTGATGAAGACTGGGAGCTAGCTACAAATGCCTTAATTTCTGCACTAAATCGCGCTAATTTGTCTTACAAAGTCAACGAGGGAGATGGTGCTTTTTATGGTCCAAAGATAGATTTTCATTTAAAGGACAGCATAGGCCGTACATGGCAGTGTGGAACGATACAGTTAGATTTCCAGATGCCTGAAAGGTTTGAACTGGAGTATATAGGACCAGATGGAGAAAAACACAGGCCTATAATGTTACATAGAGTAATTTATGGAAGCATAGAAAGATTTATTGGGATTCTGACAGAACATTTTGCAGGGGCTTTTCCTACTTGGTTGGCACCTGTCCAGGTTAGAGTTTTGCCTATTTCAGATAAACACTATGCATATGCGCAAAATGTATATCAACGCCTTTTAGACCACGATATAAGAGTTGAATTGGATGATAGAAATGAAAAAATAGGGTACAGGATAAGAGAAGCGCAACTTCAGAAGATTCCTTATATGTTGATTGTAGGGGATAAAGAAGTAGAACAAGGGACAGTGTCTTTAAGGTCAAGAAAAGAAGGAGATTTAGGTGCTACTTCTATAAATGAGTTTATAGAAAAAATTCTCAAAGAAATTGCTACAAAAGCTTTATAAAGTCAAAATGCTCCTTAAAAAGGGGCATTTTGATTTATTGAAAGAATTTAAAAAACGTGGTAATCTAGAATTAAAGTATTAGTATAGAGGGAAGAGGTATGAAAAAAGATATTGAAGTTTACGAACATTTGAGGCACAACATAAAAATGAATATGATAAATGGCATAGCTTGGGTCATAGGTTTTAACATGGTAAGTCCTTTTATTGGTATATATGCGATAAAATTAGGAGCAAATGATTTTCAGGTGTCCCTTTTAAATTCATTGTCTGCTCTTATGGTTGTTATTTCAGTTATTCCAGTGACCTATTTGATTAACAGACTTAGAGATGTCCACAGGTTTTCTTATATTGTCCTTTATATTGCGCGAACTTTTTATTTTCTACTTGCCCTTGCGCCGTTTTTTGGTAAAAAGCTTCAACCTTGGGTTGTGGTTGTATTGGTAGGATTAATGAATCTTCCTTCTGTGACAGTTGGAATGTGTTGGCAGTCATTTATGAGTGATTTAATACCTCCTGAATATAGAAGCAAAGTATTTGCAGATAGGAACTTCTGGACCACAATTGTAGGAACAGCAGTTGTTTTAATTACTGGATGGCTTTTGGATATAATAAAATTTCCATTGAATTACCAAATTATTTTCACTGTAGCTTTTATTTTTGGACTTATTGAGGCTTATTATTTTTCAAGATTTCACGTTATTGTAAAAGAGCAAAAAGAAGTGAGTAATTTCTCACAAGTTTTCAAGAACATGTTTGAAACAAAAAAATTTATATATTTCAATGCTACCTCTTTTCTCTTTTATTTTGCCTGGATGATGGCATGGCCTATATTTACAATCTACAAAGTAAATTACCTTCATGCCAACAATGCTTGGATGAGTATTTTTACTATTGTATCTTCAATAGGTTCAATATTGGCTTTTTACAGATGGGCAGATTTATCTAATAAAAAAGGAAATGGTTATGCAGTAGCTTTGAGTGCTTTGTTTATAGGTTTTATACCACTTATGTGGGCAATGGCTAAAAATCTTTATATAGGTGCGGTTTTTGACTTTTTAGGGGGCATAGCAGTTGGCGGTTATAATATGCTGTTGCTCAATTGGCTTTTAGAGCTTTTGCCTCCTACTTCAGAGAAAATGTCTTATTTAGGAGTATTTACGCTAATTACTCAAATTGCTGCTTTTATTTCACCTATGGTAGGAATGTGGCTTTATACAAAAATGGGATATGTGCCTTTTATGGTATTAACCGGTATATTGAGAATTTTAGTTAGCTTGTTGTACTTTGTAGTGGCATCTTACGAGGAAAAAATAGAAGAAGCTGAATTGAAAGGTTAGGAGGTTAAAAATGAGGTACCTTACAGCGGGAGAGTCCCATGGGGAAGCGTTAATAGCTATAATTGAAGGTCTTCCTTCAAATCTTACTATTGAGGTTGAGTTTATAAATAATGAACTTCAACGCAGGCAGGGAGGTTATGGAAGAGGAGGAAGAATGGCTATTGAAAAGGATGAAGTCCATATAATAAGTGGGATAAGGCATGGAAAAACAATTGGCTCTCCTCTTACCTTAGAAATCAAAAATAAAGATTATGAAAACTGGAAAGATAAGGAAACTTCTCCTATTACAAGACCTCGTCCTGGACATGCAGACCTTTCCGGTGTTATTAAGTACGATCAAAGAGATATAAGAAATATTTTGGAACGTTCTAGTGCCCGTGAAACTGCAATAAGGGTGGCTGTAGGGAGTATAGCAAAATTGCTTTTAAATGAACTGAATATTTCAGTAAAAAGCAAAGTGTTAGAAATAGGAGGAGCAAAAAGTGAAAAAAAGTGGATTGAGTTAATTGAAGAGGCAAAAAGGAATGGAGATACATTAGGAGGAATAATAGAAGTTGTCATTGAGGGGGTGCCAGTAGGCCTTGGAAGTCATGCTCAGTGGGATAGGAAATTAGATGCTTTGCTTTCGTATCACATAATGAGCGTTCAAGCGATTAAAGGAGTAGAGTTTGGTTTAGGGTTTGAAGCTGCAAGACTGCCCGGTTCATTGGTTCATGATGAAATTTATTATGAGAAGGATAGAGGTTTTTACCGAAAGACAAATAATGCAGGTGGAATTGAAGGGGGAATGTCTAACGGAAACCCTATAGTAATAAGGGCTGCAATGAAACCTATTCCTACTCTTTTAAAACCCCTTAATTCTGTAGATATAAACACAAAAGAAGGAATAAAAGCAATTTATGAGCGTTCAGATGTTGCAGCTGTAGAAGCGGCAGCCTGTGTCTTAGAAGCTGTTTGTGCATGGGTTATTGCTGATGAGGTGATAAAAAAATTTGGAGGAGATTCCTTGGAGGAGGTAAAGAAAAATTATTATTCATATTTGGATTATATAAAAAAATTTTAAAATTTGGTGGATAAATGTAATTTAAGGGGAATTATAATATCTATTGTCATTTTTCTTATATTAATAGGGTTGTCAATGATATTGAGTCCTAAATTAATTGGGATGATATCAGAAAGTTGGAAATCATCTGATGCAACTGAACCATCTTTATTATATATTTGGTCAATACGCTTTGGAGGGATAATATTTGCTTTAGTGAGGTTAGCTAATATTGTTATTTATTTATTAAAGTGATAGTTTCAAACGAGTGAATAAACTAGATGTCATTTAAAGAGAGCAAAAAGGGTGGCATAAAAATAATTATTGACAAAAAAATAAAATAATGATAAACTAAAAAAGCGAATAAGTAGAAGCGCCCGCTTCTCACCTTTCACCAAAGAAGGTAGAAAGGTTTCTTCAAAGGAATTTATGTTGTTTTTTAGTAGAGAGAAGCGGGTATTTCTGTATCCGCTTTTATTTTTTCATAATTTTTAGGAGGTGCGTATTTATTAACAAAGATCTGCAGGTCAATGAGGAAATAAGGGACAAAGAGGTAAGGCTGATTGACCAAGATGGCAAGCAAATAGGTATAATGTCAGCAAAGGAAGCTTATAAAATTGCCCAGGAGAGGCATCTTGATTTGGTTAAGATTGTTCCACAAGCCAATCCCCCTGTGTGCAAATTGATGGACTTTGGTAAATATAGGTATGAGCTTAGTAAAAGAGAAAAAGAAGCAAAGAAAAAACAGAAGGTTATAAATGTAAAGGAAATAAGGATGTCCCCTACCATTGAAGACCACGACTTTGGTGTAAAATTGAAAAGCGCTATTAAATTTTTAAAAGATGGAGATAAGGTTAAAGTTACTATAAGGTTTAGAGGGAGAGAAGCAGCCCATACTTCACTGGCAGAAGACCTTTTAAAAAGGTTTGCAGAGCAGGTCAGCGAATATGGAGTTGTAGAAAAGGCGCCTGATATAGAAGGGCGAAATTTAATGATGGTATTAACACCAAAAAATTAATAAAAGTTACAAAAGGAGGATATATTTATGGCTAAAATAAAAATGAAAACTCATAGAGGAGCAGCAAAAAGGTTCAAAGTTTTAAAATCAGGGAAAGTTAAAAGGTCAAGAGCTTATAAAAGCCATCTTTTAACCCATAAAGATGCGAAAAGAAAAAGAAGATTGAGAAGGGCTACTTACTTGATAGGTGCAGATGCTAAAAATATTAAGAGATTATTACCTTATTCATAAGATTAGGAGGTTATAAAAATGGCTAGAATAAAATTTGGAAAAGTTACAAGAAAAAGACGCAAGAAAATATTAAAGCTCGCAAAAGGTTATTTTGGAGCTAAGAGCAAGCTTTTTAGAGTTGCCAATCAAGCAGTAATGAAGTCTTTAATGTATGCTTATATTGGTAGAAAGTTAAGAAAAAGGGATTTTAGAAGACTTTGGATAACAAGAATAAATGCTGCTGCGAGAGCTCATGGAATTTCCTATAGCAGATTCATAAATGGACTTAAAAAGGCTGGGATAGAGATTAACAGAAAGATGCTCTCAGAAATGGCAATAAACGACGAAAAAGCTTTTGCAGAATTAGTTAATATAGCTAAACAGCAGTTAAACGCATAAGGCCGGTTTTTATGGCCTTTTGCTTTAACTGATTTTGAAAAAGAGTGGTCAAAATGTTAATTACTAGGGAAGATAATGACATTATAAAAAAAATAAAAAAGCTAAAAGATAAAAAGGGTAGATATGAAGAAGGGCTTTTTTTTGTAGAAGGTATAAATAATGTATTAGAAGCTTTAAAAAGTGAATTTAAAATAGAGTATATAGTCATTACAGAGAGTTTAAACAAAGATATTCCTAAAGGAGATTTTGAAATAATACATACTACTGATAAAATTTTTAAGAAAATAAGTGATACAGTAACTCCTCAAATGGTTATGGCAGTTATAAGAATGCCAAAATATGAAGAAAATGATTATATAGATGAAAAAGGTGTATACCTTGTAGCAGACAATATTCAAGATCCAGGGAATTTAGGTACCATAATAAGGACTGGTGATGCTTTTGGAGTTAGTACTATTTTCACTATAAACAATTGTGTGGATATTTACAATCCAAAGGTTTTAAGAGCTTCCATGGGATCTATTTTTCACATTCCTGTCCTAGATACCACTCTAGAAATTTTGTCAAAGCTTAAAAAAAATAATATAAAAATTTTTGCTACTCATTTAAAAGCAAATAAATTAGTTCATGAGATTGACATTGCAGATAAGGTGGCCTTTGTGCTAGGAAATGAATCGAAAGGTGTCAGTGTGGTAGACTTGGTAGATGACTTTGTAAAAATACCTATGAGAGGGGAGGCAGAATCTTTAAATGTCTCAATTGCTGCCAGCATATTTTTATATGAATCTCAAAGACAAAGGTTGATAAAAAATAATTAAGATGATATAATTTTAAAAAAATATTGTCAAATGCTATGAAGGAGTAAAGTACATTATCGAAAATCACAGGGAGATAACACCATAGACTGAGAGTGTTATCGGTAGGTAGATAATGGAAAGTTCCCTCCGGAGCAGCGTGCTGAACCAATAGTAGGCATTGCCGGTTTTACCGTTATCCAAAATGAGTGAGCATTTTTTATAAAATGCTAAGTTAGGTGGTACCACGGATTCTTCGTCCTATTGACGGAGGATTTTTTATTTTAGCCAAATAAGTAAAAAGAGGGGTTGATCAGAAGATGGAGGAGTTATTGAAAAAGCTTTATGAAGAGGCACAAAAAGAAATTTCAAAAGCAGATAGCTTGCAGCAGATTGAAAGTTTAAGAGTTAAATACTTAGGTAAAAAAGGGAAACTTACTCAAATTTTAAGAGGGATGGGCAGTTTAAAACCAGAGGAAAGGCCAATTATTGGTCAAATTGCCAATGAAGTAAGAGAAAAAATAGAAAACATACTTACAGAGACAAAAAATAAAATTGCTCAATTGGAAAAAGAAAAAAAGATGAAAATTGAGTATTTAGACATTACTATGCCAGGTAAACTCTATAAATATGGTCATAAACATCCTATGACACAGGTATTAGATGAAATTAAAAAAATATTCTTAGGTTTGGGATTTTCTATTGCAGAGGGACCAGAAATAGAATTTACCTACTACAATTTTGAGGCATTAAATACCCCAGAAGACCATCCAGCAAGAGACTTGCAAGACACTTTCTATATTACTTCTGACATACTTTTAAGGACACAGACTTCTCCAGTGCAAGTCAGGACGATGGAGAAAACTAAACCCCCTATAAGGGTTATATCTCCTGGAAGAGTTTATAGGTCTGACGAGATAGACGCTACTCACTCTCCGGTATTTCATCAGATGGAAGGACTTGTCGTAGATGAAGGGATAACAATGGGAGATTTAAAAGGGGTTTTAAATATCTTCGCTAAAAAATTTTTTGGCGAAGATACTAGGACAAAATTTAGACCCCACTTTTTCCCATTTACAGAACCCAGCGCCGAAATGGATGTGAGCTGCTTTGCTTGCGGAGGAAAAGGCTGTAGGGTTTGCGGTTACACCGGTTGGATTGAGATTTTAGGAGCAGGTATGGTACATCCTAATGTTTTGAAAATGTCTGGAATTGACCCTGAAAAGTACACAGGTTTTGCCTTTGGACTGGGTATAGATAGAATTACAATGTTAAAATACGGGATAGAGGATTTGAGGCTTTTATTTGAAAATGATATGAGATTCATAGAACAATTTTAAGGGGTGAGTTTATGTTAGTATCTCTTTCTTGGTTAAAAGAGTTTGTAGATATAAATAAAGATGCAAATACTATTGCTGATGGACTTACAATGTCAGGGTCAAAAGTAGAAGGCATAAAAAGTTATGGAAAAGAAATTTCTAATGTAGTGGTAGGAAAAATCATTTTGCTAGAAAAACACCCGAATGCGAATAAACTGTGGGTTGGAATTGTAGATATTGGAAGTGAAAAATTACAAATTGTAACAGGTGCTCAAAACATAAAAGCGGGAGATTACATACCTGTAGCTTTACATGGCGCGACTTTGCCGGGAGGAGTAAAAATAAAAAGAGGGAAATTGCGAGGGGTAGAATCAAATGGCATGATGTGCTCTGCTGAGGAGTTAGGGCTTGATGAGAGTTTGCTTCCTGAATATCAAAGGAATGGCATATTTATATTACCACCTTTTCCATTGGGTATGGATATAAATGAGGCTCTTCAATTAAAAGATGATGTTTTAGAGTTTGAAATAACGCCAAATAGACCTGATTGTTTGTCTATAATAGGCATTGCAAGGGAAACTGCTGCGACTTTTAGAAAAAGTTTTAAAATGCCAGTGATTGAAGTAAAGGAAGGCGAAGAAGAGAATCCTGCCAAAGTGACTATAGAAGCTACAGATTTGTGCTTTAGGTACGTTGCAAGGGTTGTAAAAAATGTAAAAATTGGCCCTTCCCCTATGTGGATGCAAATGCGACTTTTAAAGGCGGGAATAAGGCCTATAAATAACGTAGTAGACGTCACAAACTATGTCATGTTAGAATTAGGGCAGCCTTTACACGCTTTTGACTTAGACAAAGTCAAGAACAAACACATAATTGTAAGAAGGGCAAAGGAGGGGGAAAGACTGGTAACTTTAGACGGAAAAGAGAGAGTTTTAGACAGTTCAATGTTGGTAATTGCGGATGAAGAAAAGGCGATTGGCTTAGGTGGGGTAATGGGTGGAGAGAATACAGAGATAACAGATTCTACTGTAAATATTTTAATAGAAAGTGCCAATTTTAAACGAAGCAATATACGGCATACTTCTAAAAAGCTGGGCTTAAGAAGTGAAGCCTCTTCAAGGTTTGAAAAGGGGCTAGACCCAGAGATTACAGTTTTAGCCTGTGAGAGGGCAGCACAGCTGATGGATAAATACTGTGGAGGTACAGTTTTAAAAGGAATTGTGGATGAGTATCCAAAACCAATGGAGAAGACTGTTTTAACTGTAAACCCTGAAAGAATTAATAGATTCTTGGGGGCAAATATTCCTACCTCTGAAATGATTGAAATACTAAAATCTTTGGAATTTGAAGTTGTAGAAAAAGGAGAAGAACTTGAAATAATGGTCCCTCATTTCAGAAAAGATGTAACAATGGAAGCGGACATTGTTGAGGAAATTGCAAGGCTATTTGGATATAATAATATTGAAGACAGCTTGATGAAAAATGCTCAGACCACCCTAGGGTCACTTACAAAGTCACAGCAATTGGAAGAAAAGACAAGAGAGGTCTTATTAGCCTGTGGATTAAATGAAATTGTCACCATGTCCTTTATGGGGGAAAAAGATTTGGATAAGATAAATATTCCACAGGATAGTCCTTTTAGAAAGGCAGTTAGAATAATAAATCCTCTGGGAGAAGACCAGAGTCTCATGAGGACCACCCTTTTGCCCTTTATGTTGAATGTAGCATATACCAATTACAGCAGAAAAGTAGAGGAGTTTAAAGCTTTTGAAGTGTCAAGAGTATTTTTGCCAAAGGAGTTGCCTTTGACAGAATTGCCACAAGAGGTAAAGACTATTTCAATAGGAATGTACGGCAAAGATGTAGATTTTTATACTATCAAGGGAGTGATTGAGACCTTATTTGAAGTGATGGGGATAGAAGGAGTAGAATATGTAAGAGCGCAAGAACCTTCATACCATCCAGGGCGGTCTGCAAAAATTCTCTTAGGAGAGGAAGCACTTGGGGTATTTGGTGAAATACATCCAGATGTTTTGGAAAATTACGATATACCTGTGAGAGTTTACTGCGGAGAAATAAACTTAGACAAGATAATAGAATGTGCCAATATTGAAAAGAAATATACTTCACTTCCTAAATATCCTGCAGTGGAAAGAGACATTGCTGTTGTGGTAGACGAAGACTTATTTGTAAAAGAAGTAGAAAGAGTGATACGGGAAACAGGCGGTAAATTCATAGAAAAGATTGAGCTGTTTGATGTATACAGAGGACCTAACATCCCTGAGGGAAAGAAAAGTGTAGCTTTTTCTATCTGGTACAGGTCTCGTGAGAGGACTTTGACAGACGAAGAAGTGAATGAGATTCACGACAGTATAGTAGAAGCTCTTGACAGAAGATTGGGAGCGAAATTAAGATAAAAAAGGCCTTTTATGGTCTTTTTTATCTTAATAAGGAGGAAATTTGGTTTTTATGTAGAAGTAAATAAAATAACAAAAGATTAAGGGGATGTTTCTGTGGAGTTGAATAAGGTTAGCGTAATTATCAATGGGAACGAGTATATTTTAAAGTCTGATTATTCAGAGGAACATGTAATAAAACTTGCCAATTATGTAGACAATGTAATTAAGGAGTTATCACAAAGCTATGACAAGCTTTCTCAAATGCAATTGCTTCTTCTGTCCTCTTTAAATATCGCAGATGAGCTTTTTATGGTAAGAGAAGAGAATAACGCTATAAAAAAAGAACTGCTTTCCTTAAAAGCTGAATTGGAAAAAAAGAATCGGTACATAAAATCACTGGAAGAAGAACTTGAAAAGACAAGGCAGCAACTTTTGGAGACAGAAGAAGAGTTTAGACAATTTCTAGAGACTTTTGGCGAAGAAAAGTAAAGGTGGTTGGATGAGAAGAGTTGAATTATTGGCTCCAGCAGGAGATTACGAAGCATTAGTAAGTGCGGTGAAGGCAGGGTGTGATGCAGTATATTTAGGAGGAAAGAATTTTGGGGCGAGAGCTTATGCCCCTAATTTTGATTATGAAGAATTAAAATCAGCAGTAGAGTACTGCCATTTGAGAGATGTAAAAGTTTATATCACAGTAAATACACTGGTATCAAATGAAGAAATAGGAGAATTAATAAAGTATTTAGATTTTTTGTATTACATAGGTGTTGATGCCGTTATAGTCCAGGACATAGGAGTACTCAAACTTTTAAGAGAAAAATATCCAGATTTTGAGATTCACGCAAGCACACAGATGACAGTCCACAATTTAGAAGGGGTACAAGAATTAACTGAAAAATGCGTATCAAGGGTTATTTTATCAAGAGAACTTACATTAGAAGAAATAAGGTATATAGCCCAAAATACAAATTTAGACATAGAAGTATTTGTACACGGTGCTTTATGTGTTAGCTATTCAGGGCAGTGTTTTATGAGCAGTTTAATAGGTGGAAGGAGTGGCAATAGAGGAAGTTGTGCACAGCCCTGCCGATTAAAGTATTCTTTAGTTGATAAAGAAGGGAAAATTTTAAAGAAAGATTTGCACCTTTTGAGTATGGTGGATTTGTGTACAATTGAACATATTCCTGAACTTATTGAGGCAGGAGTTTCCTCTTTCAAGATAGAGGGCAGGATGAAAAATGCGGAATATGTGGCTTCTGTGGTAAAAGCCTATAGAGAGGCTATTGATAGTTTTTATGAAGGCAAACCCTTTGATGCAGAAAAAGCAATAGAAGAGATGTCAAGGATTTTTAACAGAGGATTTTCTACGGGGTACCTTTTTGAAAGGAAACCTTCTAAGATGAGTTATATAACTCCTAAGAATGTGGGAATTGCTGTAGCGAAAGTGTTAAAAACAGACTCAAAAAATGTAAAATTAAAGCTTTTAAAAGATATTGCAAAAGGGGATGGAATTTCTGACCAAAAAGGAGAAAGAGGGCAAAGGATAGAAGTTATACTTAAAGAGGATAAAAAGGTGGATAGAGCTTATGAGGGAGATATAATAAAACTTCCTTTAAAATTTCCATTAAAAGAAGGGGAGATTTTAAATAAAACCTACGATGTTTTGTTAAATGAAAAACTTAAAGATCTTCCCAATAAAAAGATTCCTGTAAAAATGTACGCAGAATTGAAAAGTGATAAGCCTTTATATATAAGGATTCAAAATGGGATTCATTCAGTGGAAGTCTACAGTGATGAGATGCCGCAATGGGCACAAAAAATTTCTGTCGATGAGGACTTTTTAAAAGACAAACTGGCGCAAATGGGGGATACTCCTTTTTATCCAGAAGAAATTCAGGTAGCAGTTGAAAAAGGGCTTTTTATGTCTGTAAAAGGCATAAAAGAGGCGAGAAGAAAGGCAATAGAGATGTTAGAGAGAAAAAAATTAGAGTACTACGAAAGGGAGAAAAGAAATACCCATTTTGAGTTACCCACTTATAGAGATAAGGACGAGGAAGTTAAATTGACTTTTTATACTGATAAATTGAAACATCTAGAAATTGCGGCTGGTTTGGGAATGGAGTATGTGTATTTTGATTACAAGCTAAATAAAAGTCTCTTTAAAAAAGCACTGGAAATAGTAACAAATACAAATACCACAGTAATTCCTTCCTTTCCTTCAATATTGAGAGAAGAGATGAAGACAATAAGGGGACATTTAGATTTTCTTAAAGATTTAGGAGTAGAAAACATCCTAATTTCTAATTTAGGGCTTTATAATATTGCAAAGAATTACAATTTTAAACTTTTTATAGACTATCCTTTAAATATTTTTAATGGCGTAGCAGTAGAATATTTTAAACCTTATGCTGTTACCTTATCCTATGAACTTACCTTAGACCAGATGAGAAATATTGCTAAAAGAAGTGAAGTAAAATTTGAAACTTTAATATATGGCAGACTCCCTCTTATGACGACAGAATACTGTCCTTTAAAAAACCTATTAGGATGCGATAGGACAAAATGCGAAAGTGGATATTATTTTTTAAAGGACAGAAAGGGGAAGTTGATGCCCCTTAAAAGCAATGGTTTTTGCAGGATGCAGATTTTAAATCCAGATATGCTCTTAATGGTAAATCATTTAAAGGAATTAAAAGAAGCTGGGCTTTCTTTTTTGAGGATACATGATACAATAGAAGAAGATAAGGAAATAGAAAAAATTTTAAAAATGCACATTGAAGCCTTAATTGGTAATGAAGTTGAAATTTTAGAGGGGAAATATACAAAGGGACATTTTTACAGAGGAGTTTTGTAATCATGAAGGGAATCAACAGTAGATCAATAAAAAGCCTTGAATTTGACAAGATAGTAGAGTTCATTGTCAGCTATTGCGATTCAGATTTGGGTAAAGATAAAGCTTTAAATATTGAGATAAAGAAAGATTTAGAAGAAGTAGAGAGGGAACTAGATATATTAAACGAGGCAATTAGTTTTATTTCCTCTTACGGGGGAATTTCCTTTGCTTTTGAGGATATAAGAGATTATGTAAAAAAAGCGCAGATAGATTATACCCTTCACAACAGTGAGCTTTTAAAGATTAAGAGATTTTTAAACTTGGTAAGTCAGATAAAAGGCTATTTTAACAATCTCCAAGAAACAGATAGGTTTGTAAAGCTTAAAGAATATGACAGAAGAGTTTTACCTATAAAAGATTTGGAAAAAAAGATTGAAAATATAATAATTTCAGAAGATGAAATTTCAGATGAGGCATCCCCAACCCTTAAAGTTTTGAGAAGGCAAAAAATTTCTATAAATGAAAAAATAAAATCCACATTAAATTTTATAATTTCTACCCGTCAAAAAGAATTGCAAGAGCCAATTATAACTGTAAGACAGGGAAGATATGTGGTACCTGTCAAACAAGAGTATAGAGGCACTTTTAAAGGGATCATACATGATCAGTCTTCCAGCGGAGCAACTCTTTTTATTGAGCCAATGCAGGTTGTAGATTTAAACAATGAACTGAGGCAGATAGAATTAAAGGAACAAGAAGAGATACAGAGGATACTTTTTGAACTTTCTCAAGATGTCAAGAAAAACACAGAAAGTTTGTTTAAAAATATTGAGGTAATTTCAGAGTTAGACTTTATATTTGCAAAAGCGAAATATTCTATAAAAATAAAAGCTACCAGACCTGAAATAAACACTTTAGGATATATCAATCTAAAAAAAGCGAGACATCCCCTTATAAATCCCGAAATAGTTGTACCAATAGATATACACATAGGAGACCAGTTTAACACATTAGTCATCACAGGGCCCAATACTGGAGGTAAAACTGTTACTTTAAAAACTGTTGGGCTTTTGACTTTAATGGCAATGGCGGGCCTTAACATTCCTGCAGAGGAAAAGTCTCAGGTTTCAATATTTGAAGAGGTGTTTGTCGACATAGGGGATGAGCAAAGCATTGAACAGAGCTTGAGCACCTTCTCAGCCCATATGACAAATATTGTAAGTATACTCCAAAGGGTTAATAAAAATTGCCTTGTGTTGCTGGATGAATTGGGAGCTGGGACAGATCCTGTAGAAGGTGCTGCTTTGGCTATGAGCATTTTAGATGCTCTTCATAGGATTGGTGCAAAGACAATAGCTACTACCCATTACAGCGAGTTAAAGCAGTATGCTTTAAAGACAAAGGGAGTAGAAAATGCTAGTGTGGAATTTGATGTTGAGACTCTAAGGCCCACTTATAGGCTTATAATCGGTCTTCCAGGTAAAAGTAATGCCTTTGAGATATCAAAAAGGCTTGGTCTTTCTGAAGAAATAATTGAAAATGCGAGGAGGTATATCTCAGGAGAAGCTTTAAAATTTGAAGATATAATAGCGGATTTGGAGCAAAAAAGAAGAGAATTAGAAAAAGCTCATCAAGAAATAGAAATTTTAAAGAAGAGTGTAGAAGCTTTAAAAGGGGAGTTGGAGAAAGAAAGGGAAAAATTAAAGACACAAAAGGATAAAATACTCAAAGAAGCGAAGGAAAAGGCGCGAAAAATAATACAGGAGGCCAAATTTACTGCAGAGGAGATAATCAAAAAAATAAAGGAAGCAGAAGAACGGGCACAAAATAAAGACAGGATAATACAAGAAGTAAGAGAAAAAATAAAGAAAAATCTAGATGAATTAGAAGAGGAAGTTTTAAAGCCTAAAGAGGTTTCCTATAGCAAAATTCCTGAAAATTTAAAAGAAGGGCAGACAGTTTATATAGTACCTTTAGATCAAAATGGAATTGTGCTTTCTCTTCCCGATAAATCAGGAAATGTAGAAGTACAGGCGGGAATTTTAAAGATGACAGTTCACATAAGCAATTTAAGAATTGCAGAAGAAAAAGAAGAGGAAATAAAAAAAGGCTACAGCAGATTTATAAATGAAAAGGCACAATCTATAAGTAATTCTATAGATGTAAGGGGAATGACTTTGGATGATGCTTTGTTAGAAGTGGGAAAATATATAGACGATGCCTATCTTGCGGGGCTTAATCAAGTGACAATAATTCATGGACGTGGTACAGGGGTTTTGAGGTCAGGAATAGCACAGTTTTTGAGAAACAACAAACATGTTAAGTCCTTTAGATTAGGGAAATATGGAGAAGGGGGAGATGGTGTCACTATTGTAGAGTTAGTGAGTAAATAGGAGATGATAAGATGTATTTAGTAAGCGCTTGTCTTGCAGGGGTTAACTGCAAATACGATGGAGGAAATAATGGAAAAGAAGAGATAAAAAAGTTAATAGAAGAGGGAAAGGCTATTTTAGTATGTCCTGAACAGTTAGGAGGGCTTCCTACTCCACGCCTTCCCTCTGAAATAAGAGGAGATAGAGTTTTTGACATCAAAGGAAAAGAGGTTACAGAAAATTTCTATAGAGGAGCTTATGAGACTTTAAAAATTGCAAAAATGTATGGGATAAGGGAAGCGATTTTTAAAGCCAAAAGCCCTTCCTGTGGCTGTGGCAAGATTTATGATGGGACATTTTCTGGGAAATTGGTAGAAGGAGATGGAATAACAACGAGAATTTTAAAGAAAAATGGCATAACTGTGATGACAGAACAGGATTTTTATGAAAAGATAAAAAAAGAGTAACCAAAACGTCTCCTCTAACATAAAATGTAGGGGAGGTGTTTTTCCTTGAGAAGGAGGAAATGGGGCGCTAAGCGTATAAATAGCTTTTACATATATTTAGTTTATATGCTTCTTTTGTTGCTTTTCTTCTATTATTTTACGGAATATAGGTTAAAACCAGCTATTATAGCGGTAAGTGAAACTTTGGCTAAAGAAACAGCTGTAAATACTATAAATGATGCGATAAATGAAAAGGTGTTAAAAGGAATCGAATATAAGGATTTAATTTATGTCAGAACAGATAACAATGGAAAAGTATCAATGCTTCAAGCAAATACTATTGAGATGAATCTTTTGGCTGCTAAGATTACAAAAGAGGTTAAAGAAAATTTAAACAACATAGGTCCTCTCTATGCTAAAATTCCTTTAGGGTCTGTATTTTCTAGCGATTTATTTGCAAATGTAGGACCTAGGATAAAAGTTGGTCTTTTACCTGTAGGATCAGTGGATGTAGACTTTATGTCTCAATTTGAGCCTGCTGGCATAAATCAGACAAGGCATAGGATTTACTTGGATATACAAACTACAATACGCATAATTGCTCCTTTAGCTTCAGACAAAGTGATGGTTACTCTACATATGCCAATAGCGGAAAGCATAATAGTAGGAGATGTGCCAGCAAGTTATGTCGATGTAAATGGAGAAAAGTTTACTGTTCCTGTGCCTCAGTCTCCAAATTCAAAAGTGAACATACAAAAATGAAAGACACCCATCAAGGGTGTTTTTTTAGCAATTTTTTCTTTAAAATGAAGGATTTTTTTATTTTTTGTCGAATTATAAAAAGGTGGTACTAAAGAGGTGAAGTGCATGAATGTAAATTTAGAAACCTCCTATAAAAAACGTTTGGACAATATTGTAGAAAAAACTATTGAAGTCATTGAAAACAGCAAAGAACAAATATTTGATATTTTAGAAAAAGCGAAAGAAGAAGCGAGAAAACTGGAAGGTCAATTAGAGGAACTAAAAATACAAGTTGTAAATGTAATAAAAGAAGTAGAAATGTGTGAGAGGAAGGAAAAAAAGTGCAGATTAAAGTTGGCATTTGTCAGCAAGCAATTTGGATACCTTTCTGAACAGGCTATAAAAGAAGCTTATGAAGAAGCAAAAGAGGCTCAAATAGAATTAGCATTAAAAAGAAGAGAAGAAAAAGAATTGATTGAAAAGAGGAATGAACTAGAGAGAAAACTTCTAGATAATAAAGCTATTATAGAAAAAGCTGAAAAACTTGCTTCCCAAATTACTTTAGCTTTGAGTTATTTAAATAGTGACTTAAAAGAAATGAATATGCGATTAGAACAATTAAAAGACAAACAGGCTTTAAGTGTAAAGATTATTGAAGCCCAAGAGGAAGAAAGAAAGAGAATTGCAAGAGAAATCCATGATGGCCCTGCACAGGCAATGGCTAATGTTCTTTTAAAGTCTGAACTCTGTGAGAGGCTAATATCAAAAGACGTAGAGCAAGCTAAAGTAGAGTTAAAAAATTTAAAAGACATAGTTCAACAGTCTTTAAAAGAAGTAAGGAAAATAATATACGATTTAAGGCCTTCAGCCCTTGACGATTTAGGCCTTATACCTGCTTTATCTAGGTACATAAAAAATTTTATAGAAGAAACAGGGATATATGTGGATTTTACTGTTTTATCTGATTATCAAAGGCTTACACCGGAAATTGAAGTTACTTGCTTTAGAGTAGTACAAGAAGCTCTTACAAACATTAAAAAACACTCCAAAGCCCAAAATGCCTCTATTAAATTGGAATTTGGGATGCGATTTGTAAGTATCATCATTAAAGATGATGGTGTTGGTTTTGATAAAGAGAATATAGGTCAGGGATATGGCTTAATGGGGATGAGGGAAAGAGTGGAAATTTTAAACGGCAAATTTGAAATAAGCAGTTTTAAAAATAAAGGGACTCAAATTTATATTTCTATTCCTAAAAGGGGTGTTGAAAATGATCAAGTTGTTGGTGGCTGATGACCACGCTTTAATTAGAAAAGGCCTTGTTCAGTTAATAGAAATGGAAAAAGATATAAAAGTTATCTCACAGGCTTCAAATGGAGAAGAAGCGTATAAACTTGCGAAGGAATTAGTACCCGATTTAATACTCATGGATGTGAACATGCCAGTCATGAATGGCATAAAGGCTGCAAAAAGATTAAAAGAGGAAAGACATCCAAGTAAGATTCTATTTTTAACGATTTATAACGACAGAGAGTATCTTTTAGAAGCCTTAAAATTAGGAGTAGAAGGGTACATATTAAAAGATGCAGAGTATGATGATTTAATAAAAGCTATACGTGTTATTTACAATGGAGGAGTTTATATTCATTCCTCTTTGATGGAAGAAATAGATGAGGTGGATCATGAATGCCTAAAGAAAGACCTTACTCCAAGAGAGATAGAAATTCTTGAACTTATTTCTAAAGGATATAGCAATAAGGAAATTGCTCAAAAATTATTTTTAAGTGAAAAGACTGTCAAAAACCATGTTTACAATATTTTTAAGAAACTAGATGTAAAGGATAGAACACAAGCTGCTATTTATATGCTTAAAAATGAGACGATTTTACAAAATTAATCCTTTACAAAAGGAATTTGACTTTTGTGAAAAAAAGAAATATCATATTGTTAAGCACATTAGATAAAATTAAAGGGGGGGGTAATTTCATTGGAAGAAAAAGATTTAAAAGAAATTGAAAAGCGCCTAGGTTACAAGAATGTAGATGCTTGGATAAATATTTCCGAAGAAGAGAAAGAAAAGGTCTATGAATTTGCAGAAGACTACAAGGCTTTTATGACAGAGTGTAAGACAGAAAGGGAAACAGCAGAAAAGATAATAGAAATTGTTGAGAAGAAAGGTTTTATCAATATTGAAAAAGCGACAAATTTAAAGCCGGGCAGCAAAGTGTATTATAACAACAAAGGCAAATCAGTAGTTTTGGCTGTAATTGGCAAAGAGTCGATGCAAAAGGGAATTAAAGCTGTAGCCTCCCACATTGATTCTCCGAGAATTGATTTGAAGCCTAATCCAATGTATGAGGATGGAGGATTGGCTTTATTCAAGACCCATTACTACGGGGGTGTTAAAAAATATCAATGGGTTACAATTCCTTTGGCTTTGCATGGAGTGATTGTCAAAGCTAATGGGGAGAAGATAAACATTGTTGTTGGAGAAGATGAAAATGATCCTGTGCTTTACATAACAGATTTATTGCCTCATCTAGGTAAAGACCAGATGGAGAAAAAAGCCTCAGAAGTGGTAACAGGAGAAGCCTTAAATGCCGTTGTAGGAAGTATTCCTCTTTCTGAAGAAGTCAGTGTAAAGCCAAATATTTTGAAGTATTTAAATGGAAAATACGGAATAGTTGAAGAAGATTTTTTAAGCGCTGAGTTAGAATTGGTGCCTGCCTATAAGCCGAGAGATATAGGCTTTGATAGAAGTATGATTGGAGCTTATGGACAAGATGACAGAGTTTGTGCCTATACTTCTCTAAGGGCTATACTTGAAATTGATGTTCCAGAGAGGACTGCTGTTGCAATATTTGCTGATAAGGAAGAAATTGGAAGCATGGGCAATACTGGTTTACAATCTAGATTTTTTGAAAATGCCATTGCAGAGATATTAGAAAAATATGAAGGAAGTACTGATATTAAATTGAGAAGAGCTTTAGCTAATTCTGAAATGCTCTCTGCTGATGTAAATGCCGCATTTGACCCTACATATTCTGAAGTCAGTGAAAAACAAAACACTGCTTACTTAGGAAAAGGGGTATGCATCACAAAATACACTGGTGCGAGAGGAAAAGCAGGGTCAAATGATGCAAATGCTGAGTTTGTAGGCAAAGTGAGAAAGCTTTTTAACGAAAACGGAGTAGTGTGGCAAACAGGGGAATTAGGAAAAGTTGACATGGGTGGTGGTGGCACAGTCGCTCAATATGCTGCTAATTATGGAATGGAAGTATTAGATTGTGGTGTAGCACTTTTAAGCATGCATGCGCCTTATGAGTTGTCTTCCAAAGTAGATGTGTATATGGCTTATAAAGCTTATAAAGTATTTATGGAAAAAGATTAATCCGGGTCTTTACCCGGATTAATCTTTTATAAACATCTCTACAACTATTATGCCGTTTCCTTCTTTATTTTTGACTATTCCAACACCAATTTTATTGTAATAGGGATTTAAAATATTTGCCCTGTGCCCCTCTGAATTCATCAGTGAATAGTGAGCTTTTATTACATTAGAGTTTAAGGCTATATTTTCTCCTGCCAAATAATAATTTATTCCAAATTTTTTCATCATGTCAAAAGGTGACATATAAGTTGGAGAAGTATGAGAAAAATAATTATTGTCCCTCATATCTTCCGCTTTAAGCCTAGCAACCTTGCAGAGATTTTCATCCACTTGTAAAGGTCTTAGGTTATACTTTGACCTTTCTTGGTTTACTAATTCCACTAAAGTTTTTTCTTCTTGTGAAAGAGAAGTATTTACTATTTGAGTTGATGTATCTTTATTTTGCGATATAGAATTACTATTTGTAGAATTAGGATTAGAAGTAAATAGCGTATTTGTACTTTTTTGTTTATTTACAACATTATAAGATACAGGTTGTTTTAAAGTTATTAAATTAGTGGGAAATTTTACCACAGTGTTTTTTGTGAAATATCCGTAAGAATAAAAAATTGAAGCATTGGCAGGATTAAAAGAAAAAATTATAGCTGTTGTTATTAGGATTACTATTATTGATTTTATTTTCATTTTGGTTACCACCTCAAAATCATATATTCTACAAACAACTGTAAATTCCTTCAAGTAATTTATGGTGAGGGAGGAACATTGTATCAACTTTTGGATATGTAGAATATACTGATTTTGAGGTGGTATAAGTGAAATACGGTTTGATTGTCTTCTATTCCTATCAGCATGGGTTAATGGCAGAAAGAGTATTAAAGAAAAATAATATCCCTATAGAATTTGTTCCGACACCTAGAAGCATTGCTGATGGCTGTAGCCATTCTCTCAAGTTTGGCTTAGAGTCTTTAAAAGTGGTACAAAATCTTTTGCAGAGAATTAATGTTCCTTATAAGGGAATATACGAAGTAGAAAAGATACCTGCAGGGTATAAAATAGTTAAAGTTGTTTAATCCTCTTCTTTTATGAAGAGGCTTTTTATTTTTTGGAAGGTACTGGTATTTTGTGTATTTTCGAGTTTGGAATTTAAAATTATTATTTGATTTTGTAAATCTTTTATTTGCTTTTTGAGATTTTCATTCTCTCTCATTAAACTATTTACCATAATATTGTAATTATCTGCTTTAAGAGCAATTTTCATTTTCTCATCATTTGCTTGCTTTAAAAGTTCTTGTAATTCTGCAATGTTTTTATTTTTCATTGCAATTTCCGTATTTTTTCTATTTAATTCTTCTTCTAATATATCTTTACCTTCTTTTAAGGCTTGAAGTTTTTTGATTAAAAGATTTAAATATTCCTGTACTTCCTTTATATAAAAGGTGAAATAAGTGTTTTTCTCCTCTATTTGTCTTCTTGACTTATATTCCAATGGGACTATTTCCCCTTTTTTACTTATAAAAATGTAATTTCCACAAAATCCATTGATAGGGATTTTTATTTTAAAAAATTCTATCTCTTCAAGTGAAAAGGGCAATTTAAAGGGTTTGCACCAGCTATTTCCTCCATCTGAGGATAGGGTAGCAAAGATACTATCTTTTTGTACGTAACTGCACCACAGGTTATTTTCTAGCAAGGAAATACAGCAATTTTTATTGTCAGTGGAGTATGCTAAAGTAGTGACATTGTTCCAACTGCCTTTGGGCCAACTTCCGGGAGTTTTTTTCCTGTACTTTATTTCTTGAATTATATCTTCTTCTACCCATGAAGCGTGGACATTTTTTTGATTGTCCACAATAAGGGTAGGGTAAAAAATTTTTTCTGATTCTGAAATTAAAAATTTTGGAGACCAACTATCTTTTACATAAAACAAATAATAAAGTTGAGATTTGTTTTTTTCACTTGCAGTGTAAATTAAGTGGAGATTTCCTTCATTATCTAAAAATACGTCGTAAAAGGGTGTAAAAAAGGGAGCTTTAATTGAAGCTATGTTTTTTCCGCTCCAACTTTTATCCCATTTTTGATGTATTAACACGACTTCTCTGGGATTATTTGCATTGCTGAGTGTAAAAAATATGTGCAAAACTTTGTCTTTTATCAAAAGGTTAAAATTGCTTAAATAGGTGTTTTTATCTTTGTAAGTGTATAAGGCCTTTTTTGTCCAGCCTTTTTCTGCTTGAATTAAAAAAATTAATTCTCCTTCTAAGTTGTAATATATTAAATTTATTCTTCCTTCTTTGTCGTAGCAGAGGTCGAAGTCACTGGCACAGTCAGGTGCTAAGATTTCTTTCGTTTTTTTGTTTTTTTCAATTGTATTAAGTATAATTTTTTTATTTTCTAAAGAAACATATTGTAAAATTTCCTCCTCTTTTTTAACCATAATCTTGTCCATAGAGTTCCCTCCCTTTGCTACAGTATATGCAGAGTAATTGCCATATAGAATTGACAAGCTATTAACAAGAGAGAAAAGGAGGATTTTTAATAAAAGTGTAGAAATAATAAAAGGTAAAGCAGTGCAAAAATAGAATGAAAGAGGAGGTATAAAATTAGCTCATGTAGCTTCTTACCAAGGTATTGTGGCTGCTCACAATATAGCGGGTGAAGAAAAAGAAGTGGATTTAAGCGCATTTCCAAGTGGAATTTATACGAATACAGAAATTGCATGGGTAGGTTTGAATGAGACTCAAGTAAGAGAAAAATTTGGAGATGTAAAAGTAGGTACTTTTCCCTATACTGGTTTAAGAAGAGTTATGACAATAGGACAAAATGATGGATTTGTCAAAATAATTGCTGAAGGAAAGTATGGAAGAGTAGTAGGCATGGAAATAATAGGAGCTGGTGTTAGAGAGATTATCCACGAAGGGGTGCTTGCTATAAAGGAAGAATTTTACTCTAGAGGAATTGGCAGATGCAATTCACGCTCATCCTACCCTTCCAGAGTGCATAAAAGAGGCAGCAAGAAGATGCTTTGGGAATGCCTATAAATAAAGGATAAATTTTATATAGGGAGAGATTATTTTGAGAAGAGGAGAAGTTTTAAAACTAGGAATTGTGCCTTATATGGAGGGGAAAGAAATACAGCTTAAAGCTTTTGAAAGAATTAAAAAAGGAGAAGCAGATGGGATTTTGATATTGCTTCAACACACGCCAGTTTACACTATAGGTGTTTCGGGAGATTATGACGAAAATATACTTGTACCTTTAGAATATCTTAAAGAAAAAGCAGATCTGTATAAAGTAGAAAGGGGAGGGAAAATAACTTTTCACGGCCCCGGTCAAATAGTTGCATATCCTATATTCAACCTGGCTAAGTGGCAAAAAGATCTCCACCTTTTTGTCTATAATCTAGAAGAGGCGATTATAAGACTTTTAAAAGATTATGGCATAGAAGCGGGAAGAAAGCCTAAATATACTGGAGTATGGGTAGGAGATGAGAAGATATGTGCTATAGGCATTGCGGTAAAAAGATGGATTACGTGGCACGGAATAGCTTTTAATGTAAAGACAGACCTTTCATATTTTGGCTTAATAAATGCTTGTGGCATTACCGAGTTTGGAGTTACTTCTATGCAAAAGCTTGGAATAAATGAAGACATAGAAAAAGTAAAAGAAAAAATGGTTGATAAATTTAGCGAAGTATTTGATATACACTTTAATGAGATAACTTTAGATAGATTGGCGGTGGAAGAGAATGCAAAAGCCTGAATGGCTCAAAGTGAGGATATTAAACGAAAATTTAAACAGGATGGAAGCTTTTTTAAAAAATATGTCTTTGAATACGGTTTGTCAGAGTGCTAATTGCCCTAATATGGGAGAATGTTTTGGAAGAAAGACAGCAACTTTTATGATAATGGGTAATATATGTACTAGAAATTGTAGGTTTTGTGCCGTAGAAAAAGGACATCCTCAACCACTTGATGAGGATGAGCCGAGAAGGGTGGCAGAGGCTGCTCAAAAATTAGGATTAAAACATGTAGTAGTGACATGCGTTACAAGAGATGATTTGCCAGATGGTGGAGCTTTCCATTTTGCGAAGACAATATATGAACTAAAAAAGTTACCGGGAGTTACGATTGAAGTACTTGTGTCAGATTTTATGGGAAATGCAGATTCAATTCGCACAGTTGTGGAGGCAAAGCCAGATGTGATAAATCACAATGTGGAGACAGTGCCTAGGCTTTATTCAAAAGTGAGGCTAAAAGCTGATTATTTAAGGTCTTTAAACCTTTTAAAAGAATCTAAAGAATTGGATCCTTCTATTCTCACTAAGTCAGGGATTATGGTAGGGCTGGGGGAGACGGAAGAAGAAGTCATACAGGTTATGAAGGATTTAAGAAGTGTTGATTGTGATATGATGACTATAGGACAGTACTTGAGGCCCTCAGCCAAGCATATAGAAGTAGCAGAATATGTCACTCCTCAACAATTTAAAAAATATGAAGAGATAGGTTATGAATTAGGGTTTAAATACATAGCTTCAGGACCTTTGGTAAGAAGCTCTTACCATGCTGATGAGGGCTTGAGTTTGGCACGGGCTTAGAGAGTTTTAATTTTTTACAAATGTCTGTTATAATTTTCTTAATCACAATGAAAGGAGTTGTTATTATGCCTGAATTTGGTAATCCTTTTTCGGGACTTACTGAAAAGAAAAAAGTGACTCATGAAGAGTTAGTAAGAGCTATACGCTTTATGGTAGCAGCAGAGTATGAAGCAATTCAACTGTATACTCAATTAGCAGAGGCTACAGACAATGAATTGGCAAAAGCGGTATTATTAGACATTGCAAATGAAGAAAAAGTGCATGCGGGAGAATTTTTAAGGCTTTTAAAAGAGTTGGCACCCGATGAAGAGAAGTTTTATGAGGAAGGATATAGAGAAGTGGAAGAAATGATAGAAAAACTGAATAAGTAAATATACAAAAGCTCTTTTTAAAGAGAAGGCTTTTTCATATTTTTTGTAACACATCCCCCTTTATTTGCGTATATTGTAGTAGAAAAAGAGGCTAAAGCTTTCAAAAATAAAGGGGGAAAAGATTATGGCATTTTCTAGAAAAATGGTGGGGCAACAAGAGATTGTCCCTGGTCCTGTCCAGCCGGGACAACTTCCAGAGCCTACAGAGATTGCATGTATAGAAGTGACTAAAATATATGACGCTTGTTCACAGAGATTGTGTTTAGATAATATACCGCCAATTACCTTTGTTCCATCAATAACTACTCTAACTCCTACATTTGGGGAAATAACTAATATCAAAGTATCGCTTGTAACACCGCCTGGCTTTGTAATAACGCCTATTTCTGAGAGACCTGGCTTTGCGAGAGTAGAAGCAACCTTTCAAGTAACTTATGATATTGTTATTAATTATCCTGATGGAACAACACAGACATTGCCAGGAAATACTACTACTTTCAATAAAGATATTGTACTTTATGTGCCAGATCCAAATGTAGCAATTTTGAAATACGAAGCAATGGCAGAAGGATTGTATGGAAAAGTAACTGTAGGAGTAACTACCACAGTAGAAGTCATAATTGGAGTATGGATTGTGATAAAATCAGCTGTAGATGTGCAATTGTTAGTACCTTCTTATGGATTCTGTCCTACTCCAGCAGCTTGCGAAGAGTTTGCAACTGATGTATGTGATATTTTCTACAAAAAACCCTTCCCAACTTTTGAGCCGCCACAAATGTACCAAAATCCTTAAGAGCCAGCTATTAAGCTGGCTTTTTTACATAGGAATTGACTGTTTGCAAATTTTGTGGCAAAGTTAATATAGGGAAATAAATTGATGAAAGGTGTGTTGTAAGTGAGCGATAATCTGAGAAATGACATATTAATGCGATTAAAGACTATAAAAGGGCATATAGCTGGAATAGAAAAGATGGTAGAAGAGGCTAAAAGCTGTGAGGAGGTTTTATTGCAAATTGCAGCTGTAAAAGCTTCTTTAGAAAAAGTTGGAATGTCAATAATACAGGAACACGCAAAAGAATGCATACTGGCAAGTGAAGATGGAAAGGCTACTTACGAAGATGTTCAAAGGATTATTAATCTATTAATTAAATTTGCTAAATAAAAAAGGGATGATTACTATGGAAGTATATCTAGACAACAGCGCTACTACAAGAGTGAGGAAAGAAGTCATAGATAAAATGGTAGAGGTTTTAGATATAGAATATGGCAATCCCTCTTCTTTACATAAAAAAGGGTATCAAGCTGAAAAACTGCTAAAAGAAGCGAGAGAAAATGTATCTAAACTGGTGAATGGAGAAACTGAAGGGATTGTTTTTACTTCAGGAGGAACAGAATCAAATAACCTTGCTTTAATAGGAGTTGCAGAAAGCCTAAAAAAGAGGGGAAATCACATAATTTCTTCAAAGATTGAACATCCTTCTATTTTAAATGTATTAAAGTTTTTAGAAGAAAATGGTTTTGAAGTTACATACTTGGATGTAGATAAAACAGGGAAAATTGATATAGAGGATTTAAAAAGAGTGATAAAGGATAAGACAATTCTTATTTCAATTATGGCTGTCAATAATGAAATAGGAACTATAGAACCTATTGAAAAGATAGGTGAAATTGCAAGAGAAAAAGAGATAGTTTTTCATGTAGATGCTGTACAAGCTGTAGGTAAAATAAACATATATGTAAAAAAACAAAAGTTAGATATGGTTTCTTTGAGCAGCCACAAAATACACGGACCTAAAGGAATAGGCGCCCTATATATCAATAATTCAGTTAAAATTAGGCCAATAATTTTTGGAGGAGGACAAGAAAAAAATTTAAGGTCTGGCACAGAAAATATGCCTGGAATTGTAGGTTTTGGAGTTGCCAGCAAACTTGCCAAAGAAAATTTAGAAGAAACCTCTTCAAAACTAGTGTCTTTGAAAAAAAAGCTTTATGAAGGAATAATTTCCGAAATAAAAGATATCCATTTAAATGGTCCTGCAATTGAAGAAGGGGCACCTCACATACTCAATATTTCTTTTGCTGGTGTAAGGGGAGAAGTGCTTTTACATGCCCTTGAAGGGGAAGGGATATACGTCTCTACAGGTTCTGCTTGCTCTTCTAAAAAGAAGGGGCAAAGTCATGTTTTAAAGGCAATAGGCCTTAGAGGAGATTTGATTGAAGGTGCTATCCGATTTTCTCTTGGAATTTTTAATACAGAAGAAGAAATTAACTATACTGTAGCGGTCTTAAAAGAAAAAGTGAATTTTTTGAGAAAGTATAAACGGAGGTAGAATATGCAGGATATATTATTGATTAAATATGGAGAATTAGCTTTAAAAGGAGATAATAGGTCTTTTTTTGAAAATAAGCTGATAAAAAATATAAAACATGCTCTTAAAGACTTTAAGGAAGTTAAAGTTGAAAAAACTCATGGTAGAATTTATGTAGAATGTGATGAAGATATTGAAGAGGTAATAGAAAAATTAAAAAAAGTTTTTGGCATTGTAGGAATAACAAGAGCTAAAAAAGCTAATTTGGATTTAAAAGACATTTTTCAAGCGGCGATAGAACTTATGAAAGAACACGAAGGAAAGACTTTTAAAGTAGAAACTAAGAGGCCAAATAAGTCTTTTCCTTATAACAGCATGGAAGTAAGTCAGAGAGTAGGAGCAACAGTATTAAAAAATGTCAAAAATCTAAAAGTGGACGTCCATAATCCTCAAGTACTTTTAAATGTGGAAATAAGAGAGATGGCCTTTTTATATGCAGGAGTGATAGAGGGAATAGGAGGACTCCCACTTGGCACAAATGGAAAAGCTACTGTACTTTTGTCAGGAGGAATTGACAGTCCAGTAGCTGGTTGGATGATGATGAAGAGGGGAGTAGAGATAGAAGCAGTTTACTTCCACAGTCCTCCCTACACATCTGAGAGAGCAAAAGAGAAAGTTGTTGATTTGTGTAAAGTCCTTTCCCAATACGGTCAGAAGATAAAATTGCACGTAGTTCACTTTACTGATTTGCAATTAGAAATTTATGAAAAATGTCCTGCTAAATTTACCACAATAATTATGAGAAGAATGATGATGAAAATAGCGGAGAAAATTGCACAAAAGAATGGTTCTATGGCTCTAATTACAGGCGAAAGTTTAGGTCAGGTTGCAAGCCAGACAATTGAAAGCTTATATGTCACCAACGCTTCTGCTTTTATGCCAATATTCAGACCCCTAATTGGCATGGACAAAAAAGAAATAATAGAATTAGCACAAAAGATTGGTACTTTCGAAATTTCAATAAGGCCTTATGAAGACTGCTGTACCATATTTGTGCCAAAACACCCTGCTACAAAGCCAAAATTAGAAAAAGTCATAGAAGCTGAAGAAAATATTGAATACCAAAAATTTATTGACAATTTTGAAGAAGAGGTCATAGAGGTTTAGCCAGGCAATTTTGCCTGGCTTAAATTCGTGTTTTAAAAATTTAATTTTATGAAAATATAATTTGAAATAATTTAAAATTGATATTGACATTTTTGAGGAAGGTGTTATAATGAAGAAAAGAGGGGAAACTTGCCTTTTAGAGGTGATATTTGATGAAGGAAGTAATAGGTAGATGCCCTGTATGTGGCGAAAAAATGGTAGTTACAAGGATGGAATGTCCTCAGTGTGGCACAGCAATTGAAGGGAAATTTGAACTTTGCAAATTCTGTTATTTGTCTAAGGAACAGAGAGAGCTTTTAGAAGTTTTTATAAAAACCAGAGGGAATATTAGAGAAATGGAAAAAGAGTTGAATTTGTCTTATCCCACTATCAGAAATAAGTTGGACAATTTAATTGCAGCATTAGGGTATGAAGTAGAGAGAAGGCCCACTGTTGACAAGAAAGAAATTTTACAGAAACTAGAAAGTGGAGAAATATCAGTTCAAGAGGCTTTAAAGCTTTTGAAAGACTAGGGAGAAGTAAGGGGGAAGGCTGTATGAATGAAGAAAGGGAATTAATATTGAAAATGCTAGAGGAAGGGAAGATAACGGCAGAAGAAGCGGCTCAGTTGCTGGAGGCTATAGAAGGAGAAGAATTTTATTATGAGGAAGAATATTACGAAGAAGAAAGTAAATTAGAAAATGAGGGGAAAAAACAAAAAGAAGAAACTTTTTCAAAAATTAAAAAATTACAGGAATTACCTTCTAAGATACAGGAGAAAGTAACAGAAGCAGCTTCTTCCATTGGAGAAATTAGTAAATTGGAAGAACTTCCTCATACGATAGAAAAAGAAATTAATGAAGCTGTTTCTACTATAAAAGAAAAGGAAAAGGATATTTCCACTTTTGAGAGGACAATTGACCGCTTGTTGGATAATTTTTTAGGAATTTCTTTGGGTAAGACGGTTGAAAAGGAATTTAAGTGTGAAGGAATAGAAGATAATACAACTGTAAAGATTGAAGGAAAAAATGGGAAAATTTACATTGAAACATGGGGGAAAGATTACGCTTCTATCATTGCGCGATATGTCGTTTCTAGAAATGGAGAAGAAGAAATTATATTAAACTGCCAAAAAGGATTGTTAGAAATAAAGAGAACTCCTAAAATAAAGGCTTTAAGTGTCAAAGTGTATCTTCCAAAGGTTAAATATAAAGATATAAATCTCTCCACTACAAATGGGAAAATTTCTATACAAGGTCTTGAAGGAGATGCACTTTATACCCATACTACTAATGGAACCATTTATTTAGAAAATGTAAGATTTCCCCAAATCGAAAACTATACTACAAATGCGAGGATAGAGATAGAAAAAGCTTTGTGTGAAAAGTTAGTTTCACGCACTACAAATGGCACTATAGCAGTAGAGGATATCTCCTTTAATAAAGCACAACTTTCTACAATAAATGGTAAAGTCATTGTGGAAAGCTTTAGAGTAAATTCTTCTAATTCTTCTCTTAAGGCAAGTACGACTAATGGCAACATAGAAATGAAACTTGCGGAAAAGAAAATTGGAGTTTCTTTTGATTTAAAAACAATAAACGGAACTTGTCATGTAGAGTTGCCGAATTTGTTGTATGAAGTCAAAGGAGGAAGCTATATTAGAGGAAATACTAAAGATTATGAAAAAACTGAAAAAAATATAAGTATAATAGCTCACACTATCAATGGCAATGTTAATTTAGAGTAAGGGGGGCTTTTTTATGGAGGAAAGGATGAGAATTTTAAAGATGTTGGAGGAAGGAAAGATAACGGCAGAGGAAGCGGCAGAACTTTTAAAGGCAATGGAAGAAAATGAAAAAGAGGTTACACTTAATACACCTACAAAAAGATTTAGGTGGATGAAGATAAAGGTCTATGATACAGTTAACAATAGATTAAAAGTAAATTTATCTATTCCTTATAGTCTTGTAGCTTTGGGTTTAAAGATAGGAGGGAAATTTATGCCTTCTGAAATTGCAAATCAAGGTATTAATTTGGAAGAAATATTCAAAGCTTTAGAAAGTGGAGAGACAGGAAAAATTGTAGATGTATATGATGAAGAAGATGGAGAACATGTAGAGATAACTCTAGAGTGATGTATAAAAATCGCCTTTTAGGCGATTTTTATACATTAAATCTAAACACTACCACATCTCCATCTTGCATTACATAGTCTTTTCCTTCCAGCCTCATAAGACCCATTTCTCTTGCTGCAGATTGTGACCCAGCTTTTACTAAATCTTCATAAGATATAACTTCTGCTCTTATAAATCCTTTTTCAAAATCGGAGTGAATTTTCCCTGCCGCTTGTGGGGCCTTTGTACCTTTTTTTATTGTCCAAGCGTGGACTTCTTTTGGTCCGGCTGTAAAGAAGGTGATAAGCCCAAGTAGAGAATAACCATGCCTTATTATGTTGTTAAGGCCTGGCTCTTCAAGACCGTATTCTTTTAAAAGCTCATCCCTTTCTTCATCGCTTAAGGAGGCTAATTCCTCTTCAATTTTTGCACTTATGACTAGAACTTGAGAATTTTCTTTTTGGGCGTATTCTTTTAACTTTTTTACATATTGATTTTCTTCTTTAGAGAGTAAATCTCCTTCTGATGTATTTGCTACATACATAACTGGTTTTGAAGTAAGCAGCATAAGTTGATTTACTATAGCTTTTTCTTCTTCAGTAAATTGAAGGGACCTTACAGGTTTGCTTTCATCTAACCCTGCCTTTATTTTTTCCAATACTTTCAATTCAAAAGCTGCTTTTTTCTCATTTCGTGCAAGCTTTGAGGTTTTTTGAAGGCGCCTATCAATTACCTCCATGTCTGCCAGTATAAGTTCTAAGTTTATTATCTCTACATCTCTTACAGGGTCAATACTTCCTTCCACATGAACGATGTTGTTATTCTCAAAACATCTTACTACATTCAAGATAGCATCTACTTCTCTGATATGAGATAAAAATTTATTTCCCAGACCTTCTCCTTTGCTTGCTCCTTTTACAAGGCCTGCTATATCGACAAATTTTATTGTTGCAGGTATGACTTTTTGAGGTTTTTCAATTTTTGCTAAAAAATCCAATCTTTTGTCAGGTACAGATACAATTCCCACGTTCGGCTCAATAGTGCAAAAAGGGTAATTTGCGCATTCTGCTCCAGCCTTTGTTATGGCATTGAATAGAGTGCTTTTTCCTACATTAGGTAACCCAACAATTCCTATTTCCATCTTATCTTACCTCCATCAGTTTTACATATGCATTATATATTACTGAAAAAAATTTTTCAAATGTTTTTCACAAAATATTCCATAATTTAGCATAATACTTTTTAATAAATGTGCAAAAATATATCTTGAGGAGGTGCATAGCTTTGAAAAAATTAAAAAATATAATCACAGTATTGTTAATTGGGCTGATGATATTGACTTCTGTTACAGGGTGTAAAACAGCGACGAAAAAGCCTACTCCAGCCCGCTATACTCCAGCACCTACAAAGCCAGCACCTGCGCCTTCAAAAGCAACTCCAACTCCGGGATACACTACGCCTGCACCGACAGCACCTACAGTGCCTACACCGGCACCTGTGAGAAAGCCTACTACTGAGAGTACAAGGGCTTCAAGAGTGGCGACAAGTGTTGCTAGAATTCCGGAAGTGAACAAGGCGACAGTTGTAATATCTGGAACTACTGCTCTTGTAGGTGTAGACATGAAGGCAAAAGTACAAGGCACCCATGAAAAGGATGTTAAAAAGAAGATAGAAAAAGCAGTGAAAGATACTGATAAGTCTATTACAAGAGTTTATGTGACTGCTGACCCAGATTTGTACAAGAGAATAGACAATATCGCTAGAAGTATTTCTGAGGGAAGGCCAGTTTCAGAGTTTGCAAAACAGATATCAGAAATAATAAAGCGCATCACACCTGGCATGTAATAAAACCTGGGGTTTTTCCCCGGGTTTATGTATTGTTGAATTTGTGATACAATTATCATATAATCAAAATAACTGGATTATTCTAGAAGGAGTTGATTTCATGCAATTGATAAAAAAACCTTTGGGCAATGGTATAAATTTGTACATAGATACCACTGATAAATTTAAAACTGTGACAGTTAATCTTTATGTTCACAATCAACTGGCAGAAGAAGCTACTAAATATGCGCTTATACCCTCTGTCTTAAAAAGAGGCTCTTTAAAAATTAAGACTTATAAGGATATGGTAAAGTATTTAGAAAATTTATATGGAACTACGATGACGGTGTCTGTGTATAAAAAAGGTGAAAGGCACCTTCAGCAATACAGGTTAGAATTACCTCAAGAGGAGTACATAAAAGAAAATGTTTTAGAAGGAGGAGTGAAGTTTTTAAAAGAACTTGTCTTTAATCCTCTTACTGAGGGAGATGCTTTTCACAAGGAATATGTTTTGCAGGAGAAGGAAGTCCACAAGAATTTGATAGATTCGAGAATAAATGACAAGACAAAGTATGCGGTGGACCGGTGCTATGAAGAGATGTGCAAAGGAGAACCTTTTGCCATATTTGAACTGGGAAAAAGTGAGGATTTGCAGTTTATTGATGAGAAAAATCTCTATGAGTATTATCAAAAATGTATTAATACTTTGCCAATAGACATATATGTGGTAGGAAATGTAAATCCAGATTATATAGAGGAAATTTTTAGAAAATATTTTGCATTTCAAAGAGAGGATATATTAAATATTTCTTCTCCCAACATATACAAAGAAGTAAAAGAAGTAAAATATGTGAGAGAAAATTTGGAAGTGACACAGGGGAAACTTACTCTTGGATTTAGAACAAATGTATTGCCTAATAGCGAGGAATACTATGCACTTTTGGTATATAGCGGTGTCTTAGGAGGAGGACCTTTTTCAAAGCTTTTTATGAATGTGAGGGAAAAGGCAAGCCTTGCTTATTATGCTTATTCTAGGTTAGAAAGGTTTAAAGGTTTGATGGTAGTAAGTTGTGGGATAGAGATAGAGAATTACAATAAAGCTCTTGACATAATACTTAAGCAATTAAAAGAAATTGAGGAGGGAAATATCAAAGATTACGAATTGGATTCTACTAAAAAAGCTTTGTACACTTCTTTAAATTCTATGAAAGACAATGCTACTTCAAAATCTGACTATTACTTGTCACAAAAGATAGCAGGGACAAGTTTAGATATAGATGAGTTTATTAAAGAAATTGCCAAGGTGACAAAAGAGGATGTGGTGGAGGTTTCAAAGAAAATCAAGCTTGACACAGTGTACTTTATGACAGGTAAAAAGGAGGAATAGAATATGCAGCAAATATACAATGAAAGGATAAATGAAAGGATTTTCTTTCAAGAATTAGACAATGGTTTGAAAGTATATATAATGCTTAAAAAAGGTTATACAAAACAATTTGCAATATTTGCTACCCATTTTGGCTCAAATGACAGCAAATTTGTTGTTCCAGGAGATACAGAAGTAACTGAGGTACCTGATGGAGTTGCACATTTTTTGGAGCATAAAATGTTTGAGGAAGAAGAAGGCAGTATCTTTGAAGAGTTTTCAAGATTAGGTGCTTCTGCTAATGCTTATACTAATTTTACTACAACTGCCTATCTATTTGCTAGTACAGACAATTTTTACGATAACCTTAAGCTTTTAGTTAAATTTGTACAAAATCCTTATTTTACAGATGAAAATGTGGAGAAGGAAAAGGGAATAATAGCTCAAGAAATAAGGATGTACCAAGATGACCCCAATTGGAGAGTTTACTTTAATGCTTTGGAAGCTCTCTATCATGTACATCCTGTGAGAAAAGACATAGCTGGCACTATTGAATCAATTTCACAGATCAACAAGGAGATTTTGTACAAGTGCTATTACACCTTTTATCACCCAGAAAACATGGTGTTATTTGCTGTGGGGGATATTGATTTAGATAAGACTCTTAATGTTATAAGGGAAAATATGAGACGAGAAAAAAAGCAAGGAGAAATAAAAAGAATATATCCTGAGGAACCTTCTTCAGTTTATAAAAAAGAAGTAGTGCAAGATATGCAGGTGTCCCTCCCTCTTTTTAATCTGGCCTTTAAAGATACAGATGTGGGAGTTGGTGGCAAAAATTTATTGAAAAAAAGCTTGGAGATACAGATAAGCTTAGAGATGGCAGTCGGCAGAAGTTCTGACTTGTACGAGAAATTGTACAGTGAAGGGCTTATTGACAGCACTTTTGGCTTTGATTACAGTGGAGAGATAGATTGTGGGTATTCAATAATAGGAGGGCAGTCAAAAGACCCTTTCAAAGTTAGAGATATAATTTTGACTTCTTTAAAAAATAGAGAATTTTTAAAGAGCGAAGATTTTGAAAGAATAAAAAAGAAATATATAGGGAAGTTTTTGCGGACTTTTAATTCAGTAGACAGCATAGCTTATAGCTTTATAAATTTTTATATGAAAGATATAGATTTATTGGATTATTTGGATGTACTATATAATATAAGCTTTGAAGATGTAACAAATAGGCTGCAAAATCATTTAAAAGAAGAAAACAGTGTGATTTCAATAGTAAACCCTATAAAAAAATAATTATAATTATTTTGAAAAATTGTATAATTATTGATTTTTCAGGCTAAATGCCTGCTTTTTTTTATTTTTTTATAAAAATTTAGCAGGATTTTTTAATTTTATATAGAATAACATATTAAGTGGTGCAATGTGGTGGTAAGTGGGAAAATGTGAAGGGAAAGTTTGGTGTTTTGTATGTTGATGGGTCAATACGAACACACAATTGATGCAAAAGGAAGAGTTATAATCCCTGCTAAATTTAGAGAAGAGCTGGGAGATAGGTTTGTATTGACTAAAGGCTTAGACAACTGCTTGTTTGTATATTCAATGGAAGAGTGGAAAAATATTGAAGCCAAACTTAAAACTTTGCCACTTACCAAAAAAGATGCAAGAGCGTTTACTAGATTTTTCTTAGCTGGAGCTGTGGAATGTGAGATTGACAAACAGGGAAGAATACTTATACCCGCTAATTTAAGAGAGCATGCCCAAATAGAAAAAGATGTAATATTTATTGGGGTTTCTACAAGAGTTGAAATTTGGAGCAAAGAGGTTTGGGAAGAGTACTCCAGCAGTAGAGATGTTTCTTTTGAAGAAATCGCTGAGCATTTAGAGGACTTAAACATATAGGTGTGATAAAAAATGGAATATATTCATAAGAGCGTTTTACTTAAAGAGACAATTGAATATCTAAATATAAAGCCTGAGGGAATATATGTAGATGGTACTTTAGGTGGAGGAGGTCATTCAGAGGAGATAGTAAAAAGGTTAACTGCAGGAAAATTAATTGCTATAGACAGGGATCGGGAAGCAATAGCTGCTGCTAAAGAAAGGCTTAAAAATTATAAAAATATAGAGTACATAAATGATAATTTTAAAAACATAAAGGAAATACTAAAAAAACTAAGAATCTACAAAGTGGATGGGATACTTTTGGATTTGGGGGTTTCATCTTACCAATTAGAGGAAGTTGATCGGGGCTTTTCTTATATAAAGGATGCACCGTTAGATATGAGAATGGATAAAAGTTCTCCTTTTTCTGCTTACGATGTGGTAAATAAGTATTCTGATAAAGAGTTAGAGAGAGTGATAAAGGAATATGGAGAAGAGAAGTGGGCGTCCCGCATTGCTAAGTTTATTGTAAAAGAGAGAAAAAAAGGGGAAATAAAAACCACTTTTCAGTTAGTGGATATTATAAAAAGTGCTATTCCTGTCTCTGCCAGGCGAGAAGGGCCACATCCAGCAAAAAGAACATTTCAAGCTATAAGGATAGAAGTTAATGAAGAGCTTAAGGGTTTAGATAAAGCTATTGATGATATGGCAGAGGTATTACGGGGGAAAGGGCGCATTGCAATAATCACTTTTCACTCTTTGGAAGATAGAATTGTGAAAAATACTTTTAAACGATTAGAAAATCCTTGTACATGTCCACCTGGCTTACCCTGTACTTGTAGAAAAGAACCAATTATAAAGATTATCACAAAAAAACCAATACTTCCTTCCAAAGAGGAATTACAGGCTAACCCAAGGTCTAGAAGCGCAAAGCTCAGAGTGGCTGAAAAACTATAAGTTCTAAAAGAAATGGAGGTAGAATAAATTGATAGTAGCACAAAGAGAGTATAATTACGAATATCCCCCATATACCTCAGAGAGAAGAGAACCAGTTAAAAAAGCGAAAAAAAATACCAAATTAAAAAATTTGATTCTAGTAGTCTTTATAAGCTCTTTGAGTATTTTAGTTGTTTATAGGTATGCTGTTATTTATCAAAGGTCAATTGCTTTAGATAAAATGGAAAGACAGATTCAATATACTGATAATTTAAATCAGCAATTAAAAGCTCAAATAGCTTCTTTGACAAATCCTGCGCGAATTGAAGAAATTGCAAAAGTAAAATTGGGAATGCAATTGGCAGAGAAAGACCAAATAGTTTACATAAATGTTGGTGAAACACATAAAATAGCTGAAGATAAAAAAGTTGAAGAAAAATCACAGGAAAAAAGCAACTTTTTTATGAGGTTATTGGGGGTGTTTAATAGATAGGGGGGATTTAGATACATCCGACTATATCTATAAAGAGGAGAATTCTATTTTTACTTTTTTTATCTTCTATAGCAGTTTTTGCTCTTATACTTCGGCTTGTTTGGATACAGGTTGTAAAGAGTGAAGAATATCAAAAGATGGCACTTCCTCAATGGACGTTGGATGTATCTGTCAGCGGTAAAAGGGGAAATATATTTGATAGAAATGGAAAAGTATTAGCAGAAAATGTTAGTGTCAATAAAATAACTGTTATACCTAAAGAAATACCAGATTCTCAGAGGCAGTCAGTAGCGGAAGTATTAGCTCAAATATTAGGATTAGATAAAGAAAAAATTTTACAAAAAATCTTTAATAAAAACATGCAGGAAGCCTTGATTGCTAAACAGGTTGATGATGAAAAAGCAACTGCAATAAGAAAGCTTAACATAGATGGTATAATAATTTCTGAAGATATGAAAAGATTTTATCCGGAAGATAGTCTTGGCTGCCACATACTGGGTTTTACTGGCATTGATAATCAGGGATTGGATGGTATCGAACTTGTATTTGACAGCTTTTTACGAGGTATTCCAGGAAAAGTTTCTACACCAATGGATGCTATAGGTAGGAAAATGGATGTGGGCGAAGAAGAGTATTTTGAACCTCTTCCAGGTTATAACGTTGTACTTACAATAGATGAAACTATTCAGCACTTTACAGAAAAGGCTTTAAATCAAGCGATGGTACATTCTAAGCCTTCTAAAGGGGCAGTAGCCATTGTTATGGTTCCTAAAACAGGTGAAATATTGGCTTTGGCAAGTAGGCCTAATTTTAATCCCAATAACCCTTTTGAAGGACCTCAAGAGGAATGGTATAAATTATGGAGAAACAAAGCAATTTCAGATGCTTATGAGCCTGGTTCCGTTTTTAAGACAATAACTGCCTCTGCTGCTTTAGAAGAAAAATTAGTGAGTCTGCACGAACAGTTCTATTGCCCGGGTTATACTACAGTTGCTGGTCACAGGATAAATTGCTGGGCCACCCATGGAAGTGAAGATTTTGTAAAAGGAGTTCAAAATTCTTGTAATGTAGTTTTTGTAACATTAGGGCAAAGGTTAGGGGTAGAAAAGCTTTATAAATACATACATGATTTTGGATTTGGCCAAAGAACAGGGATACTCCTCCCTGGAGAAGCTCCTGGACTTGTAATGCCGGAGGAGAGTGTGGGACCTGTTGAACTGGCTACTAATTCTTTTGGGCAAGGCATTGCTGTTACCCCTTTACAGATGATCACTGCTGTTTCTGCAATAGCCAATGGAGGAAAATTGATGCAACCTCTAATTGTAAAATCAATTGTGGATTCAAATGGCAAAATAGTAAAAGAATTTAAGCCGAAGATAGTAAGACAAGTTATATCAGAAGAGACCTCTTCTACAATGAGAGAAATACTAAAAAGTGTTGTCTCAGAGGGGACTGGTAAAGCAGGATATATTGAAGGATTTGATGTAGCTGGCAAAACTGGAACTACAGAAAAGTATATGCCAGGCAAATATGTGGCTTCTTTTGTAGGTTTTGCGCCAGCCGATGACCCTAAAGTTATTGTGCTGGTAGTAATAGACGAACCTAACAACCCGGAGACCCATTTTGGCAGCCAATTGGCTGCACCTGTAGTAAAGAGTATTTTAGATGATACTTTGAGATATTTAGAAGTACAGCCAAAAGGAATACAAAAACCCGCCTCAGTTGTAGTGCCTGATGTGAGGAATATGAAATTGTATGAAGCGGAGAGAGTCATTTTGTCAAGTAAACTTGATTTTATGATAGAAGGCGGTGGAGACACTGTTTTTGACCAAATACCTAAGCCAGGAGCTATTGTAGAAGAAAATACCAAGGTAATTTTGTATTTAAATCCTGAAAAGATACAAGAAGTAGTAGTTCCTGATTTAAGTGGTAAGAACGTAAAAGAAGCTGCAGAGATTTTAAATTCTCTAGGACTTAAAATAAAAATAAAAGGTAGTGGTTTTGCAGTTAATCAAACTCCAAAAGAAGGTACAATTTTGAAAAAAGGAGAAATTGTAGAAGTTGAGTTTAGGCCTAAAGAAAATTAAAACCTATCTATGCAAAAGTCATAATTGTGTTATACTATTTAATGTGATAAATTTTATATAACTTTATAAATAATAATTAAGGAGGCCTAACATGAAACTTGAAGATGTGTTAAAGGGTATTAAGTGTGAAATAAAAGGCAACCCTAATATAGACATTAATGGGGTATGTTATGATTCGCGTAAAGCGAAAAACAAATATTTATTTATAGCTATGAAGGGTTTTAAAACGGATGGTATTTTGTATGTAGAGGATGCTATTAAAAATGGAGCAATTGCTATTGTAACAGATAGAGAAATAGGAGAATATCCAGGAGTCACAGTTGTATTAGTAGAAGATGCTAGAGTTGCAATGGCTAAAATAGCTTCTAATTTTTATAATAATCCTACCAGTAAACTTACATTAATTGGTATAACTGGCACAAATGGAAAAACTTCTGTTACTTACATGTTAAAGGCGATTTTGGAGAGGCAGAATAATAAGGTGGGGTTGGTAGGTACTATACAAAATATGATTGGAGATAAAGTGATACCTTCTATACATACAACACCTGAATCGGTAGATTTACAAGAACTTTTTGGTATGATGGTTAGTGAAGGTGTTAAGTATGTGGTTATGGAGGTATCATCTCATTCTTTAGCATTACACAGAGTAGATGAATGCGAATTTGATATAGCAGTTTTTACAAATTTATCACAAGACCATTTGGATTTCCACCAAAATATGGAAGAATATGCCAAAACAAAGAGTAAGCTGTTTAAGATGGCGAAAAGAGCATCTGTAATTAATATAGACGATAAGTACGCTTGCATGATGATTGAAAGTTCTAAAGCAAAAGTTTTGACTTATGGAGTTAAAGATTTTGCTTATGTAATGGCGAAAGATATTAAAAATAGTTTAAACGGTGTAAGGTTTAAGGTTCAAATAGAAGATAAAAAGGAAGACATTTCTTTGAAAATTCCTGGTTTGTTTAATGTCTACAATGCTTTGGCTGCTGTCACAGTGGCTGATTTTCTTGGAATTCCCTTAAGAAGCGTAAGAGAAGCTCTGAGTCACGTTACAGTTAAGGGAAGATTTGAACCTGTAGAGACAGGAAGAGATTTTTATGTGTTTATAGACTATGCCCATACCCCTGACGGAATACAGAATATCATGGAAGCTTTAAAAGAATACAAGACAGGAAGGAAAATACTTCTTTTTGGAGCTGGAGGAGATAGGGATAAAACTAAAAGGCCTTTGATGGGAGAAGTTGCAGGGAAATACGCAGATTTTTGCATTTTAACCTCTGACAATCCTCGTTCAGAAAATCCAAGAGAAATAATTTTACAAATTGAGGAAGGAATAAAAAAGACTAATTGCCCTTATGTTGTAATAGAAAATAGAAAAGAAGCGATAAGATACGCTCTGATTAATGCTCAAAAAGACGATGTAATAATATTGGCAGGTAAAGGACACGAAACTTATCAAATTATAGGAGATAAGGTTATTCCCTTTGATGAGAGAGAAATAGTTAAAGAAATTTTGTCTGAAGGTGGTAATAAATGATGGAACTTTTAATAGATGAAATTGTAAGGGCTACTGAGGGAAAATTGATAAAAGGAAATTTAAAGGACAAAGTAATGGGAATTTCGACTGATTCGAGAAAAGTCAAAAAAGATGAATTATTTATCCCTTTGAAAGGGGAAAAATACGATGGAGAAGATTTCGTAAAAGATGCAATAGACAAAGGTGCTAGTGCAGTTATTACTGCGAGGTTGGATAATGTAGAATGTTTGAAAGATTTTTCAGTTAATGTCATTTACGTTAATGAGACTTTAGAAGCTTTGCATAAGATCGCTTCTTATTACAGAAAAAAATTCAATATCCCATTTGTTGCTGTAACGGGTAGCAGTGGAAAAACTACTACAAAAGATATGATTGCACAAATATTGTCTAAAAAATATAAAGTTTTGAAAACAGAGGGGAATTTTAATAATGAAATTGGCTTGCCATTGACAATTTTTAATTTGGAGGATACTCATCAGATTGCGGTAGTGGAAATGGGAATGAGTGGTTTTGGAGAAATTAGGAGGCTAAAGAATATTGCAGAGCCTCAAGTAGCGGTTTTTACAAATATAGGAGTTGCTCATATCGAAAAATTAGGCTCAAGGGAAAATATATTAAAAGCTAAACTTGAGTTAATTGAAAATTTTAAAGAGGAAAATGTGATTGTATTAAATGCAGATGATGATATGCTATCAAAAATTCCTCTGAAGTATTCAAGTAAGTATTACAGATATGGTATAAAAAGTGGAGAAATTAAAGCTTTCGATATAGAAAAAGAAGAAAAAGATATAAAATATACTTTAAAATATAAAAATTTGGCGAAAGAAATAAAGCTTTCGGTTCCTGGTATTCACAATGTGTACAATTCTCTTGCTGCAATTTGTGTTGGATTAGAGTTTGGTATTAATGTAGAGGACATGGCAGAGGCTTTAAAAGATTTTCAACCAGGCAAAATGAGACTTAATATAATAAAAATAGGTGATATAAAAATTATTGACGATGTATATAATGCTAATCCGGATTCTATGAAAGCAGCTTTAAGCGTATTAAGGGATTTACCTGCTAAGAGAAAAATAGCAGTTTTAGGAGATATGCTGGAATTAGGTGAGTATGCAGTAGAAGCCCACAAAGAAATAGGAAAATTGGTGGCAAATAGCCGTATAGATATTTTGATAACCTCTGGTAATATGTCGAAATATATTGCAGAAGAATCCAAGGTTTGTGGGATGAAAGAGAATAATATTTTTGTTTGTAACACTAATAAAGAGGTTAATGAAATTTTGAAAGATATTATCAAAGAAGGGGATTCAATTTTAGTAAAAGGTTCAAGAGGTATGAAAATGGAACAAATAGTACAATTTTTACAGGAGAGGGTAAAGTAAAATGTTACAAAAGATAATTTTGGCTACAGTTGTTGCTTTTGTGCTAAGCTTGGCCTCTGGTCCTCTTTTTATACCTTATCTTAGAAAATTAAAATTTGGGCAAAAAGTAAGGGAAGATGGGCCTAAAAGCCATTTAAAAAAATCTGGAACCCCTACAATGGGGGGAATAATGTTTATTACAGCCACAGTTATTTCTACTTTAATTTTTTCTCATTGGAATAAATATTTGGCTATTTTGTTATTAGGTTTTTTGGGATATGGTTTAATAGGATTTGCAGATGATTTTCTAAAGGTTTATTTTAAAAGGCCTTTAGGTTTAAAAGCGAGAGAAAAACTTATTGGACAGTTTTTACTTGCGATAATCATTTCATATTTTGCTCAAGAATATGTGGGAACAGAAGTGATTTTTCCTTTTTTAAAAACTACTATTGACCTTGGCAATTTTTATATTCCTTTTATAGTTTTTGTGATTGTAGGAACAGTAAACAGTGTAAACTTGACAGATGGGCTTGATGGATTAGCAGCAGGTGTATCTTTTATTGTTATGGCTTTTTTCACTATGACAGCTTTATTTTTAAATAATATAACTTATGGAGCTTTTAGCGCTGCTTTGACAGGAGGATTGCTAGGATTTTTGAGGTATAACCGTCATCCTGCGGAAATTTTTATGGGAGATACTGGTTCCTTAGCTATTGGAGGAGCTATAGCTACTGCCGCGGTTTTGACTAAATTGCCTTTGATTTTGCCCTTGATAGGTATTATTTATGTGGTTGAAGCTTTTTCAGTGATTATTCAGGTATTGTCTTTTAAATTGTTTGGTAAAAGAGTTTTTAAAATGAGTCCTTTACACCATCATTTTGAACTGTCAGGATGGCAAGAACAAAATGTAGTCTACGCTTTTTGGATTGTTACTCTAATTGCTATGTTTATATCTTTTTATAGTTTAAGCTAAGGAGTGCAAATTATGGAACTAAAGGGTAAAAAAGTTCTTGTGGCAGGTTTAGGAGTTAGTGGAATAGCTTTGTGTAAAGTGTTGGACAGCTTGAAGGCGAAAGTAATAGCTTATGATGAAAAAGAATATGATGTATTAAAAGAAAATTTAGAAGAAATTAAAAGTTTGCCTATAGATTTTAGGTTTGGTAGATTCAAAAAGGAATTTTTAGAAGGTGTGGATTTGGTTGTTTTAAGTCCAGGTGTTCCTACTGATTCGGATATAGTAAAAACAGCACAAGAAAAGAAAATTGAATTATTGGGAGAAGTGGAGTTTGCATATAGGTTTTCTAAAGCTCCTATTTATGCAATTACAGGTACAAATGGCAAGACAACTACTACTTCTTTATTAGGAGAAATGTTTAAAAATACGGGGAGAAAAGTATATGTTGCTGGGAATATTGGTTATCCACTTATTTATGCTGTCATGGAAGCGGCAGAAGGGGATTTCATAGTAGCAGAGATTAGTAGCTTTCAATTAGAGACTATAAAAGAGTTTAAACCTAAAATAAGCTGTATAATAAATATTACTCCTGATCATTTAGACAGACATAAAACCTTTGAAAATTATAGGGATATAAAAGGAAGAATTTTTGAAAATCAACAAGAAGATGAATATACTGTTCTCAATTACGATGACCCTGTTACTTGGAGTCTAAAAAATAAGGCTAAATGCAGAGTTTTTCCTTTTAGTAGAAAAAGTTTATTAGAAAATGGGGCATATGTAAAAGATGGAAGTATTTATATAAGTGTTAATGGAAATGCTGAAAAAATTATTGACATAGAGGAAATTTATATTCCCGGAGAACACAATTTAGAGAATGCATTGGCCGCTTCTTCAGTAGCATATCTTTCAGGAATTAGTGCAGATGTTATTGCAAATACTTTAAAAACTTTTAAAGGTGTAGAACATAGGATTGAGTTTCTTGATGAAATAAATGGTATAAAATTTTATAACGATTCTAAAGGGACTAACCCAGACGCCTCAATTAAAGCGATACAGGCCTTAAAAACCCCTATAGTTTTAATTGCTGGTGGTTATGATAAAGGTAGTGAATTTGATGAGTTTGTAAAAGCCTTTAATGGGAAAGTAAAGAAATTGATTTTGATAGGGCAAACTGCTAAGAAAATAGAAGATGCTGCGAGAAGACATTCTTATCCTGAAAAGGACATACTTTTTGCAGGTACCTTAGAGGAAGCTGTGAAAAAAGCTTATGAGGTTGCAAAAAAAGGAGATAGTGTGCTTTTGTCTCCTGCTTGTGCAAGTTGGGATATGTTTCAAAATTTTGAAGAGAGAGGAAGAATTTTTAAAAAGGCAGTGGCAGAGTTGAGGAGGTAAAAAGATGAAAAAGAAGTATCCTGTGGATTATGGTATTTTATTAACGGTTTTAATACTTGCTTCTATAGGTGTTGATATGGTTTTTAGTGCTAGTTCTGCCAGTGCTGAATACATGTATAATGACACTTATTATTTTCTAAAAAGGCAATTGCTTTGGGTAATAATAGGCTTTTTTACTATGATTTTAATGATGAACTTTAATTACCTTATTTTGAAAAAATTAGCTGGTCCTTTTCTCATAATATCCATCGTTTTATTAGTTGCAGTATTAATTCCTGGTGTAGGGGTGGAAAGATATAATGCTACACGATGGATTGGGGTTGGAAGCTTGACAATACAACCTTCTGAAGTAGCAAAATATGCACTTATTATTTATTTAGCTAAATATTTTGATAAACATCCCGATTATGCAAAAAGCTTTAAAAAAGGCGTTGTTCCTGTTTTAGGATTAGCAGGGTTGTTTTTTGTGCTTATAATGTTACAGCCTAATTTTAGTACAGCTGGTATTATTTTTTTAGTAGCAATGATAATCCTCTTTGTAGCAGGGGCTAAATTGTCTTTTATGGGGGCTTTGGTGAGTGCAGGATTGGGAGCAGCCATTGTAGTTTTTTCTTCTTTTAAGTATATACGGGAAAGGGTTTTTACTTTTTTAAATCCCTGGCAGGATGTTCAAAAATCTGGCTATCAGATTGTTCAATCTCTTTATGCATTGGGTTCAGGAGGTTTATTCGGAGTTGGCCTTGGAGGGAGTAGGCAAAAGCTCATGTATTTACCTATGCCTCACAATGACTTTATTTTTTCTATAATTGGGGAAGAATTGGGGCTTATTGGGACAGTGACTATTCTTTTGTTATTTCTGTATCTAATCTTAAGAGGTTTAAGAGTAGCGGCAAAGGCACCTGATATTTTTGGATCTCTTGTCGCTACAGGTATTACAAGCCTTATAGGCATTCAAACTATCATAAATGTGGCAGTTGTTACTTCTTCTATGCCGGCAACAGGAGTATCACTTCCTTTTATAAGTTATGGAGGTACTTCTACAGTGATAATGATGGCAGGTGTTGGAATACTTCTAAATATTTCAAGATATGCCAACTTAGATAGGAGCTGATGGAGATTGAGATATTTGTTTGCTGGCGGCGGTACAGGAGGTCATATATACCCCGCTATCGCTATTGCAAAGGAAATATTAAAAAATGAAAAAGATGCACAAATATTATTCGTAGGGACTAAAAAAGGTCTAGAAAATGAGATAGTGCCAAAAGAAGGTTTTGAATTGCGAACAATTTCTGTTCAAGGATTTAAGAGAAAATTGTCTTTTGATACTTTTAAGACTTTTTATAAAGCTGCAGTTGGGCTCTACGAGGCAAATAAAATTTTAAGGGACTTTAATCCGGATGTGGTAATTGGAACAGGAGGATATGTCTGTGGTCCGATTGTTATGATGGCTGCTTTGAAGGGAATACCCACATTAATTCATGAGCAGAATGCTTTTCCAGGGCTTACAAATAAAATATTATCCCGATATGTAAAAATAGTGGCAGTAAGTTTTGAGGAATCTGTGAAATATTTTAAATATAAAAATAAAATAGTTGTGACAGGAAATCCAGTTAGAAAAGAACTGTTAGAAACTAAAAGGGAAGATGGGAGAAAAAATTTGGGTTTTTCTCTTGATAAGCCTTTGATTGTTTCAGTAGGAGGGAGCAGAGGAGCAGAAAAAATTAATTTTACGATGATAGAATTTTTAAAATTCAAAAATAAAAACTTGCAGGTTTTGATAATTACTGGTGCAAATCAATATGAAAAAGTATTAGAAAAATTAAAAGCAGAAGCTATAGAGGTGGATGAAACGGTTAAAATAATTCCTTATTGTCACAACATGCAAGATGTGTATGCTGCTGCAGATGTTATAATTTGTAGAGCTGGTGCTATTACTTTATCAGAAATTACTGCAAGAGGTGTTGCATCTATATTAATTCCATCTCCTTATGTGGCTAACAATCATCAAGAGTATAATGCTCGGGTGTTAGAAAAAGCAGTGGCTTCTTATGTGATTTTAGAGAAGGATTTAACAGCAGAAGAATTACATAGTAAAATTAAATATCTTTTTGATAATCCGCAAGTGATCTCAAGAATGAGAGATAATGCCCGAAAAATTGCTAAGGTTGATGCTGCAGAGAGGATATACAAGCTTATAAAGAGCATAACCTAATATAGTATGTAACACCCCATCTTATTTATGCATAGTATATGGATATAAGCCGTATCAAATTTAGGGGTGATAAGATGGGGAAATTTAAAATTAATGGAGGGAACAGATTGCATGGTGAGTTAGAGGTAAATGGCGCTAAAAATTCTGTTTTACCCATCCTTGCAGCATCAATTTTAAATGAAGGGATTTCTGTAATACATGCTTGTCCAAAATTAAAAGATGTCTACTCAATGATAGAAATTTTAGAACATTTAGAATGTAACGTCACTTTTAAAGGTAGAGATATTATTGTAGATGCAACAGATGTAAAGGACAGTGAAATACCTGATAATTTGATGAGAACGATGAGGTCATCTATATTCTTGATGGGGGCCTTAATATCAAGAAACAAAAAAGCTTTGATGAGTTTCCCAGGGGGATGTGATATAGGACACAGGCCTATCGATCTACACCTTAAAGGTTTAAGAAGGTTAGGGATCAAAATTGAAGAGTCTTATGGGTACATCAGATGTGAAGGTGGAAGGGTTAGAGGCAGTGAAATACATTTAGATCTGCCAAGTGTTGGAGCTACAGAAAATATAATGTTGGCAGCAGTAATGGCAGAAGGGGTTACTATAATCAGAAACGCCGCTAAAGAGCCAGAAATAGAAGATTTACAAAACTTTTTGAATTCTATGGGAGCTAAAATATCAGGCGCTGGAACAAATACAATTGTTATCGAAGGAGTAAAAAAATTACACGATACAGAATATACTATAATTCCAGATAGAATTGTGGCAGGTACTTATCTTTGTGCTGCAGCTATGACTCAAGGGGAATTAACAGTGATAAATGTCTTAAAGGAACATTTAGAGCCATTGCTAGCAAAATTAAAAGAGACTGGATGTGAGATACAGGCAGGTAAGGATTATATAAAAATTAAGTGTGATAAGCGGCCCAAAGCGGTAGATATGATCGTGACATTGCCATACCCTGGTTTTCCTACCGATTTGCAACCCCAGATGGTTTCAGTCTTATCTGTAGCAGAAGGAACCTCTATTGTTACAGAGACCATATTTGATAACAGGTTCAAATACACAGAAGAACTTGTAAGAATGGGAGCAGATATAAAAGTAGATGGCAGAGTTGCAGTTATACGAGGAATCGAGGGTCTCATGGGAGCAAAAGTAGTGGCAAGAGATTTAAGAGGAGGGGCTGCTTTAGTTATTGCTGGATTGGGAGCAAAAGGCACTACTATCGTGGAAGAAGCCGAACATATTGATAGGGGATATGAATCAATTGAGAAGGCTTTAAAAAACGTTGGAGGGGATATTGTGAGGATAATGTAAAACAGCGTCATGCTGTTTTACATATGCAAAATAACAGTACAAGCAGGGGATGATGCAATGGCAAAGGCCATTTCCAGAAAAAGGGTTTTAATATTCATAGTTATGTTACTATTTGTAGTAATTTTAAGTTACTTTTTTATGTTTCAATCAAATTATTTTCAAATTAAGGCTATAAAAGTTGTAGGGAATCAAATTTTATCTTATAATGATATTAAAGGCTTAGCAATGTTAGAGTTGGGAACAAATATTTTTAAGGTAAATCCCCAAAAAATAGAGAGAAATTTACTTACAAGCCCCTATATAAAAGATTGCAAAGTAAAAATTCAATACCCTTCTACTGTGGAAATTTTAATAAAGGAAAGACATGCAGTGGCTCAAATTAAGTATCAAAAGGATTATTTGGTGATAGATAGTGAAGGAGTTGTAATTAAAAAAGATAGCTACAATCCTCAACTTCCTCTTATAGAAGGTTTAAAAATTGAAAAATATGAGATAGGGAAAAGACTGAGTGATATTTTTGAAAAAACTTCTTTAGGGGAACTTTTACTGGTAGTAGAAGAAACTGATTTTTGTACTACAATAAACTACATAAATGAGAATCAAATTTTTGTGCAAACGAAAAAGGGAATAAATATTGCTTTTATCAACCCTTCTGACATTAAGTATTCTTTTAAATTTGCCGAATTAATATTAAAGGATTTATCAGAAAAAGGTTATCATAAAGGTACTATTCAGATTGTGGGAGATGGTAATCCAGTATTTATACCTTAGAGGATGGGGGTACTTATGAAGAAAAATATATATATATCTATGATTTTAGTCTCTCTTGTGTTAGGAATAATGCTTTCTACTCAATTTAAAATAGTTAAAAAAAGTGGAGTGACGGTCCAGAGGGCAGAAGAATTAGCAGCCCAATTAAAACAATTGCAGAATGAGAAAGATGCCCTTTTAAAACAAATTAATGAGTTAGAAACGAAAATAAATACTTATGAAGAAGCTGCCTCTAAAAGCAGTGTGATTACTCAAGCTTTAAAAAGCGATGTAGAAAAATACAAACAATTAGCTGGCCTTACTGATGTCCAAGGCCCAGGTGTAATTGTGACTATAAATGACAGCAAACAAGCTGTTCCACCGGGACAAGATCCTAACTTATTTTTAGTTCACGATGAAGACCTATTGCGAGTAGTGAATGAGCTGAGGGCAGCAGGAGCAGAGGCTATTTCTTTAAACGACCAAAGGCTTATTGCGACTTCGGAAATCAGGTGTGTAGGTCCTACGGTTAATGTAAATTCTGTGCGATTTGCAGCCCCTTATGTCATAAAAGCAATTGGTGATCCTGACACCTTAGAAGCAGCTCTTAAACTCAAGGGTGGAGTAGTAGATACCTTGGCAACTTGGGGAATAGAAGTAAATATCAAAAAATCAGACAAGATAATAATAAAAAAATATGACGGAGTGATAAAGTTTAGATATGCAAAACCTTTGATTGAAGGAGAGAACAAGTGATGGCTTACATTATTACTATTAGTTTGTTGATAGGCATAATCATCGGCTTTCTTTTACCGATTAATATTCCCAGCACTTATGTGTCATATTTATCTGTTGCTATTTTAGCAGCCTTAGATTCGGTTTTTGGGGGAATTAGAGCCAGTTTTGAAGAGAAATTTGACAATCTTATTTTTCTAAGTGGTTTTTTTGGCAATATCATATTAGCGGGAGGACTTGCTTATATTGGGGACGTATTAGGAGTTCCCATCTATCTCGCAGCAGTTTTTGTATTTGGCAGCAGATTGTTTTCTAATTTTGCATACATAAGGAGATATATGATAGACAAGATGCGAAGAAAGTAGCAGTCTCCTGAAGGAGGATTTGGAATGGGCGATTTAATAGTTGGTTTAGATATTGGTACTTCCAAAGTATGTACAATTATTGGAGAAGGGGATAAAAGCGGAGAACTGCATATAATTGGTATTGGTTATTATCCTTGCAATGGTGTAAAAAAGGGAGTTGTTGTAGATATAGATGAAACAGCCTATTCTATAACAAAATCGATAGAACAAGCTGAGAGGATGGCTAACCAGAAAATATCCTCTGTGTATTTAAAAATATATGGCGGTTTGACCACTATATACAAAAATAATGGGGTAGTGGCAGTATCTAGAGAGGATAGGGAAATAACGAAGCAGGATGTGGATAGAGTTTTACAAGCTGCTAAGATCATTGCTATTCCTTCTGATAAAGAAATAATTGATGTTATACCATTAGAATATACTGTGGATGGCTATGGGGAAATTAAGGATCCGGTAGGTATGGCAGGGATAAGATTAGAAGTAAATGCAGCAATAGTTACAGGCAGTGTTACAGCCATTCAAAACATGGGAAAGTGTGTTAGGAAAGCGGGCTTAGAAATAGAAGGAATAGTTGTAGGACCATTGGCTACTTCTGAGGCGGTTCTTTCAAGAGACGAGAAAGAATTAGGGGTTGCTTTAATTGATGTGGGTGCGGGAGTGACGGATATTTCTGTTTTTAAAAATGGAAGCTTAATTTATTCCTCTATGATAGCAGTAGGAGGCTGGCATATCACTAATGATTTATCAGTTGGATTAAAGGTTTCCTTTGAAGAAGCCGAAAATATAAAGAAAAGATATGGTACCTTAGAAAAAGTAGCGCCGGAAAAATTAGAACCGATTAAAATTACTAGTTTGGCAGGTAAAAGCAAAACCACTACAGACATAAATGAGATATCCGACATAATAGAAGCAAGAGTTTCTGAGCTTTTGATGTTGGTGTATGATAAGTTAGAAGAAGCTGAAGTATTAGAGGATATTGTTACAAATGTGGTGATAACAGGTGGAGGTATTTCATTTTTAAAGGGGAATGTAGAGTTAGCACAAAAAATATTTAATAGAAATGTACGCATTGGAGCTCCACAAAATATAGGTGTTGCTACTCCTATTTACTCTGCAGGGGTAGGAGTGGTAAAATATGTATATAAAAATAAAAAGTTTATCTACAACTTACAAGGAAGTGACAAAAAAGAAAGAAAAAGTTCTAAGTTAGTTAATAAACTTAAAGAGATTTTTAGTGATTTTTGGGCATAAGAGGAGGGTTTTATGTGATAGGAATGGAAACTGAAATGGAACAATTTGCTGTCATTAAAGTTGTAGGAGTTGGCGGCGGTGGAGGAAATGCAGTAAATCACATGATAGAAGCAGGTCTTCGTGGTGTTGAATTTATAGCAATTAATACTGATAAACAGGCGCTTTATTTGTCAAAGGCTGAAACAAAAATACAAATTGGTGAAAAGTTGACTAAAGGTTTAGGAGCAGGGGCAAATCCAGAGATTGGCAAAAAAGCTGCTGAGGAATCGAGAGAAGAAATTGAAAAAGTAATAAAAGGTGCTGATATGATATTTATAACTTCTGGAATGGGTGGCGGCACAGGGACAGGGGCTGCTCCTGTTGTAGCAGAAATAGCAAAAGAACTAGGAATTTTGACAGTAGGGGTAGTTACTAAGCCTTTCACTTTTGAAGGGAGAAAGAGAATGGCTCATGCAGAAATGGGAATTGAGGAACTTAAAAAACATGTAGATGCTCTCATTACTATCCCTAATGATAGACTATTGCAGGTTGTGGAGAAAAAGACCTCAATGATTGATGCTTTTAAATTAGCGGATGATGTGTTAAGACAGGGTGTTCAGGGTATATCTGACCTTATTGCAGTACCTGGGTTGGTAAATGTAGATTTTGCTGATGTAAAGACTATTATGGTAAATACAGGGCTAGCACATATGGGAATAGGTATGGCTTCTGGGGAAAACAAGGCTACAGAAGCAGCAAAACAAGCGATACATAGTCCTTTACTGGAGACATCTATTGAGGGATCAAGAGGAATTCTTTTAAATATTGCAGGAGGTCCAAATCTGACGATTTTTGAAGTCAATGAAGCTGCTAATTTTATCTATGAAGCAGCTGACCCTGATGCAAATATAATATTTGGTGCAGTCATAGATGAAGCATTAGAAGATCAAATACGCATTACTGTCATAGCTACAGGTTTTGGAAAGAATGAAAAGCTTAAAGAAACAGGTAGGAAAAAGGACATTTTACAGCCAGAAGTGAAACTCGAAAATATCATTGGGGAGGACGACTTAGATATACCGACTTTTTTAAGAAGGGGGAAACGATAAATCTGCAAAGGAATCTTTGCAGATTTATTTTATTTCAAAAATTCTACAAAAACAGCTTTATTTTTATTCCAAAATATTACAATAAATTTAAAGCTTTTGTTTTATAATATGAATATGAATAAAAGCATTACAAAGAGAATATACATGGTATAAGAATTAAAAACAACCCCGGGGATGATGTCTGTGTATTTGGATGTAATTTTTTTGGAAAATTTATTTATCAATTATCTTATTTTGTCCCTCACCAAAAAATTTTCTAAAAAAAATAGCAAATCTATCAGGCTTTTTTTAGGTGCCTTATTGGGTTCTAGTTATGTCCTATTATTTTTTTTATTGCCATATAAAATTATTCATGAGCTTTTTACAAAACTTATTTTATCCTTCTTAATAATATATATGGCATTTATGCCAAAAACATTAAAAGAATTTTTGAGAATTTTAGCTATTTTTTATTTAATTTCTTTTTCATTAGGGGGTACTATTTTAGCGATTTTGTACATGACAAAATACAATCTCTATAATTTTTGGATTGGAATTTTGATAGCAGTATTACTCCTTTACACTAATTGGGATTATATAATCAAAAAAGCAAAAGAAGAGAAAACAGCTTATAATTTAAAAGTAGAGCTTTTTGAGAAGCAAGCAGAGATTAAAGGATTGCTAGATACAGGTAATAGGCTATACGATCCTTTGTCTAAATCTCCTGTAATTGTAATAGACGTTTCAGCTATAAAAGATTTGATACCAGAAAACTTAGAATCTGTGATAGAAGAAAAAAATTTAGACCTTTACAAAGTTTTTGAAGTTCTGAAAGAAGAAAAGTGGAAATCTAAAATAAGGCTAATTCCTTATACTTCAGTGGGTCAATCAAGAGGCATGATGTTAGGATTTAAACCAGATAAAGTGCTTATAGAGGGTAAAGAAATAAAAGATGTAATTATTGGAGTGTACAAAAGTAACATAGATAAGTATGGCAGCTATGAGGCTTTGATAGGACCCGAAGTTTTAGAATGATGGAGGTGTTAAGATGCATTTGAAAACGAGATTAAAATTAGAAATGTTATTATTATGGAAAAAAATTCTTGATTTTTTAGACTTGTCCGATTCCATATTTTATATTGGAGGAAGTGAAGCATTACCGCCACCTCTGTCAGGGGAAGAGGAAGTATATTTAATTTCCAAGATGGAAAAAGGGGATAATGAGGCGAAAACTATTTTGATAGAAAGAAATTTGAGGCTAGTGGTGTATATCGCAAAAAAATTTGAGAATACAGGAGTAGGTATAGAAGACCTCATATCTATAGGTACTATTGGACTTATAAAAGCTATTAATACTTTTAATCCCAAGAAAAAGATAAAATTGGCAACTTATGCTTCGCGGTGCATAGAAAATGAAATATTGATGTATTTGAGAAGGAATAATAAGACTAAATTAGAAGTTTCGTTTGATGAACCTTTGAATGTAGATTGGGATGGAAACGAACTTTTGCTTTCCGATATTTTAGGTACTGACAATGAAACAGTGTATAAGTATTTAGAGGAAGAAGTAGAAAAAGAATTATTAGATTCTGCATTAAAAAAATTACCTGATAGGGAAAAAAAGATAATACGTCTAAGATTTGGATTAGAGGGTGGAAGAGAAAAGACGCAAAAGGAAGTTGCAGATATGTTGGGGATTTCACAGTCCTATATTTCCCGCTTGGAGAAAAAGATTTTAAAAAGGCTAAAAAAAGAAATAAACAAACTAATATAGTTTTTTCTGCATAAATTTTTATCCTGCCGGCAATACTGTTAATAAGTGAAGCATAATGGGGGCAGGATTTTTATGAATAACAAAGTTGAAATTTGTGGCGTTAATACTTCTAAATTGCCCGTTTTAAAACCTTCTAAGCAAAGAGAATTATTGATACGTATGAAAAATGGAGATAAAAAAGCAAGAGAAGAATTCATAAATGGGAATTTGAGGTTGGTGCTAAGTGTAATTCAGCGATTTAATAATCGCGGTGAGCAGGTAGATGATTTATTCCAAGTAGGATGTATAGGACTTATAAAAGCAATTGACAATTTTGACTTAAATCAAAATGTAAAATTTTCTACTTATGCTGTACCGATGATAATTGGAGAGATAAGAAGATATTTAAGGGATAATACCCCTATCAGAGTAAGCCGTTCTTTAAGAGATATAGCTTATAAGGCGTTACAAGTGAGAGATAAATTAGTTTCGGAAAATTCCAAAGAACCGACAGTGGGAGAAATAGCTAAAGAGCTGGAATTACCAAGAGAGGAAGTTGTAATGGCTCTTGACGCTATTCAAGAACCGGTTTCTTTGTTTGAACCTATATACCATGACGGAGGAGATGCGATTTATGTAATGGATCAAGTAAGCGATGATAAAAATATGGACGAAGTATGGCTGGAGAAAATAGCCTTAAAAGAGGCCATACAAAAGCTAAACGAAAGAGAAAAATTGATATTGACTCTGAGATTTTTTGAAGGAAAGACACAGATGGAAGTTGCAAAGGAAATAGGAATATCGCAGGCTCAGGTATCAAGATTAGAAAAAGCGGCTTTAAATCACATGAAGAAGTATATCTAGCTTATCAGGAATGATAAGCTAGATTTTTTCATATAATTTTATGAAAGAACAAATAGGGGGAAATGAAGATGATTAAGGCTTCAGAATTGCGGGATAAAGATGTAATAGATATAAATACGGGAAGGAAATTAGGAAATATTATAGATATAGAAGTTAATTTAGAAGAAGGAAGAGTGGAAGGAATTGTACTTCCAAAAGAGACAGGCCTTTTTCGAATTTTCAACAAAGATGTAGAATTATATTTGCCTTGGGAATCCATAAAAAAAATAGGTGCAGATGTCATATTAGTGGATTTAAAGGGAACAGAAGCTTGAGTTTGACTAATAGACATAAGTTTATTATAATTTTATTAAACAAGTAAGAATTGTTGGAGGTAATAAAATGAAATGCCCTTATTGTGGGTATCCAGATTCAAAAGTTATTGATTCACGACCTACGGAGGATAATACTTCTATAAGACGGAGAAGAGAATGCTTAAAATGTGGAAAGCGATTTACTACTTATGAAAAGGTAGAACAGTTGCCAATACTTGTAATAAAAAAAGATAATCGGCGTGAAGTCTACGACAGAGATAAAATATTAAAAGGTATGATAAAGGCTTGCGAAAAAAGGCCAGTTCCTATGAAGGTTTTAGAAGAAATTACTGATGAAATTGATAGAAAAATAGTAAATTCGATGGAAAGGGAAATAACTTCAGTTGAAATTGGAGAAATGGTAATGGAAAAACTCAAAAATGTGGATGAAGTGGCCTATGTAAGATTTGCCTCTGTTTATAGGCAATTTAAGGATATTAACACTTTTATGGATGAGCTAAAAAAACTTCTGAAAGAAAATGAAACTAAAGAAGAAAAAGTCTGATATTTTATTTTTGGCTAAAATATGTACAAGCCTTATTGTTTGGTGGTAGCAACAATTAGGTATGATAGAAAAAGAGCCGAAACCGCGGGTAGTTTTATATGCAAGAGTGTCCACAAAAAAGCAAGAAGAGTATCTTAAAAACCAACTTAGAAGACTTAAAGAATACGCTAATTCTCAAGGATGGCAGTATGAAGTGATATCTGAGATAGCAAGTGGAGTAAATGAAAACAAGAGAGGATTATTGAAATAATCCAAAGAAAATCATTTTTGGAGGAAGATACTTATATCAAAAGCTAAAAAAACGTCATATAAATGGAAAAGAATATAAAAAACTAAAAATCAAATGGCAAGAAAAAAGAAAAGGAAATTTCTACTCAAGAGAAGACAAAAGCAAAAAAAGAAATCTCAACATGAGGAGAGAGATAAATAAAAATGGCACCTTCTTAAGAATAAGTATAGGTGAAAGAAAGCACGTATATAGAAGTTGTAGAAATTGACCCAAAATACACATCAATAATAGGCGTGCTGAAATATGCACCACAGTTTATGGTAACAAAAGACGTAGCAGCAGCCTATGTAATAGCAAGAAGAAGAGTGGGAACAAGTTTTAGTACCTATGATTTCTGGCAAGTTCTCAAGGTAGCGGTGGTAACACCACTCTCCCCTGAGAAGGTGCGAAGAGACTTCTCTGCCCTGAAGGGATTGTTAGATCAGGGCAAGTGGGAGACCGACTATTGGTGTAAGTTCCTGCTTCTTGGGGCAGGGGCGCAGGTTTCCCAAATACCGCCTGCTGGGGCTGGGATAACCTGAAGGGCGGACTACAAATACCCCAGCCGTCTGAACTGGAGCGTTTGTCACAGTTTAGATGACCAGGTGGAGAAATGCCTTATACCGTCTTAGTTATAGAGGACGAGATTCACATATTAGAACTTTTAAGATATAATCTAGAAGCTGCAGGGTATAAAGTTATAGCATCAGAGAATGGAAAAGAAGGCTTGGATAAGGCCATGGAAGAAAAGCCTGACTTGGTTATTTTGGACTTAATGTTGCCAGATGTAGACGGTTTAGAGGTATGCAAGATTTTGAAAAAGAATGAGGAGACAAAAGATATACCAGTGATCATGCTAACAGCTAAAAGTGAAGAGTTTGACAAAGTTTTAGGATTAGAATTAGGAGCAGATGATTATATAACCAAGCCTTTTAGTGTTAGAGAGTTATTGGCCCGTATTAAGGTAGTCCTTCGGCGTAACCAGCAGCCAGAAGAAGAAAAAGAAGAGATAATAAAGTTTGGAGATATAGTTATAGACACAGGAAAGCATTTGGTTTATAAGAAGGGTAAAGCTTTAGAATTAACTTTAAAGGAGTTTGAACTTTTAAAGCTCTTATCCCAAAATATGGGGAAAGTGTTGACGAGGGACTATTTATTGGACAAAGTGTGGGGATATGAGTATGCAGGAGAAACTCGAACAGTTGATGTTCACATAAGGCACTTGAGAAAAAAAATAGAAGATGATGATAAATCTCCTGTATATATTGAAACTGTGAGAGGAATTGGTTATAAGTTAAGGGATAAAGGTGAAGATTGATGTTAAAAAAATCTTATTATAAGCTGCTACTGATAAATTTAATAGGTATTTTGACAGTCTCTATATTTTTTTTAGGTTGTACCTCTATAGGTAAATTTATTTTTGGAGTTGCGTTGGGAATTTTGCTGTCGAGTTTTTTAAGTTACAAATTTATTCGAAATATAATAGATCCAATAGAAGAAATAACTGAAGTTACAAGAGATATTGCAAATGGAATGTATTACAATCATGGTCTTGAAGGCAATTCTATTGATGAAATAAAAGAGCTATCTTTTGCAATTAATTCTATGTCTTATAAATTAAAAGAGACCATTGAGGAACTAAACGATAGAAATGCAAAATTAGAAGCTATTTTAAAAAGCATAGCAAATGGGGTTATTGCTTTTGATACTAATGAAAAAATATTGCTTATAAATGATGCGGCAAAGAGAATCCTAAATATAAAAGAAAAAGATTTGATTGGAAGACATATTTTGGAAGTTATAAGGAATAGTAAACTGTATGATTTTTTTGAGGATATCAAAAGAGATAAAAATTCCCTTACTGAAAGTCTCGAATTAAATATTTTCAACAAATATCTCAAAGTGTATACAAGCCCAATCCTCCATCCCGTTTCTCATCAAAATTTAGGTTTCGTTTTAATAATCGATGATATTACGGAAATGAGAAAATTAGAAAAAATAAGGAGCGAATTTGTCGCGAACGTATCCCATGAATTAAGAACTCCCTTGACTTCAATCAGAGGTTTTGTGGAAACTTTAAGGAATGGAGCTATAGAAAATCCCGAGGCAAGGGATAAGTTTCTAAATATTATAGATTTTGAGTCAGAAAGGTTGACAAGACTTATAAACGATATTCTAACCCTTTCTGAGATAGAAAATGTCAAAGAAGGATATCCAGTAGAAAAAATAGAGCTGGAGAAAGAAATAGAAGATATCTTGTATATAATGGAGAAGGTTGCAAAGGATAAAAATATAACCTTAAAAAAGGAGTTAAATTGTAGGAGTTTAGTTATAAATACGAATAAGGATAGATTTCATCAGATGATGATTAATTTGATAGACAATGGTATAAAATATACTCCAGAAGGAGGATTTGTTAAGGTAAAAACCGTAGAAGAAAGAGACAAAATAACAATTGAAGTAGAAGACAATGGCATTGGGATTCCTAAAGAGAAAATTCCAAGACTTTTTGAGAGATTTTATCGTGTAGATAAAAGTCGATCTAGAAAATTAGGAGGAACAGGATTGGGACTTGCTATTGTAAAACACATTGTAGAGTCGATGAAGGGAGAAATTTTTGTAGAAAGTGAAGTTGGCAAAGGGACAAAATTTATAATCAAATTTAAAAAAAGCGATTTAACAAAGACTTAACAATATCTTAATACAGACTTTACAATAGACTGTTACAATTAACTTGGACAAAAAATTTAAGGAAATTTTGGAGGTGCTTTAATGTTAAATAATAGGCTTGCGAAAATTATTATTGTGGTATTGTTACTTGCTAGCTTTTTTACCTTTGCTGCCTGTGGCTCAAAACAACCTCAAAGTCAAAATCCCTCTAGTAGTTCAAGTAACACTTCCGGAACTCTCTCAGGTAATGTAACAATAGCAGGTTCTACTGCTTTACAGCCTTTAGTGGAACAAGCTGCAAAATTATTTATGGAAAAATATTCTAATGTTTCAATTACAGTGCAAGGTGGAGGTAGCGGTACAGGATTAACTCAAGTAGCTCAAGGCGCCATTGATATAGGTAATTCTGATATTTTTGCTGAAGAAAAATTAGATGCTAATACGGCGAAAAGTTTAGTAGATCACCAAGTTGCAAAAGTAGGTTTCGCAGTAGTTGTAAATAAAGATATTACAGTAGATAATTTGACACAGCAGCAATTAGTAGATATTTTTACAGGCAAAATTACAAATTGGAAAGATGTCGGGGGTCCAGACACGAAGATAGTCATAATCAACAGGCCTGCAAGTTCAGGAACCCGTGCGACATTTAAAAAAGTCGTATTAAAAGGGCAAGAAGAAGCGGCAGGTCTTGCACTGACAGAAGATTCCTCAGGAGCAGTTAAAAAGGCTGTAGCTGACACAAAGGGGGCAATAAGTTATCTTGCTTTATCTTATGTAGATAATACTGTTAAAGCTTTAAAATACGAGGGTGTGGAGCCAACGGCTCAAAACATAATAGATGGCAAATATCCTATTTGGTCATATGAGCATATGTACACAAAGGGGGAACCGACAGGAGTAGTTAAAGCTTTCTTAGACTTCATGATGTCTGATGAAGTACAAAAAAATCTCATACCTAAATTGGGATTTATACCAATAAAATAAATTACTGTCGACTAGAAGTAGTGGAACAAAAATTAGGAGAAGGAGCTGGTAAAGATGCCAGCTCCTTTTTTAGAAGGATAAGCGGGTGAAAAAAATATAAAAGAATTTTTTTTGATTTATGTTAACTGCTCAAATGAAAATTCGAGAAGTCATAACAAATAATTTAACATAGATTTAACATAGATTTAACATAAATTTAATGAATATTCTTTTTTAACTTGCTATCATGAAATAAGTGCATACTGTTAACGGTATTATTTGAACGGGGGATGTAATATGACTATTGACAGAAAGTACGAAATGGCGAGAAAGCGTCAGGATATGGCCGGAAAGGTTATCGTTTTCACATCGGCAATATTGTTAATAATCCTTGTAATTTCTCTTTTTTATTTTGTAGCTTCAAAAGGACTTTCTACTTTTGTAAAAGATAGAATATCTCTAAAAGAATTTCTGCTTTCTACCGTTTGGAGTCCTGACAGGGATATACCTGCTGTAGGAGCTTTGCCGTTTATTTTAGGTTCTATTTTTGTTTCTGTTTTTGCAATAATGATAAGCGGTCCTTTGGGGGTTTCTTCTGCAATTTTTATGGTAGAGATAAGCAAAAAATTAGGCCAAAAAATTTTACAGCCAGCTATAGAAATTTTCGTGGGTATTCCTTCGGTTGTATATGGATGGTTGGGTCTTAGCGTGTTAGTTCCTTTTATTGGTAAACATTTTGGAGGATTAGGTTTTAGTTTGTTAGCTGGAATATTGGTTCTTACCATTATGACTCTTCCAACTATTACTAGTGTTAGTGCTGATGCTATAAGGTCATTGCCTATTGAAATTAGAGAAGCTAGTTATGCTTTAGGAGCCACAAGATGGCAGACAATAAGACATGTAATTATTCCTGCTGCAAAATCGGGAATTTTAACGGCCATTGTTTTAGGATTAGCAAGGGCTTTTGGGGAAGCTTTGGCAGTTCAGATGGTTATCGGTAATCGCCCTGTTATTCCGAAGTCTTTTTTGGAACCAATGAGCACTATAACTTCTATCATTACAATGGATATGGGGAATACGGTGATGGGTTCAGTGTGGAATGACGCTCTTTGGTCACTGGCGTTACTTCTTCTCCTTATATCTTTCACCTTTATTATTATAATTAGATTGGTAGGGAGGAGGGGAATGTATAAATGAAGTCTAAATTGTACGATAAAATAGCTACCATTTATTTTTACGTTGTTGCAACCCTTTTAATTGTATTTTTGATTTCATTGATAAGCTATATTCTGTATCAAGGAAGAACAAGGCTCAATATAGATTTTTTAACTTCCCCTCCCAAGTTTATGGAAGTAGGAGGAGGTATCGGACCTCAGCTCTTTAATTCAATTGAACTGTTAATCATAACATTGATTATTTCTGTTCCAATAGGATTGGGTGCAGGTATATATATGGCAGAATATGCAAAACCAGGATTGTTAACAGAAATTATACGCTTGTCAGTAGAAACCCTCTCTTCCATGCCTTCCATTGTAGTGGGACTTTTTGGACTTTTGGTGTTCGTGACAATGACAGGATGGGGTTATTCTCTGATTGCAGGAGCTTTAACGCTTACCGTTTTGAATCTTCCTGTGATGACAAGAGTAAGTGAAGATTCAATTAACAGCGTGCCAAATAGCTTAAGAGAAGCAAGTTATGCTTTAGGAGCAACTAAATGGCAAACTATTGTAAAAGTTGTAGTTCCTGCAGCAATGCCAGGTATTATAACGGGGATAATTTTAACTGCAGGAAGAATTTTTGGTGAAGCAGCTGCTTTATTGTACACTGCAGGTATGAGCAGCCCTGCATTGAATTTTTCAAACTTTAATCCCGCAAGTCCGACTTCTCCTTTGAATCTATTTAGACCAGCAGAAACGTTAGCTGTATATATTTGGAAGGTAAATAGTGAGGGGTTAGCACCTGACGCAAGGCAAATAGCGGATGGTGCATCGGCAGTTTTACTGTTAATGGTATTAATTTTTAATCTTCTTGCAAGGTGGTTAGGATCTAGTTTATACAAGAGAATGACAGGAGAAAGATAAAATGATATAATATTGCCTATAGGAAGGGGAATGACTGGCAAATGAAAAAAATAGAAGTGAAAGACCTGGATTTATTTTATGGTGATGTTCAAGCTCTAAAAAATGTGAATTTGTCTGTGGAAGCAAATAGTGTTTTAGCCCTTATAGGACCCTCTGGATGTGGTAAGTCAACTTTTATACGAACTTTGAACAGGATGAATGACCTCATTGAAGGAGTAAAAATAAATGGGACTGTTTTATTGGATGGACAAGATGTATACAAAGAAGTGGATGTTATTGAACTGAGAAAGAGAGTAGGAATGGTATTCCAAAAACCAAACCCTTTTCCTATGACTGTGTACGATAATGTTGCATATGGACCCAGGATACATGGCATTAAAGATAAAAAAAAATTGAATGAGATGGTAGAAAAAAGTTTAAAAGCAGCAGCTTTATGGGATGAAGTAAAAGATAGGCTTCATAAGTCTGCTCTTAGTTTGTCAGGTGGCCAGCAGCAGAGGCTTTGCATTGCTAGGACATTGGCTGTAGAGCCAGAAGTAATTTTGATGGACGAGCCTACTTCTGCATTAGACCCTATTTCTACAATGAAAATAGAGGAATTAATCGAGGAGCTTAAAAATAAATATACAATAATAGTAGTGACTCACAACATGCAACAGGCAGGAAGAGTATCTGATTACACTGCTTTCTTTTTAAATGGCGAAGTAATCGAATGTGGCCCTACAGATCAAGTATTTTATAACCCTAAAGATAAAAGAACAGAGGACTACATCACTGGTAGATTCGGCTAAAGGAGGTGACAATTATGAATCGCAGCCGTTTTGAAAAGGAATTGGAGGAACTTCATTATGACATTCTAAAAATGGGAAGCCTTGTGGAAGAGGCTATAGGCAACGCTATTGCTTCTTTAGTAAACCATGATACAGATTTAGCGCAAAAAACTATTGAGGACGATGAAAGAATTAACAAAATGGAAATTGATATAGATAACAAATGTGCAAAAATCATGGTTACACAGCATCCAATTGCAAAAGATTTGAGAATAATTTTGACAGGGCTTAAAATTGTCACTGATTTAGAGAGAATGGGAGACCATGCAGTAAATATAGCCAGAACTACCTTAAGAATTGCTCACCAAAAATATATAAAACCTTTAATTGATATTCCCCGGATGAGTGAAATTGTAAGAGAAATGGTTAAAATGTCTCTAGACTCTTATGTACGGCAAGATTTAGAGTTGGCGAGGACAATAGGAGAAAAGGATGAAATTGTGGATGCTTTATATGGGCAAGTCTTTAGAGAGCTTTTAACTTATATGATAGAAGATCCAAGAAATAATGATCAAGCTGCGCAATTTTTATTTGTAGCCCGTTTTTTAGAAAGAATTGCTGACCATGCTACTAATATATGTGAATGGGTAATTTATTTAGAGACAGGTGAAAGGATAGATTTTAAGTTTGAAAATATACAAAAAAGAAACCCTTCTGAAAAATAATTTTAAAATAATTTATCTGCGCCTACTATTAAGTGTAGGCGCTTTTTTGTATATTTTTTTTCTAATGTGAAAACATAAGTTTAAGAAAAGACTTTATGGAGGGATTTAAATGCCACTTAGTTATATTTTGCTTTCTATTACAGCATTGGTAGTTTTGTTTGGTTTTGCTCATAGAGTATTAGATAGGATGAAGATGACAGACACATGGGCTTTTTTGGTAATTATAGGCATGATAATTGGGACTTTATTGCCTAACCTTCCTATCACAAAGTCTGTCACCATAAACATAGGGGGAGCTATAATCCCCATGGCAGTATGTTTGTATCTTTTTTTGCGAGCAGAAAGTGGGAGGGAAAGGATAAATTCAATTGTAGTATCGATCGTAGCAGGGATTGCCGTTTTTATAGCAGGTAGGATACTTCCTGCAGAACCTGAAGCTATGATTATTGAGCCTAATTATATCTATGGAATTGTTGGAGGTTTAATTGCCTATCTTTTTTCCCGTTCCAGAAGGAGTGCTTTTATTGCAGGAGTGATGGGGATAATATTGGCAAATGTGATACAAGCAATTTCTAATTATTTGACAGGTACAAGGGGAGCTATTACAATAGGGGGAGCTGGTTTCTTTGACTCAGTAGTCATATCAATGATAATTGCTGTATTTTTGTCCGAAATAATTGGAGAGACAAGGGAAAAAATACAAGGTGGTACTTCGAAGAAGTATCTTGAACCTAAGGAAGGAATGGCAAGCAGCCTTATAGATACAAATAAAAAAGAGGGTGATAAAGATGATAAGGAATAAAATAATCAAATTTGGAGTGCTCTTTTTGTTGACTATTACCTTTTTATCTTTTTCCTTTAGTAGTTATGCAGAGAAATTAGCGGATTTTAAACCCGACTACTATACAGTCTACGATTCCAAGACAAATAAAGTACTTTTTAGAACAGGCATGGAGGTTTACAAAGGAGATAAATATTTATCAGGAGATAATAAGCTTTATGAAATTTTCAGGGTTGATAAAAGTGAAAAAATTGCTTTTGCAAAGTACCTGCGAAAAGAAACATTACCTGAAGTTAACATTGAAGAAATTTCCCAAGCAATGGCGGTAGCAGAGAATACTGGCGAAAAAAGGATAGGAATTTATTCTACCCACAGTGATGAGTCCTATCTTCCGTCAGATGGAGCTGCAAGCATAAATGGACATGGCGGTATATACAAAGTAGATGCTGCCTTGCAAAGGACCTTAGAAGCTAAAGGTGTTACAGTCAAAGTGGATAGAACATTGTATTTACCCCACGATGCCATGGCATACAGCCGTTCAAGATCAGGTGCAGTAAAACTTGTAAAAGAATTTAAACCAGATTTGCTCTTAGATGTTCACAGAGATGCTGTTCCATTAGAAGAATATATTAGAAAAATCGCAGGTAAGAATGCTACAGGAGTTAGGATTGTTTTAGGGCGAAATAATCCTAATTTAAAAGCAAACCAACAATTGGCATACAGGATAAAGGCTATAGCAGATAAAACCTATCCAAATATAATTAAAGACATATTCTTTGGACAGGGAGATTTTAATCAAGATTTGACACCAAATTCTTTGTTACTAGAGTTTGGTACCTATTCTCATACCAGAGGAAGGGCAGAAGTTTCTGCATCTTTTATAGCAGATATTCTGACAAAGGCTTTATATGGCACAGATGAACAAAAACAAGTAGGAACGCTGACAAAAACTCAAAAGCCACTGCCAGGACAAAATAAAGCGGCAACAACAGGAATATGGATTTTAATCGGAGTGGTTGTAGTGTCAGCAGTAGCTTTCATGTTTTTGAGTACGGGTGGCAGAGAAATGTACCATAAGTTTTCAAAAGCCACGAGAAAAGAATTTGCAAGCTATTTGGGGAAGTATAGGAGAAAAAAAGGAGATGAGCCATGAACATAAGTCATGAATTGTATATCAATATTGTGGCTTGTGGGATTATTTTAGGGACCATTGCCCGCTTTATATATTTGCGAGTGGATTACAGGCAGTATCCTACTTATCCTCAAGGTTATATGACGCATCTGACTTTAGGGGTTATTTCAGCAGCTTTAGGAGCTTTTTCTGTACCTGCATTAATTGAAAAACAGTACACTGCTGTCACCTTTTTAGCTTTGGCAGCACAACAATTTAAAGGAGTAAGGGAAATAGAGAGAGCAAGCTTAGAAAAAATGGAAGCAACAGAATTAATTCCAAGAGGAGCAGCGTATATAGAAAATATAGCTAAAATTTTTGAAGCAAGAAACTATATTGCTATGGCAGTAGCTGCTCTTACTTCTTTGGCAGTTTATCTTTCTAAAAGTGTTATAATAGGTACAATTATGGGAGGACTAGCAATTTATTTGTCTCGTTATGTAATGAAAACCGCTTATATTAGGGATATTGCCGAAGTTCTTCCTTCAAAGATTGTTTTTAAAGGACCTTTATTATGCGTTGAGAATGTGGTTTTAGCAGATATAGGTCTAAAAGAAGGAAGAGAAATAATAGAGAAATTTGGAATGGCTGTTATAATACGTCCGAAAGGATTGGATAGTTTAATTTCCATAAACAATTTAGGAATAAGACAAGCTATCCTTCATGAGGCAGCCAATCAATTAGGTTTAAAAATGAACATAGATACTCCTGAATTAGCTCCTCGGACAATGAACAATAGCAAAAATGGAGATATTATTGTGGTAATGGTGGCAATGAATCCAGATATAGAGGCTTTTGTAGAAATAATAAAAAATGTGCCTGCAATTGAAACTGTAAGAAAGTATCCTTCCAAATCAAGGGGAGCAAGAAAAGCAGTAAATTGAGGTGATAAAATGGAAGTGCATGTAACGGGTTTTATAATAGCTATAGTAGCTTTAAAAAAAGCAAAAGACAATGTGTCAAGTGGTACAGCCCCTATCATTTACGTAGAAAATGAAGAAGAGCAGCAAAAACTTTCTATGTATTTAAGTCGAATTTTTAAAGCTGCTGCCCATGACCTTGAAAATGGTGTCTTTATTTTAGTTAAACAGTATTAGGTGATATTTATGAAAGTAATTTATTATAGCTATTGTGGATGTTTTTCTTCTCCTATTTGTGCTTATCTCCATGTTAACAATAAAGGTCAAATTGAAAAAGAAGAATTTTTTAATATCCCATATCTTTTTCAGATTGATTATGGACAAATAAAATTTATTGGAAAAGATGAGGATCAGAATGAAGTATTTATAATAGGAATGAAAAATTTTAGTGAAAATATAAAAAAAACTTTACAGGACTTGATGAAGGTTTTTAAAATTGAGGAAGATATCATTTTTATTGACACATCACATTACGATGTAAAGTTTTTAAAGTTTTTGATAAGGTTAAGGGAAAATAAAATTTTTAAGAAGATGACAGATGAGTTATTATACAAATATTATTATTTGAGACATCAAAACATTAAAAAATTTATTCAGAAGTATAAAAAAGTATTATGAGGTGGTGATATGATCGTAGTTTACATGTGTTATGGCAGCGCTCACTCTTCTGTTGTAGCTGCTTCTATACACATAGGGCTTTTACCTATTAACAGAGTGCCTACTTATGAAGAGATTGTGTCTCTTCCCCATTATGATAAGACTTCCAACGATGAAATTGGCACTCTTTTTTATATGGGGAAGGATGAATTTGGGAATGAAGTCTATATTGTAGGAGCGAGAAATGGGCGACAAATAGTGACAAAAGCTATTTACAGTTTTTTATCCTTGTATGGAATTTCAGAAAAAAATATCATGATCGTAGATGCGCTGCCGACAATAGGACTTACTACTAAAATTGGGGGAGTTACTTCAAGGCGCTTAGGAATTATTTTTTTAGGCAGGCCTATAACAGTATACGGTATATTGAAAAAATACAACAATTTCGTAAAATTAGTAACAGATATTAAAACAACGTTGCAAATAAACTCTTGACGTATTGAAAGGATTAATTCATAATTTAAAAGAGGAGGAGTTAATTTAGGAGGAAAGTTATGCATAAAATAATTATAAAAGATGTCATAAAAGGAAGTATCGCCTGTGATTTAGGTATACAAAAGGGTGATAAACTCATCACATTAAATGAAAAGAAAATAATCGATATAATAGATTATAAATATGAAATATCAAATGAGTTTGTTCGGTTAGAAGTTGAAAAAGTTACAGGAGAAAGATATATTTATGAAATAGAAAAAGAGTATGACGAGGATTTGGGTCTAATTTTTGAAGAAGAGATAATTGATAAACCTAAACGTTGCAGAAATAAATGTATTTTTTGTTTTATCGATCAATTGCCTAAAGGAGTTCGCAAATCTCTTTTGTTTAAAGACGACGATTATAGGCTTTCTTTTTTACAGGGGAATTTTATCACTATGACTAACATGAGTGAGGAAGAAATTGATAGGATCATAAAATATAAGCTTTCTCCTTTATATGTTTCAATCCATGCAACTGATGATGATGTGAGAGTAAAAATGACAAATAACCCTAATGCAAGAGGTATAATGAATAGATTAAAAAAACTTGTTGAAAACGAGATTGAAATACATGGGCAAATTGTTTTATGCCCAGAAATAAATGATGGTAAAATTCTTGACAGAACTATCAAGGATTTGTCAAGTCTATATCCTGGTGTAAAATCAATAGCAGTTGTTCCAGTAGGACTTACAGACCACAGAGAAAAACTTTATAAACTTAGAACTTTTACAAAAGAGGAAGCTAAAAATGTGGTCGAACAAGTATCTTCATGGCAAAATAAATTAAAGAAAGAATTAGGTTCTTCTTTTGTTTTTTTGTCAGATGAGTTTTATGTGATGGCAGATGTTCCTATATCTTCTTATTATCATTATGAAGGTTTTCCTCAAATAGAAAATGGCGTAGGACTTATGGCATTGTTTAAACATCAATTTGAAAGGAGTCTAAAAAGATTAAAAGTGAAGAAAGGAAAAAATATAAACACCACCCCTTACCTTATTGTTACAGGAATAGCTGCCTATAATTTTATGGAAGAAGTAGCGAAAGAATTAAAAAAAACAGGGTTTAATGTAAAAGTGGAGAAGATACACAATGAGTTTTTTGGTCACAATATCACGGTAGCTGGACTTGTGGTGGGGAAAGATATAATAAACCAATTAAAAGGTAAAGTAAATGGGGAAGTTTTAGTTATTCCCGATGTCATGTTAAAAGAAAGTTCAAATGTTTTTCTTGATGATACTACTGTTGAAGAAATAGAAAGAGAACTGGGGACAAAAGTTATAGTTTCTGAAGTCGATGGGAAAAAATTTTTACAAAAGATACAGAGTGGAAGGTGATAGCTATGGCAGGAGCAATGGTAAGTATTGTAGGTAGACCAAACGTGGGTAAATCTACTCTTTTTAATAAAATTATGGGAAAGAGAATTTCTATTGTTGAAGACAAACCAGGAGTTACAAGGGATAGAATATACGGTAATGCAGAATGGCTGGACAAAAAATTTATATTAGTAGACACAGGAGGATTAGACCCAAATGCTGAAGATATCCTCTTTTCAAAAGTCCGTTTACAAGTGGAAGCAGCAATTGATGCTTCCGACGTAATATTATTTTTAGTTGATGCAAAAGAAGGTTTAATGCCAGAAGATGAAGAAATAGCAAACATTTTAAGAAGAGCAAAAAAGGAAGTTATTTTGGTTTGCAACAAGGTGGATAGTTTTAAAGAAATGCCTCCTACTTATTATGACTTTTTTAGTCTTGGATTAGGTAATCCGATTCCTATTTCAGCTTCAAATGGGTTGGGAATTGGAGAACTTTTGGACGAAGTAGTAAAAAAGTTACCTCATGATGAGTTTGAATATTCAGAAAAGACAATTAAAATTGCTGTTATTGGGAAACCGAATGTAGGAAAATCTTCTTTGGTTAACAAAATATTAGGGGAAGAAAGAGTAATCGTCAGTGACAAACCTGGCACTACACGGGATGCAATAGATACTCCTTTTTCAAAAGATGGGAAAAACTATGTTCTTATTGACACAGCAGGGATACGCAGAAAAAGTAGAATAAGCGAATCTATAGAAAGGTACAGCGTGCTGAGAGCTTTAGCTGCAATTGAAAGGTCAGATATATGCCTTTTGATGATTGATGCTACAGAGGGACCGACAGAGCAGGACACTAAAATCGCAGGATATGCGTATGAAAATGGGAAGGGAATCATAATTGTTGTAAACAAATGGGATGCTATTGAAAAAGACAACAATATGGTCAATGAATATACAAAAACGATAAGAGAAAAACTCGCCTTTATATCTTTTGCTCCTATACTATTTATTTCAGCAAAAACAGGGCAAAAAGTACACAAAGTTTTGGAAACAGTGGATAAAGTCTGGGAAGAATATAATAAGAGAATCACTACAGGGCTTTTGAACAATGTGCTAAATGAGGCTATGCTTATGTTTCCTCCACCTGCTGATAAAGGCAAACCTTTGAAGGTATATTATACTTCACAAGTAGGAATTAAGCCGCCTTCTTTTGTAGTATTTGTTAATGAACCTGAGCTGATGCATTTTTCCTATTTAAGATTTATTGAGAATACATTAAGACAAAATTTTGGCTTTGAAGGGGTACCTATTGTGATTTCTACGAGAAAACGAGGGGAGAATTAGAAGGGAAAGGGGGGAAAATATGGACGCTGTTTTAACGGCCATCATTGCTTATTTTATTGGTTGCATAAACAATGCATATATTTTAACAAAATATACGCGAAAAATAGACATTCGCAATTATGGTAGTGGAAACGCAGGAGCTACCAATGTTTTGAGGGTATTAGGATATAAAGCTGCAGCTCCTGTTTTTACACTGGATGTGTTAAAAGGAGTAATAGCCGTATTAATCGGCAAGTATTTAATGGGTAATACTGGTGCCATGATTGCAGGAATAGCAGTGGTATGCGGCCATAACTGGCCTGTGTTTTTAAAATTTAGAGGAGGAAAAGGCATTGCTACAAGCGTTGGAGTTGTAATGACTGTAAGTCCTCTTTTAGGAGTTATTGCCGTAGTCATTGGAATTTTAGTTATAGCTTTAACAAAATATGTATCTCTGGGGTCTATTACAGGGTCGGCTTCTTTTGCTATTTTAAATGCAATCTTTTGGAATTCAACTCAAGTATTCGTATTTTCTCTTATTCTTGCATCTTTAGCGATTTTCCAACATCGTTCCAATATAAAACGTTTGCTAGCAGGAACAGAGTCAAAGGTTGGACAAAAGATCCGAAAAAAGTAGGAAAGGAAAATGTGCATGAAAATATCGGTATTAGGTGCGGGAAGTTGGGGAACAGCTATATCAGTCCATTTAAACCGACTTGGGCACCAAATTACTCTTTGGCTGAGAGATAAAAATCAGTTTGAAGAAATTATATCTACTCGTCATAATACAAAATATTTGGACGTAGATATTCCTCAAGAAATTTCCATTACTACTGATTTAAAAGAGGCAGTAACTAACTCTGAAATAGTAGTAATCGCAATCCCTTCTCATGCTGTGAGAGAAATATCGGAAAAATTAAAAAAGGTAGTTGATAAAAACTTTATTGTGGTAAATCTTGCAAAGGGAATAGAGACTTCCACTTTAAAAAGAATGTCTGAAGTCATAAAAGAATATCTTTCAAATGAGGTAGTTATTTTGTCAGGTCCTAGTCATGCTGAGGAAGTAGTCAGGCAAATTCCTACAGCCTGTGTTTTGGCATCTTTAAATGTTAAAGCCTGTGAGGTAGTGCAAGATGCCTTTATGGGTGAAAACTTTAGGTTGTATATAAACAAGGACGTTGTGGGAGTAGAATTAGGAGGGTCATTAAAGAATATTATAGCCTTGGGAGCTGGAATTTCAGACGGGCTTGGATTTGGCGATAATACCAAAGCTGCTCTTATGACAAGAGGTCTTGCGGAAATTACTCGTTTGGGTGTTGCGTTAGGTTCTGATCCGTTGACGTTTTTAGGCTTGGCAGGTGTAGGAGACCTTATTGTCACCTGTACCAGCATGCTTTCGCGAAATAGAAGAGCAGGAATACTTATAGGTAAAGGCAAAAGTTTAGAAGAAGCATTAAAAGAGATAGGAATGGTAGTAGAAGGAGTTAATACTACAAAATCCGCCTACAAACTTTCTCAAATTCATAAAATAGAAATGCCAATAACTAAAGAAATTTATTCCATACTTTTTGAGGGTAAAAATCCCTATGAGGCTGTTTATAGCCTTATGACGAGAGATAAAAAACATGAATTGCACGGTATTTGATCTCCGGTTTTCCGGAGATTTTATCATATTTCAATATTTTTTACATATAAATGTACTGTTAAAGCATATATATAGGAATGAGAAGAAAAGGACATAGTATATAAAAGGAGGGGAATGGGTTGGAAAAATACGATATCTATAAAAATATTGCTGAAAGAACGCAAGGAGATATTTACATAGGAGTGGTGGGACCAGTGAGGACAGGAAAATCGACTTTTATTAAGCGATTTATGGACATATTGGTATTGCCCAATTTAGAGAATGTTCCTCAGAAAGAAAGAATAAAAGATGAATTGCCACAAAGTGCAGCAGGCAAAACCATAATGACTACTGAGCCTAAATTTGTTCCTGAAAAGGCGGTAGAGATAATAATTAATGAAAACACGAGGTTTAAAGTGAGATTAGTAGATTGTGTAGGATATATGGTTAAAGGTGCACTGGGATACATGGAAGGGGATAAACCCCGCATGGTTTCTACTCCTTGGTATGATTATGAAATACCTTTTGAGGAAGCGGCAGAAATAGGAACAAAAAAAGTGATAAATGACCATTCTACAATAGGATTAGTGATTACCACTGATGGAAGCATAACTGACATACCGCGAGAAAATTATGTAGCAGCAGAAGAGAGAGTTATAAGAGAATTAAAAGAACTAAATAAACCTTTTATTATAATACTAAATACAACTCATCCTAAGAACCATGATACAGTAAATTTAGCAAAAGAATTAGAAGAAAAATATGATACTCCTGTAATTGTGTTAAATGTCTTACAAATGGAAATACCAGATATTCATTCAATATTAGAAAAAGTGCTTTTTGAATTTCCAATACGCGAAATTGCAATTGATTTACCCACATGGGTGGATGCTCTCGATAAAAATCATTGGCTTAAACAAAATATTATGGATATGGTAAAAGAAAATATAAAGGATTTATTTAGATTAAGAGATATTTCACAGTTAGTTGGTGGACTTAAGACAAACGAAAATTTTTCTGAAGTATTTATAAAGAAAATAGCTCCTGGAGATGGAAGTGCAAATATTGAAATCAAGACTCAGGAAGGTTTATTCTTTAAAGTACTAAATGATGAGAGCGGGCTTGAAATTCATGATAATAAGCAGTTAATGACATTGATGAAAGAATTAGCTTATGCAAAAAGACAGTATGATAGAGTTAAAGATGCTTTTTTACAAGCTGAAAAAACAGGTGTAGGAGTAGTACCTGCAAGCCTTGATGACATGAAGTTTGAAAAACCCGAAATAGTAAGGCAAGGCGGGAGATTTGCGGTAAGGCTTAAAGCTTCTGCACCTTCATATCACATATTTAGAACTGATATTACGGCAGAAGTATCGCCAGTTGTAGGAACAGAAAAACAGAGTGAAGATTTTGTGAAATATCTTACAGAACAGTTTGAAAATGACCCAGAAAAAATTTGGGAATCCAATATTTTCGGAAAGACTTTAAGTGACCTTGTAAGAGAGGGAATGCAAAATAAAATTGGTGCTATTCCCGAAAACTTAAGTCATAAACTAAGAGATACATTAGAAAGAGTTGTAAATGACAGCGGAGGCGGAATAATCTTTATAATCATTTAACTATTGATTTTTTCTTTTATCTCGTTTATAATAAAAGCTGAACATAGTTTCTTTCTGGGTGTGGCGCAGCTGGTAGCGCGCCAGAATGGGGTTCTGGAGGCCGGGGGTTCAAGTCCCCCCACTCAGACCAGTGAAAATTAGTAACCGCAAGGCTTTGCGGTTTTTTGTTTTTGGGAAATACAATTAGAAATAAAAATTTGCAAACATTTTGCGAATATAAATTTTTTTGTATTACTTGTGGAAAAAGAAAGTACCACGTACCACTTATCTAAAAAAAGAGGTAAGTGTTTTTTTGTTATTAAAATTTGCTATTAAAAATTTTCAAAATTAATTATAATTTTCTTTAAATTGACAACCCTTTAAATTGATGGTATAATTAACACCATAAGAGTGGGGATAAATTTATATAATTTTCAATTAATTGTAAGCATCTTATTACAAAAAATAATCTATAAATAGGAAGCTGATGATAAAATGGCACCCTTATCTTCTATAAAATTTAAATGTTTTTTTGTAGAGAATGAAATTAATGTAAATGCATTGGCAGGAAAATTTAATATTAGAAAAAAGTTCCAGTGGAATGAACCTCTTGTTTTAACGTCAGATCATCTGAAAGATATTGTTAAGCCTTCTGAAAATAAATCAGTATATATATTTTCATTTGGTTCGATAGTTTTTTTGAATTTTGAAGATTTTGAGGTAAATATTTTCTTAAATGACTTAAAGGAAATAGAAAAAAATTTAAAAGAAATTTCTTTAGACTACTTTGATGATTACAGTTTGATCATAGATCCAAATGAAGATATGTCAATAAATTATAACTATATGACAGTGCCTAAGTTGGAAAATACATATTGTGAAGTAATTTCAGTAGTATTAGCGAAGTCGACTGCTTTAAGTAGAATTGAAACCTCTATTGACATTTTATCTGATAAAGTAGAAACCATAATAAACTTTTTGAAAAAAGGTTATTTAAAAATTTCTAATGAAGTTCTTGCTAAAATTTCAGGTGAAATATTAAGTTTAAAATACAATACTATTTCTTATATTATGTTATTAGATAAACCTGATATTACATGGTCTGATGAAAATAGTGAAAAAACATATAGTAGTTTAGAAGATGTTTTTGAATTGAGAGATAGGTACGAAAAAATTCATCATAAAACAGAAGTATTGCTTAATATAATAGAAATTTTTGCCAGTCTCACACATACTAAACGGAGCACACGACTAGAATGGATAGTGATAATATTGATATTTGTAGAGGTGATATTTTTAATCATAACCTATTTTTTTAAATAGTAAGGAGTAAGGAGAAAGGTAGTTTTTGCTTGATTTAAATTCTTTGGAATAGTGATATCTCAAAGTTATGCAGCAAAGTTAAATAAAAAGGAGGCAAACGTATGAATGAAATAAGTATTGCGCATCTTGTCAAATCAGAGGATTTGAACCATCATGGTACTCTTTTTGCTGGAAGAATAGCTGAATGGTTTGTGGAAGCTTGTTTTATAGCTGCCTGTGACCTTATAAAAAAGCCTGAAAACATTGTTTGCCTGAAAATACATGGCCTTGAATTTAAAAAAAGTGCGACAAAAGGAGATATTATAAAAATAAAATCCCGTGTAGTTTTAACTGGAAGGTCTAGTGTAAAAACTTATGCTAAAATATATAAAAATGATGAAGCTGAGCCTATATTAGAAGGCTTTGCTACTTTTATTCATGTAGATGAGAATGGAAGGCCAGCGCCGCATAATGTTACCTTACCTGAGCCTGAAAATGAAGAAGAAAGAATGCTTAGGGAAAGGGCAAGACAAATTATCTAGGAGATGAGAAATATAAATATCAACTGGAGAAAAAACCACTTCTGTGAGGAAAGGGAGTTTATGGGGTAGTGATAAAATGGATACAGTAAAGATTTATACCAATATTATAAAAGATAATATGGATAGACTGGAAAAAGTAAATAAGCTGATAAACCTTGGTCTTACCACTGCTTATTATTATGTGAGCTTTTTCAAAGACAGGAGGATTCCCAAATCTCTTCATTATCTAAATAAATACTCTATAAAAAGCATAAAAGACTCTCTAGCAAATCCTCAAAATTCTGCTTGGGTAAACCTTTTTGCACCCTCTGAATTTTTGATCGCCGTGGACATAAAACCTTTATTTATTGAAGCATATTCTTCTTTCATGTCAGGCTTCTTCATCGAAGATTATCTTATTGATACTGCCGAATCGAGAGGCATGTCAAATACTTTATGCAGTTACCATAAAACTTTTATAGGAGCCAGTGAGCTTAATATTCTCAAAAAACCTAAATTTATGATGACTACTTCCACCATCTGCGATGCGAATATACCTACTTTCAAGTATCTTTCAAAAAAGCACGGGGTTCCACTGTACATTATTGATATTCCCTATAAATATTCTAAAGACGCCGTAGTGTATGTAAAAAAACAGCTTTTAGAAGTGGCGGAAAAGCTTGGGGAAGTTTTTAATAGAAAGCTTGATACTGATAAATTGAGGGAAGCTGTAAAAACGGAAAATAAAACAAGAGCACTTATGAGAGAATATTTAAATTATGCGGGAGAAAAAAGATTTATACCTACTATGACCTTTGAAATGTATATGCTCTTTGCATCCCATGTATTCATTGGAAGCAAGGAAGTATTACATTTTTATGATATGTTAGTGGAGGATATAAAAAGAGCTCCTGAAAGAAGTGGAAAAAGCATATTTTTTATACACCTTCTTCCTATATTTGAGAAAAATTTTAAAGATTACTTTAACTTCAGCGATAAATTTCACATTGCTGGTAGTGACTTAAATTATGATTTTCTTGATGAAATTGATGAAAACGACCCCTTCAAGGGAATTGCTGAAAAGCTTATCTTAAACTCTTTTAATGGTGAAATAAATAGAAAAGTTGCAAGAATCAAAGAACTGATAGAAAAAATAAAACCGGACGGCATTATACAGTTTTGTCATTTGGGCTGTAAACAGTCCATGGGTGGAACGTTTATAATTAAAAATCTTGCTTCAGAATTGGGTATTCCATTTCTTTATTTAGATGGGGATTGTGTAGACAAAAGAAATAATCAAGAAGGACAGAATAGGACGAGGCTTGAAGCCTTTCTTGAAATGCTCTAGCAAAATCCTTCTGGAGGTGAAAAATTGATAGGGTACATTTGCAAATACACGCCTGTAGAAATAATCGAAGCCTTTGGAGAAGAACCAGTAAGACTTGATCCAGGATATAAGTCTCACGAGCGTGCTGAGGCCCTGATTCACTCAAATATATGCAGTTTTGCAAAAGGGGTTTTGGAAAATATAATTGAAAATAATATTGAAGAGGTTATATTAACTGCCTGCTGTGACAGTATAAGAAGACTTTATGATGTATTAATAGATAAAGTAAAATTTATCTATCTCCTAGACCTGCCCAGAAAAAAAGATCCTCTCGCAATAAATCTTTTTTACAATGAAATAATTGAATTTATAGAAGCGTATCAGGCTTTTAAAAACAAGAATTTTGCTGAAGAGAATTTGCTAAAAATTGTAGAAAGCAAGTTTTTTAATAAAGAGAAATACACTGAAAGCATTGCTATATTAGGTGCGAGACTTAAAGATGATGTTATAGAAAAAATCATAAATTCTTGTACAGCAAGCGTAATAAATTTTACCTGCACAGGTGAAGAAAGAGTATTCAATATTGAAGCAAGAGATAATTTATTAAAAAGCTATGCGGAATCGCTTCTCAATTTAACACCCTGTATGAGAATGGCAGAAGATCGAAGCAAGTTAATCAATAAAGAATTCAAGGGGATAATATACAACACCATAAAGTTCTGTGATTTTTATTCCTATGAGTATGCTGAACTCAAAAGCAAAACAGACCTCCCACTTTTAAAAATTGAAACTGACTATAACGATTCAAATAGCGGACAGATTTTAACAAGAATAGATGCCTTTTTGGAATCAACCGGTATTAAAAAGATGGAAAAACAAAAAGCCAAGAAAGGGTATTTTGTAGGAGTGGATAGTGGCTCTACTTCTACAAATGTAGTCATAATCGACGAAAACAAAAACATAATATCATATTCTATTATCCCTACAGGTCCTAAAGCTCTTGAAAGTGCCTATAAAGCTTTTGAAATTGCTTTAAACAGTGCGGGACTTCAAGAAAAGGATATTACATCAGTAGTAGCAACAGGGTATGGAAGGATAAGCATTCCTTTTGCAGATAGAATTGTAACCGAACTTACCTGTCACGGCAAAGGCGCATTTTTTATAGACAATACTGTTAGAACTGTTATAGATATAGGCGGACAGGATAGCAAAGTGATAAGGTTAGATGACAGCGGCAATGTTATTGATTTTGTGATGAATGACAAATGTTCAGCAGGGACAGGCCGGTTTCTTGAAGTAATGGCGAGAACGTTAGGCATTTCAATAGAAGAAATGGCAAAAGTACATAAGGAAGTAAAAGAGAATATCACGATTACCAGTATGTGCACTGTATTTGCAGAATCGGAAGTAATATCTCTTATTGCCCAAAATAAGGACCAGAGGGATATAATACATGCCCTCAATAAAGCCGTTGCTTCAAAAGCAGTTTCCCTGGTTGACAGAATAGGGAGAAAGGGAAAATACATGATGACAGGGGGCGTTGCCAAAAATCAGGGAGTAGTTTATGCCATCGAAAGCAGGCTCGGCGAAAAACTTATAATTCCATTTGAACCACAGATTATTGGAGCACTTGGAGCAGCGCTAATTTCACTTGAAGGTAAATGAGGGTATCACTATTTTATCAGCCGTGTCAAGGCTGTAGACCATTCCTCAGGCCCCACGTACTTTGGTGCAATGAATACGTCTTTTTTAATCTTTTTGCATGTTGCTTAAAATACCACAAAAGCGGTGGAATTCTTTTGGAAATATATAGAAGAACCCCCTAATTTATAAGGAATTTGGGAACTCTGCGAAAACCTAAATCAATTAACTTTTAAGAGGGATGCTTATGCTCAGTCATGAGGATTATCAAAAGATTGTAAATAGGCTTATGAATATTCTTGGCAAAAATATAAACATTATGGATACAAAAGGGGTAATTATAGCATCAGGAGATTCTACAAGGATAGGCTCTTTCCATGAAGGGGCAAAAATTGCAGCCTCGAGAAAGATCGATGTTATTATAGATGATAGCAATATAGAATATTACAAAGGAACTAAAAAAGGGATAAACGTTCCTTTGTTTTATAATAGTGAAGTAATAGGTGTTGTTGGAATTACAGGTGAACCAAAAGAAATAATTGGCTTTGGGAGAATAATTAAGGAATTAGTTGAGCTTATGGTCCAAGAATATGAGAATAAAAAGTATGAAGCATTACATTCGAGAGCAATGGTAAGTTTCATTAAAGAAATTCTCAATCATCCTAATATAGGGCATGAAGAAGAAAAAATTTTAGAAAGCAGAGCTAAACTTATAGGCTTTGATATAAAAAAGCAGAGAAGTTTAATTGTTGCTGATATTAGAGGCTTTAATGATTTTATTTTATCCAAAAACTTAAAAGAGATAGATATTCAAGAATTAAAGGAAAACATTGTAGAATTTATAAAAAGTAAATTAAATCACGATGAGATAGTCTTTAACTTTAACGAAGATAGATTTGTTATAATGCTGAGCTCTAAAAACCCTATGTCTTTCTGTAAAGAACTTCAAGAAGGGGTTAAAAAGAAATTTAATCTTTCCTGCATCATAGGAATAGGCCCAGATTGTAAAGATATAAAAAACTATCATACTTCTTTTAAAATTGCAAATGAGTTAATAGATATTGGAAGAAGGATTGACAAAGATGTTTTAGATTTCAAAGATTACAAAGTAGAACTATTGATTCATAATTTATCCATTGATAGTGCGCTATTCTTTGAAGAATATAAAGATATTTTAAATTCGAAAAACAAAGATATAATAAACACTATTAAAGTTTATTTTGAAAGCGGAATGAATATAAATCTTGCTTCTAAAAAACTTTTTATTCACAGAAATACTCTTACCTATAGATTAAATAAGATAAAAGAAAAATTTAATGTAGATATAACAAATCCTTATGTTTGTATGAAAGTTTATATATCAATATTGATTAATCAATTATCTCCTTGAGTGATGGGGTTTTGTTATTTATGCACAAAAATTATATAAAAATTACAGTGAATTATTGTTCTTTTTGAATATATTAAACAAAAGGGTTTTATGATAAAAATAAAATGGTGGTGATGTTGTGAAGATTCTTATAGCTCCCGATAAATTCAAAGAAAGTTTATCCGCTTTAAAGGTTGCAGATAGCATAGAAAAAGGAATTTTGAAGATTTTCCCAAAAGCCATTATTGAGAAAGTCCCTCTGGCAGATGGTGGCGAAGGCACTGTTGAATCATTAGTTAATGCAACTGGAGGGAAAATAATAAAAACAAAGGCAAAAGATCCTCTAGGGAGAGATATTGAAAGCTTTTATGGAATATTAGGTGATGGCAAAACAGCAGTTATAGAAATGGCTGCCGCCTCGGGACTTTATCTTTTAAAGGATTATGAGAGAAATCCCATGATTACAACAACATACGGAACCGGTCAGCTTATAAAAGACGCATTAGATAGAGGCTGCAGAAAATTCATTATAGCAATAGGTGGGAGCGCAACAAACGATGGTGGTGCCGGCATGGCAATGGCGCTAGGTGTTAAATTTTATGATAAATATGGTAGAGAAATAGGCCTTGGGGGAGGAGAACTTTCAAAAATTTACTCAATAGATACTTCAAATCTTGATGATAGACTAAAGGAATGTGAATTTGTCGTAGCCTGTGACATAACAAATCCTCTAATAGGAGAAAATGGTGCGTCGAGAGTCTATGGTCCACAAAAGGGAGCCACGAAGGAGATGGTGGAAGTTTTAGATAAAAGCCTTGAACATTATGGGAAACTTTTAGAAAAGTATTTTCATAAAAAAATAATAGATGTTCCAGGCTCGGGTGCTGCAGGTGGCTTAGGTGCAGGACTCATGGCATTTCTAAATGCACAGTTAAAAAGTGGTATAGAAATAACAATGGAAACATTAAAACTTGAAGAAAAAATAAAAGAGGCTGATATAGTAATTTCCGGGGAAGGGAAAATAGATTCTCAAACAGCATTTGGAAAAACAATTTCGGGAATAGCTAAATTGTGCAAAAAGCATAATAAACCACTTATTGCAATAGCAGGAACGGTTGAAGATATAGAAAATCTTTATGAAATTGGAGTTAGCAGTATTTTTTCAATCGTGGAAAAACCAATGTCCCTTGAAGATGCCATAAAAAACGCACCGACATTGTTAGAAAAATCTGCTGAGAGAATTTTTAGGTTAGTAAAAACTATAAAGTCTTAAAAAGAAGGAGAGATATTTAGTACACTGTCAGGCAGCAAAATAAATTTAGAAAAAGTTTATATTCAATAAGTTAAAAAGAGATACTTAACTTAATATGGTTAATCATGCTATATGTCTTTAACGGGGAGATATACATACCTTCTAAAAATTGTTGTTAAAGGAATTTCTCTAACAAAAGATGAAAACGATTTTTATGAGTCTTAATTTTATTTTATTAAAATTGATTTTTATTTTCGCTGGTGAAAATCTTGGCTCTCTACTACCTTAAAGTACTTCTTCTTACCTAAAGCAATAGGTTTATAGAATAACTGAAGTGTTAGATATGAAATTTCTTGTTTATAATGTATATATGGTACGTGGGAGGTTTTTATGATGGATAAAATTATAACAAAGCCGTCTGAACTTGACGAAAATATTAGGGTTTTATATGCGGGCAATCACTATATAAGTTTGCCTGAGATAAGTATAGAAGATGCTTCTATAAAAAGTCTAAACATTGTCTCTCTTTCAAACAAAGGGCTTGTGGAGTTATCAGGTGATGAAGCTTTATTTAAGCCTATATTTTATAAAGATGGAAAGGAACTTGAAATAGTAAACAGCGAAGCAAATGAGGAAATTTATTTTATTCCATCTATTAAATTGCGTTTTGATAACGGTGAGTGGGCATTGGTAAAAATTTATACCGACATGAAGGAAAAGGGATTTGTGTATGAATTTGAGTGTTCTAGTAGAATGGATGTTTATTTAGAAGTGAAGGTGGACAAATTAAGCTTTTTGCGATTTAATTCTCATGATGTGGACTTTAAAAAAGAGTTTAAGATTGATAAATGGCTCAAAAATCCTGCTTTAAGTATTTATTCTTGCAATATATCTTTTGCTCTTGCTTTTGGCGGTGAAAAAGATTTTGACTATGAAGAAAAAGAAGATAAGCTTTTACTTAAATCAAAAGCTTATAGCAAAAACTGCTTTTATATAACTGTAAATTCTGACATGGATGGAGCCTCTACAACTTTAATACATTTTAAGAGAAAAGGATTTAAAGATATATACAAAGAGCTTAAAAACTTTCTTGAAAGCAAGTACATAAAGTATCCGCAAGATAGTGATTTAGAGAGATTACTCAATAAAAATTTGTTTTTTAATTACTTTTTCGCCATTGGAAAAGATATGGAAACAGATAGTTACATTGCATTGACATCGAGAAGCCAGAGATATTACGTTTCTGGTGCTTTTTGGGAAAGGGATAGTTTTCTGTGGTCATTTCCTGCTGTTAAACTAATAGATAAAGGTTTTCACGATTTTATAGCAAGGGAAATGGTTATAAGGCACAGCAAAAATGCGGGAGACCACGCCCACTACATTGATGGGACTGTGCTGTATCCGGGGTTTGAACTGGATGAAGCGGCGAGCTATTTTATTCTCATAGGAAATATGGACATAGATTTGGGCGATATGGAACTTATAAAAGCTCTTGAGAGGGTATACAGCCGAGTTGAAAAGGAGTTTGACAAGGAAACGGGGCTTTACAAGACGTTTTTGCTGCCTTCTGATGACCCTTCAGATTATCCTTTTGTGACAATAGACAATGTGATATTGTGGAGAGGGTTTATAAACTTAAAAGAATTATACTTAAAACTCAACTGGCAAGACAAAGCGGAAACTTTGCAAAAAAAGATTGAGGGAATTTACAAGGGGATATACAAATACCTTGTGACAGAGGTTGATGGGAAGTCTATTTTTGCTTGGTCTACAGATGGAAAAGGAAATTACAAGCTTTACAACGACCCTCCTGGTAATCTAGGGCTTATATATTACTATGAATTTGTAGATTACGAGGATGAAATATTTAAAAATACCATTGAATACTACTATTCTCCCAGATACAAATACTATTTTGAGGATGCCAAAATAAAAGAACTTGCCTGCGACCATCATCCTAATACACCTTCAGGTTTAGGACTTTGTGGAAGCTTGTTAAATCCATTAAAGAGAGAAGAGGCTCTTTTCTGGCTTAAAAATGCCAATATGGACTATGGGCTTTTGGCAGAGAGTTTTGACAAAGACACAGGAGAGGCTAAAACTGGGGTAGGATTTGCAACTGGTGCAGGATATCTTGCCATGGCACTTTATAAAATACTTTTTGAGAAGTGGAATAGATAAAAGTAGTGTTTGCTGTTCATGGCTTCTGGGGCGATTACATGACAGAATCCCGGCACTCTTGAAGAATTGAAAGTTTTTTCTACGCCTTTTGGCGAAGTGTAAATTGCTATATGTTATGATGGTTTCTTCAAAGATGTTATTCCAACGCTGGCTGCTAGAGATGGAGGAATACTAGTGCAACCGTCGGCTAATCCAAAAGAATGGGATACTTGGCAGCAGGAGGACTGGTTAAATGGCTGCTGGCTAGCAACAAGAGAACCAAATGGCTTGAATTGGTTTGTAAATCCAATGATGGTTGGACTGCTAAAGGACATAACATTTGAGGGACAGTCATCTATAGGTGTAAATGCATCGGTAGGGTCGGGTACACCAATGAACTACATGGATCTGGAACCTATTGAAAGATTTCTTGCTATAGCAGTAGAGATTTTCTAAATGCTCGTATCTCACTTTTGTGTATCTAGAATGGGTGTATAAAAAGGAGGAGAGGCGGACCTCTCACCTCTCCCCTTTTTATATAGGGAGTGATGCGTGCAGAGATGGGAAGTAGGATTAAGGGAGAACACCACTCCTTAATACCATACCTACCACCTCCTTACGCATTCTTCATTTGTTCCTTCAATTTAATTAGTATCGAAAAGGTCAGAGAAAGTCAAACTTAAATAATTTGCTTTATATACAATTTTCAGCATAAAATATCAAAAAATCTAAATAAATTGCCGTTTTTCTCTTTTTATCTCAAGATTGCAATGCTTTATATGGGATTAAGGTGAGGTTTTTTTGAATAATAGAGCACAAAAATTTATAATCCTTCAAAAAATATTGAAAAACCATAAAAATTAATGATATAATGTTTTATGTGTTAGGTTTTACATATTCTACAATATTTTATTGAAAGGATGAGAGGGATGAAAACTATAATAAACACTGACGCTGCGCCTAAAGCCATTGGTCCCTATTCTCAAGCTGTAATGATAGACGGCTTTTTGTACACATCAGGACAAATAGCAATTGATCCTGCTACAGGAGAATTTGTAGAAGGTGGCATTGAGTCGCAGACTGAAAGGGTTTTAGAGAACATAAAAGCGATTTTAAAAGCTGCCGGAATGGACCTTAATAATGTTATAAAGACAACTGTATTTGTCACTAACATGGGGGATTTTGCAAAAATTAATGAGATTTATGGAAGGTATTTTAAAGACAATCCACCTGCCCGTTCCTTAGTTGAAGTAAAAAGTCTTCCTAAGGGTGCTCTTATAGAAATAGAAGTCGTTGCTCATAAATAAATTTTTCTCTTTTTTTAAAGAATTATTAAACGATTACAAGCTGGGGAAATAAAAATAGGAGGGTGTTTTTTTATGTATGATGATTTAACGAAAATGGCAGAACCTTATAAAATCAAAATGGTAGAGCCACTTAAGATAACAACTCGAGAAGAGCGCATAAAGCTTATTAAAGAGGCAGGATACAATCTCTTTTTGTTAAAGTCAGATGATGTATATATTGACCTTTTGACTGACAGTGGTACTTCTGCCATGAGTGATTACCAATGGGCTGGCATAATGCTGGGGGATGAGTCCTATGCGGGAAGTAGAAATTATTTGCACCTTTGTGAAGTAATTAAAGATATTTTTGGCTACAACTATGTTGTTCCAACTCATCAAGGTCGCGGTGCTGAAAAGGTTTTATTTCCATTGTTAATTAAAAAAGGACAATATATATTGGGAAATATGCATTTTGATACTACAAAAGCTCACATAGAATTAGCAGAGGGCATTGCAGTAGACATGGTAATAAAAGAAGCAGAAGACACAGAAAATTATCATCCTTTTAAAGGTAATTTTGACCTCGAGGCTTTAGAAAATTTCATAAAAGACAAAAAGCCAGAAAACATAGCCTTTATTTTGGCAACTGTTACTTGTAACAGCGCTGGTGGACAACCTGTTTCCATGGAAAACATCAAAGAAGTGCGGAGAATAGCGGATAAATACGGATTAAAGCTTTTCTTTGATGCGGCCAGATTTGCAGAAAACGCTTATTTTATAAAACAGAGAGAAAAGGGATATGAGAACAAATCTATTAAAGAAATAGTGAGAGAGATGTTTTCCTATGGAGATGGTTTTACAATGTCTGCGAAAAAAGATGCACTAGTAAATATTGGTGGACTTATTGCCATAAAAGATGATGAAGAACTTTTCACCAAAGTCAAGACAATGCTCATTCCTATGGAAGGGTTTGTAACATACGGTGGTCTTGCTGGAAGAGATATGGAAGCTATGGCAAGAGGGCTTGAAGAAGTCTTAGATGAAAATTATTTAGCATGGCGAATTAATCAGGTAAAGTATTTGGGTGACAAACTAAGAGATGCAGGAATACCAATTCAATACCCTGCAGGAGGACATGCTGTTTTCATAGATGGCAAAAAGTTTTTGCCTCATGTACCCCAAGAACAATTTCCTTCCCATGCAATTTGCGTAGAACTTTATATAGAAGCTGGTATTCGTGCAGTAGAAGTAGGAGCATTGCTTGCTGGTCGTGACCCTGTTATTAAGAAAGAGATACTTCCAAAATTAGATTTTGTACGCCTTACAATTCCAAGGAGAGTTTACACTAACAGCCATATGGATGTTATAGCAGAAGCTGTAAAAAGAGTTTATGCAAGAAGAGATAAAATAAAAGGATATAGATTTACTTATGAGCCGCCAATATTGAGGCATTTCACTGCAAAATTAGAACCAGTAGAGTAAACATAAAGGAGATGGCATTTTGCCAATCTCCTTATTTTATCTATAAAAATATCGAAAACTGTGATAAAATGAATATATGCACAAATTTGTAGGAGGAAAATGAAGATTTATATAGAATATATTGATAGGTGAGTAACGTGAAAAAAGCAGTTAAAATAGCAATTATTTTGTTAATAGTAATCTACATAGGGAAAATGGGAATACGCACTTTTGCGAATAAAGACAAAGTTACTTTAGTGACGTATGGAAACATTGCTCAACAGTTTGAAACTCAAGCGTATATTATCAGAAATGAAATGATAATAAATTCTCCTTTAGATGGAAAGGTAAAACGGTTGATTGCAAATGGAGTTAGAGTTGCCAAAGGGACTCCTATAGCGCAAATTTATTCTGCTGATTTTGATGAAAAGAAAATACAGGAATTAGAAGAGGTAACAAAAAAGTTAAAAAGCGAAGATACCAATGTACCTTTTTATTCGGATATACAAAAATTAGATGAAATGATAAAAAGAGAACAGGATAATTATCAAAAGGTAGTGGCACAAAATGGTCCTGATGCAGAAAAAATAAAAAAGAGAATTGCATCATTGCAAGCTAAAAAAGAGGAGATTTTAAGCAAAGGACCTTCTGTGCTTCAAAAAATAGAAAGTTTAAAAGAACAGAAAGAGTTTTTAGAAAATTATATAGGGAATAACACAATTACTATAGATTCCCCAGAAGGAGGAATTGTGAGTTATTACTTTAATGGCAATGAAGAAATTCTTAATGAAAAAAACATGTTTAATTTGAGGCCAAAAGAACTTGAAAATTTGGATTGGCAGACTAAAGAGTTAGATTTAGAAGTAAAAAAGGATTTACCTTTTGTAAAAATTGTTGACAATTTTACCTGGTATCTTGCCTTAGTTTTAAAGGAAGAAGAACAAGAATTTTTAAAGGAAAATGATGAGGTAAAAATTTTAATTGAAGATTATAGTTGCCAGTTGCGAGGAAAGGTTATAAAACTCTATAGAGGTGACGATAAATTATATATAGGGTTAATAGAAATGAGAGATTGTTATCCTGATTTTTATAAAAAAGACAAAGTTAAGGTTACAGTTAAATTGAGAGAATATAGAGGTTTGAAAGTTCCTCTTTCGGCTATTGTAAAAGAGGAAGGAAAGGAAGGCGTTTTTGTAATAAAAAATAATAAATACCCCATTTTTAAAGAAATAATAATCAGGGTTTCTGATGGCAAATATGCTATTGTTGAAAGCGGTGATAAAATTTCAGGATTGAGATTGTATGATGAAATAGCTACAAATGGAGAAAAATATATAAAAAAATAGGGGGGATAAGCCACGAATATATGTGAGAATGTGAAAACTATAAAAGAGAAAATCAAGGAACATGCCTTAAAAGTAAACAGAAACCCAGAGGAAATAATAATTGTAGCGGCAACAAAAACTTTTGGAGTTGATACTATTAAAGAGGCAATTACCTGTGGTATAACTGACATAGGTGAAAATAAGGTTCAAGAGCTGAATGAAAAATATCCGTATCTAAAAGGGGAAGTAAATTTTCACTTTATAGGACATTTGCAGACGAATAAAGTAAAATACATTATTGATAAGGTTAAATTAATTCATTCTTTGGACAGTATTAAATTGGCTGGAGAAATAGATAAAAGAGCAAAACAAAAGGGACTCATAATGGATTGTTTAATAGAGATTAATATTGGAGGAGAGGAGAGCAAATATGGGATTTTACCAGAGGATATGAATAATTTTGTAAAACAGATGGAAAAATATGATAATATAAGAATTAAAGGGCTTATGACCATTGCTCCCTATATTCCTGCAGAAGAGGTAAGACCATATTTTAAAAGGATGAAGGAGCTATTTGAGAACTTAAAACAAATCAAGCAGCATAATGTGAAAGCGAGATTTCTTTCTATGGGCATGTCAAACGATTATTGGGTAGCAGTAGAAGAAGGAGCTAATATTGTGAGAATTGGTACTTCCATTTTTGGACAAAGACAATACAAGGAGGGGTAAAAATGTCTTCGAAAGTGATTGATAAGTTGATGAGTTTTTTGGGTATTGATGAATCGGAGGAGGAAGCAGAACAAGTAGATTCTTTACAACCAGTTATATCTTACGGGAGAAAACCTAAAATTGTGAGCATACATACCCAATCTCAAATTAAAGTGTTGATTTTAAAGCCTGAAAAATTTGAACAGGTAATGAATATATGCGATGAGTTAAAAGCCAAAAAACCAATAATCATTGACCTTCAAAAAATGGAGAAAAATGAAGCCCAAAGAGCGGTGGATTTTTTAAGTGGGGCAGCCTATGCCCTTAATGGTGAAATAAAGAAGGTGTCGGGCTATATTTTTTTAGTTACACCTGAGAATTTTGATATTACAGGTGATATAAAAGATGAGGTAAATTCGCTGTATAATTTAAATTGATAAGGAGGAAATAATTTTGTCGGGTAATTTAATAGTAATCATAAAGGCATTAGATTATTTTTTTGAAGTTATAACATGGCTTATATTGGTGAGAGTTATTTTGTCTTTGCTGCGAATGGAGAATATGTCCAATCCAATTTCCCGTTTTGTTATAGTTACAACTGAGCCACTGCTGGAACCTTTTAGAAGACTTCAATTTAGGTCTTCTATTGGCCGCAATTTAATGATAGATTTTTCACCGGTTTTTGCAATTCTAGTAATTCAATATATAATGCGTCCTTTAGTTTTTGAGCTAGTATTATGGTTGATGAGGTTGTAAGATGAAGGACCAATACATTTTATCGAGATTTGAGGATATAATTAACAACGTTTTAAAATTTAAAAGAGTAAAATACACAGACTTTTTAAGCCTTGCTGAGCAAAAGATTTTTGAAAAAGTAATATTAAAATGCAAACAGCAGGATATAAGCTATATTTTAGATGGGGGATATCCTTTAGCTGAGAGGAAAATAGCAATTGTCTATCATGATTTTTTAGTTCCAGAAGATATTCCTATTTCTGCATTGAGGATTGAGGAGGATTTTTCACAATTATCCCACCGAGATGTATTAGGTTCGCTTTTAGGCTTGGGAATAAAAAGGCAGAAAATAGGTGATATAATTGTAAAAGAGCATAAATGCGATATATTGCTGCACAAGGATGTTGAAAATTACGTTTTGACGAATCTGTTTAAGGTTGGGAAAAGGGAAGTAGAAGTTAATTCAATTAGCTTAAAGGATGTGATGGCACCAGAGATAAAGTATAAGGATGTTTTTTCGACCGTAGCATCCTTGCGTGTTGACAGCATAACAGCTGCAGGTTTTGGCATTTCACGGACTAAAGCTTCAGAACTGATAAAATCGGTGGTTGCCCAAATAAATTGGGAATATGTAGAAAATCCTTCTGCAGAAATAAAAGAAGGAGATATCATTTCCTTAAGGGGATTTGGAAGAATTAAATTGGAGGAAATAAGAGGAAAGACAAAAAAGGGGCGGATTTCTGTACATATTTTAAGGTATTTGTAAAATTACTAAAGAAGAGGGAGGGATTTTTAATGTTGACACCCATGGATATCCACAATAAAGAGTTTAAACGATCTTTTAGGGGTTACAATGAGGAAGAAGTGGACGAATTTCTAGATAAGGTTATGGAAGATTATGAGATGTTGTACAAGGAAAATGCAGAGCTAAAAGATAGGATTAATATAATGAATGAAAAACTACAAAGTTACATAAGTATGGAAACCACTTTAAACAATACTTTGATTGTTGCCCAAAATACTGCAGAAGAATTAAAAAGAAATGCAGAAAAAGAAGCTCAGCTTATAGTACAAAATGCACAACAAAATGCTGAGAAGATATTAGAACAGGCTAATCAAGAAGTAGTTAGAATAAGGATTGAATTAGAAAGGTATAGGAAACAATTAAATATTTTTAAAGCGAAATTTAAAGCTCTTTTAGAAGCTCAACTAGAATCTATTCTTTCAATAGATGATAGGGAACTGCTTCCGGAAGGAGAAGAGGAAAAGGATGCAGAATAGATTAGGGGTTGTTGGAATATTGATTCAAAATAGAGAAAATGTGGCAGAAAAAGTAAATCACATATTGAGTGAGTATGGTCATATCATTGTAGGTAGGATGGGTATTCCTTATAAAGAGAGGGGAGTTTCTGTTATCGCTTTAATTGTAGATGGTACTACTGATGAGATAGGAGCTATGACAGGTAAACTTGGAAGCCTTCAAGGAGTAAAAGTTAAGTCTGCACTTACTGCTTAATAGGGTTAGTATTTTATAATTTATTTGGGCTCTTAGGAGTCCTTTATTTTTTTAATTATGATTATTTATTTTGATATTACTGCATATTGACACAGTGATAAATATTAATTATAGTATTATTATATAATAAAATAAAAAGTGTAAAGGGGTGGGTATATATGAACATAAAAAAGTACAGTATTATATTTGCATTAATTTTTGTTGTATTAATTTTTGCTAGTTGTTCTCAAACAACGTCAAAAAATAATGATGTAATTAAAATAGGTGTTAATTATGAATTATCGGGGGATGTTGCAACATATGGTCAAAGCTCTGTAGAAGGTATAGAATTGGCTGTTGAACAAATTAATAAGGCAGGGGGTATAAATGGAAAACAAATCGTACTTATAAAATATGATAATAAATCTGAGCCATCTGAAGCAACAACTTTAGCTAGCAAATTAATGACAAAAGATAAAGTTGTTGCTGTTTTGGGACCTGCTACCTCAGGTGCTTTTAAGGCAACAATTCCAGTTGCAATACAGAATAAAATACCAGTTATATCTGGATCGGCCACTGCAGATGATGTGACAGTTGATAAAAACGGTGTAAAAGAGTATGCTTTTCGTATTTGTTTTAATGATTCATACCAGGGTACTGCAATGGCAAAGTTTGCACTTAATCATCTTTCTAAGAAAAAGGCTGTTATAATTATGGATAGTTCAAGTGATTATTCTAAAGGACTTGCGGAAAACTTTGCAAAAACCTTCCAAGAAGGTGGCGGTACTATTGTTGCTCGAGAAGCTTATGTAAAAAATGATACTGATTTTAATGCTATATTGACAAGTATTAAAAATAAAGATTTCGATGTTATATTTATTCCTGGTTATTATAATGAAGCTGGACTTATTATTAAGCAAGCTCGTGGACAGGGAATTAATGTACCAATTTTAGGGGCTGATGGTTTTGATTCTCCCGTTTTACTTGAGCTAGCTGGGGCAAATGCTCTTAATAATGTGTATTTTTCAAATCATTATTCGTCACTTGACAAGAGCCCTGTGGTTGTGCAGTTTATTAAAGACTTTAAGGCAAAGTACAATAAAGAACCTGATGCATTCAATGCATTAGGGTATGATTTAGCGAAATTTGTTGCTAATGCTATAAGTAGGGCTGAAAAAATAGATGGAGAATCTGTAAAGAAGGCATTAGAGTCGACTACTGATTTTAAAGGTGTTACTGGAACTTTCAGTATAGATAAGAACCATAACCCTGTAAAAGATATAATTGTTATTGAATTAAAAAATGGGGTACAGCATTCTGCTATTAAAGTTAGCAGATGATTTAATAATAAGTGTAAATACATGTATTTTTTATGAACATATAAGTGGGGGCATTAATTATGTCCTCACTTCTTTTGAAAGAATATTTGGAAGTTAATATTGTAATAAAATAAATTAGGAAGAAGGGAGAAAGAGTGAAACAGCTGCTACAACAGATTATTAATGGTATATCACTGGGTAGTATATATGCGCTGATTGCTTTAGGTTATACGATGGTATATGGTATTATTAAATTAATTAATTTTGCACACGGCGACGTATATATGATAGGTGCTTACGTTGGATATTTTTGTATGACAAAGCTTAAACTTGGATTTTTACCTTCTCTATTCGTAGCTATGATTATTTGTACTGTTTTGGGTGTCGCGATTGAGAAAATTGCTTATAAGCCATTAAGGAATACAACAAGAATTGCAGCCCTCATTACTGCTATTGGTGTTTCTCTCTTATTAGAATATGGTACTATGTTTTTTGTGACAGCAAATGTAAGGACTTATCCTCCTATGACGGGTATTTTGACACGGACTTTTCAAATAGGTGACGTAATTATTTCTATGCAGCAAATTCTTATTTTAATCATTACTGTTATTTTAATGATTTTACTACAATTTATTGTTAAGAAAACAAAGATCGGTAAGGCAATGCGGGCAGTTTCACTTGACAGGGATGCTGCAGAATTAATGGGTATTAATGTAGATACTACTATTTCTTTTACCTTTGCAATAGGTTCTGCATTAGCTGGTGCTGCCGGTATTTTGGTTGGTATGTATTATAATTCTATAAATCCTTTGATGGGTATTCTGCCTGGGTTAAAGGCTTTTGTTGCTGCGGTTTTAGGTGGTATTGGTATTATTCCAGGAGCAATGATTGGTGGTTATCTTATAGGTATTATAGAAGTTTTTGTTTCTGGATATGGTTATTCGCTGTATAGGGATGCTGTAGTATTTGCCATTTTAATCTTAATATTAATTATTAAACCTGCAGGGTTACTTGGCAGAAATACTGGAGAGAAGGTGTAAATAATGGGGAAAATACTTGATTCTCGGTTTGGGAAAAAAATTATTTTTCTACTACTTACCTTTGTTATTGTCCAAATTCTTATTTCTACAAATATTATAAATGATTATCTTCAAGCAACACTGGCAACGATATGTATAAATATTATTTTAGCTGTTAGTCTTAATCTGATTACAGGGTTTACTGGACAATTTTCTTTGGGACATGCAGGTTTTATGGCAATTGGTGCTTATGTAGCAGCTATTATGACGATAAAAATACCGACATTTACAAGTTTTATATTGGGGACTTTTTTGGGTGCTATCGCAGCAGCAATTGTTGGATTTCTGGTTGGTTTACCTACATTACGCCTACGGGGGGATTATCTCGCTATTGCAACACTTGGAATGGCTGAAATTATTCGTGTTATATTTCTTAATTTAGAGGTCACCAATGGTGCGGCTGGATTAAGTGGTATTCCAAGGTTTGTTAACTGGCCGTGGTTGTTTGTTTTTACTACAGGCATTGTTTTATTAATTAATAATTTTTTGAAATCATCCCATGGAAGGGCATGTATTGCTATACGTGAAGACGAAATTGCGGCTGAAGCTATGGGAATTAATACTACAAAATATAAAGTTTTGGCTTTTGTTATTGGAGCTTTTTCAGCAGGCATAGCGGGAGCTTTATACGCTTCATATTTTTACTTTATAAAGCCTAATTTATTCGGGTTTTTAAAATCAATTGATATTTTGGTTATAGTAGTTTTAGGAGGATTAGGCAGTATTTCGGGTTCAATTTTGGCTGCTATTTTATTAGCGCTTGTTTCTACGTATTTTCAGTCTTTTCCGGAAATTCGCATGGTTTTGTATGGCCTGATTTTAATTATAATAATGATATTTCGCCCTCAAGGATTGTTAGGTTCAAAAGAAATTTCACTTTCTACCTTTAATAAGTTGGGTAAGTTTTTTGTATTTGAAAGGGGGAGAAAGTGAATATGTCAGTATTATTAAGTGTAAAAAAGTTAACTAAATCATTTGGTGGTTTAACAGCTGTTCTAAATGTAAATATGGAAATAAAACGCGGGGAATTAGTTGGTTTAATTGGACCAAATGGTGCGGGGAAAACTACTGTATTTAATCTTTTAACAGGCATTTATACGCCTACCAGCGGCAGTATTATCCTATATAAAGATGGTGATGAAAGAGCTTTACACAGGCTAAAGCCACATGAAATTTCTGAAGCTGGTGTTGCTAGGACTTTTCAGAATATACGTTTGTTTAAAGATTTAACTGTACTTGATAACATACTTATTGCTATGCATAAGAATGTAAATTATGGGTTGTTATCTAGTTTTCTGCATTTGACATCCTATTATAGGGAAGAGCAACGAATTAATGCGGAAAGTATGGAATTACTTAAGATTTTTAAATTAGATCATAAAAAAGATGAATATGCAAGAAATCTTCCATACGGTGAACAGCGACGCTTAGAGATTGCGCGTGCATTAGCAACTAATCCCAGCTTGTTGCTTTTAGATGAGCCAGCTGCGGGAATGAATCCTGCAGAGACTGCTCAGCTAACTGAACTTATAAAATGGATTAGAGAAGAATTCAACTTAACTATTTTATTAATTGAGCATGATATGTCTGTAGTTATGAAGATTTGCGAACGCATTTATGTACTTGACTATGGGACATTGATTGCTGAAGGTACTCCAGATGAGATTAAAACAAATAAAAGGGTAATAGAGGCATATTTAGGAGAGGATGTTAATAATGCTTGAGATAAAAGATTTACATGTGTATTTTGGAGTAATACATGCTATAAAAGGTGTTTCTCTAACTGTCAATGATGGAGAAATTGTTACTTTAATAGGTGCTAATGGTGCAGGGAAAACTACAACATTGCGTACCCTTTCAGGCTTAAAAAAACCCAGTAGTGGTGATATCATATTAGACGGTATAAATATAACTTATACATCTGTTCAGCAAAGGGTTAAAATGGGTATTTCCCATGTGCCAGAAGGACGTCGTGTTTTTTCCACTATGACAGTATTGGAAAATCTTGAACTAGGGGCATATCTTCGAAAAGACAAAGCAGCGATTGCAAAAGATTTAAATATGGTATTTGATCTTTTCCCAATTCTCTCAGACCGACGAAAACAGATGGCAGGGACTTTATCGGGTGGAGAGCAGCAGATGCTGGCTATAGGTCGTGCATTGATGAGCAGACCTAAAATTCTTTTGCTTGATGAACCTTCTATGGGGCTTGCACCCTTATTAGTTCAAGAAATTTTTAATATAATAAGAGATGTAAACAAAGCCGGAACAACAGTTCTTTTAGTGGAACAAAATGCAAATATGGCATTGCAAATTGCACATCGTGCCTACATTTTAGAAATAGGTAGCATAGTTTTGTCTGGAAGCAGTGAGGAATTGATGAAAAGTGAAGATATCAAAAAAGCGTATTTAGGGGGGTAGTATTATGTTTGTTAAGGATAGGATGACTACAAATTTAGTTACCATTTTTCCTGATCAAACTATTCCAGATGCACAGGAAATCATGATGCAATATGGTCTTAGACGACTACCAGTGATTAAAAATGGTAAACTGGTAGGTGTAGTTACAAAAGAGGACATTGAGAGATATTCGCCTTCCAAAGCAACTAGCCTAAGCATGGGAGAGATTGCCTATTTACTTTCCAAGACAAAAATTTACCAGATAATGACTAAAAATCCCGTTGTCATTTCTCCAAATGCCCTTTTAGAAGAGGCGGCAACTTTAATGCGGGATCAAAAAGTGGGTTTTTTGCCAGTAGTAGAGGGGGATAAACTGGTTGGAATCATAACCGAAAGTGATATTTTTGATGCATTTATAGAGTTATTGGGTTTTCGTGAACGCGGTACTCGCCTTACCATTGAAGTAAAAGATGAACCAGGTGTTTTGTTCAAGCTGGCGAGCATTTTTGCCGAGTTTGGTGCCAATATTACCCGTCTCGCAGTTTACCGTGAAGAAAAGGGGAAGAGTAATATTGTGATAGGAGTAAATTCTTTGGATACAGTTGATATAGAAAAAACTTTAGAAGAAAAGGGTTTTAAAATATTGTATAAGCTGCAGAATAAATAGGAAATGTTTAAGCTGAGAAACTATTGATTTTTTCAAAAACCTCTTATGCTCTTGACTAAACAATTGTTATATTATATAATCATCTAAAAATATTGTTAAAAGCTATGATGGGGAAGAGTAAGTGGAAGCGGCTTTCAGAGAGTTGGCGGTAGGTGCAAGCCAATAAGTTCGTTTCTACTGGAAATCACCTCGGAGCTGCAGGCTGAACTACAGTAAGCTGAGCCGGCTTTCCGTTATCTCAAATGAGGGATTAAGGCAAAGCTATGCTTTGTCTTAATAAGTAGGGTGGTACCGCGAACTTCTCGTCCCTGACGAGAAGTTTTCTTTTTAGTTAAAAGATAATTTTTGAAAGAGGAGGTAGTGACAGTGGATTACAATAAAACACTTAATTTGCCAAGAACGGATTTTCCAATGAAAGCCAATTTACCAGCAAGAGAGCCAGAAATACTAAAAAAATGGGAAGAGATAGATATTTACCATAAAACCTTGGAGAAAAACAGGGGTAAGGAAAAGTATATTTTACACGATGGACCTCCCTATGCCAATGGAGATATCCACATTGGAACTGCTATGAATAAGGTATTAAAGGATATAGTGGTAAAATACAAGACGATGAAGGGATATGATGCACCTTTTGTGCCAGGATGGGATACTCATGGTCTTCCTATTGAGCAGCAGGCTATAAAAACTTTGGATATAAAAAGGCATGAAGTAAGTCCTATAGAATTTAGAAAAGTCTGTAGAGATTTTGTTTTTTCACAGATTGAAAAACAAAAGGCACAATTTAAAAGATTGGGAGTAAGAGGAGATTGGCATAATCCTTATCTCACTTTAAACTCTGAGTATGAAGCTAAACAGATAGAAGTATTTGGTGAAATGGCAAAGAAAGGATATATATATAAAGGGTTAAAGCCGGTGTATTGGTGCCCTAGTTGTGAGACAGCTTTGGCGGAGGCAGAGATTGAATATTTTGATGAGACTTCTGATTCTATCTACGTAAAATTTAGAGTGAGAGATGATTTAAGAAAATTTAAAGGGATTGTTGATGATTTAGATAACATATATTTTGTGATATGGACAACTACGACATGGACTATTCCAGCTAACCTTGCTATTGCTTTAAATCCGGAGTTTGACTACGCTCTTGCAAAGTTTGGGAATGAAATTTATATAATGGCAAAGGATATGTTGGATAATGTAAAAAAAGATGCTCATCTTGGAGACTATGAAATAATTGCTGTATTTAAAGGGAAAGATTTAGAAGGAATGAAAGCTACTCATCCGTTGTATGATAGGGATTCTGTAATAATTTTAGGTGAGCACGTAACATTAGAAGCTGGTACTGGTTGTGTTCACACAGCTCCAGGTCATGGCGAAGAAGACTTTTTGGTAGGGCAAGAATATGGGCTTGAGGTTTTAAATCCTGTAGATGACAAAGGTTATTTTACAGAGGAAGCGCCGGGATATGCTGGTCTCTACTATCAAGATGCAAACAAGGTCATAAAAGAAGATCTAAAAAAAGCTAATGCTTTGTTAGCCGAAGGCCATATAACTCACTCTTATCCCCACTGTTGGAGATGCAAAAGCCCTATAATTTTCAGAGCTACAGAACAATGGTTTGCTTCTGTGGAGGGATTTAGAGAAGAGGCACTAAAAGCTATTAAAGAAGTTAATTGGTATCCTGCATGGGGCGAAGAGCGCATAACCAATATGGTGAAAGATAGAAGAGACTGGTGTATTTCAAGGCAGAGAGTATGGGGGGTACCAATTCCTATCTTTTACTGTGAAAATTGTGGCAAACCTCTTATAAATGATGAAACAATAAATGTGGTGAAAGAACTTTTTAGGCAAAAGGGTTCAGACGCATGGTTTAAAATGTCAGCTGAGGAGATATTGCCAAAGGGGATTACTTGCGAATGTGGTTCTACGAAGTTCAAGAAAGAGACAGATATAATGGATGTGTGGTTTGACTCTGGTTCTAGCCATGCAGCTGTTTTGGAAACTCATCCTGACTTAAAATGGCCTGCAGAACTTTATTTAGAAGGTTCGGACCAGCACAGAGGATGGTTCCAGTCTTCACTTTTGACATCTGTTGCAACACGGGGAAAAGCACCTTATAAAAATGTATTGACTCACGGCTTTGTGGTTGACGGTGAAGGAAGAAAGATGTCAAAGTCTTTAGGAAATGGTATTGACCCAGCTGATGTAATTAAAGAATATGGAGCAGATATTTTGAGGCTTTGGACTGTATCAGCAGATTTTACTTCAGACATGAGAATTTCACAAGAGATTTTAAAACAAATGACAGAAGCCTATAGAAAAATACGCAACACTAGTAAGTTTTTATTGAGCAATCTTTATGACTTCGATCCTGATAAGGATATGATCCCATACAAAGAACTTTTAGAAATAGACAAATGGGCTTTATATAGGCTTAACAGAGTAGTTAAAGAGCTTACAGAGGCTTTTGATAAATATGAGTATTACGATTTTCTCCATCTGGTTCATACCTTCTGTGTAGTAGATATGAGTAGCCTTTACCTGGACATTTTAAAAGACAGATTGTACACTTATCCTGCTGCTTCTAAAGAGAGAAGAGCAGCTCAAACGACACTTTACATTATTTTAGACACTCTTGTAAGGTTGATAGCACCAGTGCTTACATTTACTTCAGAAGAAATATGGTCATATATGAAGCATGACAACCAAAACAATTTTGAGAGTGTACAGTTAGCTGATTGGCCTCAAGTTGAAGAAAAATACAACAATCCTTATATAATAGAAAAATGGGAAAAACTTTTTGACATAAGAAAAGATGTTTCTAAGGCTCTTGAAATAGCCAGAACTGACAAAAAGATAGGTCACTCTTTAGAGGCACAAGTGGATATTTATCCTTCTAGGGAGCTTTATGATTTCTTCAAAGAATTTAATGACCTAGAATATGTATTCATAGTTTCAAAAGTTGTGCTGCATCAGCCAGAAGAGTCCGTTCCTCAAAATGTATATGAAAGTGAAGATTATAAGTTGAAAGTCCTTGTAACTCATGCACCAGGTGAAAAATGTGAACGCTGCTGGATGTACAGTGAAACAGTAGGAACTATAAAAGAACATCCAACTATTTGTGCAAGATGTGCTTCCCACATTGAGCAGCAAACACAAGTTTAAAAAGGGGATTTTTCCCCTTTTTAAATATATTTTAGGAGGTGCTGTAATGAATCTTCTTATAAAAAACGTGACTTTGCTATCTATGAAAGAAGGCCAGCCTATTTTAGAAAATACAAATATATATATTGAAAATGATACCATAACGCAAATAGGAGAAATTAAGCCAGATATAAAACTTGATAGAGTAGTGGATGGAGCTAAAAAAATTGCAATGCCAGGCCTTATAAATGCTCATACTCATTTGGGAATGTCTTTGTTTAGGAATTATGCAAATGATGTGCCTTTGTTTGATTGGCTAACAAAATACATATGGCCATTAGAAGCAAAGCTTACAGCAGAAGATGTCTACTGGGGTTCTTTACTTAGCATGATAGAGATGATTTACTCTGGGACTACTGCTTTTTGTGATATGTACTTTTTTATGGATGAGGTAGCAAGAGCAGCAGAAGAAATAGGGTTGAGAGGGGTACTCACAAGGGGGATTATAGAAGAGGAAGACCCAGAGAGAAACAAAGAAAAATTGAAAGATACGCGAAAGCTTTATGAGAATTGGAATGGAAAAGCAGAGGGAAGAATTAAAGTAATGGTCGGACCTCATGCACCCTATACTTGTGGTCCTTCTTATTTAAAAGAAATTGTAGAACTGGCAAAAGAGCTAAATACTGGTCTTCACATACATGTATCTGAAACAAAAAAAGAGGTAGAAGAAAGCTTTGAAAAATATGGGAAATCTCCTGTGAAACATTTAAAAGACATAGGAGTTTTTAATGTTCCAACTGTAGCAGCCCACTGTGTTCATGTAAGCGATGAAGATATAGAAATATTAAAAGAAATGAAAGTATCGCCTGTTTACAACCCTACTAGCAATGCTAAATTAGCTAGTGGCTTTGCTCCTGTAGATAAAATGTTAAAACAAGGAATAATTGTAGCTTTGGGGACAGATGGTCCTGCCAGTAACAATAACTTAAACATATTTGAAGAGATTCACTTTGCTGCAACTGTTAATAAAGCGTTAAATTATGATGCGCTTTCTGTGCCAGCTTTGGAAGCTTTAAAAATGGCTACAATTAATGGAGCTAAGGCACTGTTGTGGGATAAAGAGATAGGTTCTATTGAAGTTGGCAAAAAGGCAGATATAATCCTTATTGATATAGATAAGCCCCACTTATATCCTCATCATGACCCGATTTCTGCTTTAGCATATTCTGTTCAAGCTTCAGATATGGATACAGTAATAATAAATGGCAAAATAATTATGGAAAAGAGAGAGATAAAAACTGTAGATGTAGAGAAAGTGATGTATACTGTAGAGGAAAGGGCAAAAGAATTAATAGGAAGAAAATAGTATACAAAGGGTATTTTGCTTGTGCAGGATACCTAATTTTTTTGTGAGACGTTTAAATGACAAACTTGACAGTTTATTGGCAATATTATATAATTTTTGTAGCACGACTTGTCAGACAAGTTATAGTAGAAAATAATGAAAAATAAAAGGTGATAAAATTGCTATTAAAATTAGAGAGAGAACAAATAGTAGAATATGGTAAAAAACTTATAAATTCCAACCTTACAAGAGGTACAGGAGGAAATTTAAGCAGTTATAACAGAGAAAAAGGTTTAATGGCTATAACTCCTTCAGGAATGGACTATTTTGAAATTAAGCCTGAAGATGTGATTGTAATGGATTTAAATGGAAATATAATGGAGGGAAATAGAACTCCTTCAACGGAATATGAGATGCACAAAATTTTTTATGCCAATAGGGGGGATATAAATGCTATTATACACACTCATCCTGTGTACACTACAACTCTTGCCTGTCTTCATTGGGACCTTCCAGCAGTTCATTACCTTGTAGCTTTAGCAGGACCAAATGTCAGATGTGCGAAATATGCGACTTTTGGCACAAAAGAATTGGCACAAAATGCATTTGAGGCTATGAGAGACAGAAAAGCAGTTTTATTAGCTAATCATGGGCTTTTAGTGGGGGCAGAAGATTTGCCCAACGCTTTTAATATAAGCGAAATGATAGAATACGTCGCAGAGTTATATTATAGGTCCAAATCTATAGGAGAACCAGTTATTCTTCCTGAAGATGAGATGAAGTTGATGTTAGAAAAATTTAAAACTTATGGACAGGTAAAAAAATGATTTAGGAAGGATAATATGGTGGAGATTAAAAAAAGAGAAAGCACTGTTTCTTTAAGTCAAGAAGTTAAAAAACAAATACTAGAATATATCGAAAGAAACGATTTACAGCCTAACGATAAATTGCCCTCAGAAAATCAATTGACAAAGTTGTTTAAGACTAGCAGATATACTCTACGAGAAGCCTTAGCACTTTTAAAACAAGAAAGGATAATATACAAGATCAAAGGGAAGGGCACTTTTGTAAATAAAAAGCCTATTCAAATAAAAAGTGGTTTAGAATATTTAGACAGTATAACTGAGATTATTAAGAAATTTGGCTATGTTCCAGGTACAAAGTGGGTTAGCATTGAAGAAAAGAGTCCTACAAAAGATATGATAGAAAAGTTAAACCTTAAATCAAAGGGAAAAGTGATCACTTTTAAAAGAATCAGGACTGCCAATGGCAAACCCGCTGCTTTTTTGGTGGATACAGTTGCAAAAAAGGTGCTTGGCAATCGAAAGCCAGAAATAATAATCTATGAGTCTCTTTTTGATTATCTGGAAAAGGAGTTTGGCATTATAATTGAGTATGCTGTTTCAGAAATCATACCAGCTTTTTCTACTGATGAAATGATTAAGTACATGGGGGTAGAAAAGAATTCTTTATTTCTACTGCTTTATCAATTGCACTATGACAGAGAGGGAAGGCCTATCATTTATTCTTTTGATTACTTTGACCCAGAGGTTTTTAAGTTTAAAGTCATCCGCAGTAGGTAAATTTCATGAAAAAAGGAAGGGAAGACTGTGAGGGGTCTCTATTTTGATGGAAGATTAGAGTTCAGGAAAGATTTGCCCAAGCCAGAAATTAGAGAGGGAGAAGCTCTTATCAAGGTTTTATTAGCTTCTATTTGCAATACAGATTTTGAAATAATGAAGGGGTATAAAAATTTTAGAGGGATATTGGGACATGAGTTTGTAGGAGTAGTAGAGCAATCTGACAACCCAGATTTAATAGGTAAAAGAGTAGTAGGAGATATAAACGTAGCTTGCGGAGAGTGTGACCTCTGTAGGATTGGCCTTTACCACCACTGCAGGAATAGAAAAGTGTTGGGAATATTGGATAAAGACGGATCTTTTGCAGAATATCTCACCTTGCCCAATGAAAATCTTTATGTCGTACCAGAAGGGGTTAAAGATGAAGAAGCAGTTTTTACAGAGCCTTTAGCAGCGGCTTTGGAAATTTTGGAGATGTATCATATAAAGCCTACAGATAAAGTCGTAATAATTGGTGACGGCAAGTTGTCACAATTTATTACTCAAGTTATTGCACTTACTGGTTCTGATTTGTATGTGCTAGGTAAACATAAAGAAAAATTATGTTATTTAAAACAGAAAGCAAATACTCTTTTATTGGAAGAAGTAGAAAAGATAAAAATAAAAAATATATTTGATGTGGCTGTAGAATGTACGGGAAATGAAGGAGGGTTAAAGTTAGCCCAACAATTAGTTAAACCTACAGGTGCAATTGTATTGAAGAGCACCTATAATTCTTATGCTACCCTTAATCCAACTGATTGGGTTGTCAATGAAATAAAAATGATAGGTACTCGCTGTGGGCCGATGGCAGCAGCTTTGAGGCTTCTTCAGCGGAAGTTAATTTTTACTGATTACTTGATAAGTGGAGTTTATTCTTTAGAAAAATATGAAGAAGCCTTTTCACCAAAAAACAAGCTTAAAGCAGTTTTTGATTTAAGAAAATAAAAGGATGAGGTGAAAAAAGTGAAAGAGATCAAAACAATAGAATTTAAGGAGGGAGTCTTATATCTAATTGACCAAAGGAAATTGCCTAATAGTTATGAGATTTTTGAATGTAAAACTTATAAAGACGTAACTTTTGCTATAAAAGATATGGTGGTAAGAGGAGCGCCAGCAATTGGAGCTGCAGCAGCCTATGGGGTGGTATTAGCCTCAAAGGAATTTATGAAGGAAGAAAAAGAAAGTTTTTTTAAGAAAATGGAGGAAGCTTTAGAAATTCTCTCAAATTCAAGGCCTACTGCTGTAAACCTTATGTGGGCAATAAATAGAATGAAAAAAATTATGGAGGAAAACAAAGAGCTAGACTTAAAAGACATATACGAATTATTAAAAAAAGAGGCGGATAATATCTATTACGAAGATATAGAGACTAATAAGAAGATGGCTAAATTTGGGAATGAAATAATTAAAGAAAATGCAGTCATTTTGACCCATTGCAATACAGGAGCCCTTGCAACTGTATGGTATGGTACTGCTTTAGGAGTTATTAGAGAAGCCTATTACAGTGGCAAGAATATTTTTGTATATGCCGATGAGACAAGGCCTAGGCTTCAAGGCGCAAAATTGACAGCGTGGGAATTAGTACAGGAGGGAATTCCTGCAAAATTGATTGCTGACAGCGTGGCTGCTACTTTGATAAGGGATGGGAAAATAGATGTGATATTAGTAGGAGCCGACAGAATTGCTTTAAATGGAGATACTGCCAACAAAATTGGAACTTTTATGCTTTCGGTTGTGGCAAAAGTGTACAATGTTCCTTTTTATGTAGTAGCTCCTACCAGCACAATAGATTTTAACATTGAGACAGGGAAAGATATAGTAATAGAGGAAAGAAGTCCTGAAGAGGTGACCCATATAAACGGAGTGAGAATTGCACCTGAAAGCATAGAAGTGTATAACCCTGCTTTTGATGTGACTCCCCATGAAAATATAACAGGAATAATAACAGAAAAAGGGATAATTAGACCTCCTTTTAGAGAAAACATACTAAAACTGAGGTGAGGGAACAAAAATGTCATCAAAAGAAATAATTGTTAAAGATTTAACATTTAGGTATAAAGAACAAAAGGATAGAAATGCTATAGAAAATATCAATCTAGAAGTTGAAAAGGGAGAATTTATAGTAATTATGGGTCCCAGCGGAGCGGGAAAGTCTACCTTGGCTCAATGTTTAAATGGACTTATCCCTCATTTTACAAAAGGTCATTACAGTGGAGAAGTTATAGTTAGAGGCATAAAAGTTAAAGAAACACCTGTGAGCAAAATGGCTAAAGAAATAGGGCTGGTATTTCAGGACTTTGAATCACAACTTTTTTCTACAAATACTAAGTTAGAAATCGCTTTTGGTCCAGAAAATTTTGGAGTAGAAAGAGAAGAAATTCAAAATCGAATAGAAAGGATTTTAAAAATTGTAAATTTAGAAGGACTGGAAGATAGACCCCCTTCTACCCTTTCCGGTGGACAAAAGCAGAGGTTGGCCATAGGATCAGTATTAGCTTGTATGCCAAGCATAATCTGCATGGATGAACCGACTACTGACTTAGACCCTATAGGCAAAATTGGCATTTTCAATATTGCGAAAGAGCTACATAAAGACAAAGATTTAACTCTTATCATCATAGAGCATGAAACAGAGGAAGCTTTGAATGCAGACAGAATTATTTTAATGGAAAAAGGAAGAATTATAAAAGATGGGAAAGCTGAAGAGATACTGCGGGAAGTAGAATTAATTGAGCAAATCGGATTAATGCCTTTGCAAATTCCCAAATATTTTTCACAAGTTTCCTCCCTGAAAAAAGAGGAATTACCTCTGACCTACGAGGAGGGAGTACAGAAATTTAAAGAATTGAAATTGCAAATAGATGAAGAAAAGTACAATGAGATTTTAAAAAGAGAGGAAGAAAGGGAAAGAAGTTATGGAGATGTGATAATAGATATTAAAGATGTAGAATATATGTATCCCAACGGCACAAAAGCATTGGATGGTATTAACTTGCAAATAAAAGAGGGAGAGTTTTTAGCTCTACTAGGCCACAATGGCAGTGGAAAAACTACCTTGGCAAAGCATTTAAATTGTCTTTTAAAACCTACTAATGGCAGTGTTATAGTATATGGAAAAGATACCAAAAAGTCAAATGTATATGAAATAGGCAATTATGTAGGATATGCCTTCCAAAACCCAGACCATCAAATTTTTGCAGATACTGTGTACGAAGAAGTAGCTTTTGGACCTCGCATGAGGGGATATTCCGAAGAAGAGGTGAAAGAAAGAGTAGCTGAGGCTTTAAAGTCAGTAGACATGGAAAGTTTTGAGAAAGAAGATCCTTTTTCTCTCTCCAAAGGTGAAAGACAAAGAATAGCAGTAGCTTCGATATTGGCAGCAAGGCCCAGAGTCATTATTTTAGATGAACCTACTACTGGATTAGATTATAAAGAGCAAAAGAAAATGATGCAACTAGTAAAAAAATTAAATGAAAATGGTCACACCATTGTAATGATAACTCACACCATGTGGATAGTGTCAGAATATGCTCACAAAGTAGCTGTTATGAAAGATGGGAAAATAGAGATGTATGGCAAAGTAAGAGATGTCTTCAAAGAAGACGAGAAACTTAAAAACTTGTTTTTGAAAACACCTCCTATTGTCAATATGAGTAATAGGCTAGGGGAAACTTTCCTTTCAGTAGAAGAAATGGTAAGTTGCACAAGGAGGTAGATATAAAAAATGGACATGTTTCTGTATATGGACAAAGACAGTTTACTGCACAGACTCGATCCACGTACTAAGATTTTCATAATGTTAATAAGTTTTGCAATCGCCTTGATGTTTAGTTCTTTATCTATTCTTTTGGTCCTGTCAGCTGTGATAATTTTATACGGCTATACAGGAAAAGTGCTTGCAAATCTTAAGCGAATTCAGGTAATTTTGATAATGATTGCCCTTATGTCGGTTATTCTTTGGGCTTTTACTTATCCAGGCACCACTCGCATTTGGGGACCTATAACAAAAGAAGGGATAATCTATGGGATTGCTATAGGAATAAAGTTTGACATTATGATAATATCAGGAATGATTTTTTTGAGTTCTACAAAAATTGAAGAAATATCTTTAGGTTTAATGAAATTAGGAATACCATATAGACCTGCTTTCGCCTTTTCCACAGCTGTCAGGTTAGTTCCAATGATAGTGGCCACAAGTTATACTATAACTCAGGCGCAAAAATCCAGAGGTTTAGATTTAGATACAGGGAATTTGATCCAGAGAATAAAAAAATATATTCCTTTGTTGATACCAGTATTAATTTCTATCATTAGACAAGCCAATATATTGGCTATGGCTTTAGAATCAAAAGGCTTTGGATACAGCGATAAAAGGACAAATTATCTGGAAATAAAGTTTACTGCCAGTGATTATGTATTTATAACTATTGCCTTTTTAATTTTGCTATTTGCTATATACTTTAAAATTAAGTATAAGATGTAGGGGGGTATAACTTAATGGAAAAAGCTATTATCGGTGGGACAGGGGTATATGATGTAGCAGAGAAAGTATCACAAAAAACGATTAACACTAAATACGGAAAAGTAGATATAGATGTTGTTACAATTGAAGGAGAAAATGTTGCCTTTTTGGCACGGCATGGGAAAGGTCACGGGGTTCCTCCCCATTTGGTTAATTATAGAGCAAATATCATGGCTTTAAAGCATATAGGAGTTAAATACATATATGCTACAGCAGCAGTAGGTTCTTTAAATGAAAACTATGCTCCAGGAGAGGTAGTGGTTTTAAAAGATTTTATAGATTTTACTAAAGTAAGACCTTTCACTTTTTTTGAAGGGGAAGATGGAGTAGTAAGGCATGTGGATATGAGTGACCCTTATTGCAGCAATTTAAGAGAAAAATTTTATAAGGCAGCTCAAAAAGAAGGTTTGTCTATAAAGGGAGATGCTGTTTACGTTTGCACTGAAGGGCCTAGATTTGAAACTGCCTCCGAAATAAAAGCTTATAAAATGTTAGGGGCTGATGTTGTTGGAATGACAAATGTTCCAGAGGTAGTTTTAGCAAAAGAGCTGGGAATATGTTATGTTGCTGTTGGAATAGTTACAAATTGGGCAACAGGAATGGCTGTAAATTCAAAAGGTCACATATCACTGCGGGAGATAACAAGCGCAATAGAAGTAAACAAAGAAAAAGTTATAAAGACCTTTATACGGGTTTTCTTGGAAGAAAAATTAGATCAAGACCATTGCCATTGTAGCAACTCGGTAATAGAATTGTAATTTTTATAAACCTCATTGAAGAAAGGGGGGAGAAATGGGGCTTTAAAGTATATCCTAAAGAGTGAAAATAAATTCAAAAAAGGGGGATTGGAAAAATGAAAGAGATTTTTGGCATGTGGAAACACACGAAAATGGTAGTTTTAGTTGCCTTGAGTGCAGGACTTTATGCAGCGGTTTTAATTCCTTTTAAAGGACTTGTTCTCATTCCAGGAATAACAGAAATAAGACCTGCAAATACTTTGCCGCCAGTGCTAGGTTTGTTATTTGGACCTGCAGGAGCGTGGGGTTCCGCTTTTGGCAACTTAATTGGGGACTTTTTTGGAACTTTGGGAGTTGGAAGCATCTTTGGATTCATAGGAAATTTCATGCAGGCCTATATTCCCTATAAGATTTGGAGAAACCTTGGCATGTTGAGGTCAGATGATTTAGAACCCAACTTAAATTCCGGAAGAAAAGTTTTTGCCTACATAGTTGCAGCATTACTTGGAGCTTTTGCATGTGCTCTCACCATAGGATGGGGTTTGGACCTGCTTAAAATGGTTCCTTTTGCCGCTTTGGCTTCTATAATAGCTGTAAATAATTCAATTCCTTCAATTGTATTAGGAATACCCTTATTGCTGATTTTATATCCAAGAGTTAAGAAGTGGAATTTACTATGGACAGACATAATGGATGAGGAAGAGATTTCCAAACCAGATGGAAAGACAAGAATAGCAGCAATAATAATGACTCTCGCAATAATTGTTGGATTGTTTGGCGGTTTAGTAGTAGCAGTGGCAGGAGGGCAATCATTGTTTGCAGCCGGCTTTGCAGGTGGTGGCGCTGGTTCTGTTACTGTAGGATTGGTTGCAGGTTTGAGTACAATTATATTCATACTTGCTGGTTTATTATAAAGATTTGAAGTACACAGGGTATGCTATTTTATGGCATACCCTGTGTACTTCAAAAGATGGGAGGCGTTTTTATGTCAAAAGAATTCAGATTTGATACAAAAGCAATTCACGGGACAGACTTCAAGAGGAATCCTGAAAATGCTTTAAATCCGCCAATTTTTCAAACCACTACTTTTGTTTTTGAGGATTTAGACCATGTAGAAAAGGTTATGTCTTTTGAGTCTCAGGATTATGTCTACACAAGAGGCAATAATCCAACTTTAAGATTATTTGAGAATAGATTAGCGGAATTAGAATATGGAAAGGGAGCGGTAGCTTTTTCTTCAGGAATGGCTGCTATTACCTCAGTATTATTTTCTCGTTTGCAACCAAAAGATACAGTTATAACTCACAAAACCTTGTATGGTTCTAGTTACAATGTCATAACAAATATCCTGCCTAAATACGGAGTAAATTACAAAATAGTTGACCTTACAGATATAGAAGAACTAGAAAAAAGCATAGATGAGTCTGTGAAAGTTGTATATTTTGAAACTCCTTCTAACCCTAACTTATCTATTATAGACATTGAAAAGGTTGTAAAAATAAGCCATGAAAAAGGCATTAAAGTAGTTGTAGATAATACTTTTGCTACTCCCTATTTTCAGAATCCACTTCTTTTAGGGGCTGATGTGGTTGTTCATAGTGCTACTAAGTACATAGGCGGTCATGGAGATGCCCTAGGAGGAGTTGCAGTTTCAAAAGATGAGAAGTATATCCACTATTTAAAATTCGATTACATGTGTGAGTTTGGCGGAGTAATGAGTCCTTTCAATGCTTGGCTTATGCTAAGAGGTATAAAAACTTTAGGATTGAGGATGAGGCAACATGAGAAAAATGCCATGGAAGTAGCTAAGTTTTTAAATTCTCATCCAAAAGTAAAAAATGTCATGTATCCCGGACTTGAAAATTTTAAAGGGCATGAAATTGCAAAAAAACAGATGAGGGGATTTGGAGCTATAATAAGCTTTGAAATAGAAGGTGGAACTAAGAATTTAGAGAAATTTATAAAAGGGTTAAAGCTATGCCAATTAGCAGTAAGTTTAGGTGATACAGAGACATTGGTAGAAGTACCTTCTTTAATGACACACAGGGGATATCCAAAAGAAAAACTTGAAGAGTTTGGCTTTTCGGAAAATATGGTGAGAATTTCGGTAGGTCTTGAAGATTATAATGACATAATAGAGGATTTAGAAGAAGCTATAAAGAAAATTTGAAAAATTTGAGGTGATAAAATGCCTATCGTGAATTTGAGCTTACAGGTATTGCCTTTAGTGCCAGAAGAAAAAGTGTATCCAATTGTGGATAGAGTCATAAAATATATAAAAAGTACTGGTATAAAGTATATTGTGGCTCCAATGGAGACTACAATGGAAGGAGAATTAGATATACTTTTGGATATAGTAAAAAAAGCACAGGAGATTTGTGTAAAAGAGGGTGCTAGTAGAGTTATCTCTGTTATAAAAATTGACTACAAGCCTGAAGGAGTCACAATTGATGAGAAGATAAAAAAGTATTACGTATAAATTTTTTTAAGTGCATAAAAATATATTGACAAAAAATTTAATGCGTTATAGAATTAAAATTAATATAATTTATAAATGAAAGAAAAACCTATGACCGGGAAGAGTAGATATCAGCCTTTAGTCAAAGCGAGCTCGGGAGGGTGGGAGCCGGGTACTGTAGCTGGTATTGAATGGGCCCGTGAGGTGAGCTGTGAACTTTAAGTAGCAGTCTCCGGTGGTCTACCGTTAAAAAGACAGGGTATCGAGGAATCTCCGTACCCGGAAGAGTGGTCCTGTGTTAAAAAAGGTGGCATAAGCGAGCATTTCGCCCTTTTGGTGAAATGCTTTTTTTGATAATACAGGACAAATTGGGTGGCACCGCGGTCACTTCGCCCCAATGGGCGGAGTGACTTTTTTAATTTTCAGGAGGTGATAAAAGTGGTAAATATTTCTAAAGAAGATTTTTATACTTATAAAAAAATGGGATATTCATTTCCAGTATATGAGGAAGTAAATGGGGATGAAATCACGCCAATAAACATTTTTTATAGTCTTTCTGGTAAACACAAATTTTTATTGGAAAGTGCAAATGGAGGAAGTCACTGGGGTAGATATTCTTTTATAGGAAAGGACCCTTATTTGTCAGTTTTAAGCTATGGAAGGGATATAAAAATTATCACAGAAGAAGAATCGAATAAAAGAGGTTTAGCACTGGAAGAGGTAAAAAACTTTCTGCAGATTAATTATAACCCATTAGGGCTTAACATTCCTTTTACAGGAGGATCAGTAGGATATGTGGTTTATGATGCTATAAGGCTTTATGAAAAATTGCCACAAAAAAATCCAGACGAAATAAATATACCGGATGTATATTTGATGTTTTACAAAAGCTTCATCTGCTATGACCATTTTAAGCACAAATTATATATTGTGTACAACGCATTTTCTGATGACAATGTCGAATACGAAGAAGTTTTGCAGAAGATTAATGACCTTTTAAATGAGATAAAAAATAAAATGGAGTTTCATGACCTTCCCCATCAGGAGGAAAAAGAAATAAGCTACAACTTTACAAAAGAGGAGTTTTGTCAAATTGTTGAAAAAGCCAAAGAATACATTGAAAAGGGAGATATATTTCAAGTGGTGTTATCCCAGAGGCTAAAGGCAAACACAAATTCAGATCCTTTTGAGATTTACAGAAGGCTGCGTTCAAAGAATCCATCTCCCTATCTTTTCTATATCGACTTTGGAGATTTTAAGCTTTTGGGTTCTTCTCCTGAGAGCCTTGTGAGTGTTTTTGGAGAGAAAGTTACCACAAATCCTATTGCAGGCACAAGACAAAGAGGGAAAGATGAAAAAGAAGATTTAAGACTTAAAGGGGAACTTTTAAAGGATGAGAAAGAAAGGGCAGAACATGTTATGCTGGTGGACTTAGGGAGAAACGACATTGGAAAAGTCAGTGAATTTGGGAGTGTTAAAGTGGAGCGCTTTATGGAGGTGGATTTTTACTCTCATGTAATGCACATTGTATCAACTGTTTCTGGAAAATTAAAAAAAGGATTTACCGCTTTTGATGCCCTTATAGCTTGTCTTCCTGCGGGCACAGTTTCTGGAGCGCCAAAGATAAGAGCAATGGAAATAATTGAGGAATTAGAAAATGTGAAAAGGTCCTTTTACGCAGGGGCTATTGGCTATTTTTCCTATAACGGCAATATGGATATGTGCATAGCAATAAGGACTATTCTCATAAAAGAAAATACTGCTTATCTTCAAGCAGGAGCAGGTATTGTGTATGACTCAATTCCTGAGATGGAATATCAGGAGACTTTAAATAAAGTAATGGCACTTAAGGAGGTTCTTTAATGATTATCATTATAGATAATTACGATTCTTTCACCTACAATCTCTATCAATACGTAGGAGAAATGAAAGAGGAGGTCGTGGTGGTTAGAAATGATGAAATAACAGTAGAAGAGGTTGCAAAACTAAATCCTAATAAAATTATATTATCGCCAGGACCGGGGAGGCCGGAAAATGCAGGAATATGCGTCGAATTGATTAAAAATTTGGGTCAGAAAGTTCCAATGTTAGGAATATGTCTTGGACATCAGGCTATTGGATACGTGTACGGAGCGAAAATTGTAAAAGCAGATAGGATAATGCATGGCAAAACTTCTCTTATCTTTCACAATGGCAGAGGAATATTTGAAAATGTAAAAAATCCAATTGAAGGAATGAGATACCATTCGCTGGTTATTGATAGAAAGACTTTACCTGAAGAGTTGGAAATAACAGCTCAGACGGAGGAAGGGGTGATTATGGGGGTAAGGCATAGAAAATACCCTGTGTATGGTTTACAGTTTCATCCAGAGTCTATTTTGACAGAACAAGGGAAGGAGATATTGAGAAATTTTTTGGAGGTGTTTTAAATGCTTCAGGAGGCGATTAAAAAAATTGTATTAAAAGAAAATCTTGATGAAAAAGAAGCTTACGAAGTTATGGGGGAAATTATGAGTGGGAATGGCACTCCTTCTTTAATAGGAGGTCTATTGATAGGGCTTAGATTAAAAGGAGAAAGTGTGGAAGAGATAACAGGTTTTGCAAAAGCAATGAGGGACAATGCAGTAAAAGTAGAACTTGACTCTGAATATGTTATAGATACCTGTGGTACAGGAGGAGATGGAGGGAAGACCTTTAATATTTCAACTGCTGTAGCTATAATTGCTTCGGCTGCAGGGGTAAAAGTTGCAAAACATGGCAACAGAGCTGTTTCTAGCAAAAGTGGAAGTGCAGATGTTTTGAGGGAACTGGGATTTGATATAGAGGCAGAACCGCAAAAGACAAAAAGATTGATAGAACAAAAAGGTATGGGGTTTTTATTCGCACCTTTATACCACACGGCGATGAAGCATGTTGCAGGAATAAGAAGAGAATTGGGCACAAGGACAGTGTTTAATGTCTTAGGACCTTTGACAAATCCAGCTTTTGTAAAAGGCCAGGTAGTAGGTGTTTATGACAAAGAATTGACTCATCCTATTGCTGAAGTGCTTTTGAGGTTGGGAGTTGAAAAGGCTATGGTAGTTCACGGATTTGACGGACTTGATGAGATAACTACTACTTCTCCTACCTTTGTAAGTGAAGTAAAAGAGGGCGAAGTTATTGACTATGTATTAGACCCACAGGATTATGGAATTCCGTATGCTAAACTTGAAGATTTAAGGGGAGAAGATGCAAAAGAAAATGCAGAGATAATCCTAAACATTTTAAAAGGAGAAAAGGGCCCAAAAAGAGATATAGTCCTTTTGAATACAGCAGCAGCTTTGTATGTAGGAAAAGTTGTTGAAGACTTAAAGGAAGGCATAAAGCTTGCAAGTTATTTAATAGATACAGGTTTGGCTCTTGATAAACTTTTAGAAATTTTGGAGTATTAAAGGGGGCTTAATTGATGATATTAGATGAAATTGTAAAATTCAAAAAGGAGGAGGTAGAAGAAAAGAAGAGGATAAAACCATTTAAAAAATTGATAAGGGAAGTTAAAGTGGAATATTATGGTAGTTTTAAGAAATCACTTCAAAAGGAGAGCATATCGATTATTGGGGAGATAAAAAAAGCCTCACCCTCTAAAGGAGTCATTAAGGAAAACTTTAATCTTTTGGAAATTGCAAAAGTATATGAAAAAGTAGATATTGATGCCATTTCAGTTTTGACAGAGAAAAAATTTTTTAAAGGGGATGAAAACTACCTTAGAGAAATAAAAAAGATAACTTCAAAGCCCCTTTTAAGAAAAGACTTTATTGTGGATGAGTACCAGATATACGAATCAAAAGTTTTAGGTTCTGACGCAGTGCTTTTTATTGTATCTGTGCTAGGTGATAAATTAAAAGATTTTTATAATTTAGCTAAAAATGTAGGCTTAGACGTACTTGTAGAAGTTCACAGTGAAAAGGAACTTGAGATGGCATTAAAAGCCGGCTGTGACATAATAGGAATAAACAACAGGGACTTAAAAACCTTTGAAGTGGATATAAAGACCACAGAAAATTTAGTTAGACTCATTCCAAAAGGGATAATCATTGTTTCTGAAAGTGGTATAAAGTCTCTGGAAGATGTAAGATATTTAACTTCTTTAGGTGTGGATGCTGTCTTAATTGGAGAGACTTTTATGAAGATTATAGATGAAGTTGATAAAATTGTTGATTTTGTAAAAAGGGCGAAAGTTTGACCCGTGATATCCCAGGAGCAAACTGGGAAAAATGTCAAAAAGTTTTCTAACAAAACTTTATACAGACAAGGGGAGGGATAAATTGGCGAAAATAAAGATTTGCGGCTTGAGAAGAAAAGAAGACATTGAATATGCCAATGAATTAAAACCTGATTATGTAGGATTTGTCTTTTCAAAAAGCAAAAGGCAAGTAAATTTAGAACAGGCTTTATACCTCATAAGCCTTCTTGATAAAAATATTAAAACAGTGGGTGTCTTTGTAAATGAACCAGTAGAAGAAGTATTAAAGATAGCCAAAACATTAAATCTTGATGTTTTACAATTTCACGGAGAGGAAACACAGGAGTATATAGACAATTTTAAAAATTTTACAGTGTGGAAAGCGATACGAATAAAAGACAGAGAAGATTTAAGAAAAACAAAAGAATTTGATGTGAATGCACTTTTATTTGACACTTTTTCAAAAGGCAACTACGGGGGCACAGGAGAGACATTTAATTGGGATGTTTTAAAAGTTTTTAAATTAAGCCTTCCAATAATTTTAGCTGGAGGGCTGAATGAAAACAATGTAGAAGAAGCCATAAAAGTAGTAAATCCTTATGCTGTTGATGTTTCAAGTGGTGTTGAGACAGAAGGTTATAAGGATTTTAATAAAATGAAATCATTTATTGAGAAAGTGAGGGGTATTTAAATGAGTGGAAGATTTGGAAAGTTTGGCGGGCAATATGTGCCAGAGACAGTTATGAACGCTCTTATAGAACTGGAGAAGGAATTTGAAAAGGCAAAACAGGATGAAAAGTTTATGGAGGAATACAGGTACTACTTGAGAGAATACTCAGGAAGGCCTATACCTTTGTATTATGCAGAAAACCTGACTAAAAGGCTTGGAGGTGCAAAAATTTATCTAAAAAGGGAAGATTTAAATCACACAGGAGCTCACAAGATAAACAATGTCTTGGGACAAATTTTACTGGCGAAACGAATGAATAAAAAGAGAGTGATAGCAGAGACAGGAGCAGGGCAGCATGGAGTAGCTACTGCAACAGCTGCTGCAATGTTTGGAATGGAATGTGAAATATTTATGGGAGAAGAAGATATAAAGAGGCAGGCCTTAAATGTATTCAGGATGAAGCTTTTAGGGGCAAAGGTGACAGCTGTAAAATCAGGGACCAAAACTTTAAAAGACGCAGTAAATGAGGCGATTAGGGATTGGGTTACAAATATAGATACTACTTTTTATGTTATAGGTTCTGTGGTAGGTCCACATCCTTACCCAACAATGGTTAGAGACTTCCAAAGGATAATAGGAGACGAGGCAAAAGAGCAAATACTTCAAAAAGAAGGAAGGCTTCCTGATTATATTGTGGCTTGTGTTGGCGGAGGCAGCAATGCAATGGGAATATTCTATCCTTTCCTTGAAGATAAAGAGGTAAAACTAATAGGCGTTGAAGCAGCAGGGGAAGGAATAGAGACAGGAAAACATGCTTCCGCAATGGCGAAAGGTTCTGTAGGGGTACTTCACGGCATGATGACTTATCTTTTGCAGGATGAGGAAGGGAGAATATTGCCTGTATACTCTATATCCGCAGGACTTGATTATCCGGGAGTAGGTCCAGAACATGCCTATTTAAAAGAGATTGGGAGAGCTGAATATGTATACGCCACAGATGAAGAGGCTTTAGCAGCCTTTATGGATTTGTCTCAGACAGAAGGAATAATACCAGCTTTGGAGAGCGCTCATGCACTGGCTTACGCTATGAAATTGGCTAGGAAACTAGATAAAGACAAAATAATTGTAGTAAATCTTTCTGGAAGAGGGGACAAAGATGTAAACACGGTTGCAAAAGTGATGGGGGTGGAGTTATGAACAGAATTGATAAAAAATTTGAAGAGTTGCGAAAGCAAGGCAAAAAAGCTCTAATAACCTTTATAACAGCTGGTGACCCGGATATTGAAACGACTTACGATATAGTTTTAGCTCTAGAAGAAGCAGGAGCGGATATAATTGAACTTGGAATACCCTATTCTGATCCTTTGGCTGATGGACCTACAATACAGGCTTCTTCTCAGAGAGCTTTAAGAAATGGAGTTAAAATTCCTGATATAATGAAATTAGTAGGGAAGATAAGAATAAAAAGCGATATACCTCTTGTTTACCTTGTTTACTACAATTCTATGTTTAAATATGGAATACAAAAATTTTTAGAAGAGTCAAAAAAGTCAGGAGTAGATGGCTTAATTATTCCTGACCTGCCTTTAGAGGAAAGAAAAGATATTTTAGAAGAAGCGGATAAGTATGGCATCCATTTAATACCTTTGGTTGCTCCCACATCAAAAGAGAGAATAAAGGCAATTACTGAAAATGGGAAAGGCTTTGTGTATTGTGTGACTCTTACAGGGGTTACAGGTGCAAGGGAGAATATTGAAACAGACCTTGAAGAATATATGAATACCGTCTCTTCCTACACCAACATGCCTAAAGCTTTAGGATTTGGTATATCAACTCCTGAGATGGCTAAAAAGTTAAAGGACCTAAGTGATGGCATCATCGTAGGAAGTGCTCTTGTAGAAAGAATTGCTAAAGGGTATAATAAATCTGAAATGTTACAGGAGGTCAAAAATTTTGTATCAAGCTTAAAGGAAGTGCTATGAAGGTGGTAAAAATGGAATTTAAAATAGTTGGCGATAAAAACAATAAAGTATCAATAAAAATAGGGAATATAACTGTTGGAAAAGATAAGCTTATAATAGCTGGTCCCTGTGCTGTTGAAAATGAGGATATGCTTATAAAAACTGCAGAAAAAGTTAAAAATTGTGGTGCAAATGTGTTAAGAGGAGGGGCTTATAAGCCCCGCACCTCTCCTTATTCCTTTCAAGGATTGGGAATTGATGGACTTAAAATGTTAAAAAAAGTAAGAGACATGTTTAATCTGCCTGTGGTTACGGAAATCCTAGATGTGAGAGATGTAGAAATTGTGCAAGAATACGCTGATATTTTGCAAATTGGCTCAAGAAACATGCAAAACTTTCCACTGTTAAAAGAAGTGGGTAAAACAAAAAAGCCTGTTTTACTAAAGCGAGGGTTTTCTGCAACTTATGAAGAATGGCTTTATGCGGCAGAGTATATTGCAATTGAAGGCAATACCAACATTATTTTATGTGAAAGGGGAATAAGGACGTTTGAGACTTATAGCAGGAACACTCTAGATATAGCTGCCATTCCGGTAATTCACGAACTTTCAAACTTGCCTATTATCGCAGATGTAAGCCATGGAACAGGAAAAAGAAGCTTAATTATACCTATGGCAAAAGCTGCATTGGCAGCTGGTGCTGATGGAATAATGGTAGAAGTTCACCCTGAGCCGGATAAAGCTTTATCTGATGGAGAACAGTCCCTTGATTTTTCCCAATTTGAAGAATTGATGAGAGAGATAAAAAGCTATTGAAATTTTGCGTGAGAAAATATATAATAGAAGTAACAGAAAATAATTATCTAAAGAAAATAATTTTAGAAAGTAGGGATAGCATGGTAGAGCTAAATAAAAAAGCTCCTGACTTTACTTTAACTACCCATGATGGAAAACAAGTTTCCCTTTCAGGTTTTATTGGCAAAAAAGTGGTTTTGTACTTTTACCCAAAGGACAATACTCCAGGATGTACCAAAGAAGCTGTTTCTTTTAGAGACAATATTAGAGCAATAGAGGAGAAAAATGCTGTTGTAATAAGTATAAGTTTGGATGATGAGACGTCCCATAAGAAATTTATTGAAAAATTTAATTTGCCTTTTATACTTTTAAGCGATACAGATGCAAAAGTTGCTACAGAGTACGGAGTATATAAAGAAAAGAACATGTATGGGAAAAAGAAAATGGGAATAGAAAGGTCAACTTTTATCATTGACTCTGAAGGAATTGTTAGGAAAATATTTAGAAGGGTAAAAGTAGATGGACACGTGGAGGAAGTATTAAAGGCTTTAGAAGAAATTTAAAAGAAGTTTAGGGAATGGCCCTAAACTTCTTTGTTTTTATACCTTGTCAAGAGCTTGTTTAAAGTCTTTTATAATATCCTCTATTTCCTCTATTCCAACAGAAACCCTAATGAGCCCTTCTGAAATTCCCAAAGCATTTAATTCTTCTTTGCTAAGAGACCTGTGGGATGTGGATTTTGGATGTGTTATCATTGTTTGTACTCCTGCCAATGAAGGAGCAAATTTCACCAGTTTAAGTTCCTGCATAAACTTATCTACAGATTTTTCTCCACCTTCTATTTCAAAGCTTAACATACCCCCAAACTCATCTTTAAAAAGTTTTTTTGAAACCTTATAGTCAGGATGGGAAGGTAGGCCTGGATAGAATACTTTTTTGACTTTTGGATGGCTTTCTAAAAATTTAGCTAACTCCATGGCGTTTTTGCAGTGCTCTCTCATTCTTAAAAACAGTGTTTTTGCACCTCTCAAAGTAAGCCATGCGTCAAAAGGACTCATAGAACCTCCAAAATTATGGGTAATTCTTTTTGTGCGAGAAATAAATTCTTTATTTCCTGCGATAAGGCCGCCTATTACATCGCTGTGGCCATTTATGTATTTTGTAGCACTGTGTACAACAGCATAAGTTCCAACTTCAAGAGGCCTTATCAAATAGGGAGTAGTGAAGGTGTTATCAACAATTAATTTTAATCCATGTTTTTTTGCTATATTTGCAACTTCTACTACATCAAACACTCTTATTAATGGATTTGTCATGATTTCCATGTATATCACTTTAGTGTTTGGTTTTATAGCTTTTTCAACAGCTTCTAAATCGGAGAAATCCACCAAAGTTACATCAATATTAAGTCTTTTAAATTCTGCATTAAAAAGACTGTTTGTACCACCGTATATATCTTTTGCGGCGATTATATGGTCTCCTGAATTTACTTCTGCCAACAAAGCTGAAGAAATTGCCGCCATTCCTGATGAACAAGACTGTCCTGCTTCCGCACCTTCTAAACTGGCAATTAATTCTTCCACTGCTGTTTGATTAGGATTTCCAAGTCTTGTGTACATGTATCTTGCGGAGTTGCCGTCAAGATAGTCATAGACTTCTTCTAAATTGTCAAAAATAAATACAGAGGTTTGATAAATGGGAAGAGTCTTTGGCTTTGGGGGGATTTCTCTGTTTATACAGTTTCCAATATGTACTACTTTTGTTTTAAAATGTAATTCCATTTTACCACCCTCAAATTTAGATTTTAAATTAATGATAATATGTAAAAAATTAAAAGTCAACAGCCCTTCACTTGTAAGGCATTTTGATGTAAACTATTATTAAATACAAAAATTGCTTGTATATTTTCTCTTATGACAAAATAAACATTTATAAAGACTTTATTTTACAGTAATAAAAAGAGACACTGTGGAGAAATTAATTGTGAGGAGGAAAAAGTCTTGAATAAAGACGAAAAGAAGGATAATAACAATGTAATTTTAATAGCGATAAAAAAGCAGCTAGATCAGATGGCTGAAATGATGGAAAAGATGAAAATAGCTGATTATGTAGAGCTCATGCAAAGCCCTTATAGGCTTTTGTGGTTAAACTTTATAGGAGGGGTAGCAAGAGGCTTTGGAATAGCAGTAGGATTTACAATACTTGGTGCAATAATTATTTACATTTTGCAGAAACTAGTAGTATTAAATTTGCCGTTGATAGGAAACATTATTGCTGACATAGTAAAAATTGTTCAACAAAAGTTATACTAGTAGATAGGAGTTGATTTAATTGGACAGTGAAAAATTAGAACATTTCAGGCAATTGTTACTTAAAGAGGAAGAGAGGGTTTTAAATACTATAAATCAAATGAATCTCAACGATGGAATAGGTGGGATTGGACAAAGGGAATACTACCAAGAATTGTCATTATTGGATAACCATCCAGCCGACATGGCTTCAGAGGTTTATGAAATAGAGAAAAATTACGCCTTAAAAGATAATGAAAAGCATATATTAAGGCAGATAGAAGAGGCTTTTAAGAGGATGGAAATGGGTACTTACGGTATATGTACTCACTGCCATAAGCCAATTGAAGAAGAACGATTAGAAGCCCTTCCTTATACTGCTCTTTGTACAGAATGCGCTAAAAATAATGATTTGAAATTAAAAGATTTAAAGAATTCAAGGCCTAATGAAGAGAGAATGATAAAATACCCCTTTGGATGGGGGTATAAGGATTTAAAAGGAGAAATTCAATTTGATGCAGAGGATTCTTATCAAGAGGTTGCACGATTTAATAAGACAAAAAGCGGTTTGGATAATTATGACGATGACTATGATGATGAAAATACTGGTTATGTAGAGGAAACTGACAAGATAAGCAATGAAGATTATAAAAGGACTTTATAAATCTCCGGGAAACTGGAGATTTTTTATTCACCTATAATTTTGACCAATACTCTTTTTTTCCTTTTTCCGTCAAATTCACCGTAAAAGATTTGTTCCCATGGACCAAAATCTAATTTTCCATCTGTTATAGCTACTACAACTTCTCGACCCATTATTGTACGCTTTAAATGAGCGTCTGCATTATCTTCATAAGTATTATGATAATATTGGTCATAGGGTTTTTCGGGGGCTAATTTTTCCAAGAAATTTTCAAAATCTTTATGTAAGCCTGGCTCATCGTCATTTATAAAAACACTTGAGGTAATGTGCATTGCATTACATAAAAGAAGTCCTTCCTTGATTTCGCTTTCTCTTACGCATTCCTCTATAAGAGGTGTAATGTTTATAAATTCTCTTCTATTTTTTGTTTCAAACCACAACTCTTTTCTATAACTTTTCACGATGAGACCTCCTTTGTGGTGGCTTTTTTATTTTATTTATATTTTATCATTTTTTTAATATTTTTACGAAAAAATTATTTTGGAAGAAGGAATTTTTATAGTTTGTAGAGAAATACTTTATTAAAGTAATTGGATAATTAAATAAATCTGTTACCTAAGGTAGGTGATAACTATTTTTGACGATTCAAGCAGGAAAAATAAAATTTATCAAAAATTAAAAGAATTAACTATAAGTCTGCAATTTAAAGATGGCATTAATAAAATTGGTTTTGAAGCAGAATATATTGGGAGATTAGCAGGAATTGATAGAGCTAATACAAGCAGAGAGTTAAATAAATTGGTGAAAGAGAAAAAAGTGATTAAAATTAAAGGCAAACCAGTTTTATATCTAGATAGAAAATCATTAGAAGAAAAGTGGGGTTGCCGTATTGAAAATTCTGTCTTTGGAAGTCGTGAAGAATTTATTTCTTTATTAAAAGAAAGTAAATTATTTTGTAGAAATGAAGAGTCTCAAAAAAATACAAGTAGCAATATATTTTTAAATACTGCATTAGATAATATGATAGGAGCTCATGAAAGCTTAAAAGAGCAAATAGAAAAAGCTAAAGCGGCAATACTTTATCCTCCTAATGGGCTTCATGCCTTGATAATTGGACCAACAGGTGCAGGAAAGACTACTTTTGCAGAGGCAATGTATAAATCTGCAATACAACTTGGAATTTTTCCGGATGATGCACCTTTTGTTATATTTAATTGCGCAGATTATGCTGATAATCCTCAATTATTGCTCTCTCAATTGTTTGGCTATGTAAAAGGTGCTTTTACTGGTGCAGTTGCTGAGAAAAAAGGAATTATTGATGAAGCAGATGGAGGAGTTTTATTTTTAGATGAAGTACATCGTTTGCCAGCAGAAGGACAAGAAATGTTATTTACTTTAATTGATAAAGGAATTTATAGGAGAATGGGAGAATCAACTACGACGAGAAAAGCAAAAGTATTGATAATTGCAGCTACTACGGAAGACCCAAGGTCTGTATTGTTATCTACTTTTTTAAGAAGAGTTCCTGTTCTCATTCAGCTTCCCAGTCTTGAAAGTAGAACTTTAAAGGAAAGATTTACTTTTATCAGCCAGTTTTTTTGGGAAGAATCACGACGGATTAAGATTCCCATTAAAGTATCTAAAGAAGTGATAAAAGCGCTACTTTTATATGAATGTCTTGGTAATATAGGGCAGTTAAAAAGCGATATCCAACTTATATGTGCGAAAGCTTTTTTGGAATATATGGTTTCTAAAAAAGAAATGGTTGAGGTAAAATTATCAACTTTAGCTCAAAATATTCAAGAGGGTTTATTTAAAATCAAAGAGAAAAGGAATGAGTTATCTCTTTTAGAAGTTAACCTTCATGAAGATGTCATATTTGAAGGAAATAAAGAATTTATCGATGTGAAAGATACATTTCTTATGGATAATTACAAGACGAGAGATGATTTTTATGAAATTATAGTTAATAATTGGGAAAAATACGAAAAAGAAGGATTAACCATCCAAGAGATTAGAGAAAAAATAGGAAAAGAAATTAATGAATATTTTGAGAAATTTTTGCATTCTATTGAAGATAAAAATGAAACGGTAAATCGTGAAGTATTATTGAAATTTGTCAGTCCAAATATTTTGGAAGCTGTTGAATATGCTATATCTGGTATAAGCGAAAAACTTGAAAATTTAATAACTCCAAAAGTTGTTTATGCTATCGCATTGCACGTTTCTACTCTTTTAGAAAGAATAAAAATGGGAAGGGTTATTTCTTATCCTTCTCAAAAAAATATTACTCAAGAATTTCAATTTGAATATAATATTGCAAAAAAGGTCAAAGAAAAATTAGAGGAAAAATTATATGTAAAAATGCCTGAAAGTGAAATTGTATTTTTAACTATGTTTTTCCATGCGTTGAGAATAGGGAAAAAATGCGAAACTATAGGTGTATTAGTTATTGCTCATGGCGATAGTGCTGCTACTACAATGGCAAATGTAGCTAATACCCTTTTAGGGGTAGACCATGCGAAAGCGATTGATATGCCATTAAAAGAAAAAGTTGAGGTCGTGCTAGAGAAGGCTGCTAAAATTGCAAGAGAAATAGATACTGGCAAGGGTGTATTACTGCTGGTAGATATGGGTTCTCTAGTAACTTTTGGTGAAATAATTACGCAAAAAACGGGGATTCCAACAAAAACTATAGAAATGGTAAGTACACCTTTGGTTATCGAAGCAACGCGAAAAGCTTTGATGCCAAATATGGACCTTGATAAATTAGTAGCGGAAGTTGCAACTTTAAGCCTTGCTTTGACGAAAAACAAAGATTTGAAGATAGATATGTCAGAGTTTGATTTAAATATCCCTTTTTTCAAGAAAAACTTAATAAATGTTCTTGATAAAACATTAACCTTTTTAAATCCGTACAAAGCCTATGAAGTCTTAGAAAAAGTATTAAATGAGATATTGTTAGACATCAATGGAAATTATGATGATGAAATTTTGGTAAAGTTTTTATTTCATTGTTCTTGCATGATTGAAAGAGTGATACAAGACCAAAGTTTACCTTATGAAGATTTGGATTTTTTAAAGAAAACTCATCATAAGCTTTTTTTGGTTATTAAAAAGCATTTTGAAGTAGTAGAAGAAGTTTTTGGAATAAATATTCCCGATTCAGAGCTAGCATATGTAGTTGAAATAATTAGCACACATTTTAACACACTTTTAGTTAAATGATGGCACATGTAAACTAATACAAAACACATATGTATTTTTTGCTAGCGATACTCTGTAAAACCAGTAGTATCGCCCTTTTTATTTTTTAAGGTTGAACATAGATAACTGGCATGAGATTTGCTTTTATTTAGAAATGAAAATTTAATATAATAATCGACTAATAACAAAGAAAGGATGATCTGATGGTTGGAATATTAATTGTAGCCCACGGAGCTTTAGGAAAAGAACTTTTGAATAGTGCTGAACTGATAGTTGGGAAGCAACAGAATGTAATGTCGCTAGGACTTTTTTATGGGGACAATATTGAATATTTGCGTGAGAATAGTTTGAAAGCTATAAAAGAATTGGATGAGGGAGAAGGAGTGTTAGTATTTGTGGATTTGTATGGAGGCAGTCCTTCAAATGCAATGGCTCTGAATTTAAAAGTTTTAATGAATTCAAAAGTAGAGTGTATTACAGGAGTAAATTTGCCTATGTTACTAGAGGCATTGACTAATAGAAGTATGCCATTGGAGGAACTGAAAAAACATTGTATGGAAATAGGTCATGCAAGTATTAAGGATTTGATATATGAGTTTAAATTAGAGAGATGAAATAAACAGATATTCCACATTGTGTAAGGAGATGAGATAAATTATGATTTTTGTGAGGATTGATGATAGGTTAATACATGGGCAAGTGGTAACTGCTTGGGTCAAGCATTTAGATATAAGTAAAATCATTATTGTTGATGATGATGTCTATAAAGATGATTTTTTAAAAAAAGTTCTTTATATGGTTTCTCCTCCAGGAATTAAATTGGAGATTTTTTCTACAGTAATGTTTCAAAATGTGAATCAGACAGAAATAAAGGATGAACATACAATGATTCTTATTAAAACTCCTCAGGTTGCAAAATTTATTTATGATAAAGTTATAAAATTTAAAGAACTTAATATAGGAGGGATGGGAGCAAAACCGGGTAGAAAAGTATTATACAGAAATGTTTCTATTAGTCCTGAAGAGTTAGAAATATTAAAAGAACTTGTAGAAGAGGGGGTGAAAGTATATTACCAAGCTGTTCCTTCTGATAAACCCATAGATATTCGTGAGATAGATTTATACAAAAAAATAATAAATAGAAAGGAGTAAATGGTAATGTTAATTAAAGCTATTTTAATTGGATTAATAACATGGTTATCAGGTGGATTGCTTTCTTTAACATTAAGCTGGTCACTTTATATGGCTGCTCCATTAATGGGCGGATTAATAGTAGGGGCAATTTTAGGAGATGTGACTTATGGTGTAAAAGTAGGAGCTGCAATTCAAATGGCGTATATTGGATATATAGTTGCAGGGGGAGCATTACCAGCTGATTTAGCATTGGCAGGTTATCTCGCTGTAGCATTAACGATGTTAGCAAAAGCACCACCTGAAATGGGAGTTACTTTCGCAGTTACACTAGGCTTTTTAGGTCTCCTAGTTAGAACAGGAAAAATGACTTTAAATTCTATTTGGGTACATCAGGCGGATAAATATGCAGAAGATGGTAATACAAAAGGGATTATTTTGATGAATATAGTAGCGTCTCAAATTATTCCTTTTTTAGGCTATTTTGTTCCTACTTTTTTAGCAGTATATCTTGGAGCCGATTATCTTAAAAATTTAATGAATGTTCTTCCGCAATTTCTTATCACAGGTTTAAAAGTAGTTGGAACTTTATTACCTGCTTTAGGGCTTGCCATTTTACTTAAATATATAGGTAGGAATACGTTGTTACCTTTTATGTTTATTGGATTTATCTTAGTAGCATATTTGAAATTAGATTTGATTGCTGTAACAATTATAGCGGCAAGTATTGCAATATTACACGTTTTATATGTTTATAAGCAAGGAGGGACAGAAAATGGATAATAATAAAAAGTTATCAAAAACTGATTTGTTAAAAAGTTTTTTCTGCTGGCATATGTTTGCGCAAAGTTGTTATAATTTTGAACGTTTTCAAGCACTAGGCTTTGTACATTCAATGATACCAATAATATCAAAATTATACCATACAAAAGAAGAAATTTCACAAGCACTAAAACGACACTTAACATTTTTTAACACAGAAGCAAATTTTGGTTCAATGATACCTGGAATGATAGCGGCATTAGAAGAAGAAAAAGCAAATGGGAATACAGATATAACAGATGAAACTATCAATAGTTTAAAAACAGGTTTAATGGGACCTTTTGCTGGAATTGGAGATACTATAACACAAGGTTTGGTAAAAACGGTGCTTTTAGCTATAACAGTAGATATTGCGGCAAAAGGTAATGCTTTTGGACCAATATTGTTTTTTATTCTGTTTACCACATACGTCGTAGGTGTAGGTTATTTTATGTATTTTCAAGGATATAAATGGGGAAAAAATGCTTTAAGTAAAATAACAGGAACAAATGTAATGCAGAAAATTACAGAAGGTATGAATGTGTTAGGCCTTACTGTTTTAGGTGCTTTAGTAGCTGCAATGGTAAACATTAAGACCCCGTTGGTTTTTAAAATCCAACAAACAACTATCGAAGTACAACAATTGTTAGACAAAATAGTACCTAATTTGTTAAGCCTTATGACGGTTTTTCTTTTGTGGTATTTATTAAAGAAAAATAAATCTGTGGTTTCTTTGATAATTTGGATATTCATAATAGGGATAATAGCAGCTTATTTTAAAATACTATAAAGTGTATGTTTTTGAATAAAAGCAAATAATAAGAGATAGGAGGATAAAGTGTGAAAAAGATACAAGAAATTTTTAACAAAGAAAAGCCTATAATTGGAATGGTACATTTGTTACCACTTATTGGAACACCATATTATAACAACAAATACACTCCTTCAATGATAGAAGATAAGGCAATAGAAGAAGCTGAAAAATTAAAAATTGCTGGTTTTGATGCTATTCTTTTTGCAAATGAAGGTGATAGACCATATGAACACCAGGTAGGCCCCGAAATTGTATCCTTATATTCTAGAGTAGCTTACTCTGTTACGCGAGAAATAAAATTGCCTTTTGGAGTAGGAGTATTGATGGACCCCAAAGCAACTCTTGCACTAGGTAAAACTTTAGAAGCTAATTTTGTTAGAATGTATGTGTCAGGAGTATTTGCAGGTACTTTTGGATTTCAGTCTCTTGATCCTGGGGAAATAATGAGATATAGAAGAAAAATTGAGGCCGTGGATTTACCAATATTCTGTAATGTTACTCCTCATGCTGCAACAACTCTTGATACACGAACAATTGAAGAAATTGTAGATAGTATAGTATTAATGATAAATCCAGAAGTTATTTTGATACCAGGACCACGGGCGGGATTGCCACCTAAATTAGAAACAGTCTCCAGTTTGAAAAAACATTTTCCTGATCAAAATATTATTGTAAGTAGTGGAGTGAGTATTGAGAACGTAAAAGAAATTTTGAAAATCAGTGACGGTGTAATTGTAGGAACAAGTATAAAAAAAGATGGGGTTCTTTGGAATCCCATTGATCTCGAACGTGCAAAGCAGTTTATAGATGTAGCTAAAAATGCAATTAATCAATTTTAAAAATATAGAGTCATAGAAAAGTTTGAGATTTAAGAAAATAAATATTAATTTTTAAATTCTAGGGTGGGATATTTTACAATTCTACCCTAGAATTTTTATTCAAAAAATCTTAAAAATTCTGTTATAATATTGATATAAACTATCTAATACTTTTTAGAATTTTAAAAATTAAGGAGTGTCCATTGTGCAGAAAAGACTCTATCGTTCAAAAACGAACAGAATGCTAGGAGGTGTGTGCGGAGGAATAGCAGAATATTTTAATATAGACCCTACAATTGTGAGGTTAATTTGGGCTTTTGCAGCAGTAGTTTGGGGAAGTGGACTTTTAGCATACTTAATTGCATGGATAATAATACCTGAGGAACCTTAAAAGGAAGAAAATTTTAAAAGATGAAAATGACTAAGGTCAACAAACAACTTGTTAATGGAAATTAAAAATACATAAAAAGTAAATGGGCCAGCTAAAACCAACTAAAAGTTAACTCACCATGTGTTAGACTTACATTATGGAGATTTTCCTTTTTGTTAATGTTTTTGAGTTGACATTTAAATTTTATCAGAAAAAAGGGGATCTCCATATATTTTTTGCAAAAAATTTTTCACTTAATTTGGGCCTCAAATGGCTCTATTTGGGCATTTTGTAAGTTCACATATCAAATCCAAGTTCAAGTCCTTTCGCCAGTTTTGCTTTTGAACTCCAAATATTTAATTCTACTACATTAAAGTATTTGCAAACATTAAAAGTGTGAGAGATTTTCTTGTTTTGCTGTGCGAGTACAAAAAATATTGTTCTTTAATGAATATTAGAAAAAGCCGTCTAATATTAGCTTTTGACAAAGGAATAAAATTTTTAATTTTTTATTAAAAACATACTTGATTCAGTGAAAAAAGTATGTTATTATATATACAGGTGATGTCAAATGAAACTAAGGATAGGAAACAAGGAACTTATAAAAGATATTAATCGCTCTTTAGTAATAAATGAAATAAGAATGAACGGACCTATTAGCCGTACTGATATTTCAAAAAATCTTAATTTAGGATTATCTACTGTTACAAACATTGTTGAAGAATTAGAAAGCCAAAATCTCGTTCATGAAGTAGGAGAGGCTGATTCTACAGGTGGAAGAAAACCTATTCTTTTGGAATTTAATTATAATTACGGATATATTATAGGCATTAAAATTGAGGAGAATAACTTGATATTT
>DULG01000046.1 GCA_012840485.1 Clostridia bacterium | reverse complement strand
TTTCAATTGTTTGTTGAATGATGATTAATTTTTGTAATTCCCTCTTTGTCATATTAATTTCTTCCCTTCTCATACTGACATTATCGCAGAATACTTTTAATATGACAATATCACAGAATAATAACATTGCATAGAAATAATTATTGACAAGTAGGCATGTATACTGTTATAATATTATGCTCTTGACATTGTCTGAAAATTGTGGTATACTATTTTCAGCATCTGTTAAGGAGTTGATAGTGGTGGCAGATAGATCAACCCTTGATGAAATAAAAAAACAATTAGATAAACATATAGGCGCTCGTGTTCGGCTTAAAACAAATGGAGGTAGGAAAAAAACAATAATCAAAGAGGGATTGTTAGAAAAAACTTATCCTAGTATTTTTATTGTTGTGCTAGATGGACAAGGAACGACCCGGAGGGTTTCTTACAGTTATTCAGATATTTTGACAGAAACAGTAGAACTGACCTTAATGGAGAGCAATAAAAAAATAGAATGCTTACAATGACCGAAGGCTTTCGGTCTTATTTTTTTGGCATAATTTTATCTCAACATTTATATATTGTATTAGCATATCTTATTGATAAATACTATTTATTTTAAGGAGGTAAAATTATGCCGCAGGTATATAAAGACGTGTTGGAATTTGATTTGGCAAAAGGTACATATGATACACAACTTCTTGTAGAAAGTGACGTCATTGTTCCTGAAAGTGACCCGGACGTGCTAATGATTTTAGCAGTTACTCCCAGGACTTACATCAAAGAGACTTTGGTAACGGAGGGTAAAATTCAATTTGAAGGTAGATTAGTTTTAGACATTTTGTATTTAAGCGAAAAAAATGGAGAATTAGAGAAAATTGAAAAAGAAGTGGATTATCATCATGAGATTGAAGAGGATCATATTGACAGAAGAAGTAGAAGTTTACTGGTGGCAAGCGTTGAAAATATTGATTATAAACTAATAAACAGCAGAAAGATAAACGTCAGGTCGGTTGTAAAAATAGAATGCAGGCTTATAGTTTCAGAGAGAAAAGAAGTAGTTGTAGGAGCAGAGGATTCTGTAAGGATGCAATCTCTCAAAAAAAAGGTAAAATTAACCCATACAATTGGACAAAATACTGTAGAAGTTTTTGCAAAAGAGAAAGTGAAATTGCCTGAAGGAGAGGCACCAATACAAAAAGTGATAAGGGTTAATGCGATGGCAAAGCCAGAAGAAGTTAAAATCACAGAAAATAAGGTTATAGTGCAGGGAAATATTCAATGTGATATTTTATATATTTCCGTGGAAAAGCAATTTGGAAATCTAGAGGCAAATTTGACTTATGCTAATTTTGTCGATATTCCCGGAGCATTGAACTATATGTCTGCAAATATTCAGGAAGAAGTAATAGATGTTGTGACAACAGTAATAGCCGATGAAAAAGGAGAAAATACTCTTTTGGAAGTAGAAATCACAATGAGAGTAAAGGTTCAAGTAATGGAAACAGAAGAAAGGGAAATTCCAGTTGATGCTTATGGTACAAAAGTTTATATCCAGCCTATTATAGAGAATTTATCAGTAATAGAAAATGTAGAAACTTTTAAATCTCAATTTGTAGTGAAAACCAATCTGGAGCTACCTTCTCTGTTGAAAAAGTGTGTAGATGTACATGTTATACCAGTAGTTTCAGATTATGCCATCGATGGAGATAAGTTAATAATAGAGGGGATATTAAATTATACTATTCTGTATTTGACAGAGGAAGAAAATTTAAAGACTTATACAGAGGAATACCCCTTTAAAACATTTGTGGAAATTGGCGATGTTAAAGGTTCAATGCTTATAGATATGGAGGTTTCCCAGAGCACTTATGAGGTAATATCCATGAGAGAAATCGAATTAAAATTTGCCATTGAAAGCAGGGTACAAATATTAAAAGAAGGAGAATTAGAAGTTATTGTGGACCTTAAGGAAATTGAAATTCCTAGAGAAGAACAAAACAGGCATAGTATTGTCATTTATATATTGCAAAAAGATGAGACCTTATGGGACATTGCAAAAAGGTACAGAGTAAGCCTTGAAGATTTGATTGCAGCTAATCAGTTAGAGGAGGATAAAGCAATAGCAGGAATGAAAATAATAATACCTATGGAGGAATGATACGCAGGAGACTGCGTATTTTTTTTACAGAAAATTTATTGTATAATGTATAATATACAATTATAATATAATTGAGGGGATATAGATGGATGGGATGACTAAATGGAGAAAATAAAGCTCAAAGCTTATGCTAAGGTCAATCTTTCTTTAGATATTCTTGGTAAAAGAAAAGATGGCTATCATGAGATTTCTTCTATAATGCAGTCAATTGATTTAGCTGATATTTTGGAATTTGAAAAAAGTGAAATAGTTAAGATTTTTTGCGATGACCACAGAGTTCCATTAGGAGAAAATAATTTGATATTAAAAGTTATAAATCTCCTAAAAGCAAAATTTCAAATAAAAGAAGGAATGTTGGTCAAGCTTAACAAAAAAATTCCTTTAGCTGCCGGTCTTGGTGGAGGAAGTGCTGATGCTGCCGCTACAATTGTTGCTTTAGATAAATTGTGGAATTTAGGTATGTCACGGGAAGAAAAAATGGAAATTGCTTTGAAAATAGGGGCTGATGTTCCCTTCTGTCTGGAAGGTGGTACAAAGATCGCTAGAGGTATAGGTGAGATACTGGAAGATTTAAAAGGGCCTTCTATGCACCTGCTTGTTGTAAAACCAGATATAGAAGTTTTTACGAAAGATGTTTATAATAAATGGGATAGCTTTGGTTTTAAAAGTAGTTATGTAACCGCTTTGGTGGTACAAGCTATACAAGAAGGAGATATATATAAAATTGCAAAAAACGTAAAAAACGATCTTGAGTTAATAACTTTACAGGAATATCCAGTTATAAAACAAATAAAAGAGGAAATGATTAAAAAAGGTGCCTTAGGGTGCGCAATGACAGGAAGCGGGTCTGCTGTCTATGGAATTTTTGATGATTTGCAAAAACTTAGTAAAGCTTATGAAGACTTAAAAAAAATTTTCAGGTTTGTGTTTATTTCAAAATCTATTGATAAGGGGTTAGAATTGTATGGATAATCTATTGCCATTGGAAAACTATAAACCGCTGAGAGATGTAGTCTTTGATTACATGAAAAATGCCATAATTACGGGTAAACTGCAACCAGGCGAGAGGCTTATGGAAGTGCAATTAGCCGAAAAATTGGGAGTAAGCAGAACTCCAGTGAGAGAAGCAATTAGAAAGTTAGAATTAGAAGGATTAGTTGTAATGGTCCCCAGAAAAGGGGCTTATGTGGCGGATTTAGATGCAAAAGACCTTCTAAATGTTTTGGAAGTAAGAAGTTCTTTAGAAGGTTTAGCTGCCTCTTTGGCTGCGGAAAGGATAACAGATGAGGAAATTGAAAAACTAAAGAAGATTGTAGAGGAGTTCAGACTAAAGATGGAAGAGGGTGATAATGAGGCTTTAGTGAAGTTAGATAAAGAGTTTCATGATTTGATTTTTGCCGCTTCCCGCAATGACAAATTAATGCAGATAATGAATAATTTGCAGGAACATGTTCACAGGTTTAGAGTTAAATATATAAATGATGAAAAAAAAGCCAAAAAAATATATCAGGAACACAAGAAAATCGCAGAAGTTATAACATCTAGGGATACAGAGGCTGCAAGGAGATGGGCAGAGAAACATATACGCAATTTCCAGACAGAAGTTTTGAAAGACATAAAGTATTTTAGTCACAAGGAGTGAGTTAAGTGAATGCTATAATATTGGCCGGCAGCACTAAGGAGGACAGGTTACCTGATAAAGCATTTATAGAAATAAATGGGAAATACATGATATCTTATGTAATTGAGGCTTTAAAAGGCTGTGATAAGATAGAAAAAATTGCAGCAGTAGGAGACTCTGGAAAACTAAAAAAGATAGAGGGAATAGATATTGTCATTGAACAAGCTGATAATATAATGAACAATGTGTTAAAAGGAGTACAGCCTTTTAAAGGAGATAAAAGAGTTTTAATTTTGACTTGTGATATTCCTATGCTGACTAAAGAAGCTGTATGTGACTTTATTGAAAAAGCAGAAGCCAGCGGTGCGGACTTATGTTATCCTATTGTGAGAAAGGAAGACAATTTAAAGAAATTCCCAGAGGCGAAAAGGACTTATGCTAAAGTCAAGGAAGGAATTTTTACAGGAGGCAATATTTTTTATGTGAATCCTGCAATTATAGATAGATTGATAAAAGATGCAAAACAGTTTATTACCTACAGGAAAAAGCCATGGAAATTAGGTAAGCTTTTAGGAGGTAAAATCTTATTTTTATTTTTAATTGGCAGGCTTTCTATTTCTCACATTGAGGAAAAAGCTGGAGAACTTTTTGGGATAAAAGGAAAGGCTATTATATCTGAATACCCGGAGATAGGAAATGATGTGGATAAAAAGGAAGATGTAATAATGGCAACTAAATATCTTAGTCAAAAATAGGCGTAAGCCTATTTTTTTGTATATTTTTTTACTGAGTGCAAAATATATATTTCAGAAGGTGATAGGATGGGTAATTTTTTGCACTTCATAAGGCAATATTTTACTGTTTATATGTTTTTCAATGTGTTTCTTGTAGGAATTTATGAAACTTTTCTAGAACCCAAATTTTTAGAAAGGAAAGGGCTGGATAGAGATTCTAAATTGTGCCAAGGAATTGGGGTGTTTTACCTTTTGATAGCGATAATAGCCTTGATTTTGAGAATTTTTTTTTCGTGGCAAGGAGGATAATATGGGTTTTTTTGATAAAATATTTGGCAAAAAAGAGGTCAGAAAAAAGAAAGATGGTATGCCTTCTTCACCAAGTCTTAAACAAAATTTAGATTACATCAAAAATAAATTAAAAGATTGCGATGACGTCATATATAGGGATATTTGGGTAGGGGAAAACCAGCAGTATAATCTTGCAATTGTGTTTATAGATGGTCTTGTAGATAAAGACCTTATAAATGACCATGTACTTCATTCCTTACTTTTGGATTCAAGGCAAGCAAACCCTTCTATTGAAAAGATAAAGGGGAATTTGTATGAGGTTATAAAGAAAGGGACTATAACTGGAGGAGACATAAAAGAGATTACTGATTTAGACAAGTGTATTTTGTCAATTTTGAGTGGAGACACTGCTTTGCTTTTTAATGGTTCTCCTGAAATAGTCATCATTTCTAGTAAAGGATGGCAGATGAGGTCAATTTCCCCTCCTGAGGCAGAGACGGTTGTAAGAGGACCGAGAGAAGGGTTTACAGAGACAATAAGGGTTAACACTGCTCTTGTAAGGAGATGGATTAGAGATCCCAACTTAAAGGTAAAGCAGATTCAGATTGGAGAAAGGACCCACACCGATGTTGCGGTTCTTTATGTAGAGGACATTGTCGATAGGAATGTTTTGAATAAAGTGATGGAAAGATTGAAAAACATAAAAATAGATGGTGTTTTTGAAAGTGGATACATAGAACAATTGATTGAAGAGGACTGGCATTCCCCTTTTCCACAGATATTGAACACAGAAAGGCCCGACAAGGTTGCAGCTTCTTTATTAGAAGGAAGGCTTGCAATTTTGACGGATAATACTCCTTTTGCTTTAATAATACCAACTACTCTTGCTACTCTTTTTCAATCTTCAGAGGATTATTATGAAAGATGGATGATATCTTCTCTTTTGAGGATTTTGAGATTTCTTGCAGCAATTGTAGCACTGATTTCACCAGCTGTCTACATAGCTTTTACAGCCTATCACCCCGGTCTTATACCAACAAAATTGACTTTATATGTTGCAGCTACAAGGCAAGGTATACCTTTTCCTGCCTTCTTTGAAGCTTTGATTATGGAAGCAACTTTTGAACTTTTAAGGGAAGCTGGGGTGAGGCTTCCTGTACCTATAGGACAAACTATTGGGATTGTGGGTGGACTTATTATAGGTCAGGCGGCTGTCCAAGCTGGAATTGTCAGTCCACTGATGGTAATAGTTGTGGCTGTAACTGCAGTGGCTTCCTTTGCAATTCCGAATTATAGTGCTGCTATTGCTTTTAGAATGTTGAGATTTACTTTTATGATTTTAGCAGCTGTTTTTGGCTTGTATGGCATAATGCTGGGGTTCATGATACTTCTCACCCATTTAGTTGTTTTGAAAAGCTTTGGAGTTCCTTATCTTTCACCTTTTGTTGAAATAGACATAAGCGACTTAGCGGATACTTTAATAAAAGCTCCTATAATGTATTTCAAAAACAGACCAGAAATTTTGAATACTCCTGACAGGAGAAAGATGAGAGATTTAAGAGGAGAAAAGATTGAAAGCATAGAAGATGATAGGAGAGACGGTAATGATAAAAAATAATGATAAAATTTCTGCAAATCAAGTATCAATATTGCTTTTCACTACTATGGTAGGAGCTGGAATATTAAGCCTTCCTGCAGATGTTTCGAAAGAAGTAGGACCCAATGGGCTTATAGCTGTATTTGCAGGAGGAATTGCTTCTCTTTTTTTTGCCAGAATGATACTGTATTTGTCTTCTAAATTTCCTACAGAAACTTTTGTTGAGTATTCTGCTAAGCTTGTGACGAAGCCTATTTCTATTCTTATAAGCATTGTACTTGTTTTTTACTTTACTATATTTGTAAGTCTTGATGTGAGGATTTTTGGGGAAGTTTTAAAAATATATCTGTTGCCAAGCACCCCTATTGAGACAATAATTATAACAATGCTTTTTGCCTCTGCCTATTTAGTGAGGTATGGGCTTGAACCAATTGCGCGAATGTCAGAGATATTGTTCCCTATAATAGTTATTCCACTAGTACTACTTTTTTTGCCAGCCATGTCAGATATAGATTTGAGTAATTTCCTCCCATTTATGAGGATTTCGTTAGTTAAATTTTTTAAAGGCATGCTTTTTACCACTTATAGCTTTGTAGGTTTTGAAATACTTTATTTACTTTTTCCTTATGTGATTGATACAAAAAGGTTAAAAAAAGGCGTTAATGCAGCAATAATTTCCACGATGCTTTTTTATATGTATATAACTTTTTTTGTAATTGGAATATTTGGGTATAAAGAGACAAAGGAACAATTATGGCCTTTTTTGACCCTCATTAAATCCATTAATTTTCCTGTATTTTTCATAGAAAATGTAGAAGGAATTGTAATGGGAATATGGACTTTTACTATTTTTTCTTCTATATATTCTTTTTACTATTTTGCTGTATTGACTTTTTCAAAACTTTTAAAAACTAGAGAACATTCTTATTTTGTGTTACCGGCAGTTCCTATAATGTATTTGATGGCTTTAATTCCTGATTCTATTGTAACAGTTTATAAATATGCGGGTTATGTTTCCCAATATATGTCAGTATTTTTTATAGCTATATTGCCAATACTATTATTTATCCTTTTAAAAGTTAAAAGATCGGGTGATAGTGATGAAGAAAAAACTTAAAATAGTGATATTATGGGTTCTAATTTCTATGATTTTGACAGGTTGTTGGGACAAAATTGAAATAGAAGATAGAGCTTTTGTGATGGCAATTGGAATAGATTTGTCCTCTTCCAACAAAAGATATGTAGTGACTTTTCAGTTTCCCAATGCTGCTCAAATTGCAAAGGGTACTAGTGGTGGAGGAGGAGGCAGTGAAAAACCCAGTTTTGCTGTTTCAGAAGTAGCTGATACGATTTTTTCTGCTTCCCGACATATAAGTACAAGAATTGATAAAGCATTGTATTTAGGTCATACACAAGCTATTATCTTTGGCAAAGATGTAGTGGAGAACAGGGATAGGTTTCAAGAAGTTTTAGATTCTCTTGACAGAAGCTATGAGCTCAGTCGCAAGGTATATCTTCTTGTGACTCCTCAAAAAGCTCAGGATATTCTTCTTAAAAAATATGAGATGGAACCCAATACAGGGGCTTATATTCGGGATATATTTAAGCATTATAATAGAACTTCAATATTTCCTAAAATTGATTATAACAAAATTACTAAATCATTCCATGAAACAAATGGGAATGCCATAATTCCAAAAATAATTGCTGGAAAAAACGAAATTAAAATAGCAGGATCGGCTATCATCAAGGATTATAAATTGGCAGGTTGGATGGAAGATGATGAAAACATGGGCTATATGTGGCTGACTGAGCTTGTAAAAGGCGGAGATGTGACTATTACTGTGCCCGGTGATGAAGAAGATATAAAAGTTCCTTTTAATATTTCCAATGTGATAAGAAGGCGTTCTGTCAAAGAGAAAAATGGGAAAATTATATATAGAGTTAAATTAGATGTGGAAGGGGATGTAACAGAATATACTTTTGAAAAGCATGGAGAAATGATGAAAGGTGATTTGTTAAACGTCATAGAGAGAAAAACTAGTGACGAAATAAAGAAGATGACACAAAAAGCTATAAATAGATTTCAAAAAGAATTGAAAGTAGACATGCTAGGTATAGGAGATTATATTGAAAAATATCATCCGAGTTTATGGGAAAAGGTGAGGAAAGACTGGGGTAAAATTTTCCCCGAGGTAGAGATAAAAGTAGATGTTACTTCTCATGTGAGAAGGATAGGACTCTTCAGGTAGAGAAGTATATTTTTTAATATTTCTGTTAATACTTTAAGTAAAGCAAAAGTTTATATTGGGGGATAAAAATATGAAAAAATTAATTGCAGTGTTTTTATTAGCAATCATAGGAATAGGGAATTTTTATGGAGTTAAATCTACAAATTTAAGAAAAGAAAACTTATCTCATAAGTTAATAAGGTTTCATGTTATTGCCAACAGTGATTCAGAAGAAGACCAACAATTAAAGCTTAAGGTGAGAGATGCTATACTTGTGGATTTGACGCCTAAATTTGATGGTGTAAAAGATGTAAAAGATTCAGAAAGAATTATAAAACAAAATATTAGAGAAATTAAAATAGTTGCAGAAGAAATAATTCATAAAGAAGGGAAAAATTACAATGTAAAAATTGCCTATGGTACATTTGATTTTCCAACGCGATATTATGGAACCATTACTCTTCCCGCAGGTAGATATACTGCACTTAAGGTAATAATAGGTAATGGAGAAGGGAAAAATTGGTGGTGTGTAATATTTCCTCCTCTTTGTTTTATTGATGCTACTCATGGCTTTACAGATGAACAGACCGCAGAAGAAGTAGTAAAGTATTTATCTCAAGAGGATGTAGACCTTATAAAAAAGGGGAAACCTCCAGTTAAATTTAAAATAGCAGAAATTATGGAGAAATATTACAATAAATTTAAAATGGCATGGAAGGCGCCTTAAAGGGCGCTTTATTATTTTAAGTTAAAAATCACGTATAATACTTTTACTACTACAAAAAATATTTACAAACACCAAAGAAAAGGAGGTTCAAAATGAAGTTAGATTTCATTGTGCGAATGAAAATTATAATAGCTATATTGGTTATTTTTGTTACAGGAGTTTTTGAGTATGCAGCTTATGATTTGACTGAGGTAGCTATGTCTAACCTTTATTGGGGGAATACAGGTAGTGATGTTGCCAAAGTTCAAGCACGGCTTAAAGATTGGGGATATTATAAGGGAGCTGTAGATGGATTTTTTGGGGTTAGAACGTGGCTGGCAGTTAGAAAATTTCAAGCATATAACGGGCTTAATGTTACAGGTATTGTAGATGATGATACAAAAGCAGCTTTAGGTTTTACAACTACTGCTCAAGATTTAGCGGCTTATCAGGCTTCTTCCTCTGTCACCACAAATGACGATGTTTACCTTTTAGCAATGCTTATAAATGGGGAAGCAAGAGGAGAACCGTATATTGGAAAAGTTGCAGTTGGAGCTGTTGTGATGAATAGGGTTAGAGACCCAAGGTTTCCCAAAACTATAGCCGATGTTATATTTCAACCGGGAGCTTTTTCTGCTGTAGAAGACGGCCAAATGTGGTTGCCACCGACAAGGGAAAGTATAATGGCAGCAAGGGATGCTATCGCTGGATGGGACCCCAGTGGTGGCGCTTTGTATTATTACAATGCCATGAGGGTGACAAATTACTGGATATTCAACAGGCCAATTATAACACAAATAGGTAGTCATATATTTGCGAGGTGAGGTGAAAAAATGATAAAAAGGGGATTTACGGCTTTAGCTTTGATTTTAGTGTTGATATTGGGAGCATGGGGATATAGGCAGTATATAGAAAAAATATCCTATCATAGGTATTTGCAGGCTCAATATGATAGGTCTTTTTATCAATTGGTTTCTAATGTAGAAAATATTGAAACTTCTATGGGAAAACTCATGGTAGCTTCTTCAAATAAAACTACTATTCCAATTTTAGATGAAATATGGAGAGAAGCTTTTTCAGGGCAAGAACACCTAAATCAATTGCCAATTGGACAGCCAGAGATAGACAATACTTCCAAGTTTTTAACGCAAATTGGAGATTATGCCTATAGTCTTACAAAAAAGGCTGCTGCAGGTCAAGAATTATCTCAGCAGGATTTAGAGACAATTACCAAGTTACATAATTATGCAGTATTTTTGGGGAAAAATTTACAAGATTTGAGAAAGAAAATTCAAGGAGGATATGAATTAGGGAATTTAAGGAAGCAAGGGTCACAGAAAATGGCGCAAGTTGATAGCAAAATTTTAAATGTGAAAATGAACAGTGTAAACCAGACTATGACAAATTATCCTACTTTGATATACGACGGACCTTTTTCTGAAAATTTGGCAAAAGCTGCTCCTAAGGGTTTGACCGGGTCAGAAATTTCTTATGATAGAGCTGTTCAAATAGCAAGAGACTTTTATGGAAAAGCTATTGAGTCTGAAAATAAATACAGTCCTAACAATGGAAAAATAAAAGCCTATGGGGTGGAGTTAAAGTCACCTGGTAAGCTGTCAGTGTATATAAATGTCAGCAGAAAAGGTGGACATGTTGTGTGGCTGATGGATCAAAGAACGGTAAGCAAAGTAAATATTTCTCCTTCTCAAGCTTTGCAATATGCCAAAAAATTTTTAGAAAAGCATGGGTTTGCAAACATGGAAAGTACTTATTCTATGAAAGCAGATGGCAGCATACAATTTAACTTTGTCCCTGTGCAAAATGAGGTTTATTTATATCCAGACATTGTTAAGGTAAAGGTGGCGCTTGACAACGGAGACATAATAGGTTTTGATGCTACAGCTTACTACATGAATCACACGGATAGAAAATTAGAAAAGCCAAAGCTTACAGCAAAAGAAGCAGAAGAAAAGGTAAGCAAAAATTTAAAGATAGAAGATATAAAATTGACTCTTATTCCTTTAGAAGGAGGAAGAGAAGTATTAGCCTATGAATTTAAAGGAACATACAAAGGTGATACATTTTACGTGTATATAAATGCATTAAATGGAAATGAAGAAAAAATTTTAAAGGTTATAAAAACAGAACATGGAGATTTGACCATGTAGTCCATAACATAAAAGTGCTTTTAAAGTGCAAAATAATTGTAGGGCAAAAGAAGGAGGGAATAAAAATGGGTAGACGCAGAGGCTTAATGTCTGACCAGCTTAAATATGAGTTGGCTAAAGAACTCGGCGTTTACGACACAGTAATGAAGGAAGGTTGGGGAAGTGTTTCTTCTAGAAATTGCGGTAATCTTGTAAAACTTGCAATCGAAAAAGCAGAAAAAATGCTTGTAGAAAATTATAACAACAGAAATACCACCTTCTAAATGCCCACCAAGCCGGGGAAGAAAAACTTCTTCTTTTCCGGCTTTAAATTTATAAGATAAAATTTTTCTTGAATACATATTCTTAAAAGAGTAGAATAAAGATAATGTAAGAAAAATTAGTGGAGTGTGAGAGAATGGCGAAGAAGAAAATAGCTGTTTTATTTGGTGGACAATCGGGAGAACATGAAGTCTCTTTAATGTCTGCAAAGTCTATAATAAACAACCTTGATAAAGATAAATACGAGATTTATATGATGGGTATTACAAAAAAAGGAGAATGGTATTTATATAGAGGAGATGTAGAAAAAATAGAAACCGGAGAATGGGAAAAAGAAGGAATTCCTGCAACTATGGGAGCTTCTACAAAGTATAGAGGAATAATAACTTTCGAAGACGGAAAAAATGGTTTTTATCCTATAGACGTGGTATTTCCTGTTTTGCATGGACCTAATGGAGAAGATGGGACTATACAAGGGCTTTTAGAATTATTAGATATACCTTATGTAGGAGCTAATGTGCTTTCTTCTGCTTTATGCATGGATAAAGTTTTTACAAAAAGGATTTTTAAGGAAGCGGGGCTACCTACACCTGATTTTGTAGTAGTATATAGAAAAGAGATTGAAGACTTAGAAGCTATAAAGAAAAAAGTTGAACACTTGGGATATCCGTGCTTTGTAAAACCTGCTAATTTAGGTTCTAGTGTTGGTATTACCAAAGTCCACAATGAGGAAGAACTTCCTGGGGCCTTGAAATTAGCTGCAAAATATGATAGAAAATTGTTGATAGAAAGAGGAATAGATGCTAGGGAAATTGAATGTTCCGTGCTAGGTAACGAAAATCCGCAAGCCTCTATTGCAGGAGAAATTGTTCCTTCTAATGAATTCTATGATTATAATGCTAAATATTTTGATGGGGGTAAATCTCTTCTCTTAATACCTGCACCACTTCCAGATGAAAAAATGGAAGAGGTAAGACAATTGGCTATAAAAGCATATAAGGCGTTGGATTTGAGAGGTATGGCGAGAGTAGACTTTTTAATGGATAGAAATACAGGTACTCTTTATTTGAATGAAGTTAATACCATTCCTGGGTTTACGAAAATAAGCATGTATCCTAAATTATGGGAATCAAGTGGAAAGTCTTATTCAACATTATTAGATGAGCTTATGAACTTAGCGATAGAGAGCCATAATGAAAAATGTAGGGAATGGTGAGAAATAAGGGAAGAAGGGGAGAGGTAATTGAAAAAAGCGATTATATCTGTAAAAGGTACTCAAAAAAACGATCGAAATGAATCTGATACAATAGAACTTATTACAGAGGGTAGTTTCTATATTAAAGGCAATACTTTTTATGTAGTATATGAAGAAAGTGAACTATCAGGAATGGATGGAACTACTACTACTTTAAAAATTACAGAAGACAAAGTTACATTATTGCGATTTGGCACTAACAAATCGAAAATGGTTTTTGAGAAAAACAAAAAATACGAATCGGACTATGATACTCCTTATGGGAAAATTCCTTTAGGAATACTGCCAACAGATGTAAAAGTGGCTATGTCGGAAACTGGCGGTGAGATTACTATAAAATATGCTCTTGACCTTAACAACAAGACTGTGAGCGATAATGAACTATACTTAAAAGTGCGGGAGGTAAACTGACTTGGAGAACATTATACAAAAGGTAAAAGATGAAATAAAAGACATGGTGACTACCGCTATTAAGAATTCTGTAAAAGAAGGTTTGATAAATATAGAGGTAATTCCTGAAATAGAAATAGAAGAACCAAAAGAAAAGCAGCACGGGGACCTTGCAATAAACACGGCGATGGTAATGGCAAAGCAGGCTAAAATGGCTCCTAGAAAAATTGCTGAGGTCATCCTTTCACAAATAGATATATCAGATACGTTTATAGAGAAAGTTGAAGTGGCAGGTCCTGGCTTTATCAATTTCTTTTTAAATGAAAAATTTTTAATAGAAACCTTAAGGGTCATTCATAAAAGGCAAAAAGATTATGGACGTGTAAATATAGGAAATGACAAGAAAGTTCAAGTGGAATTTGTGTCAGCAAATCCTACAGGTCCTATGCATATGGGTAATGCAAGAGGTGGGGCTTTAGGAGATGCTTTGGCTTCCGTCCTTCAGTATGCAGGATATAATGTGACTAGGGAATTTTATATAAACGATGCAGGAAATCAGATTGAAAAGTTTGGATATTCACTTGAGGCAAGATACCTGCAATTATTGGGCATACCGGCTGAAGTGCCCGAAGGCGGCTACTACGGAGAGGACATAATAGATAGAGCGAGAGAGTTTTTAGAAATATACGGAGATAAATATAAAGATGTGCCATCAGAAGAGAGAAGAAAGGCCCTCATAGAATATGGACTTAAGAAGAATTTAGAAAAAATAAAAGAGGATTTGGCGCTTTACGGTATAGAATATGACGTGTGGTTTTCTGAGCAATCTCTTTATGACAGCGGAGAAGTGTATAAAGTAATTGAAGAGCTTAAGCAAAAAGGGTATACTTACGAAAAAGACGGGGCTTTGTGGTTTAAAATGACATTATTTGGCGCGGAAAAAGACGATGTATTAGTTAGGTCTAATGGATTTCCTACCTATTTGGCTTCTGACATAGCCTATCACAAAAATAAATTTATAACTCGCGGATTTGATTGGGTTATAAATGTTTGGGGTGCGGATCACCATGGTCATGTTGCTCCTATGAAAGGAGCGATGCAAGCACTTGGCATAGATCCTGACAGGCTTGACGTTGTTTTAATGCAGCTTGTGAAACTTATAGAAGGCGGTCAAGTTGTTAGAATGTCTAAAAGGACAGGCAGAATGGTGACACTACGAGATCTGATAGATGAAGTAGGGAAAGATGCAGCGCGGTTTTTCTTCAACATGAGGTCTGCAGACAGTCCCATTGATTTTGACCTTGACCTAGCTAAAGAACAGTCAAATGAAAACCCTGTCTTTTATGTCCAGTATGCCCATGCGAGAATTTGCTCAATTATTAGACAGTTAGAAGAAACTGGAGTAAAGATAGATAATATAGATGAAGTAGATTTAAGCCTTTTAAAAGAAGAAGAGGAAAAAGAATTAATTAAAAAATTGGCATATTTCCCAGAAGAAATTACCATTGCAGCAAAGACATTGGCACCTCATAGGATTACGAGATATGTACTTGATGTAGCATCGCTTTTCCATTCTTTTTATAACAGTCATAGAGTAAAAGGCGTAGAAGAAGATTTGATGAAAGCAAGGTATGTGCTTATATTAGCAGTAAAGACTGTCATAAAGAACGTCTTAGATATATTAAAAATAACTGCACCAGAAAGGATGTAAAAGGCGGTTTTTCCGCCTTTATTTTGTGGTATAGAGGAGGATTACAGTGTTTAACAATGAGATGGTATTAGAGATTCTATATGTAATTTTAATAGGTGGAGGATTAATATTAGGCTTTGAGGTGAACCCTTTATTTTTTCTATTACTTTTTGTAGCAATAATCCTTATTTTCATCATAAATAACTACAAAAAAACGGCAAAAATAAAAGAAATAAAAGAAAAGATTGAAGAACAATGGGGAAAAGAACATGTGGAAAAGCGAAACTTTGAGTTTATTAAAAAGCTATATGATATTCTTTTATTAGATAGTAGAAATTCTTCAAATATAGATGACATAACATGGAGAGATTTGGATATGGACTTTGTTTTTGGAAAACTTGATCATACCATGTCAAATCCAGGTCAGCAGTATCTATATAACCTTTTAAGAAACCCGGTTTATGACAAGAAAGAATTAGAAGGTAGAAGCGAAATTATAAATAATTTTATGAAAAACAATGATTTTGCGAAGAGAATTCAATTGTATCTTCATTTTCTTGGGAAAGATCCAAAAGAGGATGTTACAGAATTTTTATGGAATGGCATAAAAATTACCAGCAATCCGGTACTTTTATATAAGCTTTTAGTATTTTTACTTATAATATCTCCTCTGATAATTATTTTTGTTAATCCCGGTGCAGGTATATTTATGTTAATGTTGCTGCTTATTTCTAATAGCATGATATATTCTAGTACAAAATATAAGATATATTCGGAAATGATGACATTTAAATATGTATTAAAACTTATATCCTGTGCAAAGAATATAATTAAAGAAAGCGACGGTAATCCAGAATTTGATATTGAAAGATTAAAAGATCCATACAACAATACGAAAATTATTAGACGAAACCTCAACTATCTAGATTATTTAAGCAATAGTACAGGGGTAGCTGACAATTTGGGTATAACTGGATTTTTTAGTATAATTTTTTTGATGGAGCCTATAGGCTTTTATGAAGCTGCTAATTTGATAAATAAGCATTTAAAAGATTTGCAGGAGCTATATATTGAAATAGGCAAAATTGATACCTATATTGCTCTTGCTTCATATAGGGCAAGCTTAAAATATTGTACTGAGCCTCAACTTACAAAAAGTGATGTACGTTTCATAAAAGCGGAAGATATTTATCATCCTTTGCTTAAAGATCCTGTTCCAAATTCTATAGAAGTTAGGGATAGGGGTATATTAATTACAGGTTCAAATGCGTCCGGCAAGTCAACTTTTTTGAAAACAATAGGAATTAATGCGATTTTTGCACATACTTTTTATACAGTACTTGCAAAAAGCTATTCCTCTAATTACTTTAAAATATTAACTTCGATTGGAACGCTTGACAATATTATTGGTGGAGATAGTTATTTTATGGTTGAGGCTAAATCGCTAAAGAGGATAATTGATGTGATAGATGACAATGTCACAGTTTTATGTATTCTTGATGAAATTTTCAGGGGTACCAATACAATAGAGAGGATTAGTGCTGCCAATGAAGTGCTTAAATATATGATAAGAAGAAATTGCCTGGTTGTTGCTGCTACACATGATATAGAGCTTACAAGATTGGCAGCAGATTATTACGATAATTATCATTTTGAAGAAGAAGTCAATGACAAGGATATTAAATTCAATTATATATTGAAAGAAGGACCGTCAAAAAGCAGAAATGCAATAAAGATTTTAAAATTATTGGGATATCCAGAAGAAATATATAAAAACGCTTTAGACAATACCCAAAAGATTTTATGACTGTGGTATAATATGGTTAGGAGGTGTTAATTTATGAATATAAAGTGGTTGGGTCATTCCTGTTTTAAGTTGACAGCTGAGAAGGGTACGGTCATTGTCACAGACCCTTTTGATGAATCAGTTGGGTACCCTATGCCAAATGTGAAGGCAGACATTGTGACATCTTCTCATTCCCATTTTGACCACAATTATTTTAAGGCGGTAAAGGGAAACTTTGATATTGTTGACACAGTAGGAGAACATAATATAAAAGGTATCAACATAAAAGGTGTAAATACATTTCACGATGACGAGCATGGTGCAAAAAGAGGTAAAAATATAGTTTTTGTCTTTGATATTGATGGAATCAGAGTCTGTCACATGGGAGATTTGGGACATGTTTTAACAGAAAAGCAAGTTGAAGAAATAGGACCAGTTGATGTTCTACTCATTCCTGTTGGAGGCTATTATACAATTGATGCAAAACAAGCGGTAGAAGTGATGAACCAGTTAAAGCCTAAAATAACCATACCAATGCACTATAAAACGGAGTTTATTAATTTCCCTATTGATACTGTGGATAACTTTTTGGATATGACAGGTGGCAAAAAGATTTTATCCACAGAAATGGATGTAAAGAAAGAAGATTTAGAAGGGGAACCAAGAGTAGTTGCTTTAAATTATCAGTATTCTGTATAATTTAAAATGAAGTACAGTTCCTTTGTTCTCACTAAGAGCTTTAGCTTAAACCAAAAAAGTGGGTATCTCATTCCTTTTTAAATTTTTTTAAAAACAAATGAATATAAAAAGACAAAAAGGGCAATATAATAGTGTAAGGTTCGTAATGGTCGAGCCAAGATCATCACAGGACGCAAGTTCTGTGATGGTCGGCCAAAGATTGGTATTCGATCAAAAGGTCGGATGCTAGTCGGCGGGCAGATTATAATATGTCCATGTAGAGCCTTAATTTTAAGGCTAAAAAGGATGTATTATAGTCGAGCTAAGACTATTATAGGTGCCGCAGGTCGAAGTACGTCATGTACTTAGACTGGAGGTCTTATGCAAAGTGCATAAGGTTTCTAAGGTATCTATAATAGTCGAGCATAGGTCAGTATGGGTTTTGCAATACCTTGCCTTTTAAGTGAGGTATGAAGAGATTTGTACTGGCTGAAGCGAAGACCATTACGAGCCTTACTTTTTTATTGGCATAACACAGACAAAGGGGACGGTTCCTTTTGTCTGAAAATCAAAATAAACGGACAAGAGGAACCGTCCCCTTTGTCTGCTTTGTCTGAATTTTTAAAAATAGATGATGTGGAAATTTTTGTTTTATTATGATATAATCGTTTTAAAAAGGAGGGAAAAATTATAAGATTAGAGGGATAGTAAATGAGAAAATTATTTTTATTTCTTACTATGGTGATGTTCTTTTTAACTTCCTGTGATGTAGTAAAGCTTAAAGAATCATCCACAACTAGGAAAGAACCACCTATAAGGCTGGTATTTTCACTTCCTAATTCAAGCGAAGATTTTGATAATACCCTTTATACCGTCCTTTTGTATGATGGCAATTCTAACAAAATAGCAAGTGAATTTTTAAAAAATAAACGCATTGGATATTATAAATTATTACCAAGACAAGACAAAATTGTTGTGGGAATCCATTACGATGCTGCTTCATTTGAATACTATGTGATAAACATTGATGGCAGCGCTCCAGAAAGACTTACTCTTCCTGTAAGAGATGGAATATATCCAGTGTGGAGTGATGATGGGGAGTATATCTATGGTATTTCACCGGATTCTTTAAATGCTAAAAGTGGGTATATATTTTCTTATGATGTAAATAAAGGAACATTTGAGAAGTATCCTTTAGAAAGTGAAATAAATTCTTGTGGCAAAATCAAACCATATTTTGACAATAAAGGGGTGCTGTTTATTTGTGATAACAAAATAAACTATCTAAATTTTGAAAACAAGGTCGTAAAGCCGGTTTACAGTTTTAACGGAAGTGTAACGTATGGGAGTTTAGATAAAAGTAGAACTATATTTGTGCTAAACGATGAGAAAAACTGCTTAGATGTTTTGGATGGAAATAACTTCAAAATAATAAAAACGTACAAAAACATTTTAAAATACAAATTTTATTCGCTTGACAGTATGGCATTTCCGGATGGTGAACATGTTATATTCAAGATTTATAAATATGACGATAAAGGTAATTTTATAGGCGCACCTATAGTAAGTGTTGATTTAAATGGAAATGTGAGGGAATTAAAGGAAAGCGATAATTTGGAATGGAATTCAGTGAAATTTATTTCTGAAAGGAAGCTGGCTGGCGTTAGTCGAGCTGAGAAAGTACTCTTTTATGATTTAAATAGCTTTCAAGATATGCCCTATATGGAGATGGTGCTTTGTCGTAATAACGAAATTGGTTATTTGAAAAAACTCAAAATTGCTCTGCCAAATGGGTGGAAGGAGAAATTTACAGGCGGAAATGAAGTTTATATCTTAAATTCAAAGGATGAAATTAACGGTGGTATATATGTTATAAGTTATTACAAAGACCAATATTTTGGAGGTTTTCTTCCAAATCACAGCGAACTTTTAAAAGAAGAAGATATAAAAACTCCTATCGGAGAAGGAAAAATTGCCGTTTTGAGGAGAAGCCCTCCTGCTGCTTCCAATGATCCTGCAACATATATTGAGATTTTTGGAATTATTCCAATTGCAGACAATGATTTAGCTTACTGCATATGGCTTGGACCATTAAAGGATGATGTAAAAACTATAAATGAGGCTGTAAGAATAATGGAATACATGATGAAAAATTTAAATACAATGTGACTTTAGTCATGAGGAAATGGTGACTTTGTATACTACAAAACTTTCACCATTTCCTTTATTATATTCCTAGAAAACCAAATCAATTTCAGACAAAGGGGACGGTTCCTTTCGTCTGAAAATTTATTTTGTAAGGAGAGGGTGTTGCATGAAGATAGTTAAAATGAAGGAGGTAATAAAAAGGTTTGGTGACGTTATAGCTTTAGACAATGTAAATTTAGAAATAGAAGAAGGAGAAATTTACGGTCTATTGGGTCCTAATGGGGCAGGGAAGACGACAGCTATAAGCATAATCTGCGGACTGATAAGTTTTGACAGGGGTGAAGTCTATGTTTTTGACAAAGACATACGTAAAGATGCTGAATTTATAAAGAAAAATATAGGTATTGTTCCTCAGGATGTTGCTATTTATGGAGATTTAACAGCCTATGAAAATGTAAAGTTTTTTGCAAGCCTTTATGGACTTAAGGGAAAAGAGTTAAAAGAAAGTGTAGAGATGTCTCTTGAGTTTGTAGGTCTTTCAGATAAAGCGAAAGAAGTACCAAATAAATTTTCAGGTGGTATGAAAAGAAGGCTAAATATTGCCTGTGCCATTGCCCATAGACCTAAATTGATAATAATGGATGAACCTACAGTAGGTATAGACCCTCAATCGAGGAATCACATTTTGGAATCTGTTAAAAAGTTAAATGAAATGGGTAGTACAATTATTTACACAAGTCACTATATGGAGGAAGTAGAGGCTATCTGCACGCGGATTTCTATAATGGACCATGGCAAGGTTATAGCTGAAGGAACAAAGGAAGAACTCACTTCAATGGTTACAGATGTGAATACAGTTTATATTGAAATTGGCTCAATTGATGGAATAAAAGAGGAGGAATTGAAAGGAATAAAGGGTGTAAAAGCTGTTGAGATAAGAGATAGCACGATAAAGATAACAAGCTTAAAAGATGTGAGCAATTTTGATGATATAATCCACTATTTTATTTCAAAAAACATACCAATACGTAACCTAAGAAACGAAATTCCCGATTTGGAGACAGTTTTTCTTACCCTGACAGGAAGAAAATTGAGAGATTAGAGGTGAGAATATGAGAATCTTTACCATAATGCTCAAAGAAATAAAAGAAATCCTTTATGACAAGCAAGTAATGGCACTCATGATACTATTGCCAATAGTTCTTATTGGAATTTTAGGTTTTGCGTTTTCGTCAACATCAGATATAAAATTAGGGGATATAAAAGTTATATATACAGATGAAGGAGATACAATACTTTCACAGGGTTTTGATATTTTCATTAAAGAAACTGATAAAATGGGAGTAAAATTTGTAGAAATAAAAGATGTCAACAAAGGAATAAGTGATATAGAAAAACGCAAATACGATGGTTATGTTTTTTTAAAAGGTAAAGATATAACTTTTTATAAGAATGCACATGGAGATATAAAAACGGAGATTGCAGCAAGTATGATTGACTCTTTTGCTGATACTTTTAAAGGAATGACAGCTATAGCTTCACAAAATCCTGCCTTTCTTAAAAATAGCGGCGATATAAATTTAAATAGAGAATTTATAAAAATAACCTCTATTGACAGAAAAGTTAAACAAACATCATTCGATTATTATTCTGTTACAATGCTTACTTTAATAATTTTATACGGTGCTATGAGTGGTGTATTTTCAATAGATATGGAAAGGACAAAAAAGACAGGGCGCAGAATATTAGCTTCTCCTATTAAGAAATATGAAATATTTATGGGGAAGGTGTTAGGGGTAACTTTTTCTGTTTTTATACAGGCCTTGATTATTGTTCTTTTTAGCAAATACATCTTCGGAGCTAATTGGGGAAAGGATATTGTAACAGTTTTTGTGATTATAATTAGTGAGATAATTTTTGTGGTGGGCTTGGGAGTGAGTTTGGGGTTTATTATAAAAAATGGAGCAATGGCACAAGGTTTACTAAACGGTATAATTCCTTTTATAGCCTTCTTAGGTGGTTCTTATATTCCTGTAAAAGAAATGGGAAGTCAATTTATTGAGAAACTTTCAAATTTTTCTCCAATTACATGGACAAATACAGCCATATTTAATGTGATATTGGGAGGCAATTATCAATATGTACCTACAGCCCTCATGGTAAATTTAATTCCTGCAGCTTTTTTCATAGTGTTGTCAGCTTACTTATTCAGAAGGGAGGCTTTTTAAGTGAGAGAGCTATTTTTGGTTATGAAGAATACAGTAAAGTTGTTTTTTAGAAGGAAAGGGAATATTATTTTATTGATTTCTGGTATTATAATTCCACTTTTCTTTTTGCTTTTTACCTATGGTGGCAGCGGGCAACTTAGAATAGGTGTTGTAAATAGAGATAAAAGTCAGATTTCAACAGATTTAATTAATTCATTGGAAAAAACGGATAAATTCAAGGTTGTTTTTCTGAAAGAAAATGAGATAAATGATAAAGTATCGAAAGGAGAAGTTGACAGCGCTATAGTGATTCCTCAAAGATTTGAAGAAGAAATTTTGAAGGGAAATCCAAAGGATGTAGAGATTGTATCAATAAAAGGGGAAGAAACCAGCTTATTTTTGAAAAGTTATCTTGACCGCAAGATAAATGTTCTTTACAATTTAAGCAAGGCATCTGAAGGAAATAAAGAAAATTTTTATAAGATGTACGACCTTTATAAGAACAGTCCTTTTAGCTTGAAAACATATATTGTTGAAGATATAGGGAAGATGGCAGTGGCAACAACAAGAAGTTTAGGATTTTTTATAATGTTTTTGATGTTTAGCACTTTTAATATTTCTAATTTTATACTTGTGGAGAAAAGAGATAAAACTTTTTATAGAATTTTTGCTTCTCCTTTAAAGCCAAGAACTTATTTAGTGAGCAATTTCTTTGTAAATTTAATTTTGGCAGTTTTTCAAATAGCTCTTATACTTGTGTTGGTTACCTTTATATTAAACTTAAGGCTTACAAAGGCAACATTTGATGTCTTTTTAATACTAGTTTCTTTTGGAATAACCTCTATTGGTTTAAGTTCAATGATAGTTGCTTTTTCACCCTCTACAAGTTATTCTAATACCTTGTCTACTTTAATTATTACACCTACTTGTATGTTAGGGGGAGCTTTCTGGCCATTATATTTAATGCCTGAAGCACTTCAAAAGCTTTCTGATTTTATACCGCAGAAATGGGCAATAGACGCTATAGAAAAAATTCAAATGGGTGGTAGTTTAAGCGATGTTTATATGAATATAATCATACTTTTAGCTTTTGCATTAACCTTTATCCTGTTGGGAATATATAAAATCAAAACTTCTGGGAAAATGGGAGATTTTATCTAATTTATATGTTATAATCAGACAAGGGGGACGGTTCCTTTTGTCTGAATTATTATTTTTGGAGTGGATGTAAATGCCTAGGAAGTCAAGAGTTAAAAGCAAGAGCGGATATTATCATGTGATGTTGCGGGGAAATGAAAAGAAAAATATATTCAGAAGTGATGAGGATAAAAAGCACTTTATAGAAATATTGGCAGAGAAAAAGCTAGGCGGGAAGTTTTATTTAACTGCTTTTTGTCTTATGAGCAATCACGTTCATTTGATGATCAAGGAAGGCAATGAAGATTTGTCAAGTTCTATTAAGAGGATTGCAGGAATTTATGCTTCTTATTTTAATAAAAAATACGATAGGACAGGGCATTTATTTCAGGATAGGTTTAGAAGTGAGCCAGTTGAAGATGAGAGTTACGTTATAGCATTAGTAAGATACATTCATCAAAATCCGGTAAAAGCGGGACTAGTGAAAAAAGTTTCTGATTATAAGTGGAGCAGTTATAGCTGTTATCTTAACGATAATGATAAAATGTGTCAAATTGTAGATACAGAGTTGATTTTAGGCATTTTCTCTGATGATAAAAAGAAAGCTATAGAACAGTTTAAGAAATATATGGAGCAGACAGAAGGCACTGAAGTTTTTATCGACATTGAAGAAGAAAAAATGAGTACGGAAGAAGCCAAAGAGTTATTTAAAGAAATGGCGATGGAATTTGGGATTAAAGATATAGAAAATCTGGAAATTAAAAAACGTAAAGAATGGCATGACTTAATAAAAAAATACAGAGAAAAAACCGGACTTTCAATTAAAGATATTGCTTCTATTGCTGGGGTGAGTAGGTATAGTATACATAAGATTTTGAAAGAAAAAGGCAAAGTCTGACTATATAGGCTGATTAAATTTAAAAGATCAGACAAGAGGAACCGTCCCCTTTGTCTGCTTTGTTTGCTTTATCTGATACTCTGGTAAAGGAGAGTGGAGATGGAAGGGTGGGTTGTTTTAAGCAATTTTTTGATTGCACTTTATTTAGTATTGAAAGTTATCATTGGCAAAATAGAATATTATCCGGTTTTTGTATTTTTCCTTCTTTTATTTGCTAGTATAAATGTGCTATACTTTGTAGTAGACAATAAGTTAGTAAAAAGTTCGCTGATGGGCTTGTTTATTGTAATTTTGTGGTGGAATTATGTTTACGGGAACAGGCTGTTTATTTTGTTTTTGCCATTTGGGTTATATAATATAGCCTATATAATTTTAAAGAAGCCCTTGTCTGGGGTTATTTTTGTATTATTTTCTTTTCTGTTTTTGGATAAAGTATTACTACCTGAGTATTTTTTAATTTCTTTTCTTTTATATGCTGTCTATCAGTTTTCTTTTGTAACGTCTGTTGAAATAGGAAAATTGAAGGAAGAAAATGCTAACTTAAGAAAGAAAATTTATCTTTTGTCTGCTGAAAGATTAAAAAATAGCAGGTATGAAGAGCAGCTAAAATATGTAGCTAAATTAGAGGAAAGAAATGAAATTTCTCAAAAGATTCACGACTATATCGGCCATACAATATCTGGCAGTTTAATGCAATTGGAGGCAGTGAAGATATTGGTGTTAAATAATGAGAAGAAAAAAGCTGAGGAATTTATACAAAGAACTATAGAAGTTTTAAGAAGCGGGCATGAAGAAATAAGAAAAGTTCTAAAGGAGATAAAGCCGGAATCAGACAAAGTAGAAATTAACAGGGTAAAACTTCTCATTGAGGAATTTAAGAGGACATCCAATTTAGAAGTTAGTTTTAAGTGGGAAGGTAAAATTGAAAGAATAAACTATGTGTATTGGAGCATAATGTACGAGAATCTCAGAGAATGTTTGACTAATATTCTAAAACATTCTAAGGCAACAAAGGTAGAAATATTTATTGGAGTGTACAACAAGTTTGTGAAGTTGGAAGTGAAGGACAATGGCATAGGTAAAGAATCGATTAAAAAAGGATTGGGGCTTATAGGAATAGAAGAAAGGGCAGCAGGTGTAGGAGGAAAAGTGATTTTGGACGGTTCAAATGGATTTTCTGTTATAACTTTGTTGCCTTTAGAGGGTGAGGAAAATGGCGATTAAGCTTTTAATAGCTGATGACGACCCTTTGATAAGGGAAAGTTTAAAGATAATTTTGGGAATGGATGAAGAATTTGAGGTTGTAGCGGCTGTGGAGGATGGATTAAAAGCTTTTAATTTTATACTTCAAAACCCGGTGGATGTTGCGCTTTTGGATGTGAGGATGCCTGTTTTAAATGGCGTTGAAGCGACAAAACAGATATGTTCTTCCACAAACACAAAAGTATTAATTTTAACGACTTTTGATGAGGATGAATATATTTTTGATGCGATAAGGCATGGAGCAAAAGGTTATTTGCTTAAAAATAATTCGCCAGAGGTCATAAAAAAAGCGATAAAGATGGTATATGAAGGGAACTCTGTAATTCAGGAAGAAGTATTGGATAAATTAAAAAAGAAATTAACCCTTGAAGAAAATAAGTCAGATAGGGAAAGGCAAATAGAGCTTTCAATTTTTTCTGAGAGAGAAAAAGAAATAATTAAACTTATATGTGAAGGGTTATCTAATAGAGAGATAGCTGAAAAGTTGTTCATTTCTGAGGGAACAGTGAAAAATTATGTCACTTCTATTCTCAATAAAACAGGTTTTAAACACAGAACTCAAATTGCTGTTTATTTTTCAAAAAGTGAACTTACGTAAGACTCAGACAAAAAGAACCGTCCCCTTTGTCTGATTCTTTTATTTTTCGCGCTCAGATCGTTTAGATTGATTGAAATTTATAACAACTAAAAGTATAATGAAAGTATAAAGAAAGAGTTGAAGTAAAAAGTTATGGCAAAGTCATATGGAAGGGGATAAATGATGGAAGGTAAAGAGGATGAAGTAAAAAAAATTATTTATGAAAAGATGAGTATTGAAGAAGTGATACACAATTTAAAAGTGGATGTAGACAATGGTTTAACAAGGGAAGAAGTTGTAAAAAGATTAAAAACCTATGGCTATAATGAAATACCTGAAAAGAAAGAAAATCCCTATTTGAAGTTTGCAAAAAAGTTTTGGGGACTTACAGCATGGATGTTAGAAGCTGTGATTGTTCTTTCTTATATATTTCATAAATATCTTGATATGTATATTATTTTAGCCCTTTTAATTCTAAATGCTGTTATAGGATTTTTACAGGAGGAAAGAGCCTCTCAAGCTGTTGAAACTTTAAAGCAAAAACTTAGAATAAATGCTAGAACTTTGAGAGATGGAAAGTGGCAGATGATACCGGCAAGAGAATTGGTACCGGGAGATGTAGTAAGGATAAGGGCGGGAGATTTTGTACCTGCTGATTTAAAACTGTTAGAAGGACAATTAGAAGTTGACCAGTCAGCCCTTACAGGAGAGTCTTTGACTGTATCAAAAGAAAAATCAAATATGCTTTTTTCGGGTTCTATTATAAAATCAGGGGAAGCAAATGCTGTAGTAGTTTTAACAGGCAATCAAACATATTTTGGAAAAACCACTGAATTGGTACAATTAGCACGACCCAAGCTTCATGCTGAAGAAGTTACATCGCAAGTTATAAAATGGCTTCTTATAATAGTAGGGGTTGCATTAGTTTCAGCTTTTGTGGTGTCTTATTTCATAGGTATAAAGCTTATAGAAGTTGTACCACTTGCTCTTGTGCTTTTGGCATCTTCTGTTCCTGTTGCACTTCCAGCTATGTTCACAATAAGCATGGCAATAGGATCTATGGAATTAGTAAAAAAGGGAGTTTTGGTTACGCGGTTAAGTGCAGCAGAAGATGCAGCTACTATGAATACAATTTGCTTAGATAAAACGGGGACAATTACAATGAATAAACTTTCTTTAACAGATGTCATCCCCTTAAAAGGTTTTAGTGAAAATGACGTTTTATTATATGGTGCTTTGGCTTCTCAAGAGGCTAACCATGACCCTATAGATTTAGCTTTTTTATCTGCAGCACAAGAAAAAAATATTTTTTTAGAGGACTATGTGCAAAAGGCTTTTTATCCCTTTGACCCTAAGACAAGAAGAACAGAAGCTATTATAGAAAAGGATGGAAAGACTTTTAAAGTTGTAAAGGGTGCTGTAAATGTAATAGCAGACCTTACAAAAGAAGATGAAAATATCTTTAACGAAAAGGCAATGGATTTTGCGGAAAAGGGATATAGAACTCTTGCAGTAGCGGTGGGAGAAGATGATAATTCTTTAAGAGTCGTTGGATTAGCTGCTCTTTATGATATGCCAAGACCCGACGCAAAAAAGTTTATAGAAGAGTTAAAGAACCTTGGAGTAGCAGTCAAAATGTTAACGGGAGATGCACTCCCTATTGCTAAAGAGACAGCAAGGCAAGTAGGAATTGGAGAGAAAATAACTGATGCTTCGCAGTTTAGGGATATAGTTGGAAAAGACTTTGATAAAGCAGCTGAAATTGCAGAACAAAGTGATGGTTTTGCAGAAGTGTATCCACAGGACAAATATTCTATTGTTAAAAGCTTGCAAAAAAAAGGGCATATTGTCGGCATGACAGGAGATGGAGTAAATGATGCACCATCACTTAAACAAGCAGAAGTTGGCATAGCTGTAAGCACTGCAACAGATGTGGCTAAAGGAGCTGCCAGTGTTGTTTTGACAGGAGAAGGGCTTTCTAACATTGTAGATTTAGTAAAAGTAGGTAGAATGATATACCAAAGGTTATTGACATGGATATTTAATAAGGTTGTGAAGACTTTCCAAATTGTTGTTTTTGTAGTTGTGGCATTTTTACTTACAAAAAAATTTATAGTATCTGCTTTTGATGTGGTTTTACTCTTATTTGTGGTGGATTTTGTTACGCTCTCAATTTCTACAGATAATGCAAGATGGTCAAAAGAGCCAGACACTTGGGATGTTAAAGGAATAGTTAAGTCTTCAATGTTACTGGGAATATTAGTTGTATTAGAGTCTTTAGCTATTCTGTACATTGGCTTAGAGTATTTAGGTTTAAAAGCAGATTATAATTTGATTAGGACATACTCTTTTTCAATATTATTTTACTTTGGCATGTTTACTGTATTTGTTGTAAGGGAGAGAGGACATTTTTGGGAATCAGTTCCGAGTAAATCATTATTCTATATTGTATTGGCAGACCTCATAGTGATTACACTTTTAGTTACTTTTGGCATTCCAGGAGTAAAGCCTATTCCTATTGGAAATACATTAACTGTTATTGGATTATCGGCTCTGTTTTCTTTTGGAATTAATGATTTTGTAAAGTATTTTCTTTTGAGGGAACATAAAGAAAAACAGATAAAAAAGTAGAAGAAAATGCTAAGAAGTAATTTTTATAAGCAGAAATTCAAAAAAGATTTATTAAAGCTAAAAAAGCCGCTGAAAAGCGGCTTTTTTAGGGCATGATATAAATAAAGATAAGGGAAAGGGGCTTTTATATGTCACTTATTATGCAGGTTAAATCTTTGCCTAAAGAGGTTAAATATTTTGTAGCTACAGAGGCTTTATTAGGAATTGGAATGGGAATTTTAGGTTTTGTTTTAAATTTACATTTTTTAGTGTTGGGGATTTCACCTGAACAAATAGGGGCTCTCAATTCTGTGGGCACTTTAATAATGGGATTAACCTCACTTCCAGCTGGATTTTTAGCAAATCGATTAGGAAGAAAACGTATTTTTATTACAGGTATAATTCTTATAGGAATGGGATATAATCTTTTTGGATGGGGTACTATTATTTGGGTATTTTACTTAGCGCAAGTTTTGACTTCTGTAGGGGTTTCTTTATTGATTACAACAGAAATTCAACTTTTGTTTTCATATGCTAAAACAAATGAATTGGAAACCTTGAGTTATAGTCTGTTATTTGCCAGTTTTACTTTATTCAGTGGTGTAGGTACTCTTTTAGGGGGGTATTTCCCTAGTTGGTTGCCTTTTGGAACTACTAAATACCAGTGGGCAATTTACATATCTGCTTTCTTTATTGGTGTGACAGCAGTATTAAGAGGAATTTTGTTGCCATGCTTAAATAATGGCAAAAATAGAAATATAAAAAAGATAGAATCAATGCCAATTCACAAAAGAATTTTGAAAGAAATAGATAAAAAAATTCTTTTACTGACTTTTTATCTTTTTTTAATGGGTATGGCTTTTTCTATAATTATCCCTTTCCAGAATGTTATTATTAAGTTTCGCATGGGTTGGAGTGATGAATACGTTTCCTACTTATTGACAATAAATGGCTTGGTTTTGTTTTTTGCTTCTATGATAATGCCATGGGTGATAAACAGATTTGGGAATATAAAGGCTTATTATTATGTATATGGGATAAACCTGCTTTTGACAATGGTGCTTTCTTTTAATGTTCCGGTATGGATATTTTCACCTTTGTTTCTACTGCGAAGTGGAAGTTTTACACTTTTGAATAATATGATAGACAGTCAGACAATGTCAGCGGTAGAGGAGAATAAAAGAGATTTATTTGCTGGCATGAGAACTCTTTTAAGGAGCACAGGATCAGCAATAGCCAGCTATTTAGCTGGCTATATATTGGAAAACAAAAACTATTTGTATCCTTTTTTAACTGTCTTTATAGTTTTGCTGATAAGCTTTTTGTATTTTATAATTTTTGTAAGACCAATTTTCGCTAGCAACGCAGTTAACACCAAATTTTATATTGAAGAAGAAATTCAGAGGGATGTAGAGGGGATATAGCTATACCAAATGGCAAGCTACAAAATGTCCCCCTCCTACATCTTTGTATTCTGGTATTTGCTCTCTACATATGTCTTTTGCAATTGGGCATCTTGTGTGAAACTTGCAGCCTTTTGGTGGATTTGCAGGACTTGGAATATCGCCTTCTAATATTATTCTTTCTCTCTTTAAATCTGGATCTGGAATTGGAACGGCAGACAAAAGGGCTTGTGTATAGGGGTGAAGTGGATGATCAAATAATTCATCTCTTGCTGCCATTTCAACTATAGATCCAAGGTACATAACTGCAACTCTTGTACTTATATGCTCTACTACACTCAAATCATGAGAGATAAACAAATAAGTCAATCCCTTTTGTTGCTGCAAATCCATAAGCAAGTTGATTATTTGGGCTTGTATTGATACGTCAAGAGAAGATACAGGTTCGTCTAATACAATAAATTCTGGATCTAAAATAAGTGCACGGGCTATTCCTATTCTCTGACGTTGTCCTCCTGAAAACTCATGGGGATAACGGTCTATGTGGTAAGGAGCTAATCCGCATATTTCTAATGTTTCTATAACTTTATCCCTTAATTCATTTTTTGATATTAAACCATGATCCAAAAGAGCTTCTCCTATAGCATCTCCTACCCTAAGGCGGGGATTTAAAGAGCTAAAGGGATCCTGGAAAACTAATTGTATTTTAGGTCTTAATTTTCTAAGCTCACTTTTTTTGAGACTGTGAATAGGAATAGATTTGTAAAAAACTTCTCCGTCAGTTTTATCGTACAACCTTATTATAGTGCGCCCGACTGTGCTTTTCCCACAACCAGATTCGCCAACAAGACTTAAAGTTTCCCCTTTATTTATAGTGAATGTTACTCCGTCTACTGCTTTTACATATCCTATCGTCCTTTGCAGGACACCGCCTCGTATTGGGAAGTATTTTTTAAGGTTTTTTACTTCTATTAAAGGTTCACTCATTTTTTCCACTCTCCTTCATAGAGCCAGCAGGCGACTTTGTGTCCATTTTCGTCAGCTGTAAGTTGAGGTATCTTTTGGCGGCAAATATCCATTGCATATTCACACCTATCGCTAAAATAACAGTAGTTTCCCAAACCAATAGGATTGGGTACTTGGCCCGGTATTGTATATAGTTTGTCCTGTCTTTTACCAATTATTGGTTTTGCTTTTAAAAGGCCTCTTGTGTATGGGTGTTTAGGATTTTTGAAAAGTTCTCTTACAGGAGCTTCTTCAATTACTTTTCCAGCATACATTACTACCACGTAATCTGCCATTTCAGCAACAATTCCAAGGTCATGGGTTATAAGCATTAAAGCCATATTTCTTTCCTGCTTTATTTTTCTTAAAAGGTCAAGGATTTGAGCTTGAATTGTCACATCCAAAGCCGTTGTTGGTTCATCAGCTATTAGAAGTTTTGGATCGCAACTTAGAGCGATTGCAATCATTATACGCTGTCTCATACCGCCACTTAACTCGTGAGGATAACTTGTCATTATTTGCTCAGCTCTAGGAATTCCCACTTGTTTGATAAGTTCAATGGCTTTATTCCAGGCTTCTTTTTTACTCATGAATTTATGCACCATTAAAGGCTCCATCAATTGTTCGCCTATTGTCAAAACAGGGTTTAATGAAGTCATTGGCTCTTGGAATATCATTCCTATTTCATTGCCTCGTATTTTTCTCATTTCAGCTTCACTTAACTTGAGAACATCACGACCATCAAAAATTATTTCTCCACCCTCAATTTTTCCAGGAGGAGACTGAATTAATCTCATTAGAGATAAAGCAGTTACACTTTTACCACAACCTGATTCACCGACGACACACACCGTTTCCCCTTCGCGTATCGAAAAACTTACGTCGTTTACCGCTTTTACAACACCTTCTTCAGTATAGAAATAAGTTTTGAGATTGCGGAATTCTACAATATTTTTTGCCATTTTGATTCCTCCTAAATTTTTTGTCTAGGATCGAAAGCGTCTCTTAAAGCGTCGCCAATAAAGTTTATAGCTACAACGGAAAACATTATGGCAACACCTGGTGGAATCCAAAGCCAAGGACGCTTTGCAAAGTCGATCATATTATTTGCAGCAGATAGCATATATCCCCAAGAAGGTGTTGGAGGTATGACACCCAGTCCCAGAAAGCTGAGAGCAGATTCAGCTAAAATTGAGCTGGCTACTCCTAGTGTTGCAGAAACAATGACAGTGGGTAATACATTGGGGAAAAGGTGTTTTATTATTTTTTTACTATCTCTTAAACCTAAAACTTCTGTTGCCAGCATGAATTCCTGCTCTTTTAAACTCAAAATTTGGCTTCGTATAAGCCTTGCAAGACCTACCCATGACACGAAACCCAAGATAAACATGACATAGTATATCCTTTGAGAGGGCGGAATTTTTAAGTCGGACATTATAGCACCTAACATGATTAAAATGGGAAGGCCAGGCATAGCATAAATGATATCTGCCAACCTCATTATTATGACATCTAACCAGCCTCCATAATATCCTGCGATAGAGCCTAACGTTCCACCGATTAAAATGATGATCAAAGTAGCAGCAATTCCTATTGTAAGGGAAATTCTACCTGCAAGCATAAGTCTTAGAAGTACATCTCTTCCTAGATTATCTGTACCGAGCCAATGCTCTGCACTTGGTGGTTGATTTCCTTTTGATACATCTATTTTTGCATCCAGGTAAGGCGAAAAATAAGGTCCTACAAAAGAAAAAAGGAACATAAAAGTCAAAATTACTAATCCCAATATGGCATATTTATTTTTTAGAAATCTATGGAAAGCGTCTCTCCAAATTGAAGGTGCTTTTTTCGGATTATTTTTCTTTTTATAATCAAGAGGTTGATTTGCATTGAGTCGATCCAAGCTTTATCCCCCCTATTTAAGTCTTACACGCGGATCAGCAACGCCATACAAAACGTCAGCTAAAATATTTGCTAAAATTGTAAGAACAGTTATAAGCATTGTATATCCTAAAAACAGAGGATAATCTCTTACATAAATTGCTTCTAGAACAACTTTACCAATACCAGGCCAGTTATATATTCTTTCAGTAATCATGGCACCGGCAAATAAACTAGGTAATTCTAAAGTGAATAAAGTTATTAAAGGTAAAAGAGCATTTCTTAAAGCATGTTTGAAAATAACTGTTCTTTCTTTTAAACCTTTTGCTCTAGCAGTTCTTATATAATCCTGCTTTATAACTTCTAACATATTGGCTCTGAAATAACGGCTTAATCCACCTACACTTATTAAAGTTAAAGTAGCAACAGGAAGCACCATATGCTTTGCCACATCAACTATATAAGCCCATCCTGTATAATTAGAGCCTGTTGTAATCATTCCTCCTAGAGGGAACCATCTATGGTCTACTGCAAAAATTTTAAGCATAACAAGACCTAAGAAGAAAGAGGGTAAAGAGTAAAGAATAAATACAAGTAAGGTAGCTATAGTGTCAAATACAGAATACTGCCGTATAGCAGAATAGATACCTACTATAGAGGCAATTAACCATTCAAAAAACATTATAGCTACTCCCAATATAAAGGAATTCCAAATAAAATCATTTATTACCTGTACAACAGGTTTTCTAAACATTAAGGAATCTCCCAAATCTCCTTTTAGTAGACCGGTTGCCCAAGAAACATAGCGTTCTGGCAGTGGTTTATCTAATCCATAAAGAGCCCTTAATTGAGCTGCTCTTTCTTCAGTCATTTTTGGATTTTCTAATTGTCTGGTTACATAATCTCCAGGCGCTAAAGCAAATATTAAAAATATTACAATAGAAGCCCCAATTAAGGTTGGAATACTTTGTAGTAATCTTCGTATGATAAACTGTGTCATTCTATCCCTCCTAATACAGTGGAAAAGCCCGGCCCATAATAGTCCGGGCTTTTTAAATTTAAATTAGTACTGAAGAATTTCTGCTTGATACAGTGAAGAGGTAAAATCTCTGAAAGATGAAATCTGGAATCCTACTACTCTGCAGCTCTTTGCATTGAGGTCATTTCTCTGGTACATGAAGATATATGGTAGGTCATCATTTAATACCTTGTAAAGTTCATGATAAATTTCTTTGCGTTTGTTCATATCTAATTCTTCACGGCCCTTTACTAGGAGTTCATCAACTTTTGGATTTGAATACCCTGTTCTATTTTGAGAACCATTTGTAGCAAAGATATTATATGGGTCTGGTTCTGCACTTAATCCCCAAGCCATGAAGTACATGTCCCAATCATTCTTATTTTCCTTAATTTTCTTTAGTATTAAATTGAATTCCATGGGTTCGGCTATAAACTCTATTCCCAATTGTTTGTAGTTTTCAACAGCTACTGGTATTAAAGCGTCATTTACTACGTTAGGGGATGAAGCGAGGAAATGGATAGTAAATTTTTGCCCGTCCTTATAGCGGTATCCGTCTGAACCTAATTTCCATCCAGCTTCATCTAAAAGCTGTTTTGCTTTTTCTGGGTTATAGTCATAATGTATTATGTCTTTTTCATCAGGATATGCCCAGGATACTTTTGATTGTGGCACGTCTCTTACTTCTGCTAAACCTTGGTATACTGCGTCAACTACTGCTTTCCTATTAAGACCGTAAGTTAATGCTTTTCTAACCCTTACATCTTGGAATTTTGGTTGATAGAAGTTGAAAGCAATATATCCATAACCATTAGTTGGAAGCAAAGCATAATCTACAAATCCAAGGCTTTCTAGCAACTCTACATTATCTTTCTTTGCTGCGATATTTGTGGTCTCATAGTCTGTTTCACCGGTTTGTAACATTTGAACAGCTGTTGCATCAGTTGTTGTCTTGAAAATCAAATTCTTAATTTTTGGAGCACCTTTCCAGTACTTTTCATTTGCAACCAAACGTACTTCTTGACCAGGAACAAATTTTTCAAATACATATGGACCTGATCCAAGAGGTTGTTGTTCAAGAGATTTTACTCCTTCTAATTTTCCTTTTGCAAAGTTTTTACCATAATAGTGTTGTGGAATAACAGTTATACGCAAATCTGCTAAAGAAGTACCGAGAACCTTCTCTAGCGCAATTTGTATTGTATGGTCATCTATTACTTTAATTCCTTCAATTTTATCTGCATTTCCATCATGGTACTCTTTAAATCCCTTAATTCCTGCTGTTGAAATATCGTATGGACCATCGTAGGTTGGATCTGCGACTACGTAATATGAAAATTCTACGTCTTTGGCTGTCAAAGGTGTTCCGTCACTGAATTTCACATCATCTCTTAAGTGGAAAGTAACAGTGTTGTTTTCTTTATTTATATCCCAGCTCTTTGCAAGGGATGGAATATATGTTCCATCAAGGTCTACTTCTATTAAACCGTCAAAGATAGCACTTAGTACATAAGCGTCATAAGCTGTTTCATAAAATAATGGATTGAAAACTCCTGCTGGTTCATGAAGACCTATTATAAGTGTGTCTGTACGAGATTTTGATGCTTCTGGTATTTTTGAAGGGTCTTTTGCTTTAGTCCAGTTGTCACTATCTTTAACTGAAGCTGTAGGTGTTGTCTTTTGTTCTTGAGATTGTTGTGGCGTTTGAGTTTCTGTCTTACCACATGAGGTCAGAAAAACAGATAGGACAAAAAGTAAAGTCACCACTAGAAGAAGCCATTTTTTTCTTAACATTTCTTCAAAATCCCCCTTACATTTTATTTTGTTTTTATGTTGTAGACGATTACTATTATAGCATATTTAAGATGGATTGGCAATATACCTGTTAAAAAAGCAAAAGATTTGAAGTTAATTTGAATTTTTATATATTAATTTTAAACTTTTATTAAAATATGGTCTAAAAGTTATTAATCATTAATGTAACTTTTGATTTTATTGTATTGCGGTTGATAAAGATAAAAAATATAAAAATTTTTACAAATCTTCACGGTGATTAGAAAAAAATGTTATAAATTTAATTTAACTTAAAATTTAATATAGAGGAAAGTAATTTAATAATATTATAAAATGAAAATTTATTAAATGAAATATTGATTTACTGGTAAATGTTGATATAATATTTATATAAAATAAAAGTGGAAGTTGGTGGTAAAATGGGCGATAATTTTGTACCTGAAATAACTTCTCCTCTTAGGCAGAAAATGGTTTTGGTTCCCGAGGTTATTCATCAAAAGGCCTCAGGGATAAAAGTTTATGGGAAATTGATAAAGTCTTTAGTTTTTACAACAGATATAGCTTTAATTAGAAATACTAATGCTCATGCTGTTTTAGCAGTATATCCGTTTACTCCTCAGCCAGTTATTACTCACGCTCTTATGATGGCAGCGGATATACCGGTATTTTGCGGTGTGGGTGGAGGACTTACACAAGGAAAGAGAGTTGTAAACCTAGCTCTTGACGCGGAATTTTCTGGAGCAATGGGAGTTGTTGTAAATGCTCCTACTGCCAATGATATAATCAAAAAAATGAGAGCGACAATAGATATACCTATTGTTGTAACTATAGTGTCGGAGAAAGAGGACATAAAAGGGAGAGTAGAAGCTGGCGCTACAATACTTAACATATCTGGTGCACAAAAGACCCCTGATTTGGTAAAACGTGTAAAAGATATTTGTCCCGACATACCCATTATTGCAACAGGAGGTCCTACTGAAGAGACTATTTTAAAGACAATAGAAGCAGGTGCCAATGCTATATCCTATACTCCTCCTACAAATGCAGAGATTTTCTCAGAGATAATGGACAAATACAGAAAAGAAAGGGAATAACTAAAAGGGCTTTTTGGCCCTTTTAGTTATTATAGATTCATTTTGTTGTCAATCAGATAAGAGGTTGTAAAAAAGAGAGTTACAATTATTAAAATCTGAAAAATAATTACGGCTATATTTAAGTTCGTTATATTAAAGGAAATGCTTGTTGTTGGATTTATTTCTACAATTTTAGTAAAAGTAAGAGAAGTACCAGTGATATCAATATAATAAGGAAATAACTTTGATAAAAAGATATATAATTTATTTGTTATAAAATAACTAACCCCAAATAGAAAAACAAAAAACAAAATACCGTACTTTTTAACATAAAAAATTGTTTTAGCTAATACCATACTAAAATAAGCTGTTATGATTAAAAAGGAGTAATATACAATTACAAGCATTGTTACAGTCATCAAAAGAGTTTTATGAGTTGAGATAACTGGCATAAATAGTTGTAAAGAGTTATGTGTTAATAAAGTTAGATACCATAAAAATGTGAATGAAATCAGGAATAATATAAATTCTAAAATTGAGAGTATAATTTTTGACCCTAATATTTTTTTTCCTTTTAAGGGTAATGTAAAAAGTAAATATCCTGTATTTCCAAAAACATTGCCAAAAAGGTCAGTGGAATAAAATATTACGTTTGATGTCATTGCAATGGCTATGAACAAAATATAGGTTGTTACTATTGTGAACAGTATAATTCCTTCATTAGTAATAGATGGTAACCTAAGATTGATATAGAGAAACAAAGAAAGTATTCCGATTAAGACGCCAATGTAGTATTTATATCTCCCTTTCAATTCATACTGCATAAGTTTAAACATTAGCATATACCTCCCTAAAAATTTCATCAATTGATTTTCCTTTTTTGGCCCTTAATTCTTCTGCATTTTCTTTTAAAATTATTTTTCCTTCAGAGATAAAAGCAACTTCATCAAAAACTTTTTCTATATCACTTATAATATGAGTAGAAATAATCATTGAACTGCCTTCATTTATATTTTTTATTATGGTATCTATTATTTTGTCTCTTGCACTGGGGTCTACGCCGCCTAAAGGTTCGTCTAGAACATAAAGTTTAGCATTTCTTGACAAGAAAAGTGCCAAAAGAAGCCTTTCTAACATGCCTTTTGAAAGGGAAGAGACTTTTTGGTTTTCTTTGAGCTCCATAAAGTCTAAATTTGATTTAGCCTTTTCTTCATCAAAATCATTGTAAAAATCTTTAAAAAAATTTACAGCATCCTTCACCCTCATCCACTTATAAAGAGGATTTACATCAGGTAAATAAGATACAATTTGCTTCGTATAAATTCCCGGTTTTTTATCTTCAATTAGCACTTCTCCTGAAGTGGGCTTTAGTATGCCAGCTATAATTTTCATTAAAGTAGTTTTACCACTGCCATTAGGACCTAAAAGCCCTAAGATTTTTCCTCTTTCAACTTCTAAGTCTATGCCTTTCAAGGCTTGAGTATTGTAATAATTTTTTGTTAAATTAGAGATTTTTAAAATTGTGTCCAATTACTTAACCTCCCTTTCTAAGGATTCTTTTACAATTTCTATTATTTCATCACTGCTAAAGCCTAAATTTTTAATTTCATTTACAAAGGATGTGACTAATTCCGTTGCCATTTCTTTTTTTAATGATTTTAGTTTTTGTACATCGTTTGTAATAAAGGTTCCCATTCCTCTTTGTGTATAGGTGATTTGTTCTCTTTCCAGTTCCTGATATGCTCTTTGGACAGTATTAGGATTTACTTTTAAAATTTCTGCCATTTCTCTGACAGAAGGTAATTTATCCCCTCCTTTTAAGTTTGCTGTAGCTATCTCTTGCTTTATTGCCTTCATTATTTGAAGGTAAATGGGTCTTTTTTCATCAAATTCAATTTTCAAAGCAACACCTCCGTATAGAAAATTGATTAAAATTCGGACAGAGGAACCGTCCCCTTGTCTGCTCAACACCTTCATATTGTGTTAGTGTACTAATTATATAATACACTAATATTTCTAAATGTCAATAGTTTAAAGAGATTTTTGTTTATGCAATTCCCTATGTTATAATTAACTTAAAACATATTAAAAAAGGGGAGAGGATGAGATGCAATACAGACAATTTGGCAAACTAAATATAGCAGTATCTGCATTGGGATTTGGTTTAATGAGACTTCCTGTAATTGATAATGACAACAGTAAAATAGATGAGGCTGAAGCGATAAAGATGATAAGATATGCCATTGACAGTGGCGTGAATTATATTGATACAGCATGGCCGTATCATGGAGGTAACAGCGAAATAGTTGCAGGTAAAGCTTTAAAAGATGGATACAGAGAGAAGACCTTTCTTGCCACAAAGCTTCCTACATGGCTAATCAACGAAAAAGAAGACATGGACAAATATTTAAATGAACAGCTTAAAAAACTTCAGACAGACCACATAGATTTTTATCTTTTGCATGCTTTAGATAAAAGCAAATGGGAAAACATGAAAAGGGTTGATGCTTTAAGCTGGGCTGAAAAGAAAAAACAAGAAGGAAAAATAAGATACATAGGGTTTTCCTTCCATGATGAGTATCCTGTATTTCAAGAGATTGTAGATTATTATGACAAATGGGATTTCTGTCAAATACAGTACAACTATATGGATATAGACGTACAAGCAGGAGAGAAGGGACTAAAATACGCAGCTTCAAAAGGTTTAGGGGTTGTAATAATGGAGCCTATAAGGGGAGGCAGACTTGCTAATCCTCCAAAAGCTGTGACGGATATATGGGGTACTGCAAAAGTTAAGCGTACCCCTGCAGAGTGGGCACTTCAATGGTTATGGAATCAGCCAGAAGTTTCGGTTGTTTTAAGTGGCATGAGCACGTTTGAACAGTTAAAAGAAAATATTGAAAGCGCAAAAATGTCAGGAATAAATACCTTAACAAAAGAAGAACTTGAGATTGTGAGTAAAGTTAGAAACAAATACAAAGAGCTTTCACCAATTGCCTGTACAGGATGTAATTACTGCATGCCCTGTCCAAATGGTGTAAATATACCAAGGAATTTTGAACTTTACAATGAAGCTCATATGTACAATATGTATGAAGCCAACCGCAAGGCTTATGAGGGTTTAGGGGATGCAAAAGCAAGTTCATGTATAGAATGTGGCACATGTGAGAGCGTATGTCCACAACATCTTACAATAATTGATTACCTTAAAGAGGTTGCTGCCTATTTTGAAAGATGAATAGAGATATAAAAGTTACGTTTTAGGGTAGAAAGCGGTTAAAAATACCATTACTCCAAGGAAGAGGCACAATATACTAAGTATGAGAATAATAGCTAAGTAAAATTTCTTTTCCATTTTGATTTTCTCCCCTTTGCAAATATCTCCTATAATATAGACGAAAAAAATCCTTTTTGGTTTCACTTTTTTAAAATTTTATGGAAGGAGAACTTATATGTTGGCGTTTTTTGAAAATTTATTGGAAGCGGAATATTGGATTGAAAAAATAAATGATGCTGACAAAGTTATTATGGCTCAGAGAGAAATCGAAGACTTTAATAGAAGAATAATAGATAAGGTAGAAACAGTATATGACATTAAGAACTATAAAGAAAGTTTTAAAAAAGATGAACTTCTCAAATTAATTAAAGCTTATGAAATACCCAAAAAGCCTATGTACAATAAAAAAAGGGAATCAATAAAAGAAGATTTTTATGAAGAGATAATAAAAAATACAAATATAGAAGAGATTGAAGAGGTAAATTTAGTGAAATATGGAATAGTGATTAAAAATACTTCTATTAGAAGTTTTCCCACGGAGGAAGCTGTCTTTGACAAAGAAGGAGATATTGAATTTGACAGGTTTCAGGAGACAGGCTGTCAGGCTTTTGAACCTGTAGTTATTTTACATGAAAGTAAGGATAAAAAATGGTATTTTGTGCAAATGTACAATTACAGAGGCTGGGTAAAAAAAGAAGATATAGCAATTGCAAAAGATAAAAAGGAGATATTTGACTATGTGAATTCCAATAGTTTTTTAGTTGTTACGGGAAATTATATAAAGACACAAAGCAACCCCTTTGATAATAGAGTCTCTAAAGTTGAATTTACAATGGGGACAAAAATATATTTAGAAGGAAAAAATATTTTAGAACAGGTTGGCAATCAATTAGTTATTGGAAATTATCTTGTAAAACTGCCTGTGAGAGGGGAAGAAGGCGGTCTTGAGTTTAAATATGCTTTAATTTCAAAAAAGGAAGATGTAAATGCTGGATATCTTCCTTACACAAGGGAAAATATTTTAAAACAGGCTTTTAAGTTAATAGGAGATAGATACGGTTGGGGGGATAGTTTGGGAGGAAGAGATTGCTCCAGCTATATAATGTATATTTTTAAGACTTTTGGCATAAGGCTTCCTAGAAATGCAAATGAGCAAGAGGTTAGTGAGGGAAAATCTTATAAATTTAGTAAAAAAATATCAATTAAAGAAAGAATAGAAATATTTGACGGTTTGAAGCCGGGAGCTTTAGTTTATATGCCGGGGCATACTATGATGTACATTGGTAAAGAAAAAAAACTTCCTTATATAATACATGACTTTCATGGATATGGAGAGAAAAAAGAAGATAATTATGAATTTATTCCTGTAAATGAGGTAATGGTGACATCTGTCCTTTTGCCAACGGCCTCGGGTGTACCTTTTATAGAAAAATTTACTTCTGTTTTGGAAATAGAATAAGGGTAAAAACCCTTTTGGTTTTACCCTTATTCACCATAAGCTTTTCTATATATTTCTGCAATTTCGGATACCAATGGCATTCTTGGATTTGAGCCAGTGCACTGGTCATTAAAGGCTATATCAGACATTTCCATAAGTTCTTTTTCAAATTCTTCTTTATTTATGCCTGCTTCTTTAAGTGTCAAAGGAAGATTAAGCTCTTTCATGAGATTTTTTATAGCTTCAATGAGGCTTTTTACTCCTTCTTCAACTGTTGAAGCAGGAAGTCCCAAGAATTTTGCAATTTCTGCATATTTTTCGGCTGCTTTGGGATATTCATATTGTGGGAATGAAGCAAATTTTTTAGGTAACTCAGCATTGTATTCTATGATATAGGGCAGAAGTATTGCGTTTGCTCTTCCGTGTGGAAGATGGAATTTAGCACCAAGTATATGAGCCATACTATGGTTTATTCCTAAAAATGCATTTGTGAAAGCCATTCCAGCTATGCAGGAAGCATTGTGCATCTTTTCGCGGGCGACTTTATCTTGCCCGTTTTTGTATGCTTTGGGCAGGTATTCAAATATCAATTTTATAGCTTTTTCTGCGAGGGCGTCTGTGTAGTCTGATGCCATGACAGATACATAGGCTTCAATAGCGTGGGTCAAAGCGTCCATACCAGTATCTGCTGTGACAGAAGGCGGTATTGTCATTGTGAGGTCAGGGTCTATTATAGCAATATCTGGTGTTAATTCGTAATCTGCCAGAGGGTACTTTATATTTTTCTTTTTGTCTGTTATGACTGCAAAGGCAGTAACTTCAGAACCTGTGCCGCTGGTGGTTGGTATTGCGATAAATAAAGCTTTTTTCCCCAGTTCAGGAAATCTATAAGTTCTTTTTCGTATGTCCATAAACTTTAACCTTAAGTCTTCAAATTTTGTATCAGGGTATTCGTAGAAAAGCCATATTCCTTTTGCTGCGTCTATTGGAGAACCTCCTCCTACAGCTATTATTAAATCAGGTTCAAATTCTCTCATTATTTTTACACCTTTTTCAACAGTGTCAACAGAAGGGTCGGGTTCTACTTCAGAGAAAATTTCGTATCTAATATTTGCCTTATTAAGTTGATATATTACCTTGTCTACAAAACCTAATTTAAGCATTATAGGGTCTGTAACAATAAAGGCTTTTTTGCCTTTTACTTGAGAAAGATATTGTAATGATCCTCTTTCAAAGTAAATTTGTGGAGGTAATCTGAGCCATTTCATTCTTTCTTTTCTTATAAAAACTCTTTTTACATTTATGAGGTTATACACATTTACATTGTCTGTTGTTGAGTTTCCGCCCATTGTGCCACAACCCAAAGTTAAAGAGGGAATAGCAGTGTTGTAAATATCTCCAATAGCGCCTTGTGAAGCAGGAGCGTTTACAAGAATTCTTCCTGTAGGGACCCTTTTTGAAAATTCATTGATAATCCATTGGTTTTCAGAGTGTATTACGGCAGAATGTCCCATTCCACCAAATTGTATCATTTCTTCACATCTTTTTATTCCTTCTTTGTAATCTTTAACTGTGTACAAAGCAAGTATTGGGCTTAGTTTTTCTCTGGAGAGAGGATATTCAGGACCTACAGCAGGATATTCAGCTACAAGTATTTTTGTATCTTCAGGTACACTAAATCCGGCCATTTTGGCAATTTTCGCTGCAGGCTGACCTACTACTGCTGGATTCATTGAATTGGTATTTTTGTCTATAGCGAATTCTTCTAATTTTTTAGTCTCTTCTTTGTTGAGGAAATAGCAGCCGTATTCTTTCATCAATTTTTTTACTTCATCAGCTATTTCTTCGTCTATTATCACGGCTTGTTCTGACGCGCATACTGTACCATTGTCAAAAGTTTTGCTAAGTATCAGGTCTGAGACTGCTCTTTTGATATTTGCAGTTTTTTCAATATAACAGGGGACATTGCCAGGACCTACGCCAAGGGCAGGTTTTTCTGAGCTGTAAGCGGCTTTTACCATTCCAGCGCCGCCTGTTGCGAGGATAAGGGAGACGCCGGGATGTGTCATGAGAAGTTGCGTTGCTTCAATTGAAGGCGTTTCAATCCAACCTATGCATCCTTCTGGTGCACCAGCTTTTAAGGCTGCCTCGTACATAATTTTTGCTGCTTCCATGCTGCATTTTAATGCTTTTGGGTGGAAGCTAAAAATTATTGGGTTTCTTGTTTTAATGGCGATTAAACATTTGAACATTGTTGTAGAAGTCGGGTTTGTGACAGGTGTTACACCAGCTATGACTCCTATAGGTTCTGCCACTTCAATGTAGTTTTCTTCTAAGTTTTCACTGAGAATACCCACAGTCTTTTTGCCTTTTATATAATTGTACACATACTCTACCGAAAAAAGGTTTTTTGTTATTTTATCTTCATAAACACCCATTTTTGTCTCTTCATAGGCTAATTTTGCCAGTTCCACATGTTTTTCCACACCTGCAAGGGCCATGGCTTTAACAATTTCATCAATTTGTTCTTGTGTGTAAGACATAAATTTCTCCTGCGCTTTTTGTGCTTTTTCTACTAATAGGTCTATTTGCTCTTTAACATTTAGCGTTTCTTTTGCCTGCATTTTTTCTTTTACTTCCGGTTTTTCTTGTAATAAAGTAGGCATAAAGACACCTCCATATTGATAATAATTTAACAAAATATTTTATTTAAATAAAGAGATTGTCAAAGCATACTTTGAAAAATTTAAGTATTTTTCTATAAAAATTAGAAGTCAACAATAGTTTGCTCCATATTTTAATTGTTATTCATTTAACAATCTCTTTACACTTTTATAATAAAACATGTTTTAAATGATGTCAATAGTGATAAATCAATATGTGTTATTATTCTGTGATATTGTCATATTAAAAGTATTCTGCGATAATGTCAGTATGAGAAGGGAAGAAATTAATATGACAAAGAGGGAATTACAAAAATTAATCATCATTCAACAAACAATTGAAA
>DULG01000045.1 GCA_012840485.1 Clostridia bacterium | reverse complement strand
GAAGATTAAGAGCATTAAGTGAAATAGCAGCTCATGCTTTTGTAAAAGAATTTTATGATATATGGTAGGTGATGATAGTGAAATTATATGACGTAGTTGTTATTGGTGGTGGCGTATCAGGAACAGTAGCAGCAATAAGAGTTTCACCAATTGTTATGGCAACGGGGCAAGCGGCAGGGACAGCAGCAACCTGCTTTATTTTTTTGCCTATTGACAAATCATAATCGATAATATATAATCAAAATTAAGCAAAAACAAGCATAATTGAGCGGAAAGATATTGAATGGATGTGAATGAATATGAGTGTATCTGATAGAATGTTTGGTGAAGAAAGGCGGCTAAAGATTGCAGAGATTATAAGTAAAGATAAAAGTATAAGTGTTTCTGAACTTAGTAAGATTTTTAATGTTTCTGAGTCTACAATAAGAAGAGATTTGCATGTGCTGGAAGAAAAGGGTTTCATACAGAGGACACACGGCGGTGCTATATTAAATGTTGGCACTCATTATGAACCTGCTTTCTTTGAAAAAGAAGATGTAGAACTTGAGGCAAAAAGGAAAATAGGCAAAACTGCTGCATTAATGATAGAAGAAGGAGATTCTATAATTTTAGATGCTGGTACGACTACTCTTGAGATTGCGCGAAATCTCAAAAATATGAAACTTACTGTTGTTACAAATTCACCTCTTATTGCGATAGAACTTTCAAAACACGAGGATATTGAGCTTATTATAACAGGAGGCATACAGAGGTGGAGGACTAAAGCTTTAGTTGGTCCTATTGCTGAAATGGTGATAAGACAGTTTAAAGTTGACAAAGCCTTTATAGGGACAAATGCTATATCTTTTGAGGATGGGCTTATGACTCCAGACTTAATTGAAGCCAATACTAAAAAGGCCATGTGTGATGTGGCAAGTGAAGTTTATATAGTAGCAGACCACACTAAATTTGGGAAAAAATCCTTTGTTAAATTTGCAGATATAAAGGACATTACGGCAATAATAACAGATGATGAAATTGATTATGAGATAGTGAGAAAATATGAACAGGCAAATATAGATATAGTAAGTTTTGGAAAGGATGAAAATAATGATAACAACAGTAACGGCGAATCCAGCGATTGATAGGACAATAATTGTTGAAGACTTAAAACTCGGCTCTATAAATAGGATAATCCGCTCAAGAGTAGATGCTGGGGGAAAAGGTATAAATGTCGCTAAAAACCTTAAAAATTTTGGAGACGATGTTATTGCTCTTGGCTTTATAGGACCGAATGCTAAATATATAATCGATTGTTTAGAAGATGAAGGCATAAAAACTGACTTTGTGAAAATAAAAAATGAGACGAGGACCAACATAAAGATTTTTGATGTTTCAAGGATGGAAGTTACTGATTTGAATGAATATGGCCCCCATGTAAGCAAAGAAGAAATAGAGCTACTTAAAAAAAGTATATTTAAATATGCCAAAGAGTCAAAAGTGCTTGTACTGTCAGGAAGTTTACCTTTGGGAGTATTAAAGATCTTTTACAAAGACATAATTAGAGAAGTAAAAAGCGGTGATTTAAAAATAATTCTCGATGCTGACAAAGAAGCTCTCTTATACGGTATTGAAGAAAAGCCCTATATGATAAAGCCTAATGTACAAGAATTAGAAGATGTAATAGGCAAAAAGCTTGAAAGTTTAGAAGAGATTATTGAGGAAGGTAAAAAGTTGAATGATTCAGGTATAGAGATAGTTGCAATTTCTATGGGAGGGCGCGGTAGTGTTGTGATAACAAATGAAGGGATATATAGGGTAAAGCCTGTAAAAGTTGAGGTAAAAGGGACAGTTGGGGCAGGAGATGCCTTTGTTGCGGGTTTTGCCCACGGTATATATAAAGGACTTCCCATTGAGGAGACAATAAAAATAGCAGCAGCTTTATCTACCTCCGTTATCATAAAAGAAGGCACAAGGGCAGGTACTATTGAGGAAGTAACTGCATTAAAGGATAAGATTGAAATTGAAAGGATAGAAAGGTGAGGGAAATGGAAATAAAAGATATATTAGATGAAAAAATGATGATTTTTGATTTAAAGGCAAAGAACAAAAATGGAGTATTAAAAGAGTTGGTAAGTGTTTTAAAAGAAAATGGAGTTGTAGATGATGAAGAAGGCTTTTTAGAAGTGGTGAAAAAAAGAGAAGAAGAGTTTTCTACAGGTATAGGCTATGGGGTTGCAATACCTCATGGTAAAAGCAGTCTTGTAAAAAAAGCTTCAATTGTATTTGGCAAATCTTGTAAAGGAATTGATTATAACTCAATGGATGGCAAACCTGCTCATTTGTTTTTCTTAATTGCTGTGCCAGACAACTCTGATGAGCTGCACCTTAAAGTTTTGGCTGAACTTTCAAGGTCTTTGATGCATAAGGAGGTGAGAGAAGAGTTAGAAAAAGCTTCGACACCAGAGGAAGTCATAAAGGCTTTTGAGAAGTAAAATCTTTATGAAAGGGGATTATTATGAAAAAGGTAGTTGCTATTACAGCCTGCCCTACAGGTATTGCCCATACCTATATGGCAGCGGAGAATCTTCAAATGGCGGCTAAGGAGATGGGAGTAGACATAAAGGTAGAGACTCAAGGGTCAATAGGTGCAGAGAATCAACTTACTGATGAGGATATAAAAGCTGCTGATGCTGTTATAATAGCAGCAGCAACAAAAGTTGACAAATCAAGATTTGCAGGAAAACCTATACTTGAGGTACCTGTCGAAGAGGCTATAAAGAATGCGAAAGGACTTATTGAAAAGGCTCTTAAGATGGAAAAGCCAAAAGGCTATGTAGAAAAAGTAGAAGAAATTCATAAAGAAAGGTCAGCGCAAAGGACAGGTGCCTACAAACACCTTATGACAGGTGTTTCCTACATGATACCTTTTGTAGTTGCAGGTGGTATTTTAATTGCTTTATCTTTCTTCTGGGGTTATAAGGCTTTTGAGGTAGAAGGAACTCTTCCTTGGGCTTTGATGAAAATTGGCGGTGGCTCAGCTTTTGCTTTAATGGTTCCAATTTTGTCAGGATATATAGCGTTTTCTATTGCAGATAGACCCGGTCTTGTTCCCGGTATGGTAGGTGGTATGCTAGCAGTATCAACAGGAGCAGGATTTTTAGGCGGCATTATTTCAGGATTTTTGGCAGGATATACAGTTGATTATTTGAAGAAATTGATAAAACTTCCCAAAACATTAGAAGGTTTAATGCCAATACTTATATTACCTGTATTAGCAACATTAATAGTTGGTCTTTTAATGGTATATGTAATTGGATCACCGATGAAAGCTATTATGACATCTTTGACTAACTGGCTTAAAGGTATGAGTTCTACAAATGCAGTGATTTTTGGAGCAATATTAGGACTTATGATGGCTTTTGATATGGGTGGTCCTGTAAACAAGACAGCTTATACTTTTGCAACAGGTCTTTTAGCATCAAATGTTTTTGCTCCAATGGCAGCGGTCATGGCAGCTGGCATGACACCGCCTCTTGGACTTGCACTTGCAACTGTTCTTTTCAAGAATAGATTTACAAAGGAAGAGATAGAAGCAGGTAAGGCAGCATGGGTTTTAGGTGCCTCCTTTATAACAGAAGGTGCTATACCATTTGCAGCAGCAGACCCCTTTAGAGTGATACCTTCTATAATGGTGGGTTCTGCTGTGACAGCCGCTCTCTCAATGCTTTTCCACATTGAATTAAGAGCTCCTCATGGAGGAATATTTGTAATACCGATAGCTGTATCAAATCCTCTTCTTTATATTGGAGTAATAGCAATAGGTACGGTGGTTACTGCTTTTATGATAGCAGCGCTTAAAAAGAAAGTTGAATAAAAAATTGAGGGGTAAGCAAGAGCTTGCCCCTCAATTTTTTATTTGCATACAGTTTAGGTATAAATGAGAATGTTAATTATTTCTAGATGACAGTGTAAGAATGCCATATTGCTACGAGGAGCATTAGCAAGATATAAAAGTGAAGAGCTTAGAGAGAAATAAAGTGAAGCTTGGCCAAGTGCGGTGATGTGAAAATAGGAATACTTAAAAGTCATTGTCTAAGGGAAAATGGGTTTTGTACTTTTACCTTACTAAAATATTGACCTGAATTTAAATCTTCGCTCCATATTATATTACAATTGAGGTTTATAGCACTAACGATTATAAGCGAATCCCAGAAGGAAATCATGTAGCGTTGTGAAACTTTAATTGCGTCAAGTATATCTTCAAAATCTATTATATTTAGTTTCCAACTTTTAAAAGCTGAAATAATTTCTGCAGCTTCAGATGGAATCAAAGGTTTTTTTACTTTTCTTGTAATGGTTACATAAAATTCTTGAAGCACTTGTGTGCTTAAGCATCCATTTCTTTCGTACCATAATTCTTTTAGTAGTTCTTTTGCAATTTCATGTTTTTTACCAGCAGATACATCATGAGCGTAAACTAAAATATTTGTATCAATGAACTGCAAATTTCTATTATTTTTCATATAAATCCTCTCTCTTCCAGGTAACTTTTCCCTCTGTACCTAAATCAAAACCTTTTTCTAATATTTTTATATGATATAACCTAGCATTTTCATAGGAATCTTCTTTTTTTACTATTTCTTCTAGCGTTTCTGTTAATAACTTAGATACAGAAGTATTTTTATCTATAGCTATATGTTTTATCCTTTGTAATAAATTTTTAGGTAAAGACAATGTGATGTTCTGTGTTTCTATTTTTTGCCTTTCTCTATTCATAATATCACCTCCACGTAATTTAGTATAACACATTTTTACGTGTAAATCAATTGCTGTGTTAAGAAATGCCAAGAAAAATTTATATAAAAAGAACGCAAAATTTTGGCAGATACAATGATAGAGAAAGCAAATAGAAAAAAATTGGGTAAAGACTTACCCAATTTTTTTATTCTATATCGATTTTTCTTCCCTTTGGTTTGCTTGGATGTAATTTTGGCATTGTGATTTTGAGAATGCCGTTTTCAAATTTAGCAGTAGTTCTTTCAGAGTCTACTTCTGCTGGTAGTTCTATTCTTCTGGCAAAACTTCCGTAATATCTTTCTCTCATGTAATAATTTTTATCTTCTCTTTCTTCGTCTACTGTGGTTTGCCCTTTTATTTCCAATATATTGTCATAAACATTTATTTCTATGTCTTTTTTGTCAACACCAGGTAGTTCAGCAGTTGCGACTATTTCTGCTTCAGATTCGGTGATGTCTACCCTTGGGCGGGAAAACAAACCTGAAATAGAAGGGAAGTTTACATCAAAAATGCTTGGCAAATTTCTAATATTGAGGTCAAATGGCCAATCCCACCAGTCGCGTCCTCGTCTCATAAGGCTCATTTACATCACCTCCATATTTTTCTACTATTTATTATATCATATTGATGGAAATTTTCAATTATTAGGTTTCACAAAAATAGTACATTTAATTCTTACTTTTTTATTCTTTTTATGTTAAAATCTATAAGGATAAACTTTAAAGATAAAAAGGAAGTGATTAAATGAGACCAGATGAAAAGGACATAAGCAAGTTGTATTTTTTTGTAATGTTACTCTTTATAACAATAGGATATTTAGTGCAAAAAGCTTCTTTATACATAGGTATAGTGTTTACAGAGTTTTTTTTCGTCTTATTGCCTGTATTTCTATATATTTTTTTGAAAAGATATGATGTGAAGTATGTTTTGAGATTAAACCCTTTAACAGGTGAGAAGGTTCTTTTGTTAGTAATAATAGCTTTGTTTGGATGGGTGGTCTCAGGTTTTTTTGCCCTTTTGACAAATTATTTCTTATCTAAATTGGGTAAAATTCCTGTCATGCCAATACCGGCAGCTAAAGATGAGCAAGAACTTTTGCTGCAGATTTTAATATTTGGTCTTGTTGCTGCTTGTTGCGAAGAGATATTCATGAGGGGACTTATTATGAGAAGTTTTGAAATGAGAGGTTCTATAAAAAGCATTTTTATAACGGCTATTTTATTTGCAATGCTTCATTTAAATGTGCAAAATTTTTTAAGCATACTTTTTCTTGGTAGTTTGCTGGGATACGTAGTATACAGAACAGATTCTATATTTGCAGGAATGATAGTACATTTTACAAATAACACAGTTTCTGCCATTTTATCTTATTTTATAGCACAACAAAATTTAGGTAAAGTAGCATCTTTTCAACAAATAAGTATTCCATTTACTGCCGTTATTGGATATGGAATTATTGCAACCTTTTTTGCAATTATTTTGTATATTTTATTGAGGTATTTAGCAAAAATAACTGACCCTTATGTGATAAAAGGTACTACGACAATAAAAGAAGACATGCATATTTTCCTATACTGGCCTGTGTTTTTATCGGTTTTGGTATTTGTGTATAGAATTAGCTGGCAAATATTGAAAATAGCAAGGGTTATATAAAAGTGTACACTGCTTAAGGTATTCCTTTATGGTCTGGGATTCCGTGCAGCCCCTTCGGTTTCCCTCAGGGCTCCGCTATGCTTCGGCTTGCGCTCTGTCTCAGAATAACACGTACTCTTCTATGTCATTTTGTGGAGTGTGAAGCACGACGATAGGAATCCTTAAAAGTAAATGAAAACTATTGACGTAAATAAAAGAATAAGATAGAATAATAAATAGAAGAAATGCAATCGGTTTCATCTAGGTGGTGATTATGTATGAATGTTACAATTAAGGATGTGGCGAAGAAAGCAAATGTTGCTCCTTCCACTGTATCAAGAGTTATTGCTGATAACCCTCGAATAAGTAAAGAGACAAAAGAAAGAGTTTGGAAGGCAATGGAGGAGTTAGGATATTATCCAAATGCCATTGCAAGAAGTCTTGCCAGCAAAGTGACAAATACTTTAGGACTTATAATGCCTCGCTCCACAGAAGAAGCTTTTTCAAATCCTTTTTTCCCAGAAGTAATGAGAGGAATAAGTGTTGTTGCGCACAGAGAAAAATATGATTTGCTTTTATCTACATCAGGTAATCAAGAGGAAGAAAAAGAAGCGGTTATAAACATGGTTAAGGGGAAAAGGGTTGATGGAATAATACTTTTGTCTTCCCGTACCACTGATGAGTTAATACCTTGGCTAAGAGACGAAGGCTTTCCTTTTGTGGTAATAGGTAAGCCTTTGGATGCCAAGAGTGTGTATTGGGTTGATAATGACAATATAGGAGCTGCTAAACTTGCCACTAATTATCTTATCAAACATGGCCATAGAGAAATTGCTTTTATAAGTGGTTCATTGGAATATGTAGTGAGTTTAGATAGGTTAGATGGTTATAAACTTGCCCTTGAGGAGAACGGAATACCTTTTAAGAGGGAATTGGCAGAACAGGATGAGTTTTCAGAAGACGGTGGCTACAGAGCGATGATGAGAATATTAGAAAGAGAAGAACCTACTGCAGTTGTCGTTACAGATGACGTTATGGCTTTTGGTGTTATAAGAGCTGCAATTGACAAAGGATACAAGGTTCCAGATGACATATCAATAATAGGATTTAATAACATTCCATTATCAGCTTTTGCAAATCCACCTCTTACTACTATTGATATTTCTACTTTCGATTTGGGAATAAAGTCTGCAGAGCTTTTAATTGCAAGGTTAAAGCAAAAGGAAGTAGATACAGACCATATAATTGTGCCTGTAAAGCTTGTGGAGAGGAAATCTTGTGTTGCAAGATAAAAAGCAGACTTCTAAGTTTAGAGTCTGCTTTTAAAAAAATTATAAAGAGGTGTTTTTTTATGATTGAAGCTACTAAAGTTAATATTGATGAAATTTATAAAAGTGAAATAGAAAAAATAAAAAATCAAATCATTAGACAGTTTAATCCAGAAAAAATAATTTTATTCGGCTCGTGTGCTGCAAATACAATGAAGTTTGATAGCGATATAGATTTATGTATTGTTATTGATACTGAAAATAAAAGAAAAATTAAAACTGAGATATATGGTATAGAACACAGTATTCCAATAGATATAATAGTTTACACACCGGAAGAATGGAATAAACACATAAAAAGCAAGCAAAGTTTTGCCTATGTAATAAATTCAGAAGGAGTTGTTTTGCATGACAGGAGGTTTTGTATTAGAACAAATTAACAGTTAATATGTAAAATTAAACAAAAATGATTTCACCTTACTAGAAATAATTGGTGAAATCATTTTAGATAAATTCTATGCTTCTACAGTTTTTTTATAACCTTTTAAAAATGTTTCTCCTACTTCGTAGATATTTCCTGCTCCAACTGTTAATACTAAATCGCCTGTTTTTGCATTTTTATTTAAATACTCAACTATAGAGTCAAAATCTTTTAAGTAAAAGACATCCTTTCCTCTTTGAGAGATTAGTTCCACTAAATCTTTAGAAGAAACAATTCCTGTATCTTTTTCTCTTGCAGCGTATATGTCAGCTATTATTATTTTATCTGCATTGTTAAAGGACCCTGCAAAATCATTAAGCAAAGATTTAGTTCTTGAGTAAGTATGTGGCTGGAATATACAAATAATTCTTTTATGAGGATAATTTTTTGCTGCTTCTAAAGTTGCTTTGATTTCAGCAGGGTGATGAGCATAATCATCCACAATTGTTATGCCGTCAATTATTCCTTTTATTTCGAATCTTCTATGAGTGCCTTTGAACTCAGTTAAATAATGGGAAGCTTTTTTTATGTCAATTCCTATAAGGTGACTTACTGCCAAAGCAGCTAAGGCGTTGTAAACATTGTGTTTTCCGGGTATTGATAATTTAAAATTGCCCATATATTCCTTTTTATAATAAACGTCAAAAATTGCACAACCTTTATCATCAAAACTTATGTTTTTTGCTTTCCAATCACTATCTTTGCAGATGCCATAGGTCACAATGTTTTTATTTAGCCCATCTACAACATACATGGTGTTTGCATCATCTTTGCATGCTACCACAAATCCGTCTGATGGAACTAAATTAGCAAATTGCCTAAAAGACTGCTTTATGTTGTCAATATTTTTAAAATAATCTAAGTGGTCTGAATCTACATTTAATATGACAGCTATGTAGGGGTAAAAACGTAAAAAACTATCTGTATACTCACAGGCTTCTGTGACAAAATATTCGCTGTTTCCAACTCTTACGTTCCCTCCTATTACATCTACTTCTCCTCCCACTAATACTGTTGGATCATAGCCTGCACCTTCTAATATTACAGAGATTAGGGAAGTTGTCGTGGTTTTTCCATGACTTCCTGCAACAGCAATGCCATACTTGTATTTTTTCATTATAAGCCCTAAAAGGGTAGCTCTATCTATAATAGGAATATTTAATTCTATGGCTTTTTGGTATTCAGGGTTGTCGTCATGAATAGCAGCTGTATAAACTACTAGGTCAGCTCCTATGACACTATTTTCGTCGTGAGGAATTGTTATGGTTGCTCCTTCCTTTTTTAATCTTTCAATTATATGAGAATTTTTTATATCCGATCCTGTTACTATGTGCCCCTCATTTAATAGTATATGGGCTAAACCACTCATGCTTATGCCACCAATGCCTATAAAATGTATTCTTTTAAAATTTTTGAGATTTATATCCATATTTGTGCGCTCCTCTCGATTCTATCTGTTATTATTGCTTTTTCATGGTTAAAATATGATTAAAGCTTGGCAAATGAAACAAATATTTTATAAAAAAATTATACCACATATTGAATAAAAGTGAACTTTTAAATATAATTTTGGTATAAAAGTTTGTCTTTGGAGGTTTTTTTGATGAATAAATACAAGCGGTATGAACGGTTAGCAGCTCTTGTTAAGATATTTAATGAAAATCCCAATACTATTATAAATTTGGAGTATTTTATGAATTTTTTTGGTATAGCTAAATCTACAGCTTCAGAAGATGTTGATATTTTAAAAGAGGTTATTGAAAAATTCGGTTTTGGGAAAATATTGACGATTCCGGGAGCAGGCGGTGGAGTAAAGTACATTCCTTTATCTAACATACAAAATTATATACCTTTTGTGAAAGAAGTAAAAGAAAAATTGAAAGACCCTTCAAGAATAATCCCTGGTGGTTTTCTTTATACGGCTGATTTGATTTATTCTCCTTCTATCGTATCAAAAATGGGGGAAATTTTAGTATACCCTTTTCAAAAGGAAGAGATAGACGCTGTTGTGACAGTAGAAACAAAAGGGATTCCTATTGCATTAATGTGCGCGAAGGTTTTGAATGTTCCTCTTGTGATAATCAGAAAAGACAGCAGAGTAACTGAAGGTTCTTTTGTATCTATTAATTATGTTTCTGGTTCTCAAAAGCATATAAGGTCTATGTCGCTGGCAAGGAGGGCTTTAAAGAAAGGTTCTAGGGTGCTATTAATAGATGATTTTATGAAAGCGGGGGGAACGATAAAAGGCATGATGGAGCTTATGGAGGAATTCGATGCGGAAGTTGTAGGTTCAGGAGTGATGATTGCGACGGAGAAGCCAGAAAATAAGTTGGTGGATAATTATATTTCTATTTTTGTATTAAAAAATATGGAAGAAGAAAAAAATATAATTGATATTGAGATAGGTGACTGGATATTAAAAGAAGGAGAAAGGGAATAAAAATTTTTTTAAAATTTTTCGGAATTTTGGGTTTTTGTGAAGGAAATTTTAATTTTATGGCGAATATTATTAAGGAAAGAGATTTAAGATAGGTGTGGATACGCCGAAGTTAAGCTTGTGGAGATTGCGAGAAAAAGATAAGCAGTCAATGAAGCAAGAAGCTTTAAAAGAGCAGTTCTAATTTTGCTAACTTAGGTCTAAGCTTCAGGAAGGTGGTGAACTTATGGAGATTACAGACGTAAGGGTGAGAAAGCTCAACGATGAAGGCAAAATGAAGGCTGTAGTTTCTGTAACCTTTGATAATGAATTTGTTGTTCACGACATAAAGGTTATAGAGGGCCAAAATGGATTATTTATTGCTATGCCAAGTCGCAAGACTCCTGAAGGGGAGTTTAAGGATATCGCTCACCCTATAAATTCAGACACAAGAAATAGACTGCAAAATGCTATTCTCAAAGAATACGAAAAAGCTAAAGAACAAGAAGCTGCACATAAGGAATAAAAAGGAGCTCGTCTCCTTTTTATTTTTTTTTATTGAACTTTGTCAGAATTATAGTTAAAATAGTAAAGGATAGGGTAAAAGACAATTTAGCATAGAGGGTGGATAAATTGGAAGGTCTTGTAACGATTATTTTGGCAGCAGGGTTGGGCAAGAGGATGAAATCCAAACATCCGAAAGTGGTTCACAAGGTTGCAGGAAAGCCAATGATAGAATGGGTAGTAGATGCGGCAAAAGAGTTGGGCAGCAGAGAAATAATTGTGGTAGTAGGGCACAGGGCAGAAGAAGTAAAGGAAGTATTAGGGGAAAAGGTTAGATATGCTTATCAAGAGATGCAACTAGGGACAGGTCATGCTGTAATGGTAGCAGAGGATTTGCTTCCGGAAGAAGGTATTGTTCTTATTTTGACAGGAGATACTCCTCTTATAACTGCTAGTACTCTAAATAATTTGGTAAATTTTCATATCAAAGAAAACAATACTGTTACAATCTTATCTTCTGTGGTAGAGGATCCCACAGGCTATGGAAGAATATTAAGGGATAAAAGTGGAAACGTTATAAAGATTGTGGAGGATAAAGATGCAACAGAACTAGAAAAAAGCATCCATGAGATAAATTCTGCCATGTATGTGATGGATATAGTAATGTTACGAGAAGCCTTAAAGAACATAACAAATGACAATGCGCAGGGGGAATATTATCTGACGGATGCTGTGGGGATAATCAGACAAATGGGGGGGAAGATTGGAGCTTATGTTACTCCCTATGAGGAGATAATGGGAGTTAATTCAAGAATCCAACTTTTTGAGGCAGAAAAGATAATGAGAAGGCGAATCAATTATAAGCATATGAAAAATGGAGTGACAATAATTGACCCTGATGTTACTTATATAGATGCAGAAGTTGAAATTGGTGCAGATACCATAATATTGCCCGGTTGTGTCATAGAGGGAAAGACTAAGATAGGAAGCGATTGTGAAATAGGACCTAATTGTAGAATAGTCGATTCTGAAATTGGCAATGGATGCAATGTTATGTATTCTGTAATACTCTCTTCTAAAGTAGGAAACAATGTTAAAATGGGGCCTTTTGCACATATAAGGCCGGATAATGTGATATATGATAATGTCAAGATAGGAGATTTTGTGGAGATAAAGAAATCGATAGTTAAAGAGGGAAGCAAAATTCCTCACCTTACTTATGTAGGGGATGCTGAGATTGGCAAGAATGTGAATATGGGATGCGGTTCTATTACAGTCAATTATGATGGCAAACAAAAGCATAAGATCATAATAGGGGATAACGTTTTTGTCGGTTGTAATGTGAATTTAGTTGCCCCTGTTAAAATTGGGGATAACGCTTATATTGCTGCAGGTTCCACCATAACAGAAGATGTTCCGGAAGGAGCCCTTGCCATTGGGAGAAATAGGCAAGTTAATAAAGAGGGCTGGGTACAGGAAAGAATAAAAAAAGGGAGGCTTTAAATTAAATGGCGAGATATACTAATTCTTTAAAAATTTTTTCAGGAAATGCTAATCCTAAACTAGCTAGTGAAATAGCAGAACATCTTGGACTGAAGCTTTGTGATTCAGAAGTAGGGACTTTTAGCGATGGAGAGATAAGTGTACGGATTGGAGAAAGTGTAAGAGGGGCAAGTGTTTTTGTAATCCAATCCACTTGCGCACCTGTCAATAACAATTTAATGGAATTATTGATAATGATTGATGCTTTTAAAAGGGCTTCAGCTGCTGAAATTAATGCTGTGATACCTTATTACGGCTATGCAAGGCAGGATAGAAAAGCAAAAGCTAGAGATCCTATCACTGCAAAACTAGTTGCAGACCTTATAACAGCAGCAGGTGCTCACAGGGTTGTAACAATGGACTTACACGCACCACAGATACAGGGATATTTTAATATACCAGTAGATCACCTTTTAGGAGGGCCAATTCTGGTAAAATATTTTATTGACAAAGAGTTAGGAGATGATGTAGTAGTTGTTTCTCCTGACCATGGAAGTGTTACAAGGGCAAGGTATTTCGCAGAAAAATTGAATGCTCCTTTAGCTATTATTGACAAAAGAAGGCCAAAGGCCAATGTAGCAGAAATAATGAATATCATAGGAGATGTGAGGGATAAAAAAGCCATCTTAGTAGACGATCTTATTGATACGGCAGGAACCCTTGTGCAAGCTGCGGAAGCGCTTATTGACAATGGCGCTACAGCGGTTTACGCCTGTGCAACCCATGGAGTTTTATCTGGCCCTGCTATTGAGAGATTAAAAGAGTCTCCTATCAAAGAATTGGTTATAACTGATACCATACCTCTTCCTGAAGAAAAGAAAATTGACAAAATTAAAGTAAAGTCTGTAGCACCTTTGTTTGCAGAAGCAATTATAAGGATTCATGAGGGAATGTCTGTAAGCAAATTGTTTGTATAGTACTAAGAAGTTGATAAATAAATTAAAACATGTTAAAATTTTCAATAAAATATACACTTTCTTAATTCAAGGGACGATGAACTTATGCACAAAGGTTGAAAGCCCATGGTGGGATTCGCTTACTGCAAGGTTTAACCTTATAGTTAGACACCGAAACAAATAGTGTGCATAAGGGAGTTAACCAGTTAAGTTAAAGAATTAGAAAGTATTCCCCAAAGCATTTGCAGAGGGGATAGAGGGTGTGGGGTTACACCCAGTTAGGTTAAAGGTAGCCTAACAAAGAATAATGTTTAACAAAATTTTAAGTGGATTTTAATAAGTTAAACATTATTCATAACCTAGGCACTTTATGTGCCTTTTTTATATTTTGTTTTAAATTTTATGATATAATTTAACCAAGAGAAATTTAGTATATAGAGGGTGGTTATGTGGGAGAAAACCAAAAGATTTATGTGGTGGATGATGACAAGAATATATGTGAAATAGTGTCTTTATATTTAGAAAGAGAGGGTTTTGAAGTAGAACAGGTATATGATGGACAAACTGCCTTAAAAAAGATTCAAGAAAAGCCGCCACGGCTTGTAATACTTGACATAATGTTACCGGGAATTGATGGGATTGCTCTTTGCAGAGAAGTAAGAAAATTTTCGAAAGTCCCTATAATAATGCTTACAGCTAAAGGAGATACTTTAGATAAAGTGTTGGGGTTAGAAATTGGAGCGGATGATTATATTGTAAAGCCTTTTGATGGGAAAGAATTAGTGGCAAGGGTTAAAGCTGTTTTAAGAAGGTATGAGACAGAAAGTGAAGACAAGCAAGCTGTTTCTTATCCAGATCTTTATGTGAGTCTCAGTGAATATAAGGTGGTTTATAAAGGACAAAATATAGATTTAACTCCTAAAGAATTAGAACTTTTGTACTTTTTATGCACACACCCAAATAGAGTATTTACAAGGGACCAACTAGTAGAAAATGTATGGGGATATGATTATATGGGAGACAGCCGCACAGTGGATGTTCACATAAAGCGGCTTAGAGAAAAAATGGGGGACGGCCCCAATTGGAAACTTACTACTGTGTGGGGTGTAGGTTATAAATTTGAGGTGAACTAAATTTGAGGAAGAATAGGCTTTTTAGAAAGCTTTTTATCAGCAATATAATAATTGTTTTTGTCACCATGTCCATTCTTTCAGGGATGTTTTATTTGATGTTTCAAAACTATTATTTTGCAGAAAAAGAAAAAATAATGTTAGAAGAGGCTCAAGAAATAAATGCAATTTTAAATGAATTTGCGGTAGGCGACATAAACATAGATAAATGGAATCAAGAATTAAATGTTGCTACTAGGTTGATTAATGCTACTGTATGGATCGTAGATAAAGAAGGGTTAATTTACAGTCAATCACAGCAGCAGGGCAAAGCCTGGGCAGGAGTAAGCCTTAGTAAAGAAGAAATAAAAAGCATTTTAGATGGACAATCTATTATAAAAAAAGGATATTTTGGTGATAAATTCAATCAGCCTGTTTTGACAGTGGGAGTGCCTCTTGTTATAAATGGCCGTATTGAAGGGGCTATATTTATGCATGCGCCTTTGACAGAAATGAATAAAACCATTATAAACATTTTTCTTTTGATGATTTTATCTGGAGGAGTAGCTCTTATAATAGGTTTTGTGCTCATTTCTTATACTTCCAGTAAAATATCTCAACCTCTTCAAGAAATGAGTTTGGCTGTGCAGCAGGTGGCAAAAGGAAATTTTTCTGCGAGAGTTCAACATAAAGAAGAAGATGAAATAGGAGATCTGGCTAAATCTTTTAATGTTATGGCAAAAGAATTAGAGCAGTTAGAAGACATGAGAAAGGATTTTGTGGCAAATGTTTCCCATGAATTGAGGTCTCCATTGACCTCTATACAAGGATATATAGATGGGATATTAGATGGCACTATTCCAAAGGAAAAAGCTTGCGATTATCTTAAAATAGTGCAAAAAGAAACAAGGAGGATGTCGCGACTTATAAATGATTTCCTTGAAATGACTAAACTTGAGTCAGGGCAATTCCCACTTAATAAGACTGAATTTGATATAAATGAACTTATAAGACTGGCCGTTATAAAGTTTGAAAAAAGGATAGTGGAAAAAGATCTAGCTGTTAAAGTCGATTTTGAAGAAGACAGAAGGATAGTTATAGCTGATAAGGATAAGATAGAACAAGTTTTGACAAATCTTATAGACAATGCAATAAAATTTTCTAAAGAAAAGTGTATAATTCATATTTTTACTGAAACAAAAGATAACAAGGCATTTATTACTATAAAAGATAATGGAATAGGTATTTCTCCAGAAGACCAAGAGCATATATGGGATAGATTTTATAAAGCGGACAAATCGAGAGGGAAAGATGGAGCAGGCCTTGGACTTTATATTGTAAAGCGCATTATCGATGCCCATGATGAGGAGATATGGGTGGAAAGTGAGGTGGGTAAAGGCACTGCATTTACTTTTACCTTGCCCCTGAAAAAATTTTAAAAAGTCACAATAAAATATTTACACTTTGTTAACACTTTGTTCATAAATAAAAGCTATAATTGTAAATGTAGAGAGACAAATGCCTCTCCTTGACCTCCCTTATCATAGCGGTCCAAGTGAATACTTGGGCCGCATATTTATTTATAAAAAACAGTGGAAAAAATTTTTTAATAAAAACTACTTAAAATCTTTACATCATGTTCATAATTTGTTAATAAAAAGGGATTATAATTAAAAGCAAGAAAGAACAAAGGAGTGAGTGATTATGGATTACGAAAAAGATTTTGAAGATAAAATTGGGAAAAATGATCCGGAGAATGTAGTACCTCCAGAAGAAAATGAAAAAGAAGAGCTATATCAAACAGAAGAATTAAATAGCGAAATATTAAAAGCAGAGAAACAAAAACAAGAGGAATTGGAAACTACTGCACCAATTCCTAAAGTAGAATTCAGAAACAACAAAAAAAGTCTGAGGAAGATGGTAAAAAGATTTAGAAGGAAGATGGTAGCATCTTTTATTGCAGTAGCGCTAATGGCAGCTTTAATTGGCGGGGGAATTACAGGAGCTGTAATGAAATACTATGGAACCCAAAATGATACATCAGCACAAGTTGTTACAAGATATTTACCTCTAGATGCTACTTCATCAGACGAAAGCGGTATTTTAAATCTAATACCAAACATATACAAGATTGTCAGTCCAGCTGTGGTAGAGGTTGATACAAGTGCAGCTTATACGAATGGTTATAGGACAGAATATATTCCTAAAGGAAGTGGTTCTGGTTTTATAATTAGCCCGGATGGTTATATTGTGACAAATAACCACGTAATTGGCGGAGCATCAAAAATCACAGTAAAACTTTTAGATGGGAGAAGTGCTGATGCAAAATTGATAGGTAGTGATGCAAGAACAGACCTTGCTGTGTTAAAGATAAATCTTCCTAATTTACCAGTTGTAAAATTGGGGGATTCTTCAAAACTTCAACCGGGAGAATTAGCAATTGCTATAGGCAATCCTCTTGGAGATTCCTTTGCAGGTACAGTTACTGCTGGTATAATAAGCGGACTCAATCGAAATCTCAAAAGCGATTATGGACCAGTTAAACTTATACAAACAGATGCAGCTATAAACCCAGGTAATAGCGGTGGACCTCTTGTGAACAGTAAAGCAGAAGTTATAGGTATAACAAGTGTTAAGCTCACTTCAATAGGACCAAGTATTCAAGATCCTTTTGGAATGTTCCAGGGTCAAAGTACACCGGTGGAAGGAATGGGCTTTGCAATTCCAATAAATGAAGCAAAACCTATAATTGACCAGATAATAAAATATGGATATGTAGAAAGACCTATGATGGGAATAGGAGCCCAGACCATTACTCAACAGGATGCAGCTCAATACAATTTACCTGTAGGAGTATATGTGGTTCAAGTTCAGCCAAACAGTGGAGCACAAAAAGCCGGTATCCAGCCAGGAGATGTCATAATAAAAGTAGATGGGAAAAACATTACTTCTTTTGAAGATCTACAGAGCATAATAAGCAGCCATAAAGTTGGAGATGTTATAAATGTAACTATTTGGAGAAATGGAAAGACCTTCACAGTTCCTGTAAAATTGCAAAGTAGCGCAAATTTCCAATAAAATAAATAGACCTCCCACGCATACAAATTACCGACCAGCAAAAACTGGTCGGTAATTTGTTTATGCTATAGCTTTTTTTTGTTTAATTATGTATAATTAATTTTGATAAAAGGAAGGGTGATTGTAATGTATATAATTGCTGGCTTAGGGAATCCCGGCAGGGAATATGAAAGAACAAGACACAATGTGGGATTTATGGTGATAGACGAGCTAGCAAAAAAATTAGGAATAAGGGTTACAAAATTGAAATTTAAGTCTTTAGTAGGTGAAGGTAATGTTAAAGGAGAAAAAATAATTCTTTTAAAGCCTCAAACTTTTATGAATTTAAGTGGCGAAGCTTTATATGAAGCTGTAAATTTTTACAAAATTAACCTAGAAAATGTAATTGTGGTCTATGACGATAAAGATTTAGATGTGGGCAAAATAAGGATAAGGAAAAAGGGAAGTTCAGGAGGTCACAATGGAATGAACTCCATCATATACCTTTTAAATAGTGAAGAGTTTCCCCGCGTTAGAATAGGCATTGGCAATCCGGGGGAGGATTTAGTAAACCATGTGTTAGGAGAATTTACAGAAGAAGAAAAAAAGATAATTAAGCAAGCTACTGAAAAAGCTGCGGAAGCTGTAATAGATATTATAGAGAATGGGATAGAACATGCTATGAACAAATTTAATGGGTTATAAAGGAGAATAGTTTAAAATGTGGGTATCGTCCGGATTTGCAGCAATAATTGTAGCATATTTTTTGAATAAAATAGTAGTAAATAGATATGGGAGTAAAGCTATAATTTATTTTGTGCCTGTTATTGAAGAGACTTGCAAAACTGTTTCAGGTTATTTGACTTGTTCTATTCTTCTATCTCACTTGATGTTTGGCATTGCAGAGGCAGTAAATGATTACATAAAGTCTTCTTATAAAATCAATTTTAGAGCTGCTGTTTTAAGTATTTTAAGTCACAGTTTTTTTGGCTTAACTGCTTATGTATTGGTCTTAAAAACAAATATTTTTTTAGCCATTGCTATAACTTCATTAATACATGGCTTCTGGAATAGGCTTATGCTGAGGTGATAATAGGTATGTTTACAAATCAAATAAAGGAATTGAGGGAAATTAAGACTATAGAAGAATTTTTAGAAAAGAGAAAAGGAACAGTTTTAGTTTATGGGCTTACTGATTCCCAGAAGGCTCACATAGCCTATTATATAATGAAAAAGTTCAATAAAAAAGTATTGATTATTGTTCCAGATGAGGTACAAGCTAGAAAAATGTACGAAGATTTAAATTCTTTTACTTTTGGTAATGCTTCTCTATTTCCCAAAAGAGAAGTCCTATTTTATAAAATAGATGCGGCAAGCCAAGAGATTATTTCTAAACGCCTTCAGGTGATGAAGAGATTGACGGAAGAAGGGGCTCATGGCATAGTTGCTTCTGTAGATGCAGCGTTGGGTAAATTGATTCCCCTAGACTTATTTAAAAAGTACAGATTTAATATTAAGGTAAATGACATCATAAATTTAGAAGGTATTGTAAAAAGATTAGTAAGAATGGGCTATGAGAGAGTTCAGATAGTAGAAGGAAAAGGGCAATTTAGTATTAGAGGTGGAATTATTGACATATTTCCTCCAACAGAGGAGAATCCATATAGAATTGACCTTTTTGACGATGAAGTGGATTCTATAAGGATTTTTGACGTAATAACTCAAAGGTCTTTAGAAAAAGTCAGTGGGTTGGAGATTTTTCCTGCTACTGAATTTATTGCAGAAGAAGAAAATATAAAAAAAGGTATTACATTAGTTTCCAGTTATTTAAATTCATATCTGGCAAAAATAAAAAAATCAAAAAGTGGGATCGCAGAAAAGTTACAGAAAAAATTTGAAGGGATAATGGAGGAAATTTCAGAAACAAAAAGAGTGGAGAATATTTATGAACTTATAGATTATTTTTATGACGAGGTTTATTCTATCATTGATTATATAGGAGAAGATGGAATAGTTATTTTAGACGAAAGTAATCGCATCAAAGAGAGAGCAGAAAATATTCAAAAAGAATTTAATGAAAATTTTAAAGTCTTACTAGAAAAAGGAGAAGTGCTGCCTGAGCAGAGCAATTTTCTTTTTGATTATCATCAGTTTTTGAAAAGACTTGAAAATAAGTTTTTGCTTGTAATGAATACTTTATCAAAACCAGATAGTGAACTGAAACCCCAAATATTTGTTAATTTTGTATCAAGGTCTATGCATCCTTTTCATGGAAAATTAGAAATTTTGGTGGATGATTTGAAATATTACAAGAGCGCTGGTTATAAGGTAGTGCTGCTGAGTGGGAACAAAGATAGGGCACGAATTTTAAAGGATACTCTTTATAATTACGAAATTGATTCTGCAGTTATTGAAGACAGTGAATACGATATACAAAAAGGACAGGTAGTTATATACCCTGCTTCTATAAACAAGGGATTTGAATATGTGGATGCGAAATTTGCTGTTATAAGCGATGGGGAGATTTTTGGACAGACAAAAAGGAGTAAAAAACCAGTAAAAATGAAAAATGCTGACATGATAAAAAGTTATGCGGAGCTAGAAGTGGGCTCGTATGTGGTACATGTAAATTACGGTATAGGAAAGTATGAGGGCATAGAGAAAATAAAGGTAGATGGGATTATAAGGGATTATTTGAAAATAATTTATGCAGGAGGAGATACGCTTTTTGTACCAGTTGAACAGTTAGACCTTGTGCAAAAATATGTAGGTCCTACTGATAATCCTCCCAAATTAAATAAATTAGGAGGAAGTGAATGGCTTAGGGCAAAAAGGAAAGCTAAAAAGGCCGTAGAAGACCTTGCAAAGGATTTAATACAGCTTTACGCTAAAAGACAAATGGCAAAGGGACATGCATTTTCGCCAGATACTCCATGGCAAAAGGAATTTGAAGACCAATTTCCTTATGAAGAAACAGAAGACCAGCTAAGGTGCATAAAAGAGATTAAAGAGGATATGGAAAAGAATAGGCCAATGGATAGGCTTCTTTGTGGTGATGTAGGCTATGGTAAAACAGAAGTAGCATTAAGGGCTGCTTTTAAAGCAGTTGCTGATGGGAAGCAGGTGGCTTTTCTATGCCCTACGACTATTTTAGCTTATCAGCATTACACAAATTTTGTAGAGAGATTTAAAGAGTTCCCTGTAAAAATAGAAATGCTAAGCCGCTTTAGAACTCCGAAAGAACAAACTCAAATCCTCAAAGGATTAGCTGAGGGCAGTATTGACATCATAGTTGGTACCCATCGCCTTTTGCAAAATGATGTGAAATTCAAGGATTTAGGCCTTTTAATTATAGATGAAGAACAACGATTTGGAGTTGTGCACAAGGAAAAAATTAAAAAACTCAAAGAGAGTATAGATGTTTTGACACTGTCAGCAACTCCTATTCCCAGGACTTTACACATGTCTTTGATTGGAATAAGAGACATGAGTGTATTGGAAAACCCTCCTGAGGATAGATTTCCAGTGGAAACTTATGTAGTAGAGTTTAATGAAGAACTCATAAAAGATGCTATTCTAAGAGAAATGGGGAGAGGGGGGCAAGTCTATTTTGTTTACAATAGAGTAAATGGAATAGAAAAGATGGCTTATTTTGTAAAAGAGTTGGTGCCAAACTGTAGGGTAGCTGTCGCTCACGGTCAAATGGAAGAGAGCCAATTGGAGAGGGTTATGATAGATTTCTTAAATGGAGAATACGATGTGTTGGTAAGTACGACAATAATTGAAACAGGGCTAGATATACCAAATGTAAACACTATAATAGTCTATGATGCAGATAAACTAGGTCTTTCCCAGCTATATCAATTAAGAGGAAGAGTTGGTAGATCGAATAGGCTTGCTTATGCTTATTTCACTTATAGGAAAGATAAAGTCTTAAGTGAAGTCGCAGAAAAAAGGTTAGAAGCAATAAAAGAATTTACAGAGTTCGGTTCTGGTTTTAAAATTGCCATGAGGGATTTAGAAATAAGAGGAGCAGGAAACCTTTTAGGAGCAGAGCAGCATGGTCACATTGATGCAATTGGATATGATTTGTATTTGAAGCTTTTAGAAGATGCAATACGGAATTTAAAAGGGGAAACTCCAAAAGAAGAGGTCACTACTACAATAGACATCAAAGTCAATGCTTATATTGACTCTTCTTATATTGAAGATGAAAATTTGCGATTGGAGATGTATAAAAAAATAGCTTCTATCGAGTCTAAAGAAGATATGGCACAAGTTTCTGAAGAACTTATTGATAGGTTTGGCGATTATTCAAAGCCAGTGGAAACTTTATTGGAGATTGCTTATCTAAAGTCTATAGCCTCAAAGTTATATATAACTGAAATAGCGGGAAAAGGAAATAATGTCATTTTAAAATTCAAAGACATGGGATCAGTAAATATGGAAGTTATAGAAAAGCTAGTAAAAGAATACGGGGGAAATTTAATATTTTCAAGCCAAGTGCAACCTTATTTAACCTATAAATTTAATAAAAAAGAGACTTTACAGAAAGAACTTATTGATTTGGTAGAAAAAATAAAAAATTTGCAGTTGAAGTAGAAATGTTATATAATTAACTCATACGAGTAGGAGTAAAATTTTTATAAGTCAGGAGGATGTCATTTTGAAAAGGAAAGTAGCCTTAATTATGACAGCAATTTTTGTACTTCTCTCTATGGTGTCTTGTTCTGCTAAAAAAGAGTCTGTCTCAAAAGATGTGGTGGCGATTGTCAATGGAGAAAATATAACTAATGCAGATTACAAGAGGGTTTTTGACCAAGTGAAAGCTCAGATTGAAAGCAATCCTCAATATACAAAAGATATATGGAATCAAGATTATCAAGGTAAAAAGTTTTTGGATGTAATAAAAGAAAATGTCCTTAATAACTTAATTGCTGAAAAGTTATTAGTACAAGAAGCTATAAAAAATAATATTACAGTGACAGATAAGGAAATTGAAGAAGAATATCAAAAAGAACAACAAATCAGTAAAGATATTACAAAAGAAGATGTAAAAAATTATCTTTTGATAAATAAGCTCTTTGACCAATATACAAAAGATTTGAAGTTAACTGAAGAAGAATTAAAAAAATACTACGAAGAGAATAAGAACCAGTTTGAAGTAGTAAAAGCCAGCCACATTTTAGTTCAAGATGAGAAGACGGCAGAGGATATATACAATAGGCTTATGAAAGGAGAAGATTTTGCTACCTTAGCAAAAGAGTATTCTATTGACACTGCTACGAAGGACCAAGGTGGGGATTTGGGAGAATTTCCTCATGGAGTCATGGTGCCAGAGTTTGATGAAGCGGTTTTTTCCCTTAAAAAAGGTGAGATATCGAAACCTGTTAAGACAGATTATGATACCATATAATAAAGTCAGAAGGGATTACGTTAAAGCCTTTTGAGGAGGTAAAAGATAGCATAGAAAATTTTCTTTTGGATAATAAGAAAAATGAGATTATCAGAGAGAAATATGATGCCCTTGAAAAGGCTGCAAAAATACAGAAATTTCCTCAAAATATAAAAGTGTCTATTTAACACCGGCAAATTAATTGCCGGTTTTTTTGCGAATAAATTTATGGAAAAATATAAATACTAATCTTAAGCTAAAAATTTTAGGAAATGGAGGTATTTACTTTGAAAGCCACAGGAATTGTACGAAGAATAGATGACTTGGGAAGAGTTGTTATTCCTAAAGAAATACGCCGAACTTTAAGAATCAAGGAAGGTGACCCTTTAGAGATTTTTACAGATAGAGAGGGAGAGATAATTTTAAAAAAATATTCTCCAATAAGCGAGTTGAGTGATTTTGCCCAAGAATATGCTGATAGTATATATCAATCGACAAAACACGGAGTGTGTATAACAGATACAGATAATGTAATAGCTGTTGCTGGAATAGCGAAAAAAGAATTACTTGACAAACCGATAAGTCAGGACTTGGAAAAGTACTTAGAAGAAAAAAAGACCATAATTCTTGGGACAGGAAAAGATAAAGGACCTATTAAGATAGCGGAAGGACAGGATTTCAATATTACTTCACAGGTTATAGTTCCTATAATTTCAAGAGGTGACACTATAGGAAGTGTGGTGATATTTACAAAAGAAGCGGGTGAGACAATTACAGAAGTAGAAGCAAAAATTGCAGAAACTGCAGCCGCTTTTTTGGGTAAACAGATGGAAGAATAAAGATTATATACACTTATATATACCCCTCTGCATATTATAAAGTATGAACCACTAGATATGCAGGGGGGTTAATATTTTATGGCTTTTCGCGTAAATGACATTGTGATGAGAAAATCCTATGGCTCTGATATTTTGTTTAGAGTCATTAATGTTATAGATAATAAAGGAGTAAGGCATTACCTTTTGCACGGTTTAAACATGAGAATAATTGCGGACGCGCCGGAGGAGGACCTTATAGAGGCGTCCCGTGCCAAAATTTTTGAGTATGACAAACCTTATAGAGAAAAAGCAGAATTCCTTCTAAAAAAAATTGCTTCTTCAAAAAGCTTTCAGCGAAAAAAAAGAATGGTAAGGGGAAATCGGCAAGAGCCTTACGGAAGGCCAGGAAAGGTTCTTCACATCGATGGAGACGAAGAATATTTAAATATATGTTTTGATGCTTACAGAAGAGTGGGGATGGAAGTTGTAGGAGTGGTTATAAAAGAAGAAGAACAGCCAGATAAAGTCTATGACCTTTTGGAAAGGTATCGCCCAGATATATTGGTCATTACGGGACATGACAGTATAAAGAGCAACACGAGAGATTATGGAGATATAAACAATTATAGAAATTCTAAATATTTTGTAGAAGCAGTCAAAAATGCGAGAAAGTATGAACCTGCCCTTGACAATTTGGTGATTTTTGCAGGAGCATGCCAATCTAACTACGAAGCTTTAATAAAGGCAGGAGCCAATTATGCCAGCTCTCCAGAGAGAGTATTGATCCACTGTTTAGATCCTGTATTAGTAAGTGAAAAAGTAGCTTTTTCTCATATAAATGAACTGGTAAAAATTGAAGATTTGATAGAGCACACTATAACGGGCGCGCCAGGAATCGGTGGATTGCAGACGATGGGGAAATTTAGATATGGTATTCCGAAAGGGCGATACTAAGATATATTGATTATTTTGCGTTTAGAAGCGAAAAAAGCTGATTATATGCAAATATCTTTGATATTTGTATGTTTTTTTATTTTTTTGCATAGAAATAATTATGTCAATAGTCAGCGAAAATGTCATGATAAAAGTATAAAAATTATTCACCGAAAATGTCATTATTGTTACAATAATTAACCCAAAAATAGGATTTATTGTAATAAGACATTTTTAACGATATGT
>DULG01000044.1 GCA_012840485.1 Clostridia bacterium | reverse complement strand
TGGACAGGAGACAACAGAAGCTTGTATGAGCATCTTCTTATGATGATGCCAATGATAATGAACATAGGTTTATCTGGACAACCGTTTGCAGGAGCAGATGTTGGAGGATTTGAAGGAGATTGCCATGAAGAACTTTTTATAAGGTGGATAGAGGCGGCGGTGTTTACTCCGTTTTTAAGAGTTCATTCTGCAATAGGAACAAAAGACCAAGAGCCATGGTCTTTTGGTAAAAGAGCAGAAGATATTTCTCGAAAATATATAAAAATGAGATATGAACTTTTGCCTTACTTATATGATTTGTTTTATATTGCATCTCAAAAAGGCTATCCTATTATGAGGCCTTTGGTTTTTGAATATCAAAAAGATGAAAATACTCATAAGATATATGATGAATTTATGTTTGGAGAAGGTCTCTTAGTTGCTCCTGTATATCTTCCTTCAAAAGAAAGAAGAGAAGTTTATTTGCCTGAAGGAATCTGGTATGATTACTGGACGGGAAAAGAATTCAAAGGAAAAAACTATTACCTTGTGGATGCTCCTATAGATGTAATACCTCTTTTTGTAAAAGAAGGAGGAATACTGTTAAAACAGCAGCCTCAGTCTTTTATAGGGGAAAAGAAGCTGGAAGAATTAACAGTGGAGATATACAAAGGGAAAGAGGGACATTATCTCCATTATGAAGATGATGGAAGATCTTTCGATTATACTAAAGGAATTTATAACTTCTTTGAAATAGGCTTTAAATATCAAGGAGGAAAAATAGATATAAAATTTGATAAGATTCACTCTGGATATGAGAAGGGAGTAAAGAAATATAAATTTGTGTTTAAAAATTTTGATGAAATTGAAGAAGTAAAGATAAATGGGGAAAAAGTTGATAAGGAAAAATGCTAAGTTATATTGTAAAATAGAGGCCCGTGGCCTCTATTTTATTGTTGAGAAAGTATTATTTTCTGTTGGCATTTTGCATTGTTCGCTTCGGTAATATCGCAGACTAAACTAAAGCTCGGCCTCACTCCAGCGGAGCTTCGGGCACATTCGGCCTTCTTGCCTCCGGCACCGCCTACGTCTTTCGCCCTCGCTTAAGTTACCCGGTACTCAACTGAATATGTTAAAAAAAAATAAAAGAGAAAGGACCAGCGTGTTCAGTTGAGTGCCGGGCTATTAAGTCACTTATTTATGCAAAATGCCAACATCTAAAATGTTTGTCTAGAGTCTGAAATAGAGGCCGTAATCCTCTATTTTTTTACAAATCTTTTTATTAGAGATTGTTTAGTTTGTTGCTCTAAGGAGTCATCCAAAGGAGTTAATTCTACTTTTCCATATTTTCTCTTTAAAGCAGTTTCAATTAAAATATCAGCAAATTCAGGATTTTTAGGAAGTACTGGACCATGGAGATATGTTCCATACACATTTTTATATATACACCCTTCTGTTTTATCTTCTCCATTATTTCCATTGCCAATTATTACTTTACCTAAAGGTTCCATTTTTACTAAAAAAGTTTTTCCTGAGTGATTCTCAAAACCTACCATTTTAAAATTTTTACCGGCTACATTTGTCTCTATAACTATATTTCCTATCATTCTTCTATTACTACCTATTGTCCAGGCTTTTAAAACTCCCAAACCTTCTAATTTGCTACCAGCCAGAGTCTGATAGTATTCTCCAAGTAATTGATATCCTCCACATATAGCTAATACTGTCAACCCGTCTTTAATAGCTGTTTTCAAATTTTTACCTTTTTTATTTTTTAAATCATCACTTACAATTTTTTGCTCTCTATCTGACCCTCCTCCTAAGAATAAAAGGTCTATGTCAGTGAAATTTTCTTTATAATCTAAACTTATCTGTTTGACTTCTACTTCAATTTTTCTCCATTCACATCTTTTCTTTAGAGCTACAATATTCCCTATATCTCCGTATAAATTTAATAAATCGGGATACATATGACCAATAACTAGTTTCATTTTTTTGCCTCCTGAATTTTAAAGTATTTATTTATATCGTATAAAGAAGTGTAGTTGGGAAGTATAGCTATTAATTCTTCTTTTGTCAATTCAGCTATCATATCAATAGCTTTTTCTGCGGAATTTGTTATTTTTATTTTTTTAATATCAAAGCCGGCATATTTTAATCTTACTGCCATGTCTTCTGCCCTTAAACCTGAAGTTACTATATAGTTTACTTTTGTTTTTGATAAAAAGCTTTCTAAATTTACATCCCACAGCCAAGATACATCCCTTCCATCAGCGTAATTATCATTTATAGAAATTAAAAGGTTTAAAGGTTTATTAAATTGAGATAGCATATTTAAAGTGCTTTCAAAACCGATGGGGTTTTTAATTAAATTTATTATCGCTTTTTTGTTTTTTATTTTCGTTTTTTGCAATCTTCCTTCTATTGGCAAATAATTTTCTACTGTTTTTGATATGGTATTAAATTCGATGTTCAATAAAATTCCTGTGGATATAGCTGTAAGTAAGTTATAAACATTGTATAATCCTATTAATTTACTTTTAATTGTAAAGACTTTATCTTTATAATGAAGGTCAAAATTAATTCCCTCTTCATTTAAAAAAATATTTGTAGCTTTAAAATGGGGGTTTGGACGTTTTTTTCCACAATTTGGGCAGTAATAGTCTCCCAATTGTCCGTAATACACTCTTTTATACTCATATCTGTGGCCGCATACAGGACAGTATTTCTGTTCAAAAGAAAAAGAATTAATTCCTTCAATATTGTCTTCAATACCGTAGTAAAAAACTTTTGATTTTATTTCATCTCCTATTGAAGCTGTAAAAGGTTCATCAGCGTTTAATAAAACTATTGAATCTTGTGGCAAAGTTAAAAGGGCTTTTTTTACTTTTTCTACAGTCATATCTAATTCACCGAATCTATCTAATTGGTCTCTAAAAAAATTAGTTATTACCACAATATTAGGTTGTACCTCTTCTATTATAATTAGCATAGTTGCTTCATCTACTTCAAAAACGACTGCATCTTTTTGTAAATTTCCAAAAAAATTACTACTTTTTATTAAAGCAGTGGCAAGTCCTGTTTTCATGTTTGCGCCTTCTTTATTGTATACAACTTTTTTTCCATTAGCTGATAAAATAGAGGCTATTAATCCTGAAGTGGTGGTTTTGCCATTTGTACCTGTTATCATTACTTTATTACCTTTTATAAGACTAATTAATTTTTTTATTAAGTTAGGATCAGCTGACAAAGCTATTTTTCCAGGTAGAGAGGTTCCACCTTTTCCTGCAATTTTACAAGATAAGTTTACCAGTTTACCGATGTTGACACTTAAAAATTTCACCATTTATCACCTTCTAGTAAATTTTATTTCCTATTTTTATTTCTCTTTCTGGTTGAAGCAATACGACATTTCCTTCTTCATCCTCTACCCCTAATACTAACACTTCGGATATGAAGTCTGCAATTTGCTTAGGTGGAAAATTCACCACACAAACTACTAATTTATTATACAAATCTTCTTTTTTATATAATTTTGTTATTTGAGCACTGGATTTTTTAATTCCCAATTCGCCAAAGTCAATTTTTAATTTATAGGCTGGCTTTTTTGCTTTTTCAAAATCTTCTACCTCAATTATTCTTCCTATGCGTATGTCAACTTTTAAAAAATCTTCATAAGTAGCCATTGAATTCACCTCAATTTAAGTATATTATATTATAAGTATATTTGTTAAGTATATTATAAGCAATAATAAAAATAATTATTTCCTCAATATATTTCCTAGGAAATTTTTTTGGGAAATGGTGCGTGTAAAATTTTAAATTATGACATACAGCGGGAAATGTTTTGAATTGAGGATTTTAAAAAAGAATGATAAAATAAAATTGTTGGATAAATTCTCGGAGGTTGTGAATATGGCAAAAGATGAAACTTATACTGCGAGTCAAATACAAATATTAGAGGGATTGGAAGCTGTCAGAAAAAGGCCTGGAATGTATATAGGTTCTACTGGCAGCAGAGGATTACATCATTTGGTATATGAAGTGGTTGACAATAGCATAGATGAGGCATTAGCAGGTTATTGCAAAAATATTGTAGTCATTATACACAAAGATAATTCTATAACAGTAGAGGACGATGGAAGGGGCATTCCTACTGATATACATCCAAAAGTTGGGAAACCTGCTGTGGAAGTAGCTTTGACAATGTTGCACGCAGGTGGAAAGTTTAACAATGACGCCTACAAAGTATCTGGAGGACTGCATGGAGTAGGTGTGTCTGTTGTAAATGCTCTATCTGAGAAATTAGAAGTAATAGTAAAGCAAAATGGGAAAATTTATAAACAAATATATAAAAGAGGTGTTCCAAAAACTGATTTAGAAGTCATTGGAGAAACAAAGGATACAGGTACAACTATTACTTTTAAGCCAGACAGGGAAATTTTTGAAGAGACCGTATTTGACTATGATATTTTGGCTCAAAGATTAAGAGAATTGGCTTTTTTGAATAAAGGGATAAACATTAAACTGATAGATGAGAGAGATGGAAAAGAAGAAGTTTTCAACTATGAAGGGGGACTTGTATCTTTTGTAAAGTATTTAAACAGAAATAAAGAAGTCCTCCATGAAGAGCCCATTTACATGGAAGCAAAAAATAGCGACTATGAAGTAGAAGTGTGCATGCAGTATAATGACAGTTATAATGAAAATATCTTTAGCTTTGCAAATAATATTGATACAAAAGAGGGCGGTACCCACTTAATAGGTTTTAAAGCGGCTCTCACTAAAGTTATCAATGATTATGTGAAAAAATATGGAATGATAAAGGATGGAGAAAAAAACCTACAGGGGGAAGATGTAAGAGAAGGACTTACAGCTATTGTAAGTGTAAAATTAAAAAATCCCCAATTTGAAGGACAAACCAAGACGAAATTGGGAAATACAGAAATGAGGTCCATTGTAGAAAGTGTAGTGACAGAAAAATTGTCAGCTTTTTTGGAGGAGAATCCTTCAATTGCAAGAGTTATAGTTGAAAAAACTCTTCAGGCAGCAAGGGCAAGAGAAGCTGCTAGAAAGGCAAGAGAGCTTACCAGAAGAAAATCTGCTCTTGAAAATACTACTTTACCGGGTAAACTCGCTGATTGTTCAGAGAAAAACCCTTCTAAATGTGAACTTTTCTTAGTAGAAGGAGACTCTGCAGGAGGCTCTGCTAAGGCAGGTAGAAACAGCAGATTTCAAGCTATACTTCCACTTAGAGGAAAAATTTTAAACGTGGAAAAAGCAAGACTTGATAAGATATTATCTAATGAAGAGATAAGAGCAATGATAACTGCTTTAGGTACTGGTGTAGGAGATGAATTTGATATAAATAAGTTAAGATACCATAAAATAGTTATAATGACAGATGCTGATGTAGATGGAAGCCATATTAGGACACTGCTTTTGACCTTTTTCTACAGATTTATGAGGCCTTTAATTGAAAATGGAAATGTGTACATTGCTCAACCACCTTTATATAAAATTACAAAAGGCAAAAAGGTATATTATGCTTATTCAGATAAGGAATTGGACAAGATTTTAAGTGAAATTGGAAGGGAAAATTATACTGTTCAAAGGTATAAAGGTTTAGGTGAAATGAACGCTGACCAGTTATGGGACACTACTATGGACCCAGAAAAGAGAACCATGCTTAAGGTCACATTAGAGGATGCGATAGCTGCAGATGAAATTTTCACCATTTTGATGGGGGATAAAGTTGAGCCAAGAAGGGAATTTATAGAAAAATATGCAAAGACAGTAAGAAACCTAGATGTTTAAAAGAGGTGAACTAGATGAGTGAAGAGATAGAAAAAGTTATTCCTGTAGATATTGAAGATGAAATGAAAAAATCTTATATAGATTATGCTATGAGTGTAATTGTAGGAAGGGCACTGCCGGATGTCAGGGATGGCTTAAAACCAGTTCATAGAAGAATTCTCTATGCTATGAATGAACTGGGATTGACTCCTGACAAGCCTTATAAAAAGAGCGTTGCAGTGGTCGGTGAAGTTCTAGGAAAATACCATCCCCACGGCGATGCAGCTGTTTATGACACTTTAGTTAGATTAGCACAGGATTTTTCAATGAGAGAAACTTTAATAGATGGGCACGGAAATTTTGGCAGCATAGATGGAGACCCTCCAGCTGCCATGAGGTATACAGAGGCTAGATTATCCCGTATAGCCCTTGAGATGCTTACAGACATAAACAAGGAAACAGTGGATTTTGTACCAAACTTTGACGAGACATTAAAGGAGCCTGTTGTACTCCCATCGAGATTTCCTAATCTTTTAATCAATGGGTCTCAAGGAATAGCTGTTGGCATGGCAACAAACATTCCTCCCCACAATTTAGGAGAAGTCATAGATGGAATTGTAGCTTATATAGACAATCCTTATATTTCAGTAGATGATCTGATGAAGCATATAAAGGGGCCGGACTTTCCTACAGGAGGGATAATTCTCGGAAGAGACGGTATAAAAGAGACTTATGAGACAGGTAGAGGCAAGATAATAGTAAGGGCAAAGGCAGAAATTGAAGAACATCATGGCAAGACTAGAATTGTAATAACTGAAATTCCCTATATGGTCTTAAAAGCCAAGTTAATTGAAAAAATTGCCGAGTTAGTTCACAATAAACAGATAGAGGGAATTTCTGATTTAAGAGATGAATCTGATAGAAATGGAATGAAAATTGTAATAGAGTTAAAAAGAGATGTAAATCCTAAAGTTATACTCAATAAACTTTATATGCACACACAGATGCAGCAGACCTTTGGTGCTATAATGCTCGCTTTGGTAGATGGAGAACCAAAGATATTAAATTTAAAGCAGATTATAGAAAAGTATGTAGATCATCAAGCAGATGTTGTAACAAGAAGAACCAGATTTGACCTAAGAAAAGCGGAAGAGAGAGCCCACATTTTAGAAGGGTTAAAAATCGCTCTTGACCATATTGATGAAGTGATAAACATAATAAGGAGCTCCAAGACAGAAACAATTGCCAAGGAAAATTTGATGAAAAAGTTTGGATTGAGTGAAAAACAGGCTCAAGCTATAGTTGACATGAGATTAGGAAGGTTAACAGGGCTTGAAAGGCAAAAAGTAGAAGATGAGCTTAAAGAATTGAATGAAAAAATAAAAGAGCTAAAAGGAATTTTGGCAGATGAGAGAAAAGTGCTGGAGATAATCAAAAAAGAGATTTTAGAAATTAAAAATAAGTATGCTACACCAAGAAAGACAGCAATTGTGGCAAAAGAAGAGGAATTGGATTTAGAGGATTTGGTTCAATTGGAAGATGTGGTAGTTACAATGACCCACTATGGATATATAAAGAGAATGCCTCTTGATACTTATAAGTCGCAAAAGCGGGGTGGAAAAGGCATATTAGGTATAGCCACGAGGGAAGATGATTTTGTAGAGGATATATTCATCACCACAACCCATGATAAATTGTTATTTTTCACTAATAGAGGAAAAGTATATAGTTTAAGGACAATAGACATTCCTGAAACAGGAAGGCAAGCAAAGGGAATGGCCATTGTCAATCTGATACAAATAGCACAAGGAGAAAAAGTCACAGCGGTTATTCCTCTTAAAAAATCACAAGATATCAAATATGTGCTAATGTGCAGTAGAAGAGGAATAATTAAAAAGACTTCTGTAGAAGAATTTAAGTCAATTAAGAGAAATGGCATAATAGCTATCACTTTAGAAGAAAATGACGAACTTATAAACGTGAAACTGACAAATGGAGAAAGAGAGATAGTAATTGGGACTGCTAATGGTTATGCCATAAGGTTTCATGAGAAAGATATAAGACCTATGGGAAGAGTAGCAAAGGGCGTAATAGCTATTTCTCTAAGAGAAAATGATGAAGTGGTAGAGATGGACCTTGTCCATTCAAATAGTGAGATTTTGACAGTCACAGAAAAGGGTTTTGGCAAGAGGACAGATTTAGAAGAATATAGAATCCAAACGAGAGCAGGAAAAGGTATAATCGCGATACGGCTTAGTGAAAAGACTGGTAAACTGGTATCCATTCGTTCAGTAAATCCAGAAGATGAATTTATGATAATTTCTGCAAATGGAATTCTTATCAGAATGAAAGTATCAGATATTTCTAAAATGCACAGAGATACAAGAGGAGTAACTCTTATGAAACTTGATGATGGTGATAGGGTTGTTTCTACTGCGAGAATAGAAAATGAAGAATAAAACTAAGCCCTCAGATTTTTGGGGGCTTAATTTTTTTAGTGAAAATAAAAAGATAAGCAATTTTTTTGATAAATATTTAAAATTTTTTAGTAAATGTAAACGATGGATTATTGAAAATTTACAAATAATTTAGTTGACTAAAGTAAAATATGCTGCTAAAATAACAAGTAACTTTATTTCGATTTACAGTTTCAAAAGGATAAATTATAAAAGCGATGAAGGTGAGGGGTATGTGTGTAGGCTCAAGAGAGCTGGTGGGTGGTGCAAACCGGTGCCGAAGCACATATTAGATCGCTCTGGAGCTGTATAGCTGAACGGCCTTATTTGTAGGCTCATTAGGCTATACCGGGATTACCCGTTAGAGTTCAAGTTTGTAGAAACTTGGTGAGGCTATTGCCGTGAGGTAATAGCGAAAACAGGTGGTACCGCGTGGAGGAAATCCCCGCCCTGTGCTTTCAGGGCGGGGAATGATTTTTATAGGGGGTGATAATTTGCACATTATATCTGTCCTTGTTAACAATCATCCAGGAGTCTTGTCAAGGGTAGTAGGTCTTTTTTCAAGAAGAGGTTACAATATTGAAAGCCTTGCAGTAGGTACGACAGAAAGAGAAGATATTTCAAGGATAACTTTGACAGTGGAAGGAGATGATTATACAGTTACACAGGTGATAAGGCAACTTAATAAACTCGTAGATGTGTTGACAGTACAAAACATAGGGGCAAGGGATAATGTTTCTCGAGAATTGCTGTTAGTTAAAGTAGGTTATGATTCAAACACAAGGGATGACATAATGCACATTGTAGATACTTTTAGAGCAAAGGTTATAGATATTTCAATGGACTCATTGATTATAGAACTTACCGGAGATAATGAAAAGATAAATGCTTTTATAAATTTAATAAATAAGTTCGATGTAAAAGAACTTGTCAGGACAGGACTTGTATCTTTAGAGAGAGGCAATAAAACACTAAAAGAATATGAGGGGGAATTGTAATGGCAAAGATGTATTATGACAAGGATGCAGATTTGAATTTGCTTAAAAATAAGAAAATCGCAATAATAGGTTTTGGAAGTCAAGGTCATGCTCATGCACTAAATTTAAGAGATTCTGGACTTGATGTAGTAGTTGGTCTTTACGAGGGAAGTAAATCAAAAGAAAGGGCAGAAAAAGAGGGGCTGCGAGTTTATACAGTTGAGGAAGCAGCTAAAGTAGCAGATATCATAATGATACTGATACCGGATGAAAAGCAGGCAAAAGTCTATAAAGAAAGCATAGAAAAAAATCTTACAGAAGGTAAAGCTCTCGCTTTTGCTCATGGGTTTAATATTCACTTTAAACAGATTGTTCCTCCAAAAAATGTGGATGTGTTTATGGTAGCTCCAAAAGGACCAGGACACCTTGTAAGAAGGGTATACCAAGAAGGAAAGGGAGTTCCAAATCTTGTAGCAGTGTATCAGAATTACACTGGTAAGGCTTTTGAAATAGCTTTAGCCTATGCAAAAGGAATAGGAGGTACACGGGCAGGTGTTATTGAGACTACATTTAAAGAGGAAACAGAAACAGACCTTTTTGGAGAGCAAGCTGTTCTTTGTGGTGGAGTTACTGAACTCATGAAAGCAGGATTTGAAACATTGGTAGAAGCTGGTTATCAGCCAGAAATAGCTTATTTCGAATGTGTGCATGAAATGAAACTTATAGTTGACTTAATATACGAAGGCGGTTTTAGTTATATGAGATATTCTATTTCGGATACTGCAGAATTTGGAGACTATATGACAGGAAAAAGGATAATAACAGAAGAGACTCGAAAAGAGATGAAAAAAGTTTTGGCAGAAATACAATCAGGAAAATTTGCAAAAGAGTGGCTTTTAGAAAATCAGGTAGGAAGACCACAGTACAATGCTATAAAAGAAAAAGAGGCAAATCATCTTATTGAAAAAGTTGGCAAAGGTTTGAGAGAAATGATGGCTTGGATTAAAAAAGAATGAATAAGGAGGTAGATAGGCAATGGGGGTCAAAAGAGTCATTGTTTTTGACACTACGTTACGAGATGGTGAGCAGACTCCTGGCGTCAATTTTAACATTAACGATAAATTTGAAATAGCAAAACAGTTGGTATCCTTAGGAGTGGATGTCATAGAGGCAGGATTTCCAGCAGCTTCTAATGGAGATTTTGAGGCGGTGAAAAACATTGCTGACAAAATAAAAGGTGTAACTGTTGCTGCAATGGGTAGAGCCGTAAAGGAAGACATTGATAGAGCCAGCAGTGCTTTAAAAAATGCCGAGAAGTCAAGGCTTCATGTCTTTATAGCCACATCTGATATACACCTTCAGTATAAGCTTAAGATGATGAGAGAGGAAGCTCTTAAAAGAGCTGTTGAAATGGTAAAATACGCAAAAGGAAAATTTGATGAGATTCAATTTTCAGCAGAAGACGCTTCAAGGACTGATTGGGATTTCTTAGTAAAAGTTTTTAGTGAGGTAATTGATGCAGGAGCAAATGTAATAAATGTGCCTGATACTGTGGGATATGCGATGCCAAGAGAATTTGGAGAACTCATAAAATACATCAGGAATAATGTTCCCAACATCGATGGAGTAATGATAAGTGCTCATTGTCACAATGATTTAGGAATGGCTGTAGCGAATTCCTTGTCTGCCATAGAAAACGGAGCAACTCAGGTAGAAGTGACTGTAAACGGAATAGGAGAAAGGGCAGGAAATGCAGCTATGGAAGAAGTAGTGATGGCATTAAATACGAGAAAAGATTATTTTGGTCTTGTTCACGAAATAAACACTAAAGAGATATACAATACCAGTAAATTGGTAAGCGAACTTACAGGAATTAAACTCCAACCTAATAAAGCAATTGTAGGTGCTAATGCTTTTAGGCATCAAGCGGGAATTCACCAACATGGAGTTATAAACAACAGAGCTACTTATGAAATAATGAAACCAGAGGACATTGGAATAATTCCAGATACTTTTGCATTAGGTAAGCTTTCAGGTAGAAATGCTTTTGAGCTTAAAGTAAGGCAATTAGGATACAATCTCTCTCCAGGAGAGATAAATGAAGCTTTTAGAAGATTTAAAGATTTGGCAGATAGAAAGAAAGTTATCGTAGATGAAGATGTGAGGTTTGTAGTTGAAGAAACTTTGGAGGACTTTAGAAGTTTTAGGGAGGGAGAAGCTTGGGCTTGACATTGACACAAAAGATATTGTCAGCAAAAATTGGTAGAGAAGTCAAAGCAGGGGAGTTAATTGAAGTTGATGTGGATATGGTGTTAGGCAATGACGTCACTGCTCCTGTTGCTATAAAGGAGTTTGAAAAAATAGGAAAAGAAGAGGTATTTGATAAGACTAGAATTGCACTTGTCCCTGACCATTTTGTTCCTAATAAGGACATAAAATCGGCGGAGCAAGTGAATATAATGAGAAAATTTGCAAAAAAACATGGAATAGTAAATTTCTTTGAAGTAGGGCAAATGGGGATAGAGCACGCACTTTTACCCGAAAAAGGACTTGTACTTCCGGGGGATGTTGTCATAGGTGCTGATTCTCATACTTGCACCTATGGCGCTCTTACCTGTTTTTCTACAGGGGTAGGAAGCACTGACATGGCGGCAGCAATGGCGACAGGCAAGGCGTGGTTTAAAGTGCCAGAAGCTATAAAATTCGTTTTAAAAGGCGATTTACAAAAATGGGTAAGTGGAAAAGATGTTATCTTGTATATAATCGGAAAAATAGGAGTTGACGGAGCTTTATACAAATCTATGGAATTTACAGGGAATATAAAAGCTTTGTCAATGGACGATAGATTCACAATCGCCAATATGGCAATAGAAGCAGGGGCTAAAAACGGTATTTTCGATTTTGACGAAATTACCGAAGCATATGTTAAAGGGAGAGCAAAAAGAGAGTATAAGATATTTGAAAGGGATGTAGATGCTGAGTACAGTGAAGTTTATGAGATAAATTTGGATGAGATAAAGCCTCAAGTAGCATTTCCTCATTTGCCTGAAAACACCAGAAATATTGATGAGGTTGGAAAAGTGAAAATAGACCAAGTGGTTATTGGTTCTTGCACCAATGGACGTATATCAGACATGGAGATAGCTTATAAGATATTGAAAGGCAAAAAGGTTCATCCTGATGTAAGACTTTTAATTTTCCCTGCAACACAGGAAATATACTTAGAATGTGTTAAAAGAGGTTACATCGAAGAGTTTATAAAAGCAGGTGCGGCAGTATCTACTCCTACGTGTGGACCTTGCCTTGGCGGACATATTGGAATTTTGGCTAAAGGAGAAAGGGCACTGGCTACTACTAATAGAAATTTTGTGGGAAGAATGGGACATCCTGAGAGTGAAGTGTATCTTTCAAGTCCAGCTGTTGCAGCAGCGTCAGCTATAGCAGGGTATATCGTAAGTCCAGAGGAGGTGGAGTAATGCAGGGGAAAGCCATAAAATATGGGGACAATATAGATACTGATGTCATAATACCAGCAAGGTATTTAAACACATCAGACCCACAAGAATTAGCACAGCATTGCATGGAAGATTTAGACAAAGAGTTTAAAAACAAAGTTCAAGAAGGAGATATACTGGTTGTAGGTGAAAATTTTGGTAGTGGTTCTTCCAGAGAGCACGCGCCAATTGCTATTAAAGCATCTGGTATATCCTGTATAATTGCTAAGTCGTTTGCAAGAATTTTTTTCAGAAATGCGATAAATATAGGGCTTCCGATATTAGAGTGTAGAGAAGCGGTGGAGGGCATTGAAGAAGGTGATATTGTTTTGGTTGATACAGATAATGGCAGCATAAAAAATTTGACTAAAGGAACAGAATTTAAAGCTCAACCCTTTCCTGACTTCATAAAAGAAATAATGAAATATGGTGGACTTATAAATTATGTCAGAGAGAAGGTGTGACATTGTTTAAAATTGCTGTTTTGCCTGGTGATGGAATTGGACCTGAAGTCATAGAAGAAGGGTTAAAAGTTTTGTCTGCTATAGAAGACAAGTACAAACTTAAGTTTGATGTAAAAAAGTATCCTTTTGGGGGAGAAGCTATAGATAAATATGGTGTTCCCTATCCGGAAGAGACAAAAAATGCATGTCTTTCCAGCGATGTTGTTCTTTTGGGAGCGGTAGGAGGTCCTAAATGGGATGACCTTGAAGGAGATAAAAGGCCAGAGGCGGGTCTTCTGGCCTTAAGAAAAAGCCTAGGAGTTTATGCAAATCTAAGGCCTGCTGTTCTTTATCCTCCTTTAAAAGAAGCTTCTCCTTTAAAAAACGAGTTATTACAAGAGGGTTTAGATATTCTTGTGGTAAGAGAACTTACTGGTGGTATTTATTTTGGACCAAGGGCTACAATCGCTATAGACTATGGTTTTAAGGCTTATGATACAGAAGTGTACCAGACTTCAGAGATAGAAAGGATAGCGGTTATTGCCTTTGAAGCGGCTTTAAAGAGGAAAAAGAAAGTCACTTCTGTAGACAAGGCAAACATTTTAGATTCTTCAAGATTGTGGAGAAAAACAGTGGAAGAAATAAGTAAAAGATATCCTGATGTTGAGTTAAACCATATGTATGTAGATAATTGTGCTATGCAACTAATTAAAAATCCTTCTCAATTTGATGTAATTCTCACTTCCAATATGTTTGGCGATATATTAAGTGACGAGGCTTCCCAACTTACAGGTTCTATAGGTATGCTTCCCTCTGCTAGTTTAAGAGGAGATAAAGTGGGACTTTATGAACCTATACACGGTTCTGCTCCAGATATTGCTGGAACAAAGAAGGCCAATCCTTTAGCTACAATATTGTCAGTTGCTATGATGTTGGAATATTCTTTTGACCTTATAGATGCTGCTAATGATATAAAAAATGCAGTAAACAAAGTTTTAGAAGCGAGTTATAGAACATTTGATTTAGGAAAAGGAATAATTTTAAATACCCAACAGATGGGAGATAAAGTGGTGGAGTATATAAAGGGGTGAGTGTAAGTGATAAGCGATAGCATAAAAAAAGGAGTTGAAAAGGCGCCACATAGGTCACTTTTATATGCTTTAGGCCTTACAGATGAAGAAATAAAAAGGCCGATTATCGGTGTGGCAAATTCAAAAAACGAAATTATACCTGGTCACATACACCTTGACAAAATAGCTGAGGCTGTAAAAGCAGGCATCAGAATGGCAGGAGGGACTCCTATAGAGTTTTCAACTATTGGTGTTTGTGATGGTATTGCTATGAACCACAAAGGTATGAAATATTCACTGGGAAGTAGAGAGCTTATAGCAGACAGCATTGAAATCATGGCTACAGCTCACGGTTTTGACGGGCTTGTTTTAATTCCTAACTGTGACAAAATAGTTCCAGGTATGCTTATGGCAGCAGCACGACTTAATATTCCTGCAATAGTGGTAAGCGGAGGCCCAATGCTTGCAGGAAAGTGTAATGGAGATACCTGTGATTTGAGCAGTGTTTTTGAGGCGGTAGGGGCTTACAAGATTGGTAAAATCACTGAGGAAGACCTCTACAGGATAGAGCTTAATGCTTGCCCTACCTGTGGTTCCTGCTCTGGTATGTTTACCGCAAATACTATGAATTGCTTGACAGAAGCGTTAGGAATGGGACTTCCGGGAAATGGCACAATTCCAGCTGTTTATTCTGAAAGGATAAGACTTGCAAAACAAGCTGGAGTAAAAATCATGGAGCTTGTAGAAAGAGGAATTAAGCCTTCTGATATACTCACGAAAGAGGCATTCATAAACGCCTTTAGTTTAGACATGGCTTTAGGCGGTTCTACAAATACAGTATTGCACTTAAAAGCCATAGCTCATGAAGCTGGAGTAGATATATCTCTTAAAGAAATAAACGAAATAAATGAAAGAGTCCCAAATTTATGTAAATTGAGCCCGGCGGGAAAATACCACATAGAGGACCTTTATTTTGCAGGTGGAATTTCGGCTGTTTTAAAAGAACTTACGAAAGCTAATCTCATAAATACTGAAATGTTAACAGTTACAGGGAAGACATTAGGAGAGAATATAAAAGATGCAGAAGTTTTGAATCATGATGTGATAAGGCCAATAGACAACCCTTACAGCAGTACTGGAGGACTTGCTATACTGTACGGTAACATTGCAAGAGAAGGAGCCGTTGTAAAAGCATCTGCTGTAGCAAAGGAGATGCTAAGACACGAAGGACCGGCAAAAGTATTTAATTCTGAGGAAGAAGCCATAGCTGCAATATATGGAGGAAAAATACAAAAAGGAGATGTAGTCGTAATAAGATACGAAGGGCCAAAGGGTGGACCGGGAATGAGAGAAATGTTAAGTCCTACCTCAGCTCTTGCAGGAATGGGGCTTGATAAGGATGTAGCTTTGATAACCGATGGTAGATTTTCAGGAGCGACGAGAGGTGCCTCCATTGGTCACGTTTCTCCAGAGGCTATGGAAGGAGGAGAAATTGCGATAATTCAAGATGGAGATATTATTGAAATTGACATACCTGCGAGAAAAATAAATGTAAAATTGACAGAGGAAGAAATTAAGAAGAGGATGGAAAATTGGGTTAAACCTGAACCAAAGATAAAGAAAGGTTATATGGCAAGATATGCAAGACAGGTAACCTCTGCAAATACAGGGGCGGTGTTTAAGGAGGGAGGCATATGAAGTTAAAAGGGGCACAAGTGGTGATAGAAGTTTTAAAAGAAATGGGTGTTGACACTATTTTTGGGATACCGGGAGGAGCGGTTATTCCCATTTATGATGCTCTCTATGATTCTGACATAAGGCATATTTTAGCGACCCATGAACAAATGGCAGCTCATATGGCTGATGGCTATGCAAGGGCAACAGGTAGAGTTGGTGTATGTTTTGCTACTTCAGGACCTGGGTCTACAAATCTCGTGACAGGTATAGCCAATGCTTATATGGATTCTGTACCTGTTGTGGCTATAACAGGGCAGGTTCCTACAAATCTCATAGGGAAAGATGCTTTTCAAGAGGTGGACATAACAGGAATTACAATGCCTATAACTAAACACAACTTTATTGTAAAGTCTCCTGACAAACTGGTAGATACCATAAGACAGGCTTTTGCAATTGCCAAAAGCGGAAGGCCAGGTCCTGTTTTAGTAGATATCCCAAAAGATATACAAAATGCTGATATAGAGTATGTAAAAGAGGGAGAAATAAGTATAAAAAATGGGATAAAAACTCTGGTTTCAGAAAAAGAATTGGATAAAACTGTAGAATTAATTTTAGAAAGCAAAAAGCCAGTAATCTTTGCAGGTGGGGGAGTAATCTGGGGTGAAGCTTCTGAAGAACTTGTGGAATTTGCAGAAAAAAACCATATTCCTGTTGCTAATTCCCTGATGGGATTAGGCTCCTTTCCTGAAGACCATCCACTGTCATTGGGACTCATAGGGATGCATGGAAGCAGGTTTGCAAATTTGGCTGTGTACAGGTCAGACCTTGTTATAGCGATAGGAACAAGGTTTAGTGACAGAGTTGCTGGTAAAGCAGGAGGACTTGCTCCCAATGCCAAGTTTATACACATCGATATTGATGCTGCAGAGTTAGGCAAAAATGTAGAAATCGAAGTAGGAGTAATTGGCAAAGTAAAAGAGGTTTTAAAACTTTTGATAAACAAAATGCCTTCAATAGAAAGGGAAGAGTGGCTAAGAGAAATTGAAGAATTAAGACGAAAGCACAGTTTGAGGTATAAAAATGATGGGGTCTTAAGACCCCAGTGGATAGTAGAGAAAATACAAGAGCTATCAAAAGATGACCTTATAATAGCTACAGAAGTTGGGCAAAATCAAATGTGGGCGGCACAGTTTTATAAATTTAAAAGTCCAAGAACCTTTGTCACATCAGGGGGGTTAGGGACAATGGGGTTTGGCCTTCCAGCTTCTATTGGAGCGCAAGTGGGAAAACCTGACAAAAGGGTTGTAAATATTGCAGGGGATGGAAGCTTGAGAATGAATATACACGCTTTAGAGACAGCTGCTGTGTACAACATCCCAGTCATAACAGTGTTACTTAACAACCAAACTTTAGGAATGGTGAGACAGTGGCAAAATCTTTTATATGAAAAGAGATTTTCTCAGACAGATTTAAATGCAAATTTAAATTTTGCTAAGCTTGCAAGTGACTTTGGAGTAGAAGGCATTAGAGTTACTACAAAAGAAGACTTTGAAGAAGCCCTTAAAAAAGCCTACAGTGAAGATAGACCTTTTATGATAGAATGCATTATAGATAAAAACGAAATGGTGCTTCCATTTATTCCTGCAGGTGGAACTGTAGAAAATACTATTGGATAAAATAAAGGGCTTATAGCCTTTTATTTTACTTCCAGGGAGGTATAATCTCTGCTTTTTGTAAAGCCTTAAAAATTACTACAAATACAGGTCCCATTATAAGACCTACAAAGCCAAACAGCTTTGCTCCTATAAACATGGATAAAAGTACCACTAAAGGATGGAGTCCTATAGTGACTCCTAATATTTTTGGCTCTACCATTTGCCTTACAACGGTTATAAAACCATATAAGATTAAAAGGTATATGCCCAGCATATAATTTTTCATAATTATGTGATAAACTGCCCAGGGGATTAGCACAAAGCCGGAGCCTAAAGCTGGCAAAAGGTCTGCAAAGCTTATTAAAAGGCCTAACAGTATGTAATACTTAATTCCTATAATTGCAAGCCCTATAGATGCTTCTAAAAAGTTTATAAATAATACTATAAGAGTAGCTTTAAGATAACCAAACGCTGTTTTCCAAAGGTCAATTTGAATATTTTTTGCATGGGTTGACCAATGGGAGGGAAATTGACGACTTATAAAATTTAATATTTCGTATTTGTCTTTGCTCATAAAGAATGCAGATACTAGAGATATTAAAGTCATAAAGAAGAAATTTGGCAATTTTGTAGCTAAGGATAAAAGCCATCCCGCAATATTTTTAGCGAATACAGAAAGAGTGTCTATGACGGTTTGAATTTCTCCTTCAATAAAAGAAGTTACATTAGGAGGCAAAGTTATGTAATAATTTTTTACTTTATCAATTAAATTTGATACATAATTATTCAATGAGGGTGCAAAATTAGGAACCATTTCTGCTAAACTGCTAAGTTCATATACTAGTTGTGAAATTGCTAAAGCAATGAGAGAAGTGATTATTGCAATCAAAAGCAAAAGCAATAGAAAAGAAGCCAATCCTCGTGGCACTTTAAGCTTTTTTTCTAAGAAATTTACTCCTGGGTCAATTATTATCGCAAAAATCAAAGCTACCACAAAAGGCATAAGAAAAGGAATAATTTTGAATATAATTAAGTAAAATATTATAAGAATGAAAATAATGAGTAAGATCTTTTTTATTACATTACTGTATTTTAAGAAAAAATTATTCACTGTTTTAGACCTCCTTTCTATTTATTATAATATGAGAAATGATTAAAGTCTATCGATAAGGTTTTTATAGTATAATAAAAAAATCCGCTGTAACGGATTTTTTTAATAAAGGGCGGTTTTTATTTTTGAAATTTCTTTTGATTTTTGAGCGAGCTCATGGCGAGTTATAATTCCTTTTTCTACTAGCAAATCTATGAGAGAAAGTAAAGCTAATAAATTTTTGTACTCGGTATCTTTTATTTCCGCTAGGTCCAAAAGATATTCTATTTCTTTCATTTTACATTTCCCCCAATCCTTTTTCTAATGTTATTATTGACATATATTAGAAAAATATACAAAGAGGACAAAAAAATTAGAATTTGTTTGAAGTTTATGCTATAATATCACTGTACTTTTAAGTGAGGAGAGTAAAATATGAGCAAAAATCTACAAAAAGAAATATTAAGCTGGATCTTTACTATAGCTCTTGCTTTTGTAATTGCACTTTTCATAAGGACATATGTTTTTGAATTGGTGGATGTACCTACAGGTTCGATGTTAAATACCATTCACTTAAACGATAAATTTATTGTAAACAAGTTCATTTACAGATTTGAACCCATCAAAAGGGGTGATATTGTAGTATTTCGCTTTCCTGACGACCCCAAGGTTAATTTTGTTAAAAGAGTTATTGGCATTGGGGGAGATGTAATCGAAATAAAGAATGGACAATTAATTCGAAATGGAGAAGTGGTGAAAGAACCTTATGTGAGAGAATCTATGAAAGGAAATTTTGGACCATATATAGTACCTCCTGATCATTATTTCATGTTAGGAGACAATAGAAATGAATCAATGGACAGTAGATTTTGGCAGCACAAGTATGTATCAAAAGACCAAATTTTGGGTAAAATAGTTTTTAGGATATGGCCTCCTGATAGAATTGGATGCATGTGCGGGAAATAATTATTGAAAATGCTTTAATAAAGTAGTATAATAATTTAAAAACTAATATAGTAGGCAATGAAGGGACAAGTAGTAAGTAAAAACTTTTAAGAGAGCTGGTGGTGGGTGCGAACCAGTAAGTTTTACTTATGAATTCCATCCTGGAGCTAAGGTGTAATGACCTTCGGGCGACCGTTAAATCATGTGGAGGGCTTATTAAAGCCAAAAAAGGGTGGCAACACGGCATTCCCGTCCCTTAAAAGGACGGGAAATTATTTTTTAGGGAGGTGCAGTAAGATGCTGGATGTAAAGAGGATAAGGAGCAATCCTGAAGCTGTGAGAAGGGCTATAGAGCTTAAAGGAGAGAAGGCAGACATAGATAAATTTTTAGAATTGGATGAAAAGAGAAGACAAATGCTAGTAGAGTTAGAAGCACTAAAAAACCGCAGAAATGTAGAGTCAGATAATATTGCAAAGCTAAAGAGAGAAGGCAAAGATGCAAGCGAATTAATCGCTGAAATGAAAGAATTATCGGATAAGATTAAAGAAATGGAACAAGAGGTAAAAGAAGTAGAAGAAGAATTAGAGCGAATTTTATGGACAATCCCTAATATACCTCATGAGAGTGTTCCAATTGGCGATAGTGATGAAGATAATGTTGAAATAAGGAGATGGGGAGAACCGAGGAAATTTGACTTTGAACCAAAACCTCATTGGGAAATAGGGGAAGAATTAGGTATATTAGATTTTGAAGCGGCTGCAAGAGTTACAGGTTCTAGATTTACTTTTTATAAAGGTGTGGGGGCACGACTAGAAAGAGCGCTTATAAACTTTATGTTAGATTTACATATTGAAAAACATGGCTATACTGAAGTGTTTCCTCCCTTTATGGTACATAGAAGAAGCATGTTTGGGACAGGCCAGCTTCCGAAGTTTGAAGAGGATGCCTTTAAGGTATATGACACGGATTATTTCTTGATACCTACGGCAGAAGTTCCTGTTACCAATATGTATAGAGATACAATAATAGAGGGAGACAAGCTTCCTATATATCACTGTGCTTATAGTGCTTGTTTTAGACAGGAGGCAGGTGCTGCAGGAAGAGATACTAGAGGCCTTATAAGACAGCACCAGTTTAATAAAGTAGAACTTGTAAAATTTACTGAACCAGATAAGTCATATGAAGAGTTAGAAAAGATGACTAAAGATGCTGAAGAAGTATTGCAAGCATTAGGACTTCCTTATCGAGTAGTAGAAATATGCACAGGAGATTTAGGTTTTACTGCTTCTAAAAAATATGATTTAGAAGTGTGGATGCCAAGCTATGGAAGGTATGTGGAGATATCCTCTTGTAGCAATTGTGAAGACTTCCAGGCAAGAAGAGCCAATATAAAATATAGACCTAAGGATGGCGGGAAAGCCCAATATGTCCACACTCTAAATGGTTCTGGAGTTGCTGTAGGAAGGACTTTTGCCGCGATATTAGAAAATTACCAACAAGAAGATGGTTCTGTTGTGATACCAGAAGTTTTAAGGCTATACATGAGGGTAGATGTAATAAAGAAAAGCGAATGATATTTTCCATTATTATACTATTTGAGGATATTGACAATAAAGCTGGGGTATGATATACTTTATAACGTCCCAGCTGGGAGAGGTGTCCGAGTGGTTTAAGGAGCTGGTCTTGAAAACCAGTGACTCCTTTGTGGAGCCGTGGGTTCGAATCCCACCCTCTCCGCCAGAAAAGTTAATAATGTTTTTATGAGCAACCAATTGTGGAGAAGTACCCAAGATGGTGAAGGGGCGGTCCTGCTAAGACTGTAGGTCGGGGATAACCCGGCGCGAGGGTTCGAGTCCCTCCTTCTCCGCCATTTTATTATATGGTTGCTCTATTTTTGCTTTTTAGCTTTTTATATTAACAACACATCGCGATTTAACTAATATTTTTTCTATCTTCTTAATCTTCCTCTTCAAAACTAAACAAATCTTCAACTTTAACATTTAAAACCTTTGCAAGATTAAGGGCAAGTTTAAGAGATGGATTATATCTACCTGCCTCTAAATGAATTATTGTTTCCCTTCTAACTTTAACTTTTTCAGCTAATTCCTCCTGTGTTAAGTTATTAAGCAATCTATATTTTTTTAGATTTGAAATTAGTTTAGCCATTCTATTCCCCCATAGTATCTAATTTGTAAATTAAGTACGAATCTATAATAAAATTTAAGGAATAAATAATACAAAATGTAGCTTTGAAAATATCATAAGTTACATCAAATAGCAGCATTATTAACATAAGTGATAGCAAAAAACTAGTTATAGTAAAACTAATCGAATGAGCTTTTGCCATACTGTTTTGCAATCTCTCATCTTGTAAAACGTTAATATATCGACTGGTAAAAAAATGAGAAAAGAATGCAAAAAAGACAAAATACACAGGAGATTTAAAAAAACCTAAAAATCCAAGGAAACCTAGAAAACCTAGCATCCAAAAAAATTTTTTCATACAATCCCTCCTAATGTTATATAATTATAACTTTATGTTATAATTATATAACATTTTTCTAAATATTTCAACCTTAATTTTTAAAAAGCCTTTACATATGATTTTTTTCTTAAGTAGTTTCTTTAAACTTTAAAAAAATCTTGAGTATCTAATGTTTTTAGAAGTTTACCGTTAGAAAAACTATATAAAATATAAATCTGTTTTATAATCTTCTATGGAAAAGTAGGTATATAGAAAATATTTACTTCAACATCTGATAGAGAACCAAAATTAAAAAAATCCAGACACAAGAAATATTTCCTTGTCTGGATTAATGTTTGCAACTCAAAATATCAAATCTCTCAAAATGGTGCGCCCGGAGGGACTCGAACCCCCAGCCTTTTGATCCGTAGTCAAACGCTCTATCCAATTGAGCTACGGGCGCAAAAGGAATTAAAACTATAATATATGATAGCATATTTTCTGTTCAATTGCAATGAGTTGTTATTTAAT
>DULG01000043.1 GCA_012840485.1 Clostridia bacterium | reverse complement strand
TATATAGGGTTTTAAGAGCATTAAAATATGCACAAGTTATATAAAAAGCATGATAAGTTGAAGGCTGAAATTAACTAAGTTTCAGGGGTTGTCTTAAAAAAATCCTACAGTATCTTGACACTATCTCAAAAAAATAAAAGAGAGGATTGACCTCTCTTAAGGAATAATTATAAGGATGCCCTATCCTTGAGACTTATCTCTGGATATATCTCTTTTATTATTCTGTCAATTTTTTCAGCTTCCTCATGATTTCCTATAGTTTTGTATATCTTGTATATTAACGCATAATTATCTATATCCATTCTATCAATATTAAAAGCATTCGCTGCCAATGACAAGGCTTCATCATACATACCCTGTCCTAATGTTCTTTCAGCAAGATATCTATATACCTCAGGATTTTGCGTGTTTAAATCAGCTGCTTTTATATAAGCCTCAATTGCTAAATCTTCTAATCCGTACTTTATCATAAGTTGACCGTACTTTTCATAATCTTCCCTTGTAAATCTGTTTACATATAGTCCTAATACTTTATTGTATAAATCAAATTCTTGCAACTTGATTAGCAAGTCTAGTAAATTGAAATAGCTATCTCTCACTTCATCAAACTTTGATTTCATTTCTCCAATAATGGTCATATATAACTTTTTATCAGATGAATCTGAAATTTCCCAGAGAACATCTTTTGTTTTATCAATTTGATTCAATATTATATAACATAAAGCTTTATAATAATTCGCTTCTTCTTTTGCTTTGCCATATTCCATATCAAAATGATTTAGTGCTTTTTCATAATATCTAAGCCCCATATATACAATTCCTTTTAAAGCATTTAAACCTTCTATATCTATATTTATGTTATCAAGATACTTTTTCGCAAATTCAAACAAACCTACGTTTATATAAAGTTTTGCCATTATTGCATTGTTTAAAGGAGAAGTAATGTCCACATATTTATTAAAGAAGTCATAAACATCTTCAGGTTTCTCATTTTTTATCAGTAAATCAAAAAGTCTTATAAAAACTTCTTGATAGTTAGGATTCTCTTTTAAAATTTCTATGCATTCCTTCACTGCATCATTTAACCGATTTAACTTTTCATTGCAAACAGCTATCATGTATCTTGCACGATAACTTCCTGTGCCCCTCATTGTAATGAACATTCCATCATATTCTCCTATAGAAACGCATTCATTAAACATCTCTATGGCTTTTTCATATCTTTTTTGGTCCATGTATAACATGCCTTCAAGAAATTTGAAATCCGGTACATCAATATAATAATCTTTCGCATCATGTATAATTCTCAATGCAGTATTATAATCTTTTAAGGCTATATACGTATTTATCAAATATCGCAACAACCTTGTGGCACTATATGAATTCACATCCATACCTTTTACAGCTATTAATAAATGTTTTAATGCTTTATTATAATCCCCTAAATGATAATACTCTACCGCTAAATTGCCATGTTGAAATTTATCATCAGGATGTTTCTCCAGATATTTAGAAATAAGTTTAATATATCTTTCAGTTTTATTTTTTTCTGCTCTTATATTTGATAAATAACCATAATGTAAGATAGTAACGTCTACTTTCTTAGCTATAGGTGAACGATTCTCTTCAACATTTTTTAAATTTTCATGCACAGGATAAATATATTTAAGCTTACCATTATTTCTAAACAAACGATAATTATAATGAACTTCTGTAATACCACTTCCTAAATTAGCCCCTGTATAATTCACAAATTTAAATATATACGTTTCAACTGTATCATCATTAAGTAAAGGCCTTATTTTATCAACATCTTCTTTTTTAATCTCTTCATCAGCATCAAGGAATAATATCCAATCACCGGTGGCATTTTCTATCGCTATATTTCTCGCTTTACTAAAGTCATCCTCCCACTTTACAGGGATTACTTTTGCACCAAAATTTTTTGCAATTTCAACAGTTTTATCCTTTGAACCTGTATCAACAACAACTATTTCATCTACAATGTCTTTAACACTGTTTATACAACGGGCTATGTTTTTCTCTTCGTCTTTTGTAATAAGACAGAGAGAAAGGGTATTTAGTGTAAATTGAGAAGATTTAATAGGTTTAACATCTAAATAATTTTCTATTAAAGTATCTTCGAGTACATCTATTGCTTTATTCCATGTAAATTCTTTAACTGTCTCTAAACCATTCTTTACTAATTTCTTTCTTAAGTCTTTATCCTTTATAAGCTGTATTATCTTCTCTGCTAAACCATAAAAATCTCCTGGGTTTACCATCAGACAATTATAACCATCTTTTGCATATTCAGTTACACCACCACTATTTGTCGTAACTACAGCACACCCTGAAGCCATCGCTTCCAGCGGTGGTAATGGACACGCTTCGTAATATGAGCCAGCTACATATATGTCAGCTTCTCTATAAAGCTCAGGAATTTTCTCTTGTGGAGGATTTACATAAACTCTAATATATTTTTCGAGATTTATTTCTGGTTGTGATTGTGTAATCCATATTACCTCAAAATCATAACCTTTATCTTTCACTATGTTAAATGCTTTTAATATATCATCAAATCCTTTAAATTTAAGCATTGCATTCCCTACAATAATTATTCTTATCTTATCCCCTTGTTTAATTTCTGAATTGCAATAAAACTTTTCCGTATCAATGGCGTTTTTTATAACTGTACAATTTCTATTATATTTTTCCTGTATTGTTTCCTTTAAAAATCTTGATACTGCTAAAAATTTGCTCTCTGAATAAATATAACTATTTGTAACTGTTTCTCTTAATGATGTATCTAATTTATTATCATCAAAGAGAAATTCATCGCCTTGAATCAAAAATAATGTATTATCCAAATTATTTATCTCATACCATTGATTCCAAAATGTATAGACAATAGCATCCGTATTACTTATATATTTCTCGACTTTCTCACCTAAACTAATTTTTTTTACATTTAATTTCAAATCAAACCAATCAGGATTACCATAATAACTTATTGCCTCTACATTATGTCCTCTTTCTATTAATCTATTTATTTGTTCATAAATTATTCTCATCCCACCTGTGACACCATTTACAATTGGGAGGTAAGTAATATTTAATTTATAGTTATTTTCTTTAAATATATTACTACATTTACTAATTAAATCAGCATGATTTTTTAATTTTATATAACCTTTTGACACAAATTCGCATAGTGATAATCTTATTTTTTTTAACTTATCATCTTCTATTTTTTTATACTGCTCGAACGCTTCCGAATACTTATTTTTTAAAAGCAATATATCTCCATAAAGCAATCTATATTTGTCATTGTTTATGGAATTTATCATACTTATATAATTAAAAGCATTATCTAAATCACCAATTTTTGTAAAACAAATAGCTTTCATATAATTTATTATATTGCTATATTTACTATATTTACTGTTTATTAAGTTATTGCTTATATAATTTATTGAGTTGATTGCATCTTTGTATTTTCCATCAATAATTAAAGTATTGATTTCAATTAGTTTTTTTTCTTCTTCGTTTAATATACCCACTTTATTATTAATATTGGTAGCAGAATTTTTTATAATAAACGGCCATTGTCTAAGCTCATAATATTTCTCTATTGTTTTTTTATAAACATCATAATATTTTTTTATTGCAATTTCTGTCGAAAACTTCTCTTCAACGGTTTTCCTTGCATTTTGTCCTATTTCTTTTAATATTTTAGGATTTAATATAAGATACTTTATTTTCTCAGCAATTGCTTCCGGATTTTTATCTGGGACTAAAAAGCCATTATACCCATCTACTATTATCTCTCGTAATCCTCCTATATCAGATGCAATAACAGTTTTTCCGCAAGCCATTGCTTCAATTGTTACAATTCCAAATGATTCTTCCACATTATCTAATTTAATAGATGGAATTACTACTACATCACTTTTATTGTACATCTCTGGCATAAATTCATTGTCAATAATTCCTCCAAACTTAATATAATTACCCAGATTTTTGTCCTTAACATAATTATTTAATGTATGATAATCCTTACCACTGCCAATAATAATGAGTTCTATATTATTAAACTCATTAATCAACAATTCCATTGCTTTAATTAAAAAAAATACACCCTTTTGTTTAGTAAGTCTACCAGAGAATAAAATAGTAAATTTATTATCAAGTTTATTAATTTCAATAGCCTTAAATTTGTTTATATCAACAAAGTTATTTATAACAAATACATCTCTTTGTGCTATCTTATTTATATATTTTTTTACTCTTTCTCCAACTGTAATAATGTTATCGCTTATTTTATACGCAATTTCTTCAACTGACCTTAAATATTTATCTTCTATACTTCCTTTTGCTACTAAGTTTGATTCAATATATTCATCGGCTAAATATCCATGTACTGTAAGTAAACATGGAATATTCACCTGTGCTTGTTTTGAAGCTAATAATGCTATTACATCATTGCAAACTATTATATCTATATCATTTTTTAGAGAAATTTCCTTGACCAAGCTGGAAAATAGTACTTTAAAATTTTCAATAAGTGATATTAAAGTATATTGTTCACCTATTTGTTCCTTAACATTATTATATGATAAAACGTAGACATTATTTCCCGTCGATTCAAAGCCGTTTTTTAATGTCGTAATATAAGATGAAACTCCTCCTACATGAGGATATTCCCAAAAAGTAGTTAACAAAATATTCATAAAATATTATCCCCTTTTCATATTTTTATTTTTATAATAACATTAGGTATTTCATCATGTATAAAAATATCATCAAGAGATATTGATATAATATCTCCATTATTATTTAATATATAATAGTGCATTTCGTTATGTATTTTTAAAAATTCATATAATAAATTCCAATCATCTTGTAACATTCCTTTATTAAGCTCAAAACTTAAAGTCTCAATTTTTCCTGATGCTAATAGTTTTTCCATGCCTTTTAAGGCATGATATTCACCACCTTCTATATCAATTTTCAAGAAAGTTATTTTGTCAATATTATCGTAAATTGCATCTAAAGGTTCCGCATCAACTTGAATTTCTTTTATTGAATCTCCTTTGTATTTATTTAAATATCCATCGTCGTGCTTATGCAATGAAGAATTCCCCATAAATTTATCTGTTATATAAAAAGATAACTTTTTAAAATCCGAATATATTGCCTTATTATATATTTTAACTCTATTCCCTATATAATTCATAGAAATATTATCTTGTATTAAAGGAATAAGATTGGGATTAGCCTCATATGAGATAACTTTTCCATCATTACCTACCAAATAACCCATAAGAACAGTGAAATATCCTATATTTGCTCCTATATCAACAACTGTATCTCCATTTTTGATATTTTTTATTAGATAATTTGTTAATCCAACATCGTAAATTCCATTAATAATCAGAGTTGGCGTTAAGCTTAAATCACTAGCATTAACTAATAACATCCCACCCCATTTTGTAGAAACAAGCACCCTGTTATTTCCAATATATGTACCAAACAATACTTTCACTCCCCATTATTTATTTTTTAATACATACCACTTATTATATATTTATTTAATTTATAGAATATTGGAGTTTAAGATATTTCCAGCAAGCAACAGATGTTCTAGTACATTAATACATAATTAACTACTTAAACATATCGACAGATTTTGATAAAAGTTAAGCAAATATTGTACCTCTGCACTTTAAATATTTAAGAACCTCAAAGAAATTTCTTTATTTACTTTTTCCTATTGTTATTTTTACTATAAGATTTTGATAGCAAATACCTTTTTGTAAACCACATCGACAATCACAAAAATTTTTTGATTATTTTTTCGGCAGCAAAGTCATTTTTATATCCTTCATTTTACTATTGTATTTTTTCTTTTAATTCTTTTTATTACAAAAAGATAATGTAAAATTAAAATTTCATAACATTTTGCTTTTTATGTTATAATTAAAGCAAGAATAATCTGAAGGACTGATAATTTCATGGACAAATTAGAATATTTGCAAAAATTTTATCCCAGTACAGACAATAAAGTTTTAGCAAAGTATCTTGGTATATCTGAGCAATCAGTCAGAAGATTGGCATCAAAATATAATATCAGAAAAAGTAAAGAGTATATGAAAAAACAGCATGAATTCCTTTTAAAAGCAAAAGAAACTAAATATCTCTCGAGTATTCCAGATTTACATCCAACCAATTATCAATTAAATATAATTGTCGGTAGTATTTTAGGTGATGGAAATTTGTCATATGCACCACGAAGCAGAAATGCTTATTATAGAGAACACTTTTGTCAAGAACAATATGAATGTAGATTATGGAATGGATTATAAATGGAATATTGAGAAAAGAATCTTTGAAGAAAGCAAAAATGACAAAAGAGTAAATTTAAGTAATTTTTATAGCCAGAAATTTCTTTCGTATACAAATGATGAAATAGACAAAATTATTGACTTTAAAAGAAGAGGTTTCTCAGATAAAGAAATTGCTAATAAGTTAAATAGAACGTATTGGGGTATAGTATGGAAAATAAGAGACTTAAAAGCCAAAAATATGATTTGAGGGAGGCAAAGCCTCCCTTTAGTGTTATCTGAGTAATTGCAATACTGTTTGTGGTTGTTGATTTGCCTGAGCTCTTCCAGGCCGGTTCCTTTCGGATACCGAATAGATCATATCTTCATCCTATCAGTAGTTATCTGATAGGAGCCGGGCACTTCGGGTTAAATCCTTTAACCCTACGGACTTCATCGCCATAGGCTTGTGCCCTTAGGCGGTATGTCCTGATCGTTGAACCTTCTCCAACCTTTCGGTACAGGAGCTTGGCTGCTGATTGGCCAATCCCTTTATTTTTCAAACCATCGCACCTGCTGTTTCCAGCTATGCTGTGGTATAAAGGGCTCTAAGGCTTTTCCAGCAATTCACCCGGTGGTAATCCTGAGAATTGCTCCTCAGGACGCCTGTGAGAAATAGCTTATGCAGCCATTCTCTCAAGCATTGCAGTAGCTGCTTGCTGGAGGATGTTGTCTTTTGTGAATTCCATCATTTCTTTTGCCATATCTACATCTCTTATACGCGATTCTGCAGCTGTTAAGTTTTCTGCTGCTGTACCAAGATTATTGATTGTGTGCTCAAGACGATTTTGTAAAGCACCAAAAGCACCTCTTTGTCCAGATACAGCATTTATTGCACTATCAATAAGGCCTAGCATAGTTGATACAGAGGCTGCGTCTGTACTTGTTGTCACACTCACACTAGTACTATCAACAGTTAAACTTGCTGTATCCATTTTTGTTAAAGTTAAGCCAATTACCTGATCACTATTTGCACCAATTTGGAAGGTAAGACTTGTTATAGTACCATCTAACAAATTTTTAGTATTGAACTGCGTTTGCTTCGCTATTCTATCAATTTCATCTTGCAAAGCCTTTATTTCTTTTCCTATATTTTCTAAATCAGTCGCACTATTTGTTCCATTACCAGCCTGTACTACAAGCTCTCTCATTCTTTGAAGTATTGCATGTGTTTCATTTAAGGCACCTTCTGCTGTTTGAATTAACGAAATACCATCTTGTGCATTCCTTTGAGCCTGGTTAAGGCCAGTAATCTGTGCTCTCATTTTTTCTGAAATTGCAAGACCTGCTGCATCGTCACCAGCTCTGTTGATTCTGTAACCTGATGAAAGTTTCTCTAACGCCTTTTGTGTATTAGCAGTGTTGATTGAAAGTGCTCTCCATGCGTTTAGCGCACTTAAGTTGTGGTTGATTATCATAAAATCCTTCCTCCTTGAATTTTTTATTTGGCATCCCTGCCATGATTTCAAATTTAAGACTCACAGTTGGCCAACTGCTTCATCTTTTGTTTTCACTATATATATCGAGATATTTTTGATTTACTTTAGCGTTTTTTAATAAAATTTTCTAATTTGCTCAAAACCTCTTTGTTTACAGATGCAGCTTTTAAGTTTTCATCTTTGATTTCTATAAGCTCTTTTCTTAAAACAGATATATTTTTTGGCGCAGTAATCCCCAATTTTATTTGGCCATCAACAATTTCTAATATTTTAATTTCTATATCCTCCCCTATAATTATGGATTGACCTACTTTACGCGTTAGAATAAGCATTTTTGAGTTCCTCCAATATTGGATGCTTTATTAAGTATTCTTCGTTTTCAAGAATAACTTGTTTGCCTTTGTTATTTTTAGCATTTATAATTATAGGGGCTTTTAGGTTTGCTGTCATTTTTTCTATTTCATCGGGGATTACTACAATTACGTATATGAGAAGGTGGTTCACATCCTCTATTTGAAGAGCTTGTATTAATTCTTCATCAATTTCAAAGGTATAATTAGGCTTAAAAACTTTAGGGTCAATAACTACAAAGGCTATATTTGTATTATCAATTGCTTGAAGCCATTTAAAAGGCATGTCTTCATTGTTGTCAGTAATTATTAAAAAATTGTGTAAGTCTTCAAAACCTGGTATTCCTTCTTCAAAGTAAATTACGTCTTCAGGATTGTATTCTATGATGCCAAAGTTTTTTGTATTTATTTGCATAATCAGTTCCTCACTTTCATATTCGGGTTTTATAGGTATTCCTCTCTGGTCCAGGATTCTTCGACATGCTCCGCATGTCTCAGAATGACACGAGAAAGAAGGTCTGGGACTCTTCGAAGTTCTTCGCACTCCTCAGAATGACATAAGAGAGAGTGTCTGGGATTCTTCGGAGTGCATTCCTCTTCTCAGGATGACACGGAAAACAGGAAAACAATAAAAGCTAAACCGTTTTATCAAAATTGTTTCCCAAATATTCTATTTTTATTGAAGGATATTGTCTCATGTAAATGTTTATATGGCCTGGTATTGCGGATATTTGAGGCTTATGTGGTATTGCTTTTATTTCTGCACCGCCTAATTCCCAATTTATGTTTAAATATCCCTCAAACCATATTTTGGGTCGTGACTTTGGCATGAGGTCAACATTGAAGTCTATATCCTGAATCAGCGCTTCTTCACTTAATTTTACAATTGCATCTTGATGGTTTTCTATTGATGCAAGTGTATCTCCATCTTCAGCAATTTTCCCTATTGCCTCAAGAGCTATTTGTTTGCTTTTTTGTGCTTCATCATGGACAAGGTCAAAAATGCTTTTAAGCCCTGATTCATAAAAGCACTGATATTGGTCTATATGCACTTGCGGAAGTTTTTGGTCTATTTCCATTTTTGCAGGTATTTGCTTTATTTCGAGGTCTGCTTTTGGGCTTTCTATAGAAATTTGGGCAGGAGTGGTTTCTATACCTATCCTGCCAAAGGTTTGATGTATCACTATGTTCATTATATCACCCATAGTAATTTAAATTTCGTAGTCACTCGGAATGGCATATGCCTCACATATCTCAGAAGGACAAAAGTAAAAAGTAATTATCTTAAAAAGTCAATTAAACTAGGTTGCATTATTCTTGCGCCTACTGCCAAAGAAGCTCTATATATATTTTCATCCATTTTGAGATTTGTAATAACCTGTGCCAAATCTGCATCTTCATTTTTGGAAAGCAATGCTGTAAAATTGTAATTATCATTTTGTAGTCTATTTTGTATGAGGTCAAGCCTATTAGATTTTGCACCAACTTCTGCTCTCACTGCTAATACATTTTCCAATTGCCCATCTATCTCAGCAATTAAATTGCTTACAGTTTGGTGGTCTCCTGATTCTAATGCATTTTTTAGATTATCCATCATAGTAAGGAGTTGAGAAGTTCCTGTTGAATCTACATTAAAAACTCTATCTCCTGTCGCATTCACAGCTATTTTGTTTGCCCCTGCCCCTACTTCAAATTCTATAAGTCCATCATCACCGCTATAAGAATTGCTGGCCTCACTAAAAGGCTTTGTTGTAGTTTTAAAACCTGCAAATATATATCTCCCATTGTATTGAGTATTTCCGACCTGTACCATTTGAGCTTTCAATTGAACTATTTCGTTAGCTATTTTTTGCATATCCTCTGCAGTCAAAGTTCCATTAGCACCTTCAACAGCTAATTCTCTAGTTTTTTGCAATAACTCACTTAACTGGCTTAAAGCAGAATCAGTAATCTCTAGCCAAGATTTTGCATCATCAGCATTTTTTGTATAAGCATCATTTCTTGCCATATCTGTTCGAATACGCAAGCTTGTAGCTACTGCAACTGGGTCATCAGAAGGCCTTGACATTCGTTTCCCTGAAGATAGCATATCTTGATTTTTTTGTAATCGCAGTAGATTATTATTATAGTTGTTGAGAAAATTCGTTATAAGCATGTTATCTGTAACTCTCATTTTTTTACACCTACCTTCCTACTACACCCATACGGTTTATAAGTGTATCTATTAGTTCATCCATTGCAGTTATAACGCGAGCACAAGCAGCATAAGATTTTTGAAATTTTAACATATTTGTCATTTCTTCATCTAAGGAAACACCGGAAACTGATTGCCTGTTTAAGTCAATTTGCTTTACCATTATCTCCTGATTTTTTTGCATTAAATTTGCTTGTTCTGCATCCACCCCCAGATTAGATATTAAAGACCTTGCAAACTCATCAAATGTAGCCCCATCCAATTCTTCAATTGGAATATCTCTTAATACAATAAGTCGCAAAGCATTAGTGTTGTCTCCCGGTAAAGTATCAGGAGTAGAAGCTGCAGCTATCTTTTGAAGACCATTTGCACCCAATATTTCCTGACTTACATTAATCAGTCGAGCATATGGAACTGTTGAATCATAATTATCTCCAAAATCGGCAAATAAGGGAATGTTATGGGACCTATCAAGACCGTAACCTGCTTTATGCACAGAGTTTATCTCTTTTGCAATATTAAAAGATAGTTTATTCCATTCATTCATATAATATGGTATTCCTTTTACTCCATTAGTGCCATCTCCATCTCTCATGTCTAAAAGACCTTTTAATATCCCACTTGAAGGATTTACAGGAGAACCTGTTAAACCCCACACGACATTCCCCACGTTATCAATACCCATAGTAAAAGCAGTAGCTCCATCAACCAAAGCTTGTCCTCCTATGTCAATCCTAAAGTTGCCATTAGAATCCTCATAAGTAGTAATATTTACTAGTTTTGAAAGCTGATCGACAAGAAGATTTCTTTGGTCTCTTAAGTCATTAGCTGTCTGCCCTGTAAGTTCAAACCTGTATATCTCATTGTTCAATTTACTAATTCTATTGGCATAGGAATTTATTTCGGCAATTCTACTCTGAATGGTTGAGTTTAATTCATTTAATTTGTCAAAAAGATGCTGATACACAGAATTAAAGGTGTTAGCAAGGGCAATAGCCCGTTCTCTAACTTCCGCTCTTGCCGTCAAACTTTCTGGATTCTTGGATAATTCTTGAAGGGAATTAAAAAAGTCATTAAGCACTGTATTTATTCCGCTATCCGAAGGTTCGTTAAATATATCTTCAACAGCAGCTAAAACTTGCGCTTTTGTTTCCCATTCACCTAAAAATTTGTTTTCCCTCCTAAATTGATTATCTAAGAATTGATCTCTTATTTGTCGTATATCCTGTATTTTTACTCCTTCACCTATAGCCTTACCCCACTGGTCATACCTGCTAAAAGTAGTAGGTGGAGCAATTGAAGCCATATCTACTACTTGACGAGTATAACCGGAAGTATTGGCGTTGGCAATATTGTGACCAGTTACATCTAAGGCTTTCTGGCTTACAAACAATCCCGTTTTTGCTATTTCTATACCTTGAAAAATAGACATTGCATAATCCTCCTATGCCTTTTTATCAATCAAATTTAAAGGTTTTTTTATACTTCCTTTATCACCGTATATTCCTCCATCACTTTCCAATACAGTTGAAATAACATTAATAGAATAATTTACATATTCTAATGCTTGTTCAATCAAAGCCGTGTTTAATTTATTCCTTTCTTCAAGTTCTTCTAAAATGAGGCTGAGATTGTGTTTGATACTTTTTAAATTTTCTGCTTCTTCTAAAGATACAATTTCCATAAGATCATTAAGAGTCATTCTACCTTGTTTATCAATATTTCCTAATATCTCTTCTCTCTGTTCTTCTAAATCCATAAGGTGCTTTATTAATTGTTTTTCCATTTGCAATATTTCATCTAATTCTTTTATTTGTCCTGCAATTATTATATCGGTTTTTTTTATAGCCAAATCTAGCAAAACTCGATAAATTTCTGTTTCTCCTCTTAATACTTCTACAAGCATATGGCCATCTGCCATAACCAGCACATCCTTTTTAAATTTTTTTATTCAGCAATATACCTTTAAGTATGACATCTGCCACATCTTCCGCCTTCACATTGTAAGTTCCTGTATTGAGCATCTCTTTTATGTTTTCAATTTTTTGACTCTTTATTTTTTCAAATTCATTGAAACTTTGCGCTAGCTTAGTTGCTTCTTTAGATATTTCCACTTTATCTCTTATTTCAGACTTTTTATTGATAATTTTCTCCACTCCATTAGTGCGATATATCGCCGGTATTTTTTCCATGTTATTATTATAAATTTTCATTTTTAACACCCCCGTGCTATTAGTAATATCGACTTAATAACTGAAAAGTTTAATAAAAAATTATTTTTTATTCTCTTTGTTTTCATATACATATAGTCTTTCTCCTTTTTTTGTTTCTTCTCCTTTATCCTCCGGTTGAACCAAATACCCCTTCATTAACTCCCTTGACAATTTAGTCCTGCACTCTTCGCAAAATCTACCTGTGAGTATTGGTTTACCACATCTTTCGCATTTTAAACCTATATTGATATTAGTTGAGCTTAAAATAAGTCGCCCTTCTTTTAAAAAGTCCATTATTTTTTTTGTAGAAACCTGAGTGTTTTGAGATATTTCCAGCATAGTAGCTGAAGGGTGAGCATCTAAATAATCCCGCACTTTCATAAAATCTTCTTCATCCTGTCTATAACACTTTGGACATAAATCAATTCCTGTATACGTGTAAAGCTTTCCGCACCTTTTACAATTTCTTATTTCCATTTCTTTTCATCCCCTTTTTGATACTTCAAACTCCCCATCACATATTTTTGCCAGTTGCTATAGTAACCACATATACATCTTTTGCCCCATTTTCTTTTAAGACTTTGGCACACTCGTCCAAAGTAGCACCTGTTGTCAACACGTCGTCTACCAGTAGCGCATTTTTCCCAACAATAGTATCTTTGTAAGTCACTTTAAAAGCACCCTTTACGTTTTCTATCCTCTCTTCTTTGTGCAAAGCCGTTTGTGTTGTCGTATTCCGCACCCTTCTCAATGCTTTGGACATAAAAATATTTAATCGATAAGAAAGTTCTCTTGCCAAAAGCTCTGCCTGATTATAACCTCTTTCATCGAGTCTTATTTTGTGAAGAGGAACAGGTATTATTACATCTATGGGCCAGTTCATCTTTTTAACCGTATCAGCCATATATTCTGCAAAGAAAGATGCTAATTCCCTCTCTTTAAAATACTTAAACCTCCCTATCAAGTCTTTTACAACACCATCGTATTCAAAGGGACTTATATTTTGTTTAAATTCATGACAATGTTCTAAACAATCAGAGCATATTCCTTCATGATCTATTGATTTACCGCAAATGTTGCATCTATTCCCCTCAATCAACTTCAATGAACTTTTGCATTTATCGCATAAATAGCCTGTCTTTATAGAAGCCTTGCAAATAATACAAGTTGTTTTTGGAGGAAATAAAAGGTCTAAAAAAATCATCTTTATCCCTCATTAATCTTGTTTATTTCTCACATTTTATATCGGCATTATTAAATTAAAATTAATAAAATTTCACACTTTTCTATTAATTAGCAAAATCAGTGAACATATAAAAGGGCTTTTTTAAGTCTTGAAAGAAGGCCAGAATATCTTTTTGAAATTCTATTATTGTCAATCATGAATTTTAAATATTTTTCTTGTCCTATCAAAATCACCAATTTTTTTGCCCTGGTTACAGCAGTGTACAAGAGATTTCTGGTCAGTAGCATAGGGGGGCCATAAGTGACAGGCATTATGATAACAGGAAATTCACTTCCTTGGCTCTTGTGTACTGTTATAGCATAGGACAAATTCAATTCATCTAAATCAGAAAAGTCATAAGTGACAAATTTTTCATCATCAAAATATACAGTTAATTCCTGTAATTCTTCGTCTATTGACTGGATTATCCCAATATCTCCATTAAAGACTCCTTCCCCTTCTTCATCACCTTTTTTCCATTTTATCTTGTAATTATTCTTTATTTGCATCACTTTATCCCCTACTCTAAAAGTGAATTCTTTTAAAACTTTTTCAGGTTTGTTTTTGCTATGGGGATTTAAAACTTTTTGAAGTTCCAAATTTAAATTGTGAACTCCGATTATTCCTTTTCTCATCGGCGTAAGTACCTGAATATCGTTAACAGGATGAAATCCATAGGCTTTGGGAAGTCTATTTGTAACAAGGTCTAAGATAATTTTTAGTATATCTTCTTGCGTGGCAGCATTTATAAAAAAGAAATCACCATTTTTATCATTACAGACAGGATATTCTCCATCATTTATCTTGTGAGCATTTACCACTATCAAACTCTGCTTTTGTTGTCTAAAAATTTCTTTTAACCGTATCACTTTTACTATGCCACTGTCTATTATATCTCTTAGGACATTTCCCGCTCCAACAGATGGAAGTTGGTCAGCATCCCCTACTAAAATCAGCTTTGCTCCTATAGGTATAGCTTTTAATAGAGCATTCATAAGCAATATATCCACCATTGAAACCTCATCCACTATTATTACCTCATATCTTAATGGGTCCTTTTCATTTTTATTGAAACCTTTCCCTTCTTCTTCCGTATAAGTGTACTCTAAAAGCCTGTGAATGGTCTTTGCCTTTCTGCCAGTAGCTTCTGTAATTCTTTTGGCAGCTCTTCCTGTAGGCGCTGCAAGAGCAACCCTTTTACCGGCTTTCTCAAAAATTCGAATTATACAATTTATTATCGTAGTTTTCCCTGTCCCTGGTCCTCCTGTTATTACAACAACAGAATTTTTTATCGCTTCTTCTACAGCTAGCTTTTGATTTTCTGCCAATGAAATCCCTGTTTCTCTTTCAAAGTTTTTAATTTCTTTTTGCACATTTAAATTCAAATTTTCAGTCTCCATTACTGTCATATTAAATAATCTCTCTGCAGTATGCAATTCAGCCATATAATAAGGTATATAATAAATTCCTACTGTACCATCTTCGAAATTCTCAATGTGTATTTTTTCATTTTGGACTAAAAGTACAAAGGAATCCTCTACTTCTTCTTCGCTGACATCTAATAAATTTGCTGCTTCTTTTTTTAATAGCTCTTTTGGCACATAAGTATGGCCATTTGCCGCATATTGCATTAAGACATATCGAGTGCCAGAAGAAATACGATATAAAGAATGAGGATCAACGCCCAAATTTTCTGCTATTTTGTCCGCAGTTTTAAATCCTATTCCGAAGATATCGTCAGATAACCTGTAGGGGTTTTGCTTAATAACCTCAATGGCATTATTGCCATATTCTTTATAAATCTTTATCGCCATATAAGTAGAAATACCAAAACTCTGCAAAAATACCATCACTTCTTTGATTCCCTTTTGCATTTCATAAGCTTCACAAATTCTTTTTATCTTCTCATCGCTTAGACCTTTTATTTCTTTTAATCTTTCTGGTGCAGTTTCAATTATATTCAAAGAATCAACGCCAAACTTTTTTACAATTTTTCTTGCTGTAATAGGACCTATTCCAGGAATTAAGCCAGAAGATAAAAACTTTTCTATTCCTTCTAAGGTGGTGGGAGCCAAGGTTTCATAATTTAAAACCCTAATTTGCTCACCATAATCAGGATGTTCTACCCATTCACCTTCAATTTTGATTCTCTCTCCAATGTTTACATAAGGCATATTGCCAACAGCAGTTATCACCAAACCATTGGCACTTAATTCTAAGACTGTATAACCATTTTGTTCATTTCTAAAAATTATTTCTTCAACTACACCTTCTATGTCAATCATAGCCGATTCTCCCGTCTTAGTTCTTTCCTTTATTTAATTTTACCTTATATTCAGTGTAAATTAAAGTTTCTTTTTTTCAATTTTTATGATATAATTAAAATAGCGAAGCGTTCATAAAACATAAATTCTATGGCATTTAAAAAGATATATAAAGATGCCATAAGCCCGGGGATGTCCCCGGGCTTACAAATTATATTCCTGCTAATTTTCTCAATATATCAATCTTATCTGTCTTTTCCCATGAAAGGTCCAGGTCATGCCTACCAAAGTGGCCATATGTTGCAACTTGCCTGTAAATAGGCCTTCTTAAATCTAAATCCCTAATTATAGCTGCGGGTCTCAAATCGAAGACTTGTTTTACTATATCTGAAATTTTTTCATCTGGTATCTTACCTGTCCCAAAAGTATCGATACCTATTTCAAGAGGTGTTGCAACACCTATTGCATAGGCTAATTGTACTTCACATTTCTTTGCTAATCCTGCTGCAACGATATTTTTTGCCACATATCTTGCCGCATAACTTGCAGACCTGTCAACTTTTGTTGGGTCTTTTCCTGAAAAAGCCCCGCCCCCGTGCCTTGCATATCCGCCATATGTGTCTACAATAATTTTTCTTCCTGTAAGTCCGCTGTCACCTTGAGGTCCACCAATTACAAACCTTCCTGTGGGATTTACAAAAATTTTAGTCTTATCATCTATCATATTTTCGGGAATTATGGGTTTTATTACATGTTCAATAATATCTCTTTCAATCGTATCATGGTCAATGTCAGGTGCATGTTGAGCTGATACTACAATAGAATCTACCCTCACAGGTTTGTCATCTTCATACTCTACTGTCACCTGTGTCTTACCATCAGGCCTTAAATAGCTAAGTGTAGCATTTTTCCTGACTTCAGCCAACCTTCTTGCTAATTTGTGAGCTAACATTATAGGCATTGGCATTAATTCCTCTGTCTCATCGCAAGCAAACCCAAACATTAATCCCTGATCTCCTGCACCAATAGCTTCAATCTCTGAATCTGAGAGCTCTCCTCTTTTAGCTTCTAAAGCTTTATTTACACCAAGTGCAATATCTGGGGATTGCTCATCAATAGAAGTGATAACTGCACAAGTATCGGCATCAAAACCGAATTTTGCCCTCGTATAGCCAATTTCTTCTACTACCTTTCTTACAACTTTTGGAATGTCTACATAACACTCTGTAGTAATCTCACCCATTACTAAAACTAAACCGGTAGTCACAGCAGTCTCACAAGCAACTCTGGCATAAGGGTCTTTCCGCAAAATTTCATCTAATATAGCATCAGAAATTTGATCACAAATTTTATCAGGATGCCCTTCAGTGACCGATTCAGATGTAAACAATTTGCGCATTTCTTCTTTTCCTCCTTATAAACAAAATAAAACCCCTTCTCAAAGAAGAGGCACATACCCTCATCTTTCAGAAGCATGCTTCTGAGAGAATTAGCACCTTGTCCTATAGGACAGGTTGCTGGGTTTCATCGGGCTCTTTCCCTCCACCTCTCTTGATAAGAGCATGTTATTAAATTTTCTGATGTCTACTATAGCACATTTTAACTACTATGTCAAATATTTTTGCATCAAAAAAGAGCATGCCAAAACATGCTCTTTTCTTTAAAAAATTATATTTAAAATGCTACAAATTTTTCTCCAGGAACTCCACATACAGGACATTTTTCTGGCAATACATCAACAGAGGTATATCCGCAAACAGGACATATGTAAACTTTTGATATTTTAATATCTTCGCCTTTTAAAGCTGCCTCTTTTGCATCAGAATACAATTTTGCATGTATTTTTTCCGCTTCTATAGCATAATGTATGCTTTTTTTGGCCCCTGATTCCTCTTGAAGTTCTGCAACAGCATTATAAGCTGGATACATCTCTTCGACTTCAAAGGTTTCTCCTTCTATAGCCTTTTCTAGATTTGCTATTGTGTTCCCGACCTCTCCAAGAGTCTTGTAATGATTTGTAGCGTGCACCAATTCAGCATAGGAAATAGCGCGGAAAAGTTTTGCAATATTAGGTTTACCTTCTTTTTCAGCTGCATCAGCAAAAATTTGGTACCTCATATGAGCTTGGCTCTCTCCCGCATAGGCATCCAATAAATTTCTCTTTGTCATTTCTTTCATAAATGATTCCTCCTCATAAAATTCTTATTAATAAACAATAATTTTCTGTACTAAATATTATTATACTCTACTTTTTTGCCAAGTCAAGTCGAGATCCTTCGCAGACACTTTTCACCCGTCGCTTTGCTCAGGGCTTCGTTTCACTTAGACTCAGGGCTTCGTTACGCTTCGCCTCAGGGCTCTGCTCAGTATGACAAACCAAGCCGTTGTCGCTACTTCCGCAATGCTCTTTACGCATAAAAGCAGCAACTTTTTAAATATGACTTTGTTTACACATTATGTCCAAATCTGTATACAAAAATTAGAGGGGAGGAAATTTATCCCCTCACTTATCTTAAAAAATCTTCAAATCTGCTCTTCCTCCAGTGCCAAAAATTTTTGAAATAACAACTTCTAAATTTTCTCTTTTTCTCTCAGAAAGCCAAAGCCTTGCATATTTATTCCCAAATTCAATAAAATCCAAGAAATTCAACGTTCCTTTTAATCTTTTAATTCCAATTCTCAACATATCCCTCATTAATTCCAAATCTTCAGGGAGATTTATATCTGAAACTTTTTCTAATATTTCTCCATATTTATAAAGAAGTAGTTCTTTATTTGCCAAATTTTCTATCATTTTTGAATAATAATCAGCCCATAAATTTCCCGTACTTTTTCTCTCTTTTACCTTATCTTTTAATATTTCTAAATAGTATCTATAGGTCTGAGTCCCTAAAAATACATGTTTGATAGTTTCAGAAAAAATACTCTCTCCCAACATTTTTCTTGCCTCTAGCACTTCCCTTTTTTCCCCAGAAAGTGCAAGCCATTTTTCTTCCCAATTACCACTTCCTTCTGCTATCTCCATATTAGCTAAAATTAAAGGATCCAGAAAAGAGTAAAGGCATTCTGCCCCGTCATCTCCCCAAGAAGTAAGTAAAAAGCCAGGGAGTTTTTCTTTTCTTGCAGGTCTAAGAAAATTCCTTATGTTTCCAAGTGCTATCTCGAAATTTGGATAATATCTATTCCAGTTAGAAACTCCGGGACATGCGATCTCTTTTTCTTTCCTTTTCCCAAAAAGATTTATCTTGCTTTCAAAATGCTCTTCCGAAAGATTCGTATAATCCCAATTGGCTACTATTGTTTCCTCCCATATATCACTTTCAAGAACTGCTCTCCATTTTTCCTTTTCTTCCTTCCTTAAATACATCCCCGTCATCATGTCTCCCCAAACTATAGGAACTTTCCCACTTTCTTTTACCATATTGATCAAGTTTTTGTGATGCATTTCAAAAAGTTGTGGTCCCTCAAAAACTCCCGTCTTATCAAGACTCCTTCCTCTACCAAGAGCCCAGGTTTCATCTCCACCAATGTGAATATACGTAGAAGGAAAAAATTTAATAACATCATCAAGAAGTTCATAGGCAAATTCTCTTGCCTCTTTATTAGAAACATCAAGACACCCCTCTTGAGGTCTATGCCATTCACTAAACCTTGAAAAATCAGAAAGAACCAAGATATTTTCCATGTGTCCGCAAAGTTCAAGAGAAGGAAAGACCTCTATGCCCAGACTTCTCCCATAGTAAATGATCTCTTTTAATTCTTCCTCTTCTAATCTCCCCCTTAATTTTCCAATTTGAGGATATTTCCTCCAAGGAAAAAGGTCTTCAAAATATATGGCAAAATAATTGTATTTAAGAAGAAAAAGCCAGCGAAGAATTTTCTTAAAAGTATTTAAAGTTGGTACTCCACCCCTTGCAATATCCAAATGGTATCCTCTAAAAGAAAAATGAAATTTCTCCTCTATTTCAACTTCTGGAAGGAGGTTATTGTTTTCTTTTAAAATTTGAATTATAGTTGCATAACATATATTTTCCTCCCCCCACATCTCTATTTCTCCTTCTTTTATCCTTATCCCTGTACCATCTTTTTCTATTTTTCTTATTTTCCAACTTCCTTCAGGGATATTAAATTCCTTTAAAAGAAAAGAAGGAAAATTTTGAAAACCATCAAAAGGAAACCATTTATTTTTGAGATCTATTCTTTTGGGCTCAGGAACAATAAAAATTTTATCTTTCATCTAACTTAACCCCCTAAAATTTTATTTTATTGTATTTAATGCTATCTACTTATTTAACTTCGTTAAAACAAACATCCTTTTATTTCCATTATTATATTTTCCCACAGTGGTTTAAACATTGGAGAGTAGAATTTACCTCATATTACACATATTATATCATAATTTTATACTATACATTTTTATGATGTCAACAAAAAATAAAAAAGACCTTTTGGTCTTCTTTTAAAATGGTGGAGGGAGATGGATTCGAACCATCGAAGGCGTCAGCCAACAGATTTACAGTCTGCCCCCTTTAGCCACTTGGGTATCCCTCCACAACAATTTAGTTTTGCAAATGGTGGTCGCAATAGGACTTGAACCTATGACCCCCTGCTTGTAAGGCAGGTGCTCTCCCAGCTGAGCTATACGACCAAAATGGTCGGGATGGAGGGACTTGAACCCCCGACCCCATGCTCCCAAAGCACGTGCGCTACCAACTGCGCTACATCCCGACATCAGTGACGATATAGATTATAATAAAAAAAATAAAATTTCACAATAGGCATAAAAGGCTAAAAATCACTGTTTTCGCGATTTATCCCCAATAATCTTTGATTTTTAAAAGAATGCGTTATATTTTAAATGATTTTCCTCTAAAAATCAAAGATTATAAATAAATTAACTAAATTTTTATCTTTATGTAACATAACTGTAATAAAACGATAGTACAATTAACCTATACAAGAAAAGGTAACTAAAAGGCCCAATCAAAAGAGGAGGGGTATAATTGAAGTATAAAAAGGTCATATCTTTAGTTGTCGCTATTATTATGTCTTTTTTAATTTTTCCTTTGCAAAATGTCAATGGTTACGCATATACAATCATTGATATAAAAGAATTTACCCAAAATCTGAGCGGGGGAGTAATACATAAAAACATAATTTATTTTACTTCTGAAGGATGGATAAACATAAATGTATTAAAAGTGGATTTGTCGGATAAATATACTGACATATTAACAATTTTTAACCCCAATGGCATAAAAAATAGAATGACCGTGCGGGAGATGGCAAATTCTTACTGGGCTGTAGCTGCTGTGAATGGAGATTTTTTTGATACCAAAACAGGTTTCCCTGTAGGAGCAACAGTAAAAGAAGGAAAGTTAATCACAGACCCTTCAGAAGGGGGAAAATTAGCTACTTTCTATATTAATATAAATGGAGTACCTTTTATAGAATATTGGTCAAAAGATATGTCTATCACTCTTCCAAATGGCACAAAGTTAACTCTCGCCGCGATAAATAAAATAAGTAATACTTTTGAATATCTGGTAATGTATACAAAAGACTGGTTTATTACCTCTCCAGGAGCAAATGAAAATGTACCTCAGCTAGTAGAGGTAGTTGTGGATGAAAATGACAGAGTGCTGGAAGTAAGGCAAGGACAACCTCCTGTTGAAATACCACAGGGCGGTTATGTACTTGCCGGTTCAGGTTATGTAGGAGATAATTTGCTTACTTTAAAGCCGGGGGACATAATACAAAAAGATGTAAATACAACACCTTCTTTTCAAGATATTAAGATGGCCGTCAGTGGCGGTACAGTCCTTGTAAAAGGTGGAAAAATTGCACCTTTTACTCATGAAATAAAAGGTTATACAGCCCGAACATCTATAGGCTATACTCAAGATAAGAGATATTTAATAATAGCCACTGTTGACGGTTCTTCATATAGAGGAATGACACAAACAGAAATGGCAAATCTAATGATATCTTTAGGTGTCTACGATGCTTTAAATTTAGATGGGGGTGGATCAACACAAATGGCAATAAGACCTTTGGGAGAGACAGAAGCTAAACTTGCAAATTATCCTCCTGAAGGTTATGAGAGAAATGTGGCAAATGGAATAGGAATATTTAATAATGCCCCTATAGGAAATTTATACGGCTTAAAATTAGAAGTATCAGATACCAACATTTTTCAAGGGTTTCATAGAACAATCTCTGTTAAAGGATATGATGAAGATTATAATCCAATTAAAATTAATCCAGAGGAAGTCTCTTTTTCTATAAGTGGAATTACTGGCATATTTAATGGCAATACTTTTATGCCTACTAGTACAGGAGAAGGCATTATAACTGCAAGATTAGGTAATGCCACTGGAAGCATCAAGATAAATTCTCTTGACAAACCTGTAGAAATACAATTTAGCCCTTCAAGCATATTCATTGACAAAAACAAATCTATTTCTGTGAAAGTTATTGGCAAAAATATAAAAGGCTATAGATCTTTAATAGAACCACAAGACATTGAGTGGAATACTTATAATAATGTAGGTTTTGTAGACAAAAACTGCACATTTTTTTCTTCCAATTTTGATATAAGCGGTGCACTCGTTGCCCAAGTACTGGGAGAAAAAGGAATCTTGCCTGTTCAGATAGGAAACGGTTCAGAATTCGATACCAATGTGCTCCCAAAATTGCCATCATTCGAAGAAATAGACCCTTACAATAAAGAAGCAGCTGTAGAAAACACATTTGATTCTTTTAAATTTATGATATTTGGCGATACAAAATATAAAACGCTACTAAAATTGCAAATTTCCTTGAAAGCTGCTGAAATAGCCAATAAGGAGTACCATCTGGCGATATTTTTAGGAGATATCAACGATAGATTGTTACAAAATCTGAACACTGACTATATAATCACTAGTAATAACTATGAAAGGCGGGATTACAATAATTCGACTTTTATTGTACTCAATAACCGAAATGGAAGTTTGTTAAATCCTGATGAAAGCCAATGGTTATGGTTTAAGGAACAGTTAAAAAACATAAATAGTGATAATCTCTTTATTCTGTTGCCAAAACCTATTGGAGGAACAGAAGGTTTTAAAGACACCAGGGAAGCTGCTTTATTTGAAGACACTTTAAAAGAATTTAGAAAAAATACAGGCAAAAATGTGTGGATTATCTACAACAGCAAAAATAAATTTTATACCATTTTAAATGATGAAATAAGGTATATTACAACTTATGGAACTGATTGGGATGGTCCCTCTAATGACATATATAATGATTTTAGATTTATTTCTGTAATGGTAAATGGAAAAGAAATAAATTATCAATTTAAAAACCTTATAAATAGATAAGCATAAAAAATTTAACCCCTTTCTAACAGAAGGGGCTAATTTTTTGAAAAATATTTATTTGCCACATCCACTAAATATTCGACTTCTTTAGGAGAAAGCTTCCTCTTTAATATTTCTAATAATTTTTGGCTGTCCTCTTCGGTTACTCCTTTTTCAATTATACTCATAACCTCATCTATTTCTTTATGGTCTAATTTTAAAAGTGCAGCCATAATCTTATCTTTTTCCACATCTTCTATCTGATTTTGCACTTGTAGAATTTTCTCTAGAGTAACTATTGTATTCACTTCCATATTTTTATCTGTAGCTTTTAAAGTATTACTTTCCCTTCTATTTTCATCAAGCATCTTATCTAATATTTTCCCCTTGAAAACCTTATCTTTCTCGTAAATTCCTTTATCCTCTTCCTCTGTCCCCTTATCCCCTGAAAAAGTTTTTTGATTATCAGGGGTTTTTTGATTTGCCATATCTTCCTTCCCTAAAATTTCATCTGTAAAGTAGGTACCGTTAAAAGTATTAATTTCTTCATCTTTTTGTGGTTCTTGAATCCTATGTTTTAACATAAATATAGTAGTGAAAACAAAAATTAGTGTAAACAATAATCCATATAATTTTAGTCTCCTCACTTTACCCCATCCTTTTCTATTAATTTCTTTATATATTATTTGCTTATCCTAACGTTTTTAATTCAAGTTTTCGAAAAAGGGGGCTATTTTATATATGGAAGAACTAAAATTTAAATATGACGATTCGAATGCTATTTACTACATATCTAGTTTTTTAAAGCCCCTTTTAGATATTAATTCTGTATTTTTATGTATTGGAACAGATAAATTTATAACTGACTCACTGGGTCCTATCGTAGGAAATTTGCTGATAAAATCTTTGCCATCAAATTATTACATTTACGGCACGTTAAAATCTCCAGTTCACGCTATGAATTTAGAAGAAAATATAAAATACATAAAAAAGAGGCATCCACATAGCAAAATAATTGCTATAGATGCCTCTTTAGGTGATAAAGAAAATATCGGCAAAATTGCAATAAAAAAAGCCCCCCTATATCCCGGGAAAGGTGTAGGTAAAATACTCCCTCCAGTGGGGGATATATCTATAGTAGGTATTGTAGAGGTATACGATTCATTATTGGTAAACTCAACTAGATTGGGATTTGTCTTCGACATTGCAGAAATAATAGCAAATGGAATTTATTACGCTTCAAAATCTTCTTAATTTTTATTTTAACTTTATAGGTATGGAAACTAAGTTTTGTATAGATCCATCTTTAGCATTTAAAGAAAAAACTTGAAGAACTCCATTTTGTGGCTCTTTTAAAGGTTTGTAGGAAATTATAGCTTCAAAATCTCCCCATGAAGGAGCTGAATCAGTTGCTTGAACAAAACTTTCATTTAAAATATTGCCATTGCTGTCAATCAGTCTAATATTTACGCCTCCTTCAAATACTCTTGCTTTTCCTATTACTTTAAAAGGATTTGAAACTACATCATTTTTAGCAGGAACTGCTACTTTTATATTGGGTTCGTAAGAAATAGAGCTTCTATCAAAAATAATTACAGCTCTTGCTTCTTTATCTTTTGTAAGCACTATGCCTAATTCATCCCCCACTTTTATCTCAGAAAAACTGGCATCCCTTTCAGCATATTTAATTCCTCCTTCAAGGTCGTACCTTACCTTTGCTTGAAAATGAATAATAGCAGTTGGCAACACTTTTATATCAGGCCCTGCTTCATTCCTTAAATCTTGGGCATCCTGATATTCTCTTTCAATTGTAATAATTTTATGGAAGTAATCAATAGCCGTCACTTTTCCATAAATAAATGACTCACCCTTTAAAGGATTTGTATCAGGAATAGGAGTAAATTCAGCTATTACATTACTAATGACCCAGATATAATTATCTCCATCTCCAAGAGGTTGAATCAAATGTATACTATACACCTTATTGTCGTGAAATACTTCTACATCTGCTAGTCCCTTATTTTCCTCTTTTAGCGTTAGCTCATCTTGACTTCCTAAACCTATTATTCCACCTTCCATTCTAACCACCTGGATGGGGTCAAATCGCCATGTTTCTTTCCCAAAATCTGCTTTTTCCTGTAGTTTTTTTACTCTTTCTCTGTTGTTATAAACTTCTCCTACTAATATACTCCTTTTTAAAGGCTCCAAACCTATTTTATACTTTCCTATAGTATTTACTTTGTTACCTTCTATCAAAATCTGAACACTATTTACTCCTGGAATATCTGTCAATACATTTACAATAGCTGCAATTCTTAACTTATCTATTTGCTCATTGTCACTTTCCTGCAAAAATTCTTTTGACAAATTTATAAAAGCTGTGCCTTCTTGTATTTCTGCAGAGAGCAGTTTTGTACCATTAGGAAAGACAGGTCTTGCATATTCATCAGTAGGCCCTTTGATCATCTCTAAAATAACTTGTTTTAGCACATCCGAATCTTTCGGGATAAGTCTTCTTTCCAAAATTAAGCCGTTCATTTTATCATTGAGAAAATAAAGGGATACTTCTTTCGACATATCCTGAGATATACCCTGCATTAAAGGTTTTGGATTTATGGGAGCATTTTCATCTGCAGTATTAAGATTTTGTGTGCATCCCGATATTACAGCAGCAAGTAATAAAGTTACAATTAATAATGGTATCTTTTTCACCCTTCCCCCTCCTTCCTTTCTCTATCTTAATAATACTACTTTTTTTGCAACCAGATATTAAATAAATATAAAAAAATTATTAAAAAAAGTTAATTCTTTTTAGTTTTAGGCAAAGTAATTTTGAATACAGTTCCCTCTCCCACTTTGCTTTCAACTGAAATTTTTCCTTCATGCATATCTATTATTTCCTTAGCAATGGAAAGACCTAATCCAAAACCGCCACTTTTTTTAGACCTTGCAGTATCTCCTCTTGCGAAACGGTCAAAGATTTTGGGAAGTGTTTCTTCACTTATACCTATCCCGCTATCTGAAATCGTAAGATATATATTATCTTCATCTTCTTCTAAGCCCACCATTACATTCCCTCCATGATGAGTATATTTTATTCCATTTTCTACTATATTATATACCATCCTATATAACCTATCAGGATCTACTTCTGCAAATACACCATTTTTCCCTTTAAATTCAAGATTTATGTCTTTTGTTTTTGCAACAGGAAGGAGGCTATCTATTACATCTAATATTATTTCACTTATTTCACTTCTTCTCACTTTTGCTGTCTTCATTCTATCCATCCTCGCCAATTCTAATAAATCATTTACTAGCCTTGTCATCCTATCTATTTCTCCATTTACATCCTTCAATATCTCTTTATAAAAATTTACATCTTGATTTTTGCTGTTTATCAAAGACTCTATTAAAGCTTTAACTGAAGCCAAAGGCGTTTTTAATTCATGGGAAGCATCTGAGACAAATCTTTTTCTTTCCTCGTCTATTTTCATCAAATTAAAACTCATTTTATTAAATGCATTAGCTAATTTTCCAATCTCATCACTACTTTTTACATCAACTTTATAATCTAGTTTACCTTGAGATAAAATATTTGTAGCTTCTGTCAATCGCTTTAAAGGGTTCGTAATATAAGAGGCTACTAATAGGCTTAAAAAACTCACTATAATTCCAATTCCTGTAAAAGTGTATATCATTCGATATTTTATAGAATTTAAGAGGTTTATCACATTATCTATGGAAGAAGAAATAAGTATAACTCCAACTATATTGTTTTTAGCTATTACAGGAACAGCAGTATACATAGCCCAGCCTACACCATTTATGTCATGAATACTTGTAGACCCTTTTCCCGCCAACGCTTCTTTTACATCATTATAATTATTTATAACCTTTCCTTCAAATTCCTTTGAAGGCGCAGAATCTACTAATACTTTCCCATTGACATTAGTAAAAAGTATCCTAGAATTTATTTGTTTCGCGTATTCAAGGATGGTAGGCTCAATTAGATAAGAGGAAGAAGTTCCTACAAACCTGGCTACAAAATTTGAAATCATATTAGCTTGCATTAAATTATTAACTTTTACATTGTCCAAATAACTTTTTTCGATATAGCCGTAAAGATAAAGACCTGTAGAAGCTAGAGAAATTATTAAAATTACGAAATATAAGGAAAAGATTTTCCACCTCAGACTCATTTTATCACCTTTATTTCATATAGTATCCTGCACCCCATTTAGTAAAGATGTACTGCGGGTTGGCAGGGTCATCTTCAATCTTTTCTCTCAACTTTCTTACATGGACTGTAACAGTATTTGTATCACCGTAAAACTCAAATCCCCATATCATATCCAACAATTTATCTTTAGTGTAAATTTTCCCTGGATTAGAAGCTAGCAAAACTAAAATGTCAAATTCTTTGTTGGTTAAGTCTATTCTTTTGCCTTTTTTGTAAACTGCTCTTTCAGGAATATTTATATAAAGGTCTCCTCTTCTTATCTCATCTTTTCTCTTAGTATAAGGATTCCCTGCTCTTCTAAGAAGTGCCCTTATTCTTGCAATTAGCTCCCTTGTATTGAAAGGTTTTGCTAAATAATCGTCTGCTCCTATTTCTATACCTACAATCTTGTCAATATCGTCCCCTCTGGCGGTAAGCATTATAATAGGAATATTTGAAAAAGTCCTTATTTCCCTGCAAACAGTAAAACCATCCAGTTTAGGCAGCATGATATCTAAGATCACAAGGTCATAATTTCCTATCCGAATTTTATCAAGTCCTTCTTCCCCATCATAAGCAGCATCAACTTCAAATCCTTCTTCTTCTAGAGAAAGTTTTAATCCTTTTACAAACATTTCTTCATCATCTATGATCAACAACTTTTCCATACAAACTCCCTCCTACCATCAGTATACCATAACAATTGGTAAAAAAAATAGCCTCATCGGCTATTTTTCTTCTCCAAAACCTGTAGATTCCCTTACAATCAATTGATGAGGCAAGATGACGTGCATCTCTTCAATAGGCTCTTTTGCCAAAAGCTTAGTCAAAAGTCTCATGCTCACAGCTCCTATATCATAAGCTGGTTGCTGTATTGTGGTGATTGTAGGCCTAAAAATAGTAGATATATAAGTATTGTCAAAACCTACTACGTGAATATCTTCTGGAACTTTTAAATTTGAATCAAATATAGCATTTATAGCAGCTGCAGCCATATCGTCTGAGGCAGTAAAGACTGCATCTACTTTATGTTCTAAAAGTTTTAACATGGCTAAATAAGCTTTTCTAGTCCTAAATTCTCCTTCTACTACCAATTCAGGATCATATTTTATCCCATTACCTTCTAAAGCCTTTTTATAACCTTCGATCCTTTGAATTCCTCCAATAGGGTCCTGCATAGGCCCAGAAATCATGCCTATTCTCTTATGCCCTAAAGAAATCAAATATTTCACTGCATCATAGGCAGCTTTTTCATTATCAATCATGACACTAGGATACCTTTTATCTTTGTCTTGAGTGCCCGCTAACACAATGGGTATATCAAATTCATTAAATGTCTGTATAACACTCTCCCTTACTACATCTCCCATAAATATAATCCCATCTACCTGTTTTTCTCCCAATATTTCTATATATTTTATCTCTTTTTCTTCTTTTTGGTCTGCGTTGCATAAAAATATGTTATAATTATACATTGCAGCAACATCTTCTATTCCCCTGACTACCTCTGGATAAAAAGTGCTAGAAATATCGGGTATTATAAGCCCTATAGTATGGGTTTTCTGAATTTTTAAGCTCCTTGCGAGTGCATTGGGTTTATATCCGGTCTTTTTTATTGCTTCCAGCACCCTCTGCCTTGTCTCGTCAGTCACAACAGCACTGTTATTTAAAACTCTGGAAACTGTAGCAATTGAAACCTTTGCCTCCCTTGCCACATCCTTTATCGTTGCACCCATGTACATCACTCCTAAGATTAATCGTTTTCGTTTGATGCTATTTTACTTTTTAAAAAGCATTTTGTCAATAGATTTTTCAATTTTTTTCATTCATTTTCATGAATTTTTTTTGAGGGGCTTTCTTTCCCTTTCAAAGGTTTTTATTTTTTCAGAAAATACAGGTAAAAAGGATAAAAAAATATATAAAATCCCAATAAAAAAGACAAAGACAATTTCAATTTTTACAATAACACTTCCCATATTTCTCACCCAAAATAATAAAATATATTACCGCAATGCGGTAATATATTTTATTCCTTGTCTTTTAAATTCGTTACTACACAGCCACTGTTTTTTTACTCATGAAAAACTTATCTATAACATGTGCAACCCCATCTTCTTCATTTGACAAGGTGGTAAAATCCGCTTTTATCTTCACTATATCAGGTGCATTACCCATAGCTACTCCTAACCCTGCATATTCTATCATTGAAAGGTCATTCAAATTATCCCCGATTGCAACTACTTGCTCTCTTTTTATGTTGTACATATTAGCAAGAGTCTTTAATGCATTGCCCTTACTTACTCCTTTGGCATTAATTTCTAAATGTCCTCCTCCAGAAGTGGAAATCATCAATCTTTTAGAAATTTCATCGTAGATATTTGCATCAATAGTGATAGGATGTTTTATATTATTTAATGCATAAATTTTAGCTGTACCACTCCCTGTACTCCTCAGAAAATCCTCTAGATTTCCAACCGCATTTACAGTAACATTATTAAAAGAAAGATACCATTCTACTCTTTCAGTGATTTCTTCTACATATAGCTCATCCTCAATATAAAGATTTATATGATACCCACTTTCTTTTAACAATCTTATTGCAAATATAGCGTCTTCTGTCGGAATTGGGTTGTAATAATATACTTTTTTAGTATAAACATCTTTTATTAATGCGCCATTGTAGGAAATAACAGGAGCATTTACATTTAGTTCAAGAGCATAAGGCAAGATAGAGGAAAACATCCTTCCTGTCGCAATAGTAAAAATGACTCCCCTTGATATCACCTCTTTGATCGCTTCTTTATTTTTCTCAGAGATCTCAGAATTATTATTTAACAAGCTCCCATCAGCGTCTGTGACAAGAAGTTTATACATCTCTCTTCAACCCCTATTTTTTATTTGTCCTTCCTCTATATTATAACAGTTTGTAAATTTACATACTATATAATAAATTGTTATAAAACGTTACCACTGAAAATTTTACATTTCAAAAAATTCTTTAACGAAGTTTATTTCCATTTAATATAATAAATGCAAATGAATATTTTTAAAACCCCCCAACAATACTATATATGAAAGCTTGGAAAGGGTGAAACTATGCTAATCCTATTTTTCCGCACACTGATTTTGTATACTTTAGTTGTAATATTTATGAGAATTTCTGGCAAACAGCAAATTGGCCAACTACAACCTTATGAATTAGTTGTAGCAATAATGATAGCAGATTTGGTGGCAATCCCCATGCAAAACAAAGGAATTCCACTTGTAGCGGGTATCATCCCTATTTTAACTTTATTAACTTCACAGCTTTTTTTGTCGTATTTGTCAATGAAAAGTTTAAGAGCAAGAGCAATAATCTGCGGTACCCCCACAATTTTAATTGAAAAAGGAAAAATATTGACTTCCCAACTTCAAAAAGAGCGCTATAATGTAAATGACCTTTTAGAAGAATTGAGAGTAAAAGGCTATCCTAATATAGCAGATATAGAATATGCAATACTTGAAACAAATGGCAGCCTAAGTGTAATACCAAAAAGTGAAAAAAAGCCCGTAACTCCTCAGGATTTAAATTTAACTCCTCAATACGAAGGATTACCCTTCCCCATAATAATAGATGGAAGAATTATGCATCAGAATATAAAAAAAGCAGGAATAGATTTAGAATGGTTAAATGAACAACTTAAATTGTGGAATGTACAAAGTGTAAAAGAAGTACTATTTGCTTCTTTAGACTCAAACAAAGTCCTAACTGTCTATAGAAAGGAAGGGTAAATATGAAATATGTAGTACCACTTATAATTTTTCTTTTACTTTTTATTATAATATTAGATGTTGTAACGATAAGGTACTTAGACAAAACTTCAGAAAATTTAAATGAAACATTATCAATTGTAGAAGGAAATATAAAAAAAGGTGACTGGGAAAAAGCTAAACAGTATATTGAAAAAGTAGAAAAGCAATGGAAGAAAATAGATAAAAAATGGGCATTGATAATTGAACATAGAGAAATAGATGAAATTGAAATGAACATGGAAAAACTAAAAAGTTATATTGAAACAAAAAATAAAGACTTAAGCATGGCACAGCTTAAAACTGTAAAAATGCTACTTAAATACATACCTCAAAATGAAAAACCCACCCTTGAAAATATTTTTTAACCTATTTATAAGCATATGTTATAATATAAACGTATAAACCCTTATAAAAACAAGGGGGAATAAAATATGAAGTCATCCATTGCTACAAAGCGGATAATAATAGGAACAAATAATTTTAATAAAGTAGTTGACCTTGCCTCTTCTGCTAAAATAGGCCTTCCAAAAGGTCAAACTGACACAGAGTTTTTGTCAAAAATAAAGCCTGGCACAAGTTTTGAAGTTCAAGGTGAAAAATATCACATATTAGAATGTGATACTTTTGACTACATAATGTATTCTTTAAAGCGTCAAACACAAATTGTATATCCAAAAGAAGGATCCTACATATCAATGCGACTGGATATTTTTCCGGGTAAAAGAGTAGGAGAAGCTGGAACAGGCTCAGGAGCTTTTACAGTGTACCTCTCTCGCCTTGTGGGACCCTATGGAAGAGTATATACCTATGAGCAAAGAGAAGAATTTTATAAACTAGCACAAAAAAATCTTGGTGAATTTTCAGAATTTGATAATGTCATAATGTACAATAAATCTATAAATGAGGGAATTAAAGAAAGAGATTTGGACGCCTTTTTCTTAGATGTAAGAAAACCATGGGAAATCTTAGAAGAAGTAAAAAAATCTTTAAAAGCAGGAGGACATCTAGGAATATTAGTTCCTACCACCAATCAAGTATCTGAAACTTTAGAAACCCTTGAAAAAACAGGTTTTTACATCTTTGAAGTCAGTGAAATTATGCTAAGAAAATATAAATTAAATCCCCAAAGACTAAGACCTGAAGACTTAATGATAGGTCATACAGGATATTTAGTTTTTGCAAGAAAATTGGAAGAATAATAAGACCGCATAAAGCATGTTCTACCATTTTAAGTCAAAAAATAATGCTTAGACGATTGATAATAAAAAATTGAAAAAGTCGCTGATATACCGTCAAATGAAAAAGTACAAGTTTTAAATATTAATAGCAGTGTACAATATGCATAAATGGCGCGATAGCAAGACTGTGGCAGGCAATATAACCATCATAATATTCTATGCAATAATGAAAGATAATAAATCTAAAAATTATAAGTCTAAAGTAATATTTTAAAAATAAAATAACAAACAGGTAAATATATAAAACATTAATAGCGAAGGTACATATTAAATATGTACCTTCGCTATTAAACATATGCCCCCTGCTTTAATAAAACATTTCTCAAAATCCCTACATCAACATTCCAAACTTTTATATCTTCTTTTGCTGCTATACTTGCTGCTGTCCCTGCCGCTTGCCCCGTTGCCATAGCAATTGGCGAAACTCTTATTGCTGCATTTGCTTCATGGGTAGATGATATACATCTGCCTGACACAAGCAAATTATCTACTTTTTTACTATACAAACATCTATATGGTATGTCGTAATCACTTCCCTCTTTAAGTTTCATATAAACAACGTCTTCCCCCTCCGGAGAATGTATATCAACAGGGTAACCCCCTTTTGCAATACAGTCATCAAAACGCTTGTTTGAAACAAGGTCTTCAGCTGTTAATATATATTCACCAACTATTTTTCTAGTTTCTCTCACTCCTATTTGCGGACCTATTGAAATCAATATGCAATTTTCAAAACCAGGTATTCTTTTTTTCATAAAGTTAAACAACTCAATGGCTTGGCTTCTGCCGATTATTTCACCTTTAGTTAAATCTTTTATATCTGTACCATTTAGCCTTTGTACCCTTGTCATGTTTACTATAACTTCACCTGGTGTATTTGTTTCAAAAAATAATACCATATCTCTTTCAAAATTTATTTCTCCTTTTTTTCTTGCTTCTTTTAATATAGAATAAAAGCCGTTTACCGATAATCTTTCTGCTTTTACGATTTTTTCTTTATCTACCATTCTAAATTCAGCTGGATTATTTAACATATATTCTTTTATTTTTTGTATATCTACATTGCCTATTCTGACATTCATTGTCATCGGTTGTGTCAAGTTATCCTGGGGTCTTCCTAGTAAATAATTGACTCCACATCTTATAGCAAGGTCCGCATCTCCTGTTGAATCTATATAAATTTTGCTTTTTATAGTCATTTCCCCTGATTTGTTCACAATTTTAATTGATTTTATCTTACTCCCATCCATCTCAACACTCGATAAAAAACTGTGATACAGTATTTCTACACCACTGTCTATTAGCATCTTCTCCAAAACATATTTCATAATTTCTACATCAAAGGGTGTTACAGTGCTTACAAATCCAGTTGTATCTATTACGTGACCAGGACTTCCCCCTATTTTTACAAGATTATCCACTATCTCTTGTGGTATTCCTCTTACAACCTGTCTATCGCCCGCATGAAAAGTCATCATAGGACCAACGCCCATATTTGTAAGGGAACCGCCGGGAAATCCATATTGTTCAATTATGAGAGTTTGAGCTCCATTTCTTGCAGATGCTATTGCTGCAACTGTTCCTGATACGCCACCACCAATAACAACTACGTCATATAATTTCACTATCATCACCTACCATATATCATAAAATTCTTTTACAAAAGCATGAGCTGCTATTTCACTTAATGCTCTTAATCTTC